>JBDTGA010000014.1:0-27294 GCA_039937655.1 Ginsengibacter sp.
CTTGCGGGAAAGGTACCCTTGAAATCTAACAGTACTTTGCAACAGTATTTTGATGTTTTAATGCCCATCGGTAATGTACCTTCGGTTTTGGCAGAAGCATTAGCTTCCACGGAAGCTAATCTGATAAGAACTGGCAGAGAGTTGGGGAATCTCTTAAGTATTGCGCCTCCAAAAAGATAGTTAAGGACTTCCTCTTTTATTTTTATTTTCAATGAATGTAATAAATCAATACATGTGGGTTATGAACAAAAAACTTAAGAACATATTTCTTTTTATTCTGGTTTTGAATAGTCTGACATGTTTTGGACAACAACAGGAAAATACTGTCATAAAGCAACTTGTAGGGAGGATTGTACCTCAATGGTCAGGTCGCATTATTTTTGAAAAGCTTGCTTCAGACAAAGATGTATTTGAACTGGAATCCCGGAATGGAAAACTCTTTGTGTATGGAAATAATAATAATTCTATGGCAACAGGGCTTAATTATTATCTTAAAAATTATTGCCGCACCTCAATATCATGGTATAGTAATGATCCGATAGAATTGCCACAGCAAATGCCGGTAATACCTGAGAAGATAAGACAAGAAGCCCGTTGTCAAAATCGTTTTTTCCTAAACTATTGTACATTCGGTTATACGATGCCCTGGTGGAAATGGAAGGACTGGGAAAGGTTTATAGATTGGATGGCATTGAATGGTGTAAACATGCCCTTGGCAATTAGTGGCCAGGAGGCAGTGTGGTATAAGGTTTGGCGAAAACTTGGTTTAACTGATATGCAAATCCGTAGTTACTTTACGGGGCCGGCTTATCTTCCATGGCATAGGATGGCAAATATAGATGGCTGGGGTGGCCCTTTGCCAAAAGATTGGTTAAGCGGGCAGATCATCCTTCAGAAGAAAATATTGAAGCGGGAACGCGAGTTGAATATGAAGCCGGTTTTACCTGCATTTGCCGGGCATGTCCCTTCTTCATTAAAGTCTGTTTTCCCTTCTGCTAAAATCAATTCTCTTGGTTCCTGGGCTGGTTTCTCTGAAGAATATCATAGTAATTTCCTTGATCCCCTCGACCCGTTATTTGAAAAAATTCAAAAAAGTTTTTTAGAAGAACAAACACGATTATTCGGGACGGATCATATATATGGAGCAGATCCTTTCAACGAAGTAACGCCTCCAAGCTGGGACCCTGCTTATCTTGCTACCGTTTCGCGTGAGGTATATCATTCAATGGCTGCGGTGGATACTTCGGCCAAATGGTTGCAAATGGGATGGCTGTTTTACTACAATAGGAAAAACTGGACTAATGAGCGTATTGATTCATTTCTGCGGGCAGTACCTCAGGATAAAATGATTCTCTTAGATTATTATGATGAAAAAGAAGAAGTATGGAAATTAACCAACAGTTTTTTTAAGCAACCTTATATCTGGTGTTACTTAGGGAATTTTGGAGGGAATACAGTGCTGGCTGGTAATCTGGCTGAAGTGGAATCACGGATGGAAGATGTTTTCCAAAATGGAGGATCCAATTTATGGGGCATAGGCTCTACTCTTGAAGGACTGAACGTGAACCCGGTGATGTTTGAATATGTGCTGGAAAAAGCATGGAGTAAGGGCCCCGTTGATGTAGATACATGGATTAAGAATTGGGCCATGAGACGATGTGGAAAGGCTGATAAGAATGTGGAAGATGCATGGGAAATATTACTTAAAAAAGTGTATATCACACCGGCTGTAAATAGTTTTCCACCTATGAATGTACGTCCGGGATTTAAAGGGCAAGTGAAGAAATCAGATATTCCGGCTGATTATGATAATAGAGATTTATTAGAAGCCTGGAGATTAATGCTGAATTCACACACTCAAACACGTGCATCCTACAAGTACGATCTGGTTAATATCGGGCGACAGGTACTTGTGAATTATTTTAGCGTCTTAAGAAATAAGTTCACGGTTGATTATGAACAGCAGAATTTGAAATCACTTGAAGTAGATAGTATCCGTATGATGGGATTGTTTAGTGATTTGGATTCTCTGGTTGGAACCCAATCCTCTTTTTTGTTCGGGAAATGGCTAAGTGATGCTGAATCTTTTGGGGAGAATGAGAAAGAAAGACGTTATTATCAGAAAGATGCCCGAAATATCCTCACCACATGGGGCAAACCCGGGCAACGTGCTTTGAATGATTACGCAAACCGAAGTTGGTCGGGCTTGATAAAAGATTTTTATGCTGTGCGATGGGAAATGTTTATACATAATACCATGACAGCGCTAAGGGAGAATATTCCTTTTGATAAGAATGCTTTTAATGATACTCTTAACGCTTTTGAAAGTAAATGGGTACAGAAGGATGAGAAATATCCCAATAGGCCTTCCGGAGATGCCATTAAAATAAGTGAAAGATTATTTGAAAAATATTCTCCGCAAATAAACCGGAAATAATTTAAAAGATTTCTGAAACAGATTAATTTTTGAGATTGTATATACGCTATTTCGGTAGTTTCAAATTGTTTATTGGAACATTTATAATATGAAAGGGTGCGAATAATTTTTTGAAAAAAAAAGGAGGAATTTTGAAAATTTGCCTGACTATCGGATAGTTGGGGTTAGTTACTTTTATCGTTCATGGATTCTACTTTATTACTCCCGATGAAGTCTGTAGAATTGGAATATCTATGTATTATCCTGTATATAGTTCAGGACAGATATAAGGGTTGTTTTGATTAATTTTATTCCGTATCCCAATTTGGATATTCATTTCAAAATGGGGGAATTGGAATAATAATAGAATATTTAATTTGTCAAATCGTTTCTGTGAGAAAACTAAATTCAATCCAATCAGGAATCACGTAAATGATACTAAGGCCAGCGCCATACTGATTTATGGGTGAAGTGAGTTTGATGAAGGAGGATGGATTTCTTCGATGTTTCATAACAATACCACTCGATTAGTCGCAATCAGGGAAGTAATGCAGAATAAAATTCAAAGTATCGAAAGCAGGATAGGAATCTTTTGCAAATATGATATTTTAAACGGGAATAAAATAACGACTATTAAAGCAAGCCAGGGATGAAAAAGATAAAAGGATTTATTACAATATTATTTTTATTTAACTACGTAGGTGTTAGTGCGCAAGTAAATGAAGGAATAAAACAGAATATTGAAAAGGCAAAACAGTACGAAGTAGCAGTTTATTATTTCCCTAATTATCATCCCGATAGTATTAATGCAAAATGGCATGGTAAGGGCTGGACTGAATGGGAAGTAGTTAAGGCTGCAAAACCAAGGTTTCCTGGTCATGAACAACCTAAAGTTCCTTCATGGGGTTATTTTAATGAAGCAGACCCAAAATGGGCAGCTAAAGAAATTGATTTGGCAGCAAATAATGGGATTGATTGTTTTATTTACGATTGGTACTGGTATTCCAACACTGGCAGGTATTTGGTGGACGGATTGGAAAAAGGTTTTTTAAAAGCTCCTAATCGTAATCGTTTAAAATTTGCTATAATGTGGGCCAACCATGATTGGCTAAATATTCAACCGGCAACTTTTGACAATCATAGAATAAAACTTACTGATGGAAAAGTATCCTGGCAATTGTGGGATACGATTTCAACTTACCTGGTTGACAAATATTTTAAGCAGCCAAATTATTGGAAGATTGATGGCAAGCCATATTTCTCCATTTATGAAATCGTCAATTTTGTTAACGGCTTAGGAGGAATTGCTAATGCCAAAAAGGCGATTGCATTATTAGATGCAAAAACAAAAAGTGCAGGATTCCCCGGTGTCCATTTTAATATTATGAGTTGGATGATAAATGATCACTCTGCCAAACAAATAGAAGGGCCGGATGCTCCCCATAGTGCAAAAGAAATGATTCAATTTTTAGATTGCCAGAGTGTATCAACTTACACTTATATTCATCACTTTGATATTGGAAAAGAAGGTTTTCCAACAGTGCCTTACAGTAAAGCACTGGAAGCGAACAAAGAATATTGGAATTTTTTTATAAAGAATTACCCCGACATACTTTATACCCCCAACGTTTCAATGGGTTGGGATGCAAGCCCGCGGTGTATTCAGAGTGATAAATTTGGACTAAAAAGTTATCCGTGGACACCTGTTCTGACCGGTAACACACCTGAAGATTTTAAAACAGCACTTTTGGATGCAAAGCATTTTTTGGATAAGTATAATCCTAATCATAAGATTCTGGTTATTAATTCCTGGAACGAATGGACGGAAGGAAGTTATTTGTTGCCCGAGAAAAAATATGGGGATACCTATTTAAAGGCAGTCAAGCAGGTATTCGGAAATAAATAGTTGATCATTTGAAAAATCAATGAGAAGAGGAGAAGTATTTTGAGGAATACCTTTTATTTAAAACGGATTTATTTTAA
The DNA here is from genome assembly GCA_039937655.1 of Ginsengibacter sp. Classification (GTDB taxonomy): domain Bacteria; phylum Bacteroidota; class Bacteroidia; order Chitinophagales; family Chitinophagaceae; genus Ginsengibacter. Next base: position 4,400 of record JBDTGA010000014.1, read on the forward strand.
GAATATAAGAAACAAAAATCATGAACACATTATTGTCAAAAAGCCAAATTCAAACCTATCAACAAGATGGATATTTGTTAATCGAAAATTTCCTTGCTACTGATGAATTATTGGTTTGGCGTCAATCAGTTACTGAAGCGATAGAGCAAAGGAATGGGAGGAAAATGCCAGGCAGCGAAACGAAAATTGGAGAAGACGATGGTATTAATAAAGAGAATGATTATTTCAGTAAGGTGTTTGACCAAATGCTGAACCTTTGGCAAACGAGTAGCAAGATGAAACAGTTAATGCTGGATCAAAGGATAGGAGAGATGGTGGCAACTTTAGCAGGGTGGGACGGAACACGTATCTGGCACGATCAGGCGCTGATTAAACGCCCCTGGGCAAACCCTACTTCCTGGCATTTAGACACTCCTTTCTGGTCATTTAGCGATAGGCGTGCTTTATCAATTTGGATTGCTTTGGACGATGCGACACTTGAGAATGGATGTTTGTATTTTATTCCCGGCACTTACCATAAAACCACTTTTGAAAATCCGGGTATTGGAAAAAACATGGATGCTATATTTGAATTCTATCCTCAATTTATAAAATCAAAATCGGTAGCGGTACCTATGAAAGCAGGTAGCTGTTCCTTTCATAATGGTTTGACTATACATGGGGCAGGAGCCAATATGACCAGTGGTTTCAGACGTGCTATGGCTTGTGCTTACATGCCCGATGGAGCTAAATTTAATGGTATCAAAAATATTCTGAGCAATGAGCAGGTAGCGAAATTAAAGGTGGGCGATCTGCTAAACGATGATGCACAAAATTCGTTAATTTTTTCTAAATCAAATAAATTAGCTTAATGCAATTTAAAATTCTTTGCCCGCAATGGGGTTCGGAAGATTTACCAATAGAAGATTTTTTTTCTAAGGTTAAAAATTCGGGGTATGATGGAATTGATACTTTCTTGCCGGAAGGGAAAAAAGAACGAAATAAATTTATTCGTTTGCTAAATGAATATAGTTTATCCATAGTAAGTCATCAACACCAGGCACATGGTAGTACTATTAACGAATTTTGTAAGTCTTTTGAATATTATTTGCAAATCTCGTCTGAGTGTAATCCAATACTTATTAATTCACATTCTGGCAGAGATTGTTTTACACTGGATGAACAGTTGCAGGTAATAGATACAGCACAAAATTTTTCGGTTAAAAATAATGTTCGTGTAGTACATGAAACTCACAGAAGTAGGATTGGTTTTAGTCCGGTGAATCTGCGTGAGTTATTTATTCTGAGGCCTGAAATGAAAATAACTGCTGATTTTTCCCATTGGGTTTGTGTCACCGAAAGCTATTTAGAAACATTTAATGATGAACTTGATGAAGCAATTCGAAGGACAGAACACATTCATGCCAGAGTAGGGTTTATTGAAGGGCCCCAAATTCCTGACCCAAGATTACCTGCATGGCAGGAACCTGTTCAATTCTTTATGAATATCTGGAAAAGGATTATTGAATATCAGAAATCTTTAGGAACAGATATTTTTACGATTACACCTGAGTTTGGACCTCCACCTTATATGTGGACAAACCTTGAAAATAATGAACCGGTAACAAGCCAATGGGAAATAAACGGGTATATGAAAGATTTATTACGAATGACAATTTGCTCATCGGATTCGAATTAAATAGACGTAAATCGAATAAGGTAATAAAGACTTATTTGGTACTTAGCCAAGCATAGTAAAGGAGCAATTTAATAAAGGAGAATCAGGATTATTTGTTCGTTTACTATGAGAGATCTGTAAGAATGAAATGGGAATTTCTTAAAATTAAAAATTTAAAGAATAGTAATGGGTAGAGTCCATTGCTCTGATTAACTGGATGCTCTTATCATGGATGATTATAGAAATGAATGAATAGTTATTTTTTAAAAAAGATAATATGCGATTAATTAAAAAAAACGTAATAATTTTTGGTGTCCTTTTTATCATTGCGCTTTGTTCATTTTTAAGCTATAATAAGAAAAATGTAAGCTCTGAGCATAGTGAGAGGTCAGAAATTGTCGCTCTTAAAGCAGGCTTTTTAAATCCACCTGATTCGGCTCGTCCTGGAGTTTATTGGTATTTTATGGATGGCAATTTGTCGAAAGAGGGGATGAAGGAAGACTTAATATCAATGAAAAAGGCAGGTATTGGCCGCGTAATATTTTTAGAGGTGAACGTAGGAATACCTCGTGGCCCGGTAGATTTTTTAAGCGATCAATGGTATGAATTATTTAAGTATGCAGAAAATGAAGCAGAGAGGTTAGGTATTGAAATGACATTAGGAGTGGGGCCCGGCTGGGCGGGGAGTGGAGGCCCCTGGGTTACTCCTGAACAGTCTATGCAGCAGTTAGTCTCAAGTTCCACTTACGTATCCGGCCCCGGAAACGTGAGAATAAAATTATCACTCCCGATTAATAGAGAACCTTATTTTGGAGAACGGACACTCACGCCTTCGTTAAAAAAACAAAGAGAAGACTTCTATAAAGAGGTGGCTGTACTGGCTTTTCCAACTCCTGAAATAGATAGAAAGATTGAAGATGTTAACGAAATGGCACTTTATTATCGGGCTCCTTTTAGCTCGGTTACGGGGGTTAAACCTTTTTTGTTATCCGTCTCCGATAGTGATTCCCTGCCTGAGAGTGCATTGATTTCAAAGAATCAAATAATTAATCTTACAAATAAAATGCAACCAGATGGAACATTAGATTGGACTGTGCCAGCGGGTAACTGGACTATCATGCGTTTTGTGAGCCGGAATAATGGAGCGCTTACACGGCCTGCTCCGGTACAGGGATTGGGATTCGAATGTGATAAATTGGATACGGCAGCAGTCAATATGCAATTAGCTGCTTATGTAGGAAAGATACTCCATAAGATTGGCAAGCTTAACACAAAATCATCTGGTGGATTAAAAACACTCCATTTGGATAGTTGGGAGATGGGTGCTCAAAACTGGACACCTCAATTCAGAAAAGAATTTATGAAGCGGCGTGGTTATGATCCATTGCCTTTTTATCCTGTATATGCCGGGAATATCGTGGAGGGCAAGGGAATAAGTGAAAGATTCTTATGGGATATTCGGCAAACCTGTAATGAATTGGTAGTGGATAACTATGCTGGTCAACTTAAAAGGTATGCTCACAGACATGGATTGAATTTGTCAATTGAACCTTATGACATGAACCCGAGCGCCGACTTGGAACTTGGTTCGGTAGCAGATATACCTATGGGAGAATTTTGGAGCAAAGGTTTTGGATATAATACATCCTTTAGCTGTATAGAAGCTACCTCTATTGCTCATATTGGAGGTAAACCAATAGTACAGGGCGAGGCTTTTACTGCAAGCCGCGAAGAAGCATGGAAGCAGTATCCGGGGTCTATGAAAGATCAGGGTGATTGGGCTTTTGCCACAGGGATCAACCGGTTTTATTATCATACTTTCGAACATAAGTATTTAAATGATTCGTTACGTCCTGGCATGACGATGGGGCCTTATGGTGTTCATTGGGACAGAAAACAAACCTGGTGGCCGATGGTTGCAGAGTATCATCGCTACATTTCGAGATGCCAGTTTATTTTACAGCAGGGTAAATCGGTTGCCGACATTTTATATTTAACACCTGAGGGAGCTCCTCAAGTATTCCTCCCACCTCCTTCTGCATTAAAAGGCAATGATACTATTCCGGATAGGAGAGGATATAATTTTGATGGATGTTCACCAAGCCAACTTTACAAGGCCAGTGTGAAAGATAAACAAATAGTTTTCCCCGGAGGTGCCACTTATCGTTTACTTGTTCTTCCCTCTGTTGAGACCATGACTCCTGCCTTATTAGAAAAAATTCGCTCATTGGTTTATGAAGGAGTTACAGTCGTTGGGATGCCACCAATTAAGTCACCGAGTCTGTCAGGTTTTCCTGAATGTGATAAAAAGGTTCAATCTCTGTCCCGGGAGATTTGGGGTGATGTAAAATCACCTGCTATTCAAACCGAGCATAATTATGGCAAAGGAATGGTAGTATGGGGCGGTAATATTGGCATTATGAAGGGGAACAATATATATCCTGATTATGCTCTGACTGCTGAATTGTTAAGTAAAAAGGGAGTAGCAAAAGATTTCGAATCTAGCGGCCCGGTACGTTATACACATCGGACAAAAAAAGATTGGGATATTTATTTTGTAAGTAACAGCACAGATAAATTTATCAATACAGAATGTCAATTTAGAACGACAAAGGGAATGCCTGAACTATGGGATCCTTTAACTGGTAAGACCAGGACATTACCTGCATATAAAGTTAATAAAGGAATTACAACTGTTCCCTTACAATTTGAATCCTATCAAAGTTTCTTTATCGTATTTTCAAATAGTAAACAGGAAACTTCCTCTCAAAAGGAAAATTTCCCCTCAAAGCAGAAATTAGCTACATTGGATGGACCCTGGTTTGTTTCATTTGATCCAAAATGGGGAGGTCCTGCAAAGATAACTTTTGACCATCTGATTGATTGGACATTAAGGCCAGAAGAAGGAATTAAATATTATTCAGGAATCGCAGTTTACAAAAAATCTTTTGATTTGCCGAAAGGTGTTCATGCAGGTAAAAGCAAACAGTTGTATCTTGATTTGGGAGAGACTAATAATATGGCGCATGTAACGTTGAATGGCCATGATCTTGGCGTAGTATGGACAGCTCCGTGGAGAGTAGATATCACAGATGCAGTGAAACTACGGGGAAATCAATTAAAGATAGAAGTAGCTAATTTATGGCCTAATAGATTGATTGGCGATCAGCAATTACCAGAAGATGGAATTAAAAACAAGCAATGGCCTGAATGGTTTGTGAAAGGAGAAAAGCGTACCTCCGGGAGATTCACATTTACAACTTATAATCCTTATAAAAAAGGTTCGGTATTGTTTACATCAGGCCTTATTGGCCCGGTGACGATTGAACAAGTTGAATTTTAATATTGACATTTTAATTATGGATTATAAGTGTGTACTTTATTGAGATTATACATTGGAATTAAGTTTATCTTTTAATGATCTAAAACTATTAAACTGAAAATAGCATGAAGAAGAATTTTTATCTTATAAATCTTAGTTTTCTACTTTTAGTCACTTTATTGATCCTGTCAGCCCGGCTACATGCCCAAAAAAATATAGTAACTGTAAATTGGGATAATACTTTGATGGTTTCTAAAACGACTCCTACATTACAGGTAGTTGTAAATCCAATGTTACGAAGGGGATCTTCTATGCATGATGGCACTTTTGAAGCGCTTAAAAATCTGGGAGCAGATTATGTACGATTTGTACCCTGGTTTCCTTATCCTCACATGGCTGTTCCTGAATTGAAGGCGCCTACAAAAAACAAGACCTTTTGGGATTTTAGCAAGATTGATCCTATTATTGAGGATTTTATGAAAGCTCAAAAAGAGCATTCAGTAGTTATGGATTTCAGTACCATTCCTGTATGGATGTTTAAAACTGATAAACCGGTGGATTATCCGTCTGACCCGGATTCTGTATTTTGGTCTTACAATCAGGGGAATGAGTTTAGAGATACTACTCTAAAAGAACTTACCGGTTACTATGAAAGATTGTTCCGTTGGTACACAAAAGGAGGTTTCACTGATGAGTTAGGCGTCTTCCATAAATCAGGACATTTTTATAATTTTCCCTATTGGGAAATTCTAAATGAACCAGACCTTGAGCATTTTAAATTTCAATCTCCTCATTTATATACAAAAGTTTATGATGCGATTGTTGCTGCATTAAAAAAGATTTCTCCTCAAACAAAATTTATTGGTTTATCCCTTGCTTCTGAAAATAAACCTGAATGGTTTGAGCATTTTTTGAATCCATTAAACCATGACCCTGGTGTTCCTTTAGAAGGGATCTCCTACCATTTTTATGGTAAGCCAGATTTTAAGGGACAAACTTTAGACTACTATCAATATTCATTTTTCAACAAAGCAGATGCTTTTTTAGACAGGGTACGATATATAGAAAATATTAGGAAGCGACTTGCTCCCCACACCTTTACCACTATTAATGAAATAGGAAACATATTAGGTGATCAGAGTGGCACTTCAATTCCCGGCGCTTATTGGAATTTATCTGGAGCGATGTATGCTTATATCTATGTTGAATTGTCAAAGATTGGAATTGATGTTGCAGGAGAATCTCAATTAGTGGGGTATCCAACACAATTCCCGGATGTAACTATGATAAATTGGAAGAATTCAAAACCTAACGCCAGATATTGGGTGCTAAAATTATTAAAGGATAATTTTGGTCCGGGGGATAAATTGGTGAATACAAAATCGAGTTCATCCCAGGTAGTTGCTCAGGCCTTCATAACTACTAAAGGCAAAAAACTTCTGTTGATCAATAAAAGGAATGATGCGATACAAATGGAATTACCGGAAGGAATAAAGGATGCAGAAATGTTTTCGGTTGAGGGCACCAGTGATGAAAACCCACCGATTCAAAACAATGTTACAGGCACTTCAATTACTCTTGAGCCGTTTGCTGTAACTGTTATTGATATAAGAGATTAAGCAGTAATAAAAGAAACTTTAAGATTTTCTGATAAGATAGGAATTTGGGAATTTTTGATAAAATGAGTATGAAAAAATGGAACTAAAGTAAATAGTGATAATTACTTTAATTATTTAAAGTTACATGAGTATTTCAAAATGATAAGTACAAAATATGGCAACAACAAAACAATCACTTAAAATAGGTTTATTCGGTATAGGATTAGATACCTATTGGGATCAATTTATTGGACTGAAAGAAAAGTTGGAATCGTATATAAATATTGTATTTGAAAAGATAAAACATTACGATGTAGAAGTGGTAAACCTGGAGCTAATTGATACAGATCAAAAGGCAATGGAAGCCGGTCATCGTTTCAGGCAGGAAGATGTGGATATTATCTTTTTATACGTCACTACTTACGCATTATCATCAACAGTTTTGCCGGTGGTTCAGAGAGCAAAAGTGCCGGTGATTATCTTAAATCTTTCTCCGGAAGCTGCCATTAATTATACCACATTTAATTCTTTGAATGATCGTACTAAAATGACGGGTGAGTGGTTGTCTTATTGCTCTCCATGTGCCGCTCCCGAAATTTCAAATGTATTTAAGAGAGCAGGTATTCAATTTCATCAGGTAACCGGTATGCTACAGGATGACACAGAATGTTGGAATGAAATAGGTGAATGGATAGAGGCTGCAAAAGTGGCTAATATTATGAGTCATAACCGGCTTGGTGCAATGGGACATTATTATTCGGGTATGCTTGATATTTATACTGATCTTACTCAACAACTTATAACTTTTGGAGGTCATATTGAAATTATTGAAGTGGATGAATTGTCTGCAATCGGAAAAGAAGTGAGCCAACATCAAATTGATGATAGGGTAAATCTGTTTCGCAAAATATTTGATGTGCAGAATGATTGCACTGAAGAAGAATTAGTGCGCGCTGCAAGAACGTCAGTTGCTTTGGACAGGTTAATAGAAATTCATCAGTTGGGTTCATTGGCTTATTATTATAAGGGAACTGGAAATAGTGATAATGAAGAAACAATGAGTTCTGTAATTCTTGGTAATTCTTTGCTTACTGCAAGAGGAATCCCTGTTGCCGGTGAATACGAAATTAAGAATGCACAGGCCATGAAAATTATGGACAGCTTTGGTGCCGGTGGATCTTTTACAGAATACTATGCTATGGATTTTGAGGATAACATAGTTCTTATGGGACATGATGGACCAGGCCATATAAAAATTGCTGAAGGTAAAACAAGGGTTCGTCCATTAACTGTTTTTCATGGTAAAGTGGGAAGTGGATTGTCTGTTGAAATGTCTGTGAAGCATGGTGCAATAACGCTTTTATCAGTGGTGGAATCTGCAAATGGTAAGCTGATGTTACTGACTGCAGAAGGAGAATCCGTTTCTGGTCCGATATTAGAAATTGGAAATACAAACAGTCGTTATCGGTTTAGTATGGGCGCAAGAGGATTTGTAAATGCCTGGAATAGCTATGGCCCTGCACATCATTGTGCTGTAGGAGTAGGGCATATCAGTTCTAAAATAGAAAAACTGGGTAAGCTGCTGAATATGGATGTGGTGAAAGTTTGTTGATTTGAAGTATCTTCTGTATTTATTAAGGATAAAGGAACTGTATCAGAACTGTACGTAACGGTTAGATAAAAATTAGAGATTATTTTAGCATCAATTTACAATTTGATTTATTGATTCTTTTCGAATTTCTTTAAATCGAATTATTAAAGAAACCAAGTGGCTTTACTGTAAATAGGTTGTGGATTTTGTTTAAATTTGATTTATTGGTTTAGGGTTATTCCGAAGGAAAATTTATTTGTCAATACAACTTACTCTGATCAGGTTCTGCTTTTAGATATTTACTAAAATTAGCATTATGAAGAAATTAGGAATAATTGATTTAATTAAGGTGGATGAGTACTCTTTTACCTCTAAATATTTGCAGATAGCGAACTCTATAATCAGGGAAATTAAAAACGGAAATATCCATTTAGGAGATAATTTACCCTCTATAAATGAATTAAGCTTTGAACTCGATATTGCCAGAGATACTGTTGAGCGTGGATATAAACACCTTAAAAATATAGGCATTATTGATTCGGTACCCAGGAGAGGATATTTTATAAAAAACATTGAATTTAAAAGCCCCTTGAAGATATTTTTACTGTTTAATAAATTAAGTGAGCATAAGAAAAAAATATATGATTCATTCTTTGCGGCACTAGGCGATCATGCTGTAATTGACTTTTACATTTATAATAATGACTTCTCATTATTTAAGAGATTGCTTTCAAATAAAAGAAATGACTATACAAACTATGTAATAATTCCTCATTTTATTGAAGGAGGAGAAAATGCTTATGAAATAATTAATACAATACCTAAAGAGCAACTATTGTTGTTGGATAAGGCAGTGAAAAATGTAACCGGTGAATATGCAGCAGTTTATGAAAATTTTGAAGTGGATATTTATAAGGCATTAACCGAAGCGATAGATCAACTTTTAAAATACCAGACTTTGAAAATCATTTTTCCTAATAATAGTTATTACCCACCGGAGATATTGAAAGGCTTTAAAAACTTCTGCCAGGATAATGCTTTTTCATACAAGATCATCAGTGATATCATTGATGAACCAATGAGTGCCGGTGAAGTTTACATTAATGTGATGGAGAAGGACCTTATCTCTTTAACTGAAAAAGTATTGTCGCTTAATTTAAAAGTTGGGGAGGAGGTTGGTATTATTTCTTATAATGAAATTCCATTAAAGAAAATAATTCTGAATGGCATCACTACTATATCTTCTGATTTCAATCAAATGGGGAAGATTGCTGCTGAATTAATTTTATCCAACTCTAAAGAACATGTTGAAGTTCCTTTTAAATTAACGCTGCGGGCTTCGTTATAGAAAAAATGAGTAATTAGTTTTAATGACATAATCAATCAGTTATAGTTTCATTGAAATCGCTTTTTAATTTTTTATAACTCAACAACCACCTTCTAAGAAGGTGGGTTGGAATGCATCGGGCGTAGCCCTCATTACCAAACAAGCTAACAAAAAAATATTTTTTAAATTTTCCCGATCACATTATCTTGAAAAAGCCAGACAAAGCCCACAGAACATGACCACCGCCAAAGGCGGGTGGATTTTCAAGTTGCATCAAAAATTTGAAAGAGAAGAAAAAGAATTTGTAGGGAGCCCTTTTACTTTTGTTTCTGAAATAAACAATGAACTGCTTAAAGGATATTGTTGCAACTGTTCTTCACTTAATCCTACTCTCGCCGTAGTAATAAATAACTGATCCATGTTTTTACCACCCAGAGTACACAACGTTACATTTAGAGCATCCATGTTTACTATTCCGATTAGTTTTCCGTCGAAAGGGTTATAGCGACGCACAGAGCCTCCGCCCCATATCGCCACCCATAACATTCCTTCCTCATCTATGCACATTCCGTCAGGGGTATGTCCTGACTCACTTATTACAACAACAACTCTCTTATTGGAAATTTTTCCTGTTTTTAATTCAAAATCACAAGCCTTGACATTGTAATCATAAGAATCAATATAATACATGCTTCTATTATCCTGCGAGCAGCATATACCGTTTGGCACACTGAGATTGTCCAGCTTTTCTTGCAAAGAGCCATTATAAAAATATAAAGTCCCTTCATTCAACTTTGCCTCTTTATGCATGGTGCCGAACCATAAAGCCCTGCTGCATCGCACTTGCCATCATTGCAGCGATTCATTGGTTTGCCTGATTCAAAATTTAATTCTTCAATTGAACCCTCCAGTGCAACAATCAAGGATCCGTTAACTGCAGGAACAGCAGTGCCAATCCTTTTATCTACATTTCTTTCTTTTACTATTTTAGTAAGCGGATCAATACATCCAGCTTTGCAACCTTCAATATCTACATATAAGAATTTTTTCCACGCCTGATGCCAGATAGCGCCTTCGCCGAGCAATAATTCTTTTTTGTATAATAGTGATGCGTTCCAGGTCTGCATAATAAAAACTTTTTTCAATTCAAACATCCTATGTATTCAACTTACTACTGCATCAAAGCGCTTCTTCCCCCATCAATTAAATAAGTAGTGCCTGAAGCAAATGCTGCATATTCACTCGCAAGAAAAACACACCAGCCACCGATCTCAGCTACAGTCCCCAATTTTTTTACCGGATGCATATCAACAGTTCTTTGCCGTTCTGCATTAGAATCACTAAATGAATCGAACCATTTTTGATTGCCCGGGGTATCTATAAATCCTGGTGCTATGCCGACCGTACGTATTTTTGGTGACCACTCTATAGCAAGACTTCGAACCAAACCCGTCAGTGCAGTTTTTGTGACATTGTAAGGAAAGCATCCCGGTATTGTTGAATAAGCATGATTTGAAGTCATAATTATAATTAAACCATTATTTTTTTCGAGATAAGGCTTGCATAGTTGCGCCAGCTTCCAGTGAGAAGCAAGATTCAATTCAATATTTTTATTCCAATCTTTGATGGTTAATTTTTCGGCACCTTTAAAAATATTTTTTCCTGCATTTGAAATAAGTACATCAATGCTCCCAAATTTATTTATTGTTTCAGTAACCAGTTTATGTAAGTCTTCCTCCTTCGTCACATCGCAACAAGTATATAAAACATCAGCGCCATAGTTTTGAATCTGCTTAACAAAATCTTTGTCATTACTGGCAGTTGCACAACCTGAAATATTCGCGCCTGCTTTCGCCATTTGTTTGGCAATACCAAGCCCAATGCCCGAACTCACGCCTGTTATCAAAACTGTTTTTCCTGATAAATCAATCTGAAACATGTTTGGAATTTGTTTTGTTATATGTAAAATCCTGGTCTTGGTTTTATAATACCGGGATGTTTTTCCATTTCTTCTTCTACCAAATCCAAACCCAGACCCGGCCTGTCAGATAAATGCAAATAGCCATTCTTCACCATATCTTTTATCGGATGAGTAATCACTTCATCTCTCCACGGCACATCATTGAACATAAACTCCTGCCGGAAAAAATTGGGAACAGATGCACATACATGAGCAGAAGCTAATGTTGATAAAGGACCGTTAGGATTATGAGGAGCAATCAACACATTATATGCTTCCATCATGGTTGCCATACGTTTCATTTCGGAAGGGCCACCACAACGGGTTATGTCGGGCATCATTATATCACAAACATTTTTTTCGAGTACAGGTCTTATGTTATATCGTGTATAATGGCGTTCACCTACACAAATAGAAACATTCGAAGGAATGCGTTCACGCATGGCTCTTAATGTATCTGCACTTTCTGGTCCGGCAGGTTCTTCATACCATGTAATATCTAATGTAGCCAGTCGCTGCGCCATCTTTACGGCAACACGAAAGTTGAGCATAGCATGTGTTTCTATCATGATGTCAAAATCAGGCCCAACCGCATCACGAACGGCTTTACTCACATTAAAAGCAAGATCCTGTTGTTGCGAGGTTAATGTAAGACTGCTCGACAGATCTTCGCCATATAAATAATTAGTGTGCGCAAATGGATCAAATTTTAAACCGGTGAAACCTGCTTCTTTTACTTTCTTTGCCTGCGTTGCATAGTCTTCTGCATTATGGCCACCACCCGTAAACCAATAATTCGCGTATAATAAAATATCTTTTCTGAATGCACCACCCAGTAATTCATAACAAGGTGTGTTCAACACTTTTCCTTTCAAGTCGAGAAGTGCCATATCTATTCCGCTGATGGCGCACATACTGGCGCCGAAAGGGCCAATCCAATTCAAATCACGATATAATTTTGTCCAGATAAAATCAGTACGCATAGGGTCAAGGCCGATGATACGCTCTCCAACATGTTTTGCTGCTTCATAAACTATCGGACTTCCTGGCCAGTTGGTCGCTTCGCCAACGCCCGTGTGGCCTGTATCGGTATAAATTTTTAAAAGCGTCCAATTGTATTTAACGCCTTCTACTAACCAAACCTTTACGTTTGTAATTTTCATTTATTTGCTTATTTACTGTATTTTAAATACCAGTTTTCCTTTTAAAATCTTGTTCTTGATATTGATTCTCCCATTGGTAAATGGAGAAGTATAAAATGGCTCAGAGCCGTTATTATTATAGTCTGCAACCAACAATTGTATTTTTTCATCCTGCAGCCAGCTTCTTGTAGCTTGCGTTCCGTCTGAAATAATTTCAACTCCATTATTTTCTTCATCACTCAAAACAGCATTATAAATATTTCTTTTTGTGGAACGAAAATCGTTGGAACCAAGATCGTTTGCATCATCTTTCCAATCATTTTTTGGAACCACACCCCATTCCTCGACTGATGCTACCTGTTTTGCATTCATCATCGCAAAGCCCTCTGTTCTTCCAATGTCATTTGCAGGATAAATGCTAAAAGCGCCTTTGCGTTTCCAACTTAATCTATCCAACGTTTTAGGCAATTGTATTGTCATACCATACTGTCGTGGTAAAGTGTCTTTCCCGTGGTATTTCACTTCGTACGTTATTGTTGTTGTTCTATTGGTTAAAAAAGAGTATGACTGTTTTGAGGTTGAACCATCACTATAAAAAACATTCATCGAAATGTAAATACTATCGTTTAAAGATTGCAAAGAAAAGTTCTTCACAAACGAGGTATAAAGTACATAATTTTTAAGAGGATAAATATTGTTTTGATAAGTATTTCCTGCCACATTTAGCTTTCCTCCATCATCATCATTCATCGGCGCTATGCCAAATACCGGACCCTGACTTACAATGAGCTTGCCTTGTTTTTTTATAGAAAGAATAATGCCGGTATGTTTGCTTATGAGATAATTCACATCACCCTGATGAACGGTTATAGAGGCTTCGTTTTGGGTGAATGAAATGGGAACATTCTCGCTTTTGACTGGTTTCTCTTTTTGCAAAATAATTTTTTCTTCGTCTGCCACAAAACCGCGCGGATCAATAAATGTGATTAAAACGTCTTTTGTATCTGCCTCTACAGGAATATCTATTACACCACTATCGTGTGCCGGAATATTTGTTATAATAGTTTTGTCAATTCCATTAATGGTGTATTTAATTTTAGTTGAATTCAGGTTTGTAAAATCGTAGCGATTTTCGAGAAATAAACGCAACATTTTTTTGTTTGAAAACGGATATTCAATACGAGTAATCACCACTGGTGAATAAGCTTTTTTCATTCCATAATATTCAGGCTTTGGCCTGCGCCAGGCATCAATTACACCCCAGGGGCCATAGCCGATAATTCGCCCATCAGGCATATCAAAAATATCATCAATGCCGCTCCATATAGCGCCCCCTAAACAAGCCTTGTGATGATACATGCTGTCATACATCTGCACAAGTGGTGCACCATAATCTTCGCGAACGCCGGGGTCTGTTGCAATTTCTCTTCTGCTGTAACAAGAAACGTGCGCATACTCTCCAAATAAAACAGGCCGCTTCATAGTATCACAGGCAGCGCTCCCATTTATTCCGGGATAATGATATACCGCAATATCTGCCTTGCTGCCTTCATTATTTGAAATACCCCAGCATTGATCATGAAAAGTAGTAGGGCGTGAGGGATCCAATTCTTTTACTACCTTGTTGATTTTTACCCATAAAGGACTCCATCGGCTCTCATTACCGAGAGACCAAATAATTATAGAAGGATGGTTATGTTCTGCTACCATTTTTTCTACATTAGCATTTATCATATAGGGGAGGAATTTTTCATCCTCGTAATTCCATAGTTTCCATATTGGTGATGCACCGCGCTGCATCCAACAAAGTGATGATTCACTTTCAACAAATAATCCCAACGAATCGCAGGCATTTAAAAATGCTTCCGAAGGCGGATAATGTGATGTGCGTATATAATTGCAATTACCTTCACGGAATAGCACCGCGTCTTTTATATCTAAACTATCGCTTACACTTCTTCCGGTTAATGGATAAATGGAATGACGACAAACACCGTGAAGTTTTACAGGCCTTCCATTCACGGATAAAATATTTCCGCGTACTTCAACTTGTCGAAAACCAATTTTCTGTTTGATGGTTTCAATGGGTTTCCCTTTTTGCAAAAGTTCTGTAATCAACTCATATAAATAAGGATGCTCGGGATCCCACTGCTGCGGATGTTTTACAGCAATGTTTGTAATTTTTTCTTTGCTCGCTTTATGCAAAATGATTTTCCCATTAGCATCTCGTAATGTGTATCGAAAGAAAGTTGAAGATTCTGTATTGGATGTCTTGGCAATAGTTGTATTTATTTTCAGTGTAGCATTCTTAAATTGTTTATCAAATGTGGTATTTACAATAATGTTTGAAATATTTGTTTCGGGTAAGGCAAACATAATCGCATTGCGTAAAATACCTCCGACAATATGTGCGGCATATTGAGAAGTACAAGCCAATTTATCACTGATGGTTTGCGCTTGAACTTCTACCTGTAGAATATTTTTATTATTATTTAGAGCAGAAGTAATACCGACTTCAAAAGGGACGAAACTACCTTCATGTTCTCCAACTGTTTTACCGTTTACTTTTATAAGTGCGTAAGAACTTACACCATCAAAGCGAAGCTTTATTGTTTTATCTTTCCAATCATCTGGAATCTTTAATTCGCGTGTATATATTGCCGTTTCACCTTCATTTACTGTAAAACCCTGCATGGCCCATTCACCGGGAACTTTGATCTTATCTTGTTTTGTGCTGCCGGTGATCTGAAAATTCCATTCTCCATTTAAACTAATAAGCGGTTGTTGTACACCAGCTACCAGGGTGGGTTTTGGCGAAAGGGTCGGAATAGTAAAGCTATCAATTTTTCTACTTTGTGCAGATAAATCAAATACGTTTAAATGAAGTATAAAAATGAATAAATATGATTTCATCAATAGTTTCCGCATAAAATACTTTACGTTGGGTTAACAAAGAATATAAATAGCAATTATTTGATTACATTATTCCATAGGTTTCAAATGCCGCTTTCGCGCTCATTCCTTCTTCTATTTTTTTCTGCACGATTTTTTCACCTCTTGCTTTTTCAATGGCCTTTCGAAACACTTCTTCTTCTATTTCTTTTGGCACAATGCAAACTCCATCAATATCACCGAGCACAATATCCCCAGGATTAATGCAAACACCTTTTATTTCCAATGGTACTCTAAAGTCAATTACTTTACCTCGTGGGGCCTGGTCCTGTGCATATCCCCCATAAGAAAAGGTAGGAAAGTCAATTTTAAGAATACCATGCGTATCTCTTGAATAGCCGTCCACCACGGCGCCAGCGGCACCGAGTTTTTTTGCTCGGGTGCTCATTAGTTCACCCCAAAGTGCGTAGGTAGGAGAAGCGCCTGTGCAGATATACACTTCATTTTTTTTGAGATCATCCAATGCTTCAAGCATCAGCCCAAATGGTTTTTTCAAAACGGGGTTTTGATTACCTTCATCACCGAACACATCGGCTTCCAACACGGTCATTGCACGGCCAATCACATAAGAATCATCGTTTAAAGGCTTTATTTGCGGTGGTAAAAACTGGTGCAAGTAACCAATCTTGTCCATAATGTCGCCAACAACGGCTGTAAAAAGTTCAAGGTGGATTATATGAAAAAGTTCATCGTCATTTCTCCAGATTTTTTGTAAAGCTTGTCTTTCATTAATTTCTCCCATTATTTTATATTAAGTGTATTTCCAATTTTTTAATTTGTTTTAATTACCTGTACCCTGCAATAATATTTTTTTAAAGTTGCTCATGAAGAAGTTATTTGCGATTATAAAATTACTTGTGTTGCAGACTTTTTCCTCCATATATTTTGGCACATCCAGTAATAATATTAGCATTTTCAAACTTACTTTAGTAGTCTGTTTGCCAACGCGCTTGCGCTTGAAGCTACAGTGCAATGGCCAATTATTTAACATCATCATTGTATAGTCTTGTAGATAAGAATCTATTTGGCGTTTGTTATATCTATCAAATTTTTAAATTTTCACCTTCCCCATTACCGGATCGCTGAAACTTTCTTTCCCTGTCTCAACTCTGCCAGCAAAGCGTTGTGAGAAAATCGTATTTCCCTTTATATGAACTATAAAATCGTACCACCCAAAACCTCGTCCGGTGTCCAATAAAATAATCTCCTCCACTGAAGGGCTTATCTTTTTATGAATGGCTGTATTTCCGTAAGACTGATCTTCTACCACCAGCTGATAGGAATCATTGTTGCTTATGTTTTTTATTGTAAGTTCCACATTACCTGTGAGTTTATTCTTAAAGAGCCTGCTATGCTGATAATTACATTCTATTTGTAAAGAGGGGTCCTGATTATTTCCGGTAAACTCACGAAAAAAACCATTGGGCCCATACACCCGTAGATGATAATTCTCTTTTTCAAAAGAAGGTAATGGCCACAGATCGGTTAATGCATCACCTGCTGTAACTGCATAATGCCAGACGCGAACCGGTTCCAATCTTTTTTGCTTTGCATTTTCATTGCCCCTTGATAGATACAAACCAGGAGCATAAACATTAAAGGGAGATCCCGCTGAGCGCTCGCCAAAAATTTCATTTCCCACTTTCATCGTCAGCTTAAATTTCTTTTTGTCAGGGCTTAATTTACCGTGTGCGTAAAGTTGGTATGGCAGCGGACATGCGGGGCGTACCCCTTTTTCTTGGTGTGCCATCCATGGAGAAGACGAGGGATCCCGATTGATTTGTTCGATTTCTAATGCGGATAATTTTCTAAAATCAGAAGGCTCATTTTTGAATTGCGCATTGTAAATCTTTTCAATGAGAGGATCTCTGGCGAGAAATGGTAATTTCTCCGAATGTTGGCCGGTATATAAATTAAATACTGAAGTCAGGTTTCCGGATATGGTGCGGCGCCATTCGCTAATATTGGTTTCCTTAATTCCCTTATTAAATTTTTTATTTAAAAAGTCTTCAAGGAATTGGATGACTGATGTGTGATCAAAAACCTGAGAGCATACGTTCCCGCCCCGGCTCCAGGGAGAAGCTATGATCATTGGAACCCTGAACCCTAAACCTATCGGGCCACTTCTCGCATCCTTTTCAGGTATTCCTTCTTTTATTTCCTGCTCACGCCTGATAAACTCGACACCGCTTACATTTACACCTTTTGAACATTTCCCTGTCTGAGAATCCTTTGGGTCAGGTGCCACAAAAGGAGGTACATGGTCGAAATAACCATCATTTTCATCGTAAGTGAGGATGAAGATTGTTTTCTTCCACACCTCAGGGTTTTTTGTAAGAATATCCAACACTTCAGAAGTGTACCAGGCTCCATACCAGGGCGCACTTGGGTGATCAGAAAAATTCTGAGATGGAACAAGCCATGAAACAGTAGGCAATTGTCCTGAATCCACATCTTTGCGAAACTGATAAAACAGATCTCCTTTTGGAACCAATAGTTGGCGTTCTACTCCAATTTCCTCAAAATGTAAAGTACTTAGTTTATGAAAGTCGGGATCATCTTTATTGGTTGTAAATGCTTTTTGATAAATATTTTTCTGTTCCTGAGATAATTTATCAAAATTATCACTACTCCATTTTATTAATTCTTCCTGTGTGTTTTTTAAAACCTCTTTTTTCTTTGCGATCTCTTTCTGCAGCTTTCCAAAATTCTTATGTTCAGAAGACAAGGAAGTAATTTTAGTTTCAAGCCCGGCGATTTCATCCGGTAGTGATTTGGATAGTTTTTGTAAGCCGGTAATATATCTTGAAGAAAATTTTACATTAAACTGTGAAAGAAATTCCAGTTGGTTGCATTTATAATTTGCCAGCCAGGCTCTTTCTTCATCGGTGAAGCCGCCGCCGGCGGTAATATCATTTTGATAGACCTTCCATGAAATATCATTTTCTTCCAGCCTCTCGGGAAATGTTTTCCAGTGCGCTTCGCCATAAGGGATCTTATTATTAATATATGCTTTGGCATCACCACTTTTTTCTCCACGAATGGTTCCGCTCCATAAATACAAACGGTTTGGCCAGGTGCTTGTCATAGCAGAACAAAAATGTTGATCGCAAATGGTAAACGCGTCTGCCAAAGCATAATTAAACGGAAGATCATCCCGGGTGTAATGCCCAAGAGTTAATGGCATATCGGCATATTTTTTATTATCCGATCTTTTTGAATCCAGCCACTTATCGTGTTTGCCCTGATTGTTAGCGTCCACCTGACTTGCCCTGGAATGAGGGACAGAACCCATCCAGGTGATTTTTGTATCACGAATATCAAAGCGGAAAGGTGTGTAAGTCTCGCCGGCTTTATTAGTTTGTAACCATACTAAATTCTTATCAGGTAGGTTAATGGCTCTTGGGTCATTGAAGCCGCGAACACCACGTAAGGTGCCAAAACAATGATCAAAAGACCGGTTCTCCTGCATAAGGATTACCACATGTTCTGCATCTAAATAAGTACTCCCTGTTTGGGGATTAATTGCGAGTGCCTTCTGGATAGACATTGGGATTATATTGGCAACACCAGTGGCCCCCGACAGCAACATTGCTTTCTTTAAAAAATCTCTGCGTGTGTCCATATCCGTAAGAAATTAAATCTCTAAAAAAATATTGTGATTGTTTTATAAGGATGGTTGTATATCTGAGAATTATTGCACAGCTAAACTACTAAATTTTCTTACACGAGGTACGTAACTAATTTATTTTGGACCTATTATGTCTATGTGGTTTTTATTTTTTTTTAGCTTATTTTAAAACCATTGACTGAAGTGTTTTCAGATGAATAATAATAACTTCTTATTTCAGGTTAGTTCAGGACAGATATTTAGCTGTTTAATTTTACATTGCAGATTCATAGTCTCTGATTTTAAATGGAAAGTAATGAAACCAGATTTTAGTAGAATAAAAAGTGGTACAATGGTAAAAGCAATAATAATGGTCGTATGCCTCATTGCTTTCCGCATTATTGTTGTTGCACAAGTGCAGGATGTATTTACTCCATTACCGGAAAATTCCATCCATCTCAAAGGTGACCTTGAAAAATATATTCGGAATTCAATTACTCACTGGAACAAAGGAGTGGTTCCTTATGCCGGATTTGTACGAGTGTTTAAAACAGGAAGACGTTTCTTTGCTCAGGGCGAAATGTGGGGTAAGGCAGTACGGTCAGGGTGCATGTTTTACAGATACACACAAGACCCTGAATTGAAAAAAATACTTCAAACCACGGTAGCTGATTTATTGACTACAAAACGGGCCAATGGAAGTATTAGTGCGTCTGAAATATCTAAACAACCCGATAGCCGTGGGGGCGATTTATGGGAGAGAACGTATGTTTTGCTTGGACTGGATGATTATTATGAGTATGTTGATCGGGATCCTAATGTGCTGAAGGCAATGATTGATGAGGTAGATTGTACGATTTCTCAAATAGGGCCTTCTCCGAAAGTAAGCATATTAGATCAGGGATGGAGTCCGAATCATATTGAATCGAGTACAATCCTGGAGCCGGTGATGCGCCTTTATAAGTTGACAGGGTATCAACGATACCTTGATTTTGCAAAGTACATTGTAGAAGAAGGAGGTAGCAAAGGTTACAATATTATTGAACAAGCCTTTAATAATGTAGCACCCTACAAAATGGGAGGAACTTACCCAAAAGCGTATGAAATGATGTCGCTCTTTGAAGGGCTTGTTGAATACTACAGAGTTACAGGCGATGATTACTGGAAGCAGGCGATAATGAATCTATATCACAATATCAAAACCAGGGAGATTACTATTATTGGAAATGGAGGTGGAGACCAACCTTACCATCCAAAAGTAATGGGAGAAGCATGGGACAATACCGCACTTGAGCAGACAAACCCGGATATAAAGAGAATGATGGAAACTTGCGCCGGGGTTACCTGGATGAAGTTGTGTAGCCAGATATTACGTTTAACCGGAGATCCTTCAACAGTTGATGCCATAGAGAAATATGTCTATAATGGTTTAATAGGCGCCATGGAGCCTACCGGAGATGGATTCAGTTATGTAAACCTGTTGAATGGCGTTAAGACCAATCCTAAAGGTTGGGGTGGGATAGTTGATGGTACTGATGTAACCTGTTGTAATCTGAATGGACCGATGGGACTGGCATACATCCCTTATGTTGCTGTGATGGATTCAAAAGAGGGGCCTGTTGTGAATCTTTACAATGCAGGTACAGCAAAGGTAACAACACCTACTCATCAAAATATTGAATTAGATATTACGACTGATTATCCTAAAACAGGTTCCATAGCTATAAAGGTTATATCCCACTCAGCCGAAAGGTTTGTTATTAAATTGCGAATACCATTGTGGAGTAAAAAAACTACCTTAAAAGTAAATGGTAAAACAGAAAGCGTCACTGCTGGTACCTATAAAAGAATTGAGAGGCGATGGTCTTCAGGAGATAAGATTGAATTGATATTAGATATGCGGTGCCGGTTGATTGATGCCCCGCATGGTAGTAATAGAGCAGGCGATAATTTCCAGGCACTTGTAAGGGGACCAATTGTATTGGCGAGAGATGAAAATTTTGATTCTGGTTATAATAAGCCAGTTGCTATAATATCAAAAGCTGGATATGTAAATGTAGTATCTGAAGTGCCTTTTATCCCAGGTACCAATATGCAGTTTCGTATCCCTACAACCACGGGGTATATACACATGGTGGATTACGCCTCTGTAAATAATTGGAATGGAAAGCATATATGCACATGGCTGCCGAAAGCAAATTAATCTGATAATAAAACAAAGGATAATCTGATAAAAGAGAATTTCCCTGAAAGGAACTTTGTAGTTGTAAAATTTAAAATACATGAAAAAATTTCTTAGCTGTTTTTTTATTTTTGCCTCAGTTACTCTCTATGCTCAGAGCCAGCTTTCTAATAAAGACTTTTGCGCAGAAGGTAAAGAAGAATCTTTAATCCCAATCCGGCCAGGTATTCCGGGAAAGCAGCCCTTTTGGAACGAAAAGGCAAAGTTGTTTAAACATGTTCCTTCTTTTAAAAATAATCGTTCTTCTGAAATTATTCCGGTGCGGTATCGTTATTCTGCGTTCTCGTTTGCAGATAAGCAATATTATTCTTTTACAGCAAATACAGGCACAGAGCCTTTGTTTCCTATTTGGAATAAATTACCTGTTGGAAATGTCTATCTTAAAATAGAAGGGATAGACACCGTTGGAAATGTTTACCTCGCTAAAGAGCGCATGTTTTATAAAGCGGCTACTTTTTGTCCCCCTTATGCTAACGCAAAATATTCATACAAGGAAGCAATGTTAAAGGGATTGAGATTTTTATACAATCAAGATTATATAAAGGAATGGTATTTCACCGGGAAACCTGATCATAAGGAATTGCCTCTTTATTCCTATCCTTCTAAAGTTATAGGCTCCATCATTGATGGAATGTTACTGTATGATAAATATTTTCCGGGGAATGATACTTCATTAATTATTGCCCGTAAAGCTGCTGATTATTTAATTGAAAAAGCGGAGCCTGCAACATCTCAATTAGAATATTTTCCTCAAACTTATGAAGGAGACGGTTTTGCCGCAGGTAAATATGGTAATGAAATACTCATGAGTGAGCCTGCGTGGACAGGGATTACCTTTCTTAACCTTTATGATAAAACAAAGGATAAAAAATATTTTGATGCAGCAACAAATATTGCAAATACCTACCTGAAAAATCAATTGTCATCAGGTACCTGGTATATAAGGATTAATAAAGAAACCGGGAAACCATCATCAGAAGTACTTTGTATTCCTAATAATATTATCAGTTTTCTTTCTGTCTTAGTAAATAAATATGAACAGACTCAATATCAAAAAAGTATGGAATCCGCTTTCAAATGGATTATGAACAATCCTGTGAAAACATTTGATTGGACAGGACAGTTTGAAGATGTTGGTGCAGCAAGTCAATATAAAAATCTCTCTCAGTATGAGCCAACCTGGTTTGCAAAGTATCTCCTTGATAACAAAAAGAAGGATACCTCTTATGTTCGATTGGCAAAAGAATTAATGGATTTTAGTGAAGACCAATTTGTTGTTTGGGAAAGGCCCGACATATTTGATGATAGGAATGACCTTGCGAATAAATGGCAGGTTCCTGCCGCATTAGAACAATACAATTGTTATTTGCCTATAGATGCAAGCATTGACCAAATGGTATTTACATTTTGTAAGGCTTATGAGGTGATAGGTAATCCTATCTATCGTGCTAAGGCTATTGCATTAGCAGCCACCGTCGTGAATTGCCAAAAGGA
>JBDTGA010000015.1:0-27693 GCA_039937655.1 Ginsengibacter sp.
CAAACCACAATGAAAAATTATTTCATTTGTCCAGACTATAACGGAAAAATCGGCATTCAAAAAGCAAAAATTGAATTTATAGATTTTGACTATTGGGAAGGCTGTGAAACGGGAAAAGGCGACTGCAGGCCTTTGACATTTGCAAGAACGAAAGCTGAAAAAAATTGGTTTTTGATTATGCCTTGTGGTGGAACAGAAACCGCAATAACAATTTCAGGACAGAATTTCAATAAAGAATTGCATCTGTTTCACAAACACTGTCCACCATATTTAGACTTAACAAATTTGAACGATGGACAATATTCTGCAAATATGAGAGCAGGTGGACTTGGTGGAACTGTAACCATTAATTTGGAAACGAAATGACAAACGAAACGGCAGGTTTACTGTACTTTTGTCCCGGCTGAAAATTCATTGAATGCCCAAGCCATCGCCAATGCGTAAACGTAAGCGGCTACCTGCTTCCAACATTATCCATGACAGAAAAAACAATTATTTAAAAAAAGTATTGTTTCCTAAACGGGAAATTTCTAACTTTGTCAAAAATTATGAATGAAGCCAAATTTTGATATTGAATTATTGCCTGAAGCAACCAATTTCTTAGACAACCTTGACAATAAAACACGAGAAAAAATTTACTACAATATCAGAAAGGCTCAAATTGTAAACGATGAAGAACTATTCAAAAAATTGAGCGGATTCATTTGGGAGTTTAGGACTTTGTATAATGGTAAAGCGTATCGGCTCTTTTCCTTTTGGGACAAATCGAAAAAGGATGAAACTTTAGTAATTGCAACACATGGCATCCTGAAAAAGACTCAAAAAAACACCACCAAAAGAAATTAGAAAAGCAGAAGAAATTAGAAAGGGTTATTTAGCGAACAAAAATAAAAAGAAATAAAAATGGAAAATAAATTTAAAACAGTAAAGCTTGACACTATGATTGACAAGCATATCGGCAAACGAGGAACACCCAAACGTGAGGCTTTTGAGAACGAGTTGAGAATTGATTTATTGGGCCAGGCCATAAAACAAGCCAGACAAGAACGCAATCTTACTCAAGAACAATTGGGCGAACTTGTTGGAGTACAAAAAGCTCAAATTTCAAAAATTGAAAACAGTGTAAAAAACGCCAGGTTTGATACAATCCTAAAAGTATTTGACGCTTTAGGAGCAAAAGTAAATTTCAATGTAGAGCTAAACAACAAAACATTAGCTTGTTAAAATACTACCGGCAGCCGCTTACATAGCTGCTTGGTGCAAGCGGGGCTGACGTTCTAACAATGAGCATTAGTGAATGTTTCAGCGATAGCCCGGGCTGAAATTTCTTTGTTCAACTTTTTGTTCATAATTTCATCTCTGGTAACTCTTCCCAATAGCTATCGGGAGGGCTAACGTTCGGGCTGAAGAATATAAATTCCCCTGCCATAGCCAAGCCCCGAACGTTAGCGGTAAGCGAAGAAAACTGACAACCAAACAAACTTGATAGGAATGAAAAAATCAATATTAATAACATTGACTCTTGCGACAACGTTTTTTCTTGGTTTCGCCTTCAAATCAATAACAACAACTAACGACAAAAATAAAATGAAAAAAGTAACAGGTATTGGGGGTGTTTTTTTTAAATGCAAAGACCCAAAAAAAACTACAGAATGGTATCACAAACATCTGGGTTTAGAAACAAATCCCTATGGAGCGACTTTTGAGTGGTACGAAGGAACAGACAGCACAAAGAAAGCCCAAACACAATGGACTCCATTTGCTGAAAACACAAAATACTTTGAGCCTTCGACAAAAGATTTTATGATAAATTACCGAGTTGAAAACCTGGAAGCTCTTGTAGAAGAATTAAAAAAAGAAGGTGTAACCATTCTAGACAAAATGGAAACATTTGACTATGGGAAATTTATACATATTTTAGATGAAGAAGGAAACAAAATTCAGTTATGGGAACCTATTGACTAATTAGTGCAAAAGAAAAATTAAATGATTAGAAAACCAACAGAAAAGAACGCCTTAACCGCTAACATCGCATCCATTGTACCTAATAGATCCGCCGAGGAAGAATAATACCGTAGTTTACTTATTTTCTTTTGAAAGGGAAAGATTGAATGCTTTTTCAACCTTTCCCCTTCGCAAGATTTTTTTCCCTGTCCGTCAGGCAGGCTTATCTCCAATTTGAATATTTTTTTTAATCCGATAGCTATCATGCCCACGGTGTATAATTACCGTAGGCAAAATACTTAATTGCAGAATACCAAAAGGAAGGAGCCGGCTGAAAATTGCATTGAGAAATGCAGCCAATTCCATTGGCAATTTAAAAGATACTGCTCTTTCTAATTTCTTTGTTCGCATTGCTTTCAGAAAAGGAAGACCAGCGGGAATTTTAGCAACCGCCAGGAAGCTGGCAATAATAATCTGGAATATGATTGTAAAAAATGTTCCTTATAAACCTCTAAGCGACTATGAGTTTCCGGATCAGAAACGAAAAAGAAAAGTACAGGAAATAAAAAAAATAATGTATAAATTTAATATAAAGACTGATGAATTGGGCATGCAAATCAACGGCTTATGAAACGGAAAAGCAGAATGCGATGACACCATTAACTTTTAGTAATTGAATAAGAATAAAGTAGTAATCAAAACGGGAAAGCAGAAAACCGATTAGAGTATGCACTAAAATTAAACAAGTATGAAATCAGTATTAATTACCTGAACCAGTAAAGGAATTGGTTTTGAAACTGCACTTTCCTTCGCTCGTGCAGGGGATCAGGTTTTTGCAACTATGCGTAATCCTGATGCAGCTACCTCCTTAAAGGAACATATTGCCAGCGAAAAACTCCCTATAATAATTTATAAAATGGATGTTGATAGTGATGAATCAGTTAAACAATGCATAGGCAAAATTATGCGGGAGCATGGAACAATAGATGTATTAGTTAACAATGCAGGTATTGAGCGGCACGGTTCCATTGAGGAATTGACAATGGCTGATTTTAAAGCTGTGATGGAGACTAATTATTTTGGTGTCATCAGGTGCATCCAGGCAGTTTTGCCTCACATGCGCCAAAATAAAAATGGATGTATTATCATTATGGGTTCTACTTCGGGAAAAATGGCGCTCAGCCCGTTGGGCGCTTATGCTGCCAGCAAGTTTGCAGTGGAGGCGCTTTCTGAGGCTTTGGCAATAGAAGTGAAACCTTTCAATATCAGGGTAGCTCTGTTAGAGCCCGGGATAATTAATACTCAGATGGCCGATGATATAAGTGTTGATGGCGTTTCTATATATCCACAATCACGCCGCCTTGCAGAGATTTACAAAGAATCGCTTAAACAACCAACACCAGCGGCATCGGTAGCGGAGACAATACTTGGAATTGCAAATAGCAGCTCATGGCAATTAAGATACCTGGTTGGACCTGATGCTGCACCATTCTTAGGATGGCGTGCCTCTATGACGGATGAACAGTGGGTGGATTGGAATTCACAAAATGATGAAGATTTTTGCAATGCTGTTAAGAATACTTTTGGAATGACTATAAACCTATAAAATAGTTAGTTAAATACCACTATTGTCCGACTAAAAATCACGAATTACGATGAAATACTTACTGGCATTAAGTTACAGGCCCCTCTCCTTCGGAGAGTCCCGATAGTATCAGGAGGGGGTGAGGTCAATACCCGAGTGGTTTTCATTGACTTAGTTGGACAATAATGGTTAAATACATAAAAACAGCACGCACTTATAACATTCGCATTTGGCATGGCTGAAGTGCATTTCATCAACTTTTTGTTCCCTGCCTGCGTGACGTAGTCAGGCAGGGCTATTGGCCCCCATAGCTACCGGGATTCCGGGCTGAAAATTCATTAAATGCCCAGCCCTATCGTTCCAGGAACTTTCAATAAATTTTCATTTAACCCACACCGCCCGGTCTGCGGTACTGGCAGGCCAGACGGCGGTTAACTTTGTAATAAGAGAAACCTTATTTTTTGAGTGAACCGGGCATATAAATAATTCCGATATTAAATATCCTTGAATAGATGGTACCATCAGAAGCCTTTTTAAGAGCATTGGTTAAACCAATATTATATCTCGCAATGATGCCAAAACCACTTTGATGAATAAAGCCTGCTCCCAAACCCCAGGAGATTGGTGAACCTGCATAAAATCTTTTAATATCGAGTGTTGGGGGTTGGCCTCCTCTATGCTCCTCTTTGTCCCAGTCACCTTCACCCACCATTCCACCGGCCCCATGATCTTTATAGGTCATCTTTGCAGAAAGAAGAAGGCCAATCTGCGGACCAGTATGTACAAAAAAGCCTGAGGGAGTACGGTATTGTACAAGTATTGGAACATTGAGATAATTTAGTCTGTTTTTCTGTTCCTCATCCGTAGCTTTCCATTGAGTACCCTCCTGAGAAAAAATCAGTTCCGGCTGAATACTTAATTTCTCAGTTATTGTATAGTTTGCCAGGCCGCCAATCGCCAGTCCTATAAAAGGCTTTTGGTCTGGATCAGTATAGCCATTTCCTTTGAGGGAAGAAAAATTTACCCCTGCTTTTAGCCCAAAGCTTATCTGAGCTTCTGCACCATAAGTCATCAATAGCATTGCGATAATAAGGAAATTAATTTTTTTCATGATTCATATCTTTCAACATTAAATAATAACTTGTTTTGCAGTTAATAGGAGACCTTTATAACTCTACATCGGTTAAAGATCAAAAGGTCATCAAAGGCTTTGATAGTTTTTGGGGTAGCCCTAACTTCCCCGGGGGCTCCTGCTCCCGGAACCTCTAATTTCTTCCCATTCCTCCTCTTTCCCATTTCATTCATATAAAAAACAGTAATAAAAGCCGGCTTACAATATTTTTCATTTCAGAGATTGCTTTATGGGGTACTGAAACGCTGATAATGATTACCAGAAAAGAATATTTGAGAAGGATTGTCTCTGGAAAAAGAATTTTTAAATGACAAAAACAAACTCTATAATAACTGTAAAATATGTTGAAGCCAGTTCATGAATGGTACAAGACAATATCAAATCTCTGCGGAGTCATCTTCGGAAGACTGGGCCAGGGCGAGGAGTACCAACTTTCCAAACATCACCAAAGAATGTATTTGGGAAATAAAAAATAAATTAGATTCCAGACAGCGTAAAAGGTTTCACTACAAAAATTCTAAATTTGTTATATAAAAAGATATTGCTTTACTCAAAAGTTACCTCAGTCGCTTGAATTTAAAGAATCTATGAACAAACCTTTGTATCAATTTTTCACAGAAGATCACCACCGCATTGATGAGTTGCTCAATAAGGCGACTGAACAACCGGGCATAATCGAAATGAACTATTATCATCAATTTCGAACGGGTTTATTGCGACATATTAAAATGGAAGAGAAAACCATCTTTCCGGCAGCAAAAAAAACAAACCTTGCTTTGATGCAGGAACTTATTCCAAGATATCGGCTTGAGCATGGAGCCCTAACTGCCTTAATGGTGCCTCCTCCTACTCCATCTCTTATAAAAGTGATACGGTATGTTTTAGAAAAACACGATATGGCCGAAGAGGAGCCGGGAGGATTGTACGATGTTTGTGAGGCATTGACCAATGGGCAAACGCAGGAACTTCTGGACCAACTCGCAGTTACTGAAGAAGTGCCTGTTCATCCTCCTAATCCGGCCCCCATTGCGATAGAATCAGCCAGGCGGGCATTGGTGCGAGCGGGTTATGACCCACTATCTATCGGGTTTGATGAAATTTCTTGACTCTCTTATAAATAATCAGCTGATAAAATACCCAAAGGAGAATAAAAAGAGGAACCAATTTTCGTCTCCTGCGTAAAAATAAATTAGGATATGCTGATTTAATAAAAAATTTTTACGGTTTGTTTTCTATTGAATTTCGCTGGAATTAAGTACAAGAGAACAGGAAGATAGCATCGAAAATCTTTGCACCTAATCTCAAATTATATTTAGCTTAGGTAACTCCCGAAGGTTTTGAAAATATTTTTTATCATTGCTACTCATCTTGCTTTCCCTTTTGCATCAAGGCAAAAAGGAAGCGGCAACAACCTGTAAAGTCATAAAATGCTTCATAATATTAAAGATTCATTCATCTCAATTTTCAGACCCGGGAATCCTCAAAACATCCTTCACAATTAATTTCCTCTTTCTCCCCTACTTTTGCAACATGATTGCAATAGATGATATTCTGGTGAGCGACCAGGTGGTGGAAGAACAATTTGTATGCGACCTGTCAAAATGTAAAGGTGGCTGCTGTGTAGATGGTGATGCGGGAGCACCCCTTGAGAATAATGAATTAAAAGAGATCAATGAAGTCTATGCCACAGTACTGCCCTATCTTTCAAAAGAATCCCAAAAGGTGCTGGAGACAGGAGGCAAATATGTATATGATAAAGAATTTGGCTGGGTAACCCCTACCAACAGCGATGGAATGTGCTCTTACGGAATCGTAGGCAAAAACGGAATTGTAAAATGCGGTATTGAACAGGCTTATAACGATGGGAAAATAAGCTGGAAAAAACCTATCAGTTGCCACCTCTTTCCTATCAGAATAAAAAAAACAAAAAAGGGTGAACTGGTTAATTACGAACCACGTGAAGACCTATGCAAAGCAGCCTGCACCCTGGGTCAAAAATTAAAAATCCCGGTATATCAATTTTTGAAAGAAGCCATCATCCGTAAATACGGAACCGATTTTTATGAGGCGCTTGCCGTCACTGCAAAACATTACGAAACCAAAAAATAAATTCCATTTTATAAATATATACTCAGTTCTTATGAATAAAAATATTCTTCTCTTCATTTCAGTTCTCACTTTCACTTTTGTTTCCTGCAGCTCTAATAACGCTAAAGTAAATAATGACCTCAAAGTATATTTTGATTCATCCAATGTAGAAGGAAGTTTTGCCCTGCTTAATAATCAATTGGGTAAGATTACCGTGTATAATATGAAGATGGACACGTTAAGAGTTTCACCTGCCACTTCTTTTAAAATACTCAATTCATTGATCGGCGTGCAGACGGGAAAGATCACAGATGAAAATATGATCATCAAAACAGATAGTTCCGAAACAAAACCTCTTACACTGAAGGAGGCTTTCCGCAAATCATCTGTCCCATATTTTCAGGCAGTGGCAAGAGAGATCGGAAAAGACACCATGCGCTTCTGGATTGATTCCATCGGCTACGGTAATAAAAATATTACCGGCTCCGTAGATTCTTTCTGGCTCAATAATAAACTAAAAATCTCTCCCGATGAACAATTGGGATTCGTGAGTAAATTGTATTTTGATCAATTGCCTTTTCAAAAATATGCTCAGCAAATGGTTCGCGACGTTATGTTGCAGGAAGATAATACCCTGTACAAATATAGCTATGCCACCGGTGCGGGATTGGATGAAATGGGGAATCCGATTGGCTGGGTAACCGGCTGGATAGAAGAAAACCGCCATGTTTATTTCTTTGTAACTCTTCTAAAATCCAAAGATAAAAATATGGATATGACGGCTACCGGAATCAAGGTTACGACAGGTATCATGAAAAGCCTGGGATATTTTAAAGGGCAAAAATAAACGTCGGGTTATCTGTTAAGGACCCCGGATCATTTTTCACACAGATAAACAACAATTTAACAGTAAAGAATGAAGCAAGTCATTATTCGTTTTTAATTTAGCACCCTTACATGCTTCATTTTCAATATATAGAATATTTTATCGCACTGGCCGCTTTGCCATTGATGATCTTTTTTTATTACCAACTGATAAAATGGAAGAAAAAAACAGCCAAAAAGATCGGTGATGCCTCACTGGTACATGAACTGACAGCACAATATTCTTCCCGGAAATTTTTAACCAAATTTATTCTCTTTGCTTCCGCATTTGCATTGTGTGCTTTTGCAGTGGCAGGGCTGGTAACTCCCGACGGCACACAAAAGATAAACCGGAAAGGAACTGATATCATGATAGCGCTGGATGTAAGTAAAAGCATGCTGGCCAATGATGTGCAGCCAAGCCGTCTCGAACGCGCCAAACAGGTGATCTCAAAAGTGATTGATAATTCACCCGACGACAGAATAGGATTGGTGATTTTCGCAGGAAGAGCCTATCTGCAAATGCCAATAACCGTAGATCATGAAGCTGCTAAAATGTATCTTGAGTCGGCATCACCCGACGATGTTCCCACACAGGGAACCGTGATTAGTGATGCATTGAGAATGTGTGAAGCTGCTTTTAATCCCAAAGAGAAAACCTTCAAATCCATTCTACTTATCAGTGATGGTGAAGATCATGATGATGACGCCATGAGTGCTGCCAAACAATTGGCCAAGGAGGGAATCATGGTGAATACAGTAGGTATCGGTTCACCGGAAGGTGCGCCCATCCTTGATCCTGCAACAGGTCAATACAAAAAAGATGATAAGGGGCAAACAGTGATTTCAAAACTAAATCAAAAAGAACTCTCTGATATTGCAAAATACGGTGGCGGTATCTATCAGCTATATACCAATACGGATGCTGTAGCGGCAAATATTAAACATCAATTATCCAACATAGGAAATGAAACTACTACCAGTGACAGCTCCTATTCTTCCTTCAAACAATATTTTCAATATTTCCTGGGAGGAGCTCTCATACTGTTATTACTCGAATTTTTCTATTCGGAGAAAAAGAAAATAAAAATGAAAAGTGCCGTAATCATTGTATTCTTACTGAGTTTCAATTTCTCATCCTTCGCACAAAACGTGAAGAAAGAACTCCTCAAAGGGAATAAAGCTTATAAAGAAAATAAGTATGATGCCGCTGAAAATGAATACCGGGATGCGTTAAAAAAATCAGAGAACAATGTAGTGGCGGATTATAATCTGGGGAATGTATTTTTTCAAAAGGATAAAACAGAGGACGCTATAAAGTCCTACAATAATGCCATTGCTCATACAGATGATAATACGGTAAAACAAAAAGCCTACTACAATAAAGGGGTAGCCTATCAAAAGGCAAAAAAACTTCCCGAATGTATTACGGCTTATAAAAATTCTTTGCTCCTTAATCCCAATGATGAGGATGCACGGCAGAATTTGCAACGGGCTTTAAAAGAACAGCAAAAGCAGCAACAGAATCAAAAGCAGAATAAGGACCAAAAGAAACAACAACCTCAACAAAATAAACAGAATCAAAATCAGGATCAGAAAAAGGATAAACAGCCGCAATCACCTCCGCCTAAAATATCCAAACAGGATGCAGAAGAAAAGCTAAAATCACTTTTGCAAAATGAAAAGGAATTGCAGGATAAACTACATAAAATAAAAGGAGCGCCTGCACCCAATAGCCCGGAAAAAGATTGGTAAAGCCTCCCTGCCCTCTAAAGCAGGATTCGAAAATCTCATATCTGTGATAGAGAATAACTAAGATTCCTATTTAACTAACCGACTAATTAACTAATTAACCAACTTCCGAAATCGTATTTTTGCAATACAATTATTACGTAAAAACTATGGAACTCTACGCTGAATCGTTAACTGAATATAAAAGATTAAAAACCCTTGAAGTAAAAGTGGGTGATCTGTTAATCGGGAATTTCAATCCTATCCGGATTCAAACCATGACTACAACAGATACGATGGATACTATGGGAACTGTAGAGCAAAGTATTCGTTGTATTGAAGCAGGCGCAGAATTGATACGTATTACTGCGCCATCCAAAAAAGAAGCAGAAAATTTATTGAACATAAAAAATGAATTGCATAAACGTGGTTACACTACCCCATTAGTTGCTGATATTCATTTTACCCCCAACGCTGCTGAGATCGCTGCACGCATTGTGGAAAAAGTAAGGGTAAACCCAGGTAACTATGTTGATAAGAAGAAATTTGAACTCATAGAATATTCTGATACGGATTATGTGGAAGAAATAGAAAGAATCAGAAACCGTTTTACTCCTTTGGTAAAAATTTGTAAAGAATACGGAACAGCTATGCGCATTGGAACCAATCACGGTTCATTGAGTGATAGAATTATGAGCCGTTATGGCGATACACCCATCGGAATGGTAGAAAGTGCGATGGAATTTTTGCGGATCGCAGAAAGCGAAAATTATTACAACATCGTGCTCAGCATGAAAAGCAGCAATCCACAGGTAATGGTACAGGCTTACCGGCTCTTGATAGAAAATATGCAGAGCGAACTGGGACATTGTTACCCATTGCATCTTGGCGTAACAGAAGCAGGTGATGGCGAAGACGGAAGAATAAAATCGGCAATCGGAATCGGCACTTTATTAGAAGACGGAATCGGTGATACCATCCGTGTTTCACTTACAGAGGATTCCGAATTTGAATTACCTGTGTGCAAGAATATTGTGAAACGATACACCCATATTAATGGTGAAAAGAATTCTCCTGTTCCGGCCATAAATCATCTTTCTAAATTAAATAAGGATATAACAGGAAGGTATATACGCAATACATTTGAAATTAAAAACATAGGAGGAAAGCACGTTCCGGTAGTAATCGCCGATTTTCATAAAAAAGAGACCATCGGGCGCAGCGACCTGAAAGACCTTGGCTACCGATACAATTCTGTTACCGATAAATGGAACATCAGCGATATGGCTACTGATTTTATTTTCTGTGGTAATAAGCAAATTGATTTTGCATTGCCCGGAACATTACGGCTAATTTACGCATACGAATTGTGGAAGAATATTTCAGACAAATCCAAGTGTTTTCCAATATTGAGCGATGCACAATACCTCGATGAAAATGTTGAAAAATCTTCTTCTCTCAACTTTGTGATGACTGATTGTTATTCAAAAAATTATCCTGCACTTGACAAAGAATATTTTTTCGATAAAATAAAGAATGATAGTACTGCGACAATATGTTTAAGCACTGAGAATAAAAACGCCGTACAAAGTATTCGCAGAATGTTTATCGAATTAAATGAAAGAGAAATAAAAAATCCGGTGATCATTATTTGCGACAGCTACAAAGAGACAATGGATGAAAGCCTGATCCATTACGCTATTGAAACCGGTGCGCTATTGATTGATGGTTTTGGAAATGGCATTTTTCTTAGGTATCATTATTCTGATAAAAATAAAATTCCTGATTATAAATTAATGAATTCAATTGCCTTTGGAATATTACAGGCATCGCGGACAAGAATTTCAAAAACCGAATTTATCAGTTGCCCATCGTGTGGCCGTACCTTATTTGACCTCCAGGAAACCACCGCTAAAGTGAGGGCTGTAACCCATCACTTAAAGGGATTAAAAATCGCTATCATGGGATGCATCGTAAACGGACCTGGAGAAATGGCAGATGCTGATTTTGGTTATGTAGGCAGCGGTCCCGGAAAAATAACTTTATACAAAGGAAAAGAAGTGATAAAAAGAAATGTTCCGGAAGAAATTGCCGTGGAAGAACTGATTAATTTACTGAAAGAAAATAATGCATGGATTGAACCGGAGCTGGTACATGCAAATTGAGAAATTACAATAGGTCAGTTTATAAAATAAATTTCAATTTCTCCAATAAATAGAAACAATCTCTTAAGACCTCCTTATTTTTATAAAGACAAAGTAATTTGCACCTTCAAAAAAACCTCTAATTTGAAAACAGACTTCTTAGTAATTGGCAGCGGCATCGCAGGACTTACGTATGCGCTTAAAGTAGCACAAGATTGCCCTGATAAAAC
Source organism: Ginsengibacter sp. (assembly GCA_039937655.1). GTDB lineage: Bacteria > Bacteroidota > Bacteroidia > Chitinophagales > Chitinophagaceae > Ginsengibacter. The sequence continues at coordinate 11,719 of JBDTGA010000015.1, forward strand.
CATCACCATACTTACTAAAACAGTAAGTGAAGAAACCAATACCAAGTATGCCCAGGGCGGCGTTGCGGGCGTTACCAATTTTGATAAGGATAGTTTTGAAAAGCATATAGAAGATACTTTAATTGCCGGTGATGGCTTATGCAATCGGGAAGTAGTGGAGATCGTGGTAAAAGAAGGGGTGGAAAGAATTAAGGAAATTATCAATTGGGGTGCCCATTTCGATAAAGAAAATTCAGGAGAATATGCATTAGGAAAAGAAGGCGGCCATAGTGAATTCCGCATTCTTCATCACAAAGATGTTACCGGTAAAGAAATAGAAGACACGCTGCTTAGTGCTATTGCGAAGAAGCCAAATATACATCTTATAAGCCATTGCTTTGTAGTGGATATTATTACACAGCATCACCTCGGTTACCTCGTTACCAAATCTACTCCGGATATAGAATGTTTCGGTGTGTATGTGCTCAATCTTCAGAAAAATAAAATTGAAAAAATAATTTCCAGGATCACTTTACTTGCTACCGGCGGAAACGGGCAGGTTTACCGCACCACCACCAATCCTTCGATAGCCACAGGCGATGGCGTGGCTATGACTTACCGGGCCAAAGGAAGAATTGAAAATATGGAGTTCATACAATTTCATCCTACGGCTTTATACGAGGCAGGAAAAAGCGGACAAGCCTTTTTAATTACGGAAGCAGTGCGGGGAGATGGAGGAATTTTAAGAAATAAAAATGGCGAAGCTTTCATGGAAAAATATGACGAAAGAAAAGACCTTGCACTACGTGATATTGTAGCGCGCGCTATAGATAATGAAATGAAAATTAATGGTACTGAACATGTTTTTTTGGATTGTACCCAAATGAATATGGAAAAATTTTTGCATCATTTCCCCAACATTTATGAGAAGTGTAAGTCGGTAGGAATTGATGTTGCCAAACAATATATTCCGGTAGCCCCGGCAGCCCATTACAGTTGTGGTGGAATCAAAGCAGATGAATGGGGAAGAAGTTCCATTAAGAATTTATATGCATGCGGCGAATGCGCCAGCACAGGATTACATGGTGCCAACAGGCTCGCCAGCAACTCACTTTTAGAAGCCATGGTTTTTGCTCATCGCTGCTACCTTGATGCAGTAGATAAAATTAATTCCATTGAATTTAACGAAGCTATTCCCGATTGGAATGCCAGGGGAACCAATGCGCCGAAAGAAATGATCCTGATCACTCAAAGCCTCAAAGAATTACAATTATTAATGACCGATTATGTTGGAATTGTAAGAACCAATGTAAGGCTTGAGAGAGCTATGAAAAGACTTGATCTGCTGCATCTGGAAACGGAGGAGTTTTATAAGACGGCTTCTGTATCACCACAACTTTGTGAATTAAGAAATCTCATTACCATTGGTTATTTAATTGTAAAGAGTGCTCAATTCAGGCATGAAAGCAGGGGATTGCATTTTAATACAGATTATCCGGGGAAGAGTGAGCTGGTACAGAATGTGGTGTTGTAGAATGAAATCATACTCCTGTTGCAGCCTGGCAGCCATACCAACCGCCTTTTTAACCCCGCTCACTTCAGGGATATTCATAATTATAACTCCCGATTTATACTCATCAGCTTATGATGACGGCGCTACAAGCCAGGTGGTGGCGGTGGGCCATTCTTGCTGCCAAATTTCCTTGGGTAGAAAGAGAAGGTGATCATGAAATATTGTTGCAGCCCATTCGTAATAGTAGTGGTGGCCGAGTTTTCCATTACAAAGTTCTCGATGTTTTTATTTTGCCGCAACAGGTCAAAGGCAGAAAATTTCAACTCAGCTTTTTGCTGCATAAAGCGATAAATGGCATTGGCATTCCAGATATTTGCTTTTATCGAATTGCCATTAGCCGCCTTGTTATTTTGATAATCCAGGGAAGTATTAAAATTTATCTTTTTTGTAATAAAGTAGTTAATATTTCCCGTAGTAGAATAATTGCGTATAACGGATGTAATGATATTCTTACCTTTTTGCTCACTCCTGTTGTTGGCAATAGTTTCTCCTACTGTTATATTGAACTTGTCAGTAAGGCTATAGGTTGCGGTAAGAGTATTAGAAACAGAATTATTTTTTGAAGTAGCACTAACATAGTTAATAAATCCCGGCCTAATATTGGAAGATAAAGAACTCGTATATGAAAAGCTAAGCGAATTAAGTTTATTCAGTTTAGTTGAAAACCGAATGCTCCCGTTTCCGCTAAACGTATTTTGATGATCCACATTAACGAGGTAACGGACGCTTCTACCGGAACTATCATAAACCGTATTATCACTTACTGCATTTGAGGTGTTGTTATAGTTTAGGTATATTCCAGCACTGTAGCTGCTTTTAGTATTCATTTTTGCCCGGTTAATATTTAAGTTCCAGCTACTCTCTTTCACATTTGAAGATTTCAAATCCGGGTTACCGGCAATAATATTATAACGGTTTGTGCTATCTACCAAAGGGTACAATTGATCAATATCGGGGAGCGTTTGCCCAACATTTGCCCTTAAATAAGAATTAATCCTGTACGCATTATTTTTATTGTAGTTAAAGTCCATATTAAAGGCAGGAGTAAAAGTGTTAAGGGTTCTGTCTATATTTCTAAAAAGGAAACTGGATTCATTTTTCTGATTTTGAAACATATATTTAAGCCCCACCTCAAAAGAAAGCCAGTAGTTGTGTTTCTCCCAAACGGATTTGTTGATAGATTTTCTAAAATTCAAACCCGGGCGATATTGAAAGTCGGTAAGAATATTCTGATTGGTCAGTAGTTTATTTTGTCCGAATTTATTTGTTACGGTATCCAGATCGGCAACGTTCGCATTCATTTCGTTCCGGCTAATACTGATCTCGTTGGCCAGTGATACATCAATATTGAAAAAATTGTAAATACCAAACAGCAAATTTTTGAAACCATCATAGTTGAATGTCATGGATGCATAATAATTCTTGTTGACATTATTGTAGCGGCGATTTATCAGGTCAGGAGGTATGGTATCAATATCAGACGAAAACCTGCTTACTGTGTTGCTATTATTAAGAGAACTGCTGTAACCCCCGTTAAAAAATAACAGATAATTTTTTCGGGGATCCTGGAGTTGCCCGTAGTCATTGGAGCGAATAAAACCAAATACATTTAAATTATCGGTGGAACTTGTAGAACTGCTGGAATTTAATGTCTTACTCACAGAAGTAGAATCATTCCTGAATACATCTGTTCCCAATACATTATTATTGGAGGAATACTGGTTCGTATAGTTGACCGAAAGATTCACAAAATTCCCATACTGCTTCCGGTTTTCGTATATTAATTTAATGGTATTGCTATTATCGTTATTGACACTTCTGTTATTGGTTAAATTAGATAATTTATAATCGCCGATATTTTGAATATTAGTAGTATTGGTTAAAACATTCCGGGATGTATTGAGGTAACCATAATCACCAGACAGCCGGTTATAAAATTGTGAATTATCTGATTCCGAAAAACTGTGCTGAACTTTTGCATTGGCATAAATGCGTCGGGTTATTCCATTTGAAGAACCGTCATTCCCTCCAAAAAAATTTGCAAAATTCGATTTGAAGGTGTTTGCCATAAAAGCCTTTTCTCCTGTGCCATCTTCTTTATTGATATTATTAATGCCAATAGCAATACCCGATTGTGTACGCTTATTGTAGAACTGTATAACCCCGTCGCCGGAATATCTTTCATCAGTTCCATATCCTGCACCCACTTTCCCAAACCTCCCTTTTTTCTTATCCTCTTTGAGTTTGATGTTCATGGCAAATATAGAATCAGGCTTTTCTTCTGAAGCCTGGATCTTTGACAAATCTTTTTCCTGGTAAACCTGTATTTTTTCTATTGCATTTTTTGGCAGATTTTGTGTAGCAGTTTGTGCAGCGCCACCAAAAAAAGGTTTCCCATCCACATATACTTTTTCAAGGGCTCTCCCATTCATGGTAATAGTACCATCGCCCCAGACGGTTAGGCCAGGTACCCGCATCAGCATATCTTCCACCACTGCATTAGAATCCAGTTTAAAGGCATCGGGATTTATCTCAAGCGTATCGCCATTCATTCTTATAGGTTGCACCTTGTTTATAACTACTTCGTCCATCTCGTTCTCTGCCCTGGGGTACAGGAACAACTTTCTAAAATCGTGCAGTTTATTTAAACTATCCAATACCACATTCTTTATCAGCGCCCTATAACCGGTATAAGTAATTACCATATACAGCGGTACTTTAACCGGGAGGTTTTTAATATCAAATTCTCCGGAGGTATTGCTTAACTGAAAATCAACAATGCTGGAGTCTGCCCGTTTAAAAACAGAAACAGATGCGGATTGAAGCGCATAGTTATTCAAAGAATCATAAATAACACCTTTCAATTCACCCATGTTCTTTTGCGCAAACAATGATGGAGGAAGTATCCATATTAAACATAAAAGAATAACTATCTTCATTCCTTGGTAATTGAGGGTTTTACTTTTAGTTTAATAATGATCGCATTGTCAAACTTATCCAGACTGCTTAGCAGTTGTTCTATTTTTTTCGGCAGCAATTTATTTTTTGAGAGTAATTTGTCTTTTTCCCTGAGTAAATCGGCGCTGGATATTCTCGTATATACATAATCGTCATCCTGCTCACTAATGGAAGAAAAAATCAGGGATGGTAGAAAATAAAGTACACTGTCTGTGGTAATTTTTCCAAGATCATATAGTTTGTTATCTATAGAATTAAAAAGTAAATTTCTGCGGTAATAGTTAACCGTTATTGTAGAGAAAAAGAGCAGGCGCCCATGCTCCAGCATATTGTAAAAGCCATATATTACTTTATTGTTTTTGCCTATTGCGGTTTCAAGATCAATATTATTTTTGAACAGTGTAGATTGGAAATCGCCTGCCATTGTTTGCCCGGATGGAAAGACAAATTTATATTTCGCGTACAGTGAATCCGGCGTTAGCTCATAAATCGTGTTGTCAAATTGTTTTTGGATCAGGAAAGAAGAGTCATTAGTAGTGTTGTCAATAGCAAGGTTAACATCCTTGTAAAAGGATGGCAGTTTAGGGATGTTCAGAAAAGGGAAATAGGACTTTATCACCTTGTTATCGTGAATAATATTAAGATGAAAGGCTACAGTGTCTTTCAGATATTTATTATAACGGTCATCTACAGAAAGGTAATCTCCATTAAAATAATATAGTGTGTTTAAGGCATAACGGGGCACAGGAAGCTTCTCTACTCTATAACCTGTTGTATCATCAAGATGAAGCAACTCCAGACTGACGTATTTGGAAAAATCATTTTTAGGCGATCTCTCAATCATCTGCTGCGCCTTCATTTTAGGAATGGTATAATTTTTATTAGTTGCTGTAATGAACAGTGCATTTTTTGCATGAACATATTGAATGGATTGAATACTGTACTTTTTCTTTTTGTATTTGTACAGAAACTTCCCTTTCTTATTAAAAATCAGAACTGTATTAGAAGTATTGTCAAGAAATATAAAGAGGTAAGGCGTTACCAGAAAATCCTGTATGTTAGTAAAATGGCTTGCTTTAGACGTTTGGAGCGGGATCAACTCAGCGCCTGAAAATAAAACAGAAACTTTCACTCCCGGCGCATTATCCGGATTTAGGTATAATGCTTTGCCCTGGGCGAACAGGATTGTCGGGTACAAAGCAAGAATTACCAACCATGTCAATATTCTCATAAACAGATTTTGGAGAAAAATAAGCGATCCGGTAATTGCTGCGGATCTTTCGTAATTCTTCTAATTGGGACTGTGCGCACAATTTACATTTTTTTCCTTTTAGGATTATCGCATGTAAATTTAAAGGATTGCTAAATGTTGCGGATTGGTTTCACTAATAACACGGGGCAGTGTAGGCAAAAAAGACTCACAAAAATATTATACAGATAGTAAAGGGATTTTGTATGGCCATAAGCAGAGATGGAATATTTAACCGTAGTATAGACTTAGAATAGTATTTCTATCTCTCAATAGTAACCGGTGTGCCCACCGGAATATAGCTGTAGAGATCAGCAGCTTCAGAATATTTTAAAGATATACACCCATCTGTCCAGTTTTGATAATAATCAACGGTCCACTCTTCCTGTGGGCGGGTCGCGTGAATAGCAATGCCTCCACCTATCCTGGCTTTTTTAGGTATTACCCCATCTGCCTTACGCTCATTAAATTTTTTATAACTATCGGGATCCGGATAGTCCAATAGCATTTCAAACTTCCATTTGGAATCATTCTTTTTCAATATCACTTTAAACTTCCCTTCAGGAGTCCTTTTGTCGCCTTCCATATATTTATCACGAAGATCATTACTTCCAAATACACACGGATAAGTAGCATACCATCCCTGATCATCATACACTTTCAATTCATAGTCCTTTTTGGAAATGATAATGTAATATGGATTGTCTTTAGATTTTTTACTAATGGTTCTTTTCGAAGTATACCGCTTAAGAAAATCAGAATGGAATTCTTTTCTTACCGGAATAAAAGAAAAAAACAGAAAAGAGAATAACAGGATGATTGACAGGGATGTGATACGGGTTTTCATTGTTTCAAAAGGTTAACGCAAGCTATTAAAAACGCTGTATCCGTCAAAATTATTTCACCGGGAGTAAAATGATTTAACGTTTATTTGATGAAGAATTTTCTAACCGTAAAAAGCATTAAAAATCCACTCGTATTAATCCCATTGAGCCTCGGTTTTTACTTTCTTCTTTTCCACTCTTCTACTTATAAAAATACTAATCTCATAGAGAAGGATGAGAGGAACGGCTACAATGGTCTGGCTGGTCCAGTCGGGAGATGGGGTGATTACCGCTGCAACAATAAGTATAACTACATACGCATATTTACGGTAATTTTTTAGAAATTTCGGAGTGATCAGTCCGAGCTTGGAAAGGACATAAGCAAATACCGGAAGCTCGAATGCCACACCACAACCCAGTATAAGAGAGGTAAGTGTATCTATATAATCATCCAGCGTAGGCATGTACTTATAAACCCCCAGATGGCCCAATTGGAAGTTGGCCAAAAAATTGAATGTGAAAGGAGCCAGCAAATAATATCCAAAAGCAGCACCTGTGAAAAAACACAAAGAGACCCAACCGATACTACCCCTTGCATAACCTATTTCTTTGGCTGACAAAGCGGGTTTTATAAACCTCCATAATTCCCATATTAGATAAGGAAAAGCTATTATAATGGCTCCCATAAATGATATACTAATGGCCGACATAAAAGGGCCGCTCACTGTGCTGCCCAGAAGCTGAAAATCAACAGGGGGCATACACAAAGAATCGCCGAGATGTAACTTATGGCCAAGGTTGCAAAGCCCGGAGTAGGTTATGAAACTATTTCTTGAAGGGGCAAGTATTATATTGTCAAAAATCCAGTCAACATAGAAAAATACAACAATCGCTATCACGATTAATACAATAGCCGACCTGAAAAGATGCCAGCGCAACACTTCGAGGTGATCCACAAAGCTCATTTCTGCGCCTTCTCCACCTTTGCCACGAAGTTTTTGAAAAAAGGCCTTGCGTTCTGAAATCGTCTTACTCACTTTATTTTAACATTTATGCAAATATAATAGTACGAAGTTATTTGATCGTTGGATTTCCAAAACTAATATTGTTAACTTTAAAATCGAATTTTAATAATTCGATTTTCCTCATTTAATGTATGGCACTTGATAAATCAACTTTTTTATCCTTACTGTTTTTTATCAATAAAACAAATGGCACACAAATTAAAAAGATGATTCCGATGAAAAGAAATACGTCCATATAAGAAAGCACCATTGCTTGTTTGGTTACTGAAAAATCAAGTGATTTATACGCACTCTGCAATGCGATGTCAGGCGTCATCCCTTTGTTCATAAAACCACGTTGTAACAGAGATACCCTGTTTTGAACTACCGGGTCAGTGGCATTGAGGTGACTTATAAGATCAACCCTGTGAAACATGTGTTTACTGGCAAGAAAGGTAGTTATTATGGCTACGCCAAATGAGCCTCCCAGTTGCCTCATCATTCCGGTAAAGGCAGCACCCTGGCCTATTTCCTGTCCATGTAAAGTAGAAAGAGCCATTGTAGTAATTGGAATAAATAACAAACTAAGCCCAAATCCCCTAAACATCAAAAGCCACCAAAATGAATCAGCTGATGTATCGGGAGTTATTATTTTATAGGCCCAGAGACTGTATAGAAAGAACATAATGAGCCCTCCTGCGATAAGATATTTTTGTTTTACTCCCCGTTCCAGAAGTTTCCCTATTATGGGCATCATGAAAGCAGTGGCTATACCAGAGGGAATAAATAGAAGACCGGCATCTTCTGCAGTCCAGCCCAATATAGATTGGGTGTATAAAGGAATGATAAAAGTGGAGCCATATAATCCAAAACCCAGAATAAAAGTTAAAATAGTCCCCATGCGAAGGTTCCCATTCTTGAGTACGCGTAGTTCTACAATGGGATTTTTATAGCTTAACTCCCGCCAGATGAAAAAGAAGATACCAAAAACAGACACGATAGATAAAAACAAAATAAGATTATCATTGAACCAATCATCGTCATGGCCTTTTTCCAAAACATATTGAAGGGAGCCAATAGATATTGCCAGCAAGAGGATTCCCAACACATCTATATTCCTTCTTGAAGTTTTTTCCTGAAACTTGGGACTTTTTACAAATTGTAAGGTTAATAATGTAGCAATAATACCTATGGGGATGTTAATATAAAAAATATAAGGCCAGCTAAAATGATCCACAATATAACCTCCTAACGGAGGTCCAAGGGTAGGGCCAATAATAACGCCAAGTCCATATATCGCCTGAGCCATTCCACGCTTTTCAATTGGATAACTCTCTGTTATGATAGTTTGTGAAGTTACCAATAAGGCACCTCCACCCAGCCCCTGGCAAAACCGAAACGCTACTAATTCCCATATCCCGGTGGCATTACCACAAAAAAAAGAGAAAGTAATAAATATCATAATGGAAGCGGCAAAATAATTACGGCGGCCAAATTGCTGAGAAAGCCAGCTCGTCATCGGAACTACAATCACATTACCCACAGCATAAGCGGTAACTACCCATCCTATTTCAGTAAGCGTAGCCCCCAGGTTGCCCTTCATATCGTTAAGAGCTACGTTTACAATGGTAGTATCCACTATCTCAAGCAATGCGGCTGTAACGGCTGTAATGGTAATGATCGCACGCCTCATGCCATATTCTACCAAAAGATTTTGTTGTTGCATGTATTAAAATCTGATTCTATCCGATTATAAAAAACTTTTAATAAGGAGTGTAATCTTCTAATTAAGATGTACATCCACATCCACATTCATACCAGGGCTAAGCCTTGCCAGCAAAGTATCAGACGGATTGGTGAATAGAATTTTTGCAGGCATGCGTTGTACTACTTTCACAAAATTTCCGCTCGCATTATCCGGTGGTAACAAAGAAAATTTAGCACCGGTAGCAGGAGAAAACGAAGAAAGAACGGCTTCAAAATCATGTTTTGGAAAAGCATTCGCATTTACAATAACTTTCTGACCAATTTTCATTTTTCCAATTTGTGTTTCTTTGAAATTAGCGACTACCCATATTTTTTGACTTCGTACGATGTCGAACAACGATTGCCCCGCCTGTAAAAACTGACCTTCCTGTACGTTTACTCTCGACACCCTTCCATTCTCGGGCGCAGTAATTACAGTATAAGAAAGTTTCAGTTTAGCATCCTCTACTTCTACCTCTCGTTGCTTTACCATTGATTCCGCAACTCCTATTCTTTGAGCAGTAGCATTAGATTGAGAAGTAACAACACCGGTTTGTGAACCGGCCTGTTTCTTTTGCTGCTTCAGAATTAATAATTCTTTCTGTGCCAGATCTTTTGCTGCCTGCGCCTGTTCAAATTGCTGTTCTGTGATCGAATGATCTGTGATTAAGTTTGCATAACGGTTATAGTCCTGGGTAGCCCTCGTCAGTTTCACCTGAGCAGCTTCCATTTGCGCATCAACAGTAGCAACACCTTCACGTGAAGTGGTGATACCTGTGCGTGCGGCTTTTGTATTGGCACGGCTGGCATCTACATTACTTTTTGCGGTTGCTAATGCAGCTTCAGCCTGTAGTAAATTGATTTTTAAATCACGGTCGTCAATTATGATAAGTGTATCGCCTTTATGTACCTGCTGATTGTCTTTTACTTTTATTTCATTTACATAACCCGATACACGCGGTATAATCGGAATCATATCTGCTTCTATCTGTGCATCATCCGTATCTTCATGGTGTTGCGCATAAATATATTTGGTGATTCCAAACCATCCACCAATGATTACCATCAATATCAGTACTATCAAAAATACTTTACTGCGCTTTTTCGGTTCAGGGTCTTCGTTCTTGTTTTTCATTTCTTTTTTAGAAGTGTTTTCTTCTTTTTCTGATTGCATAAAAATATATTTACCGCGTGTTTTAATTTATTGATTGTTCGATAATATTCCGGTGGTTTCCAACAGAGTGCTATAGGCCAATAATACATCTGCCTTTGATACAGCAAGATTTATCTTTGATTGAAGTAAGGATACATCGGCTTCCAGAAGATCGGTAGTATTTACCAATGCATTGTCATATTTATTTTTGGTGATCCTGTAATTCTCCTCTGCCTGGGCCACCGCCTTTTTATATACTTCTGTTTTCTTCTGGCTTAATAAAAAGTTTTCGAAATTCCGATTCACCTGCAATCTTACTCCATCATTAAGCTGTGCTTCATTGGCCGTGATCTCTTTCACCCTTGACTTTGATTCGGCAATCTTAGCTTTCGATTTCCAGAGTGAGGCGATATCATATTTAAGGCCTACGCCAATATTTGCGGCATTCGTGATAGTAAGAAAGTGAGGTATATCAGCGGCAATATAACCACCGGTAAGTACTAATGTGGGATACTGATCTGCCTTTGCAATGGAGATTCCTTTAGTCGCCGCCATCTTCCTGAAAGACAGGGCCATTACATCTTTTCTGTTATTCAAGGCCAGTTGCTCATATTCATCAATGGTTTTGAGAGAATAGTTCTTATCAAAACCTGTTGAATCTGTTTTCAAAACAGTTGTTTCGGGAAGACTAAGGAGCAGGTCCATATTCACATTGGTGATTTTGAGATTATTTTCTGCATCTAGAAGTGATAGCTCAATATTAGATGTCTGTAATTCCGATTTTAGTAAATCATTTCTTGCGAGCAATCCGTTTTGTTCCAGCCTTGAAAAAACAGAATCCTGATGAGAAGACTGCGCAAGATTCTCTCTCACCACATCTACAGTTACAGAAGCTTTATACAGATTGACATAAGCGTTGATGGTATTGAGGATCACGCTTTCTTTATCATTCTCGGCATCAAGTTGAACAGCTTGTTGAAGGTATTTGGCAGATTCTATTCCATAGCGGATCTTCCCGCCCGCATATACAGGAAGAGACACATTTAGAATTCCATAAGCCGCCTGATTGATATTAGGTATTTTAGTGCCGGAAGTATCAGATCCGCCACTCCTGGCTGCTTTCATCGTAACAGTAGAGTTGGCAAGATACAGGTAAGAACCGGACACACTGGCATTAGGAAGTTTGTTGTCCATTACCTGCCTCACCTGTGAAGCAGCCTGCTCAATCTTTGCTGAAGAAGCCTTGAGTATATGGCTGTTCTTCACACTCAGGTCAATAGCCTCCTGTAGCGAAAGCGGCCTGATATCCTGCGACTTCACACACAGCGGAGCTATAATCAATGCTGCAAAAATAAACCTTGCACCTATCATCGAAAATGCTTTCATGTAATATTTGAATAAACTCCTGCTCATCTTTTTAGGTAATTTTATTTTTTCAGTAAATAGGAACGCATTAGTTTTTTAGTGTGCTCGCTCAATCTTTGTTTTAAATGTTTATTCTGAAAAGCACTGAAACCTTCTTTTTTCCCAAGGATCTTTCTACACATGGTATCTGAAGTAAGCAGGTAATGGATGGTACCGATTATAGTGGTGAGGGTTAATTCCACATCTACCTTATTAAATTCGCCGTCTTTAATTCCTTCCTTAATAATCTTTTTTACGGGAATAATATTCCGCATCAATATATCACTAATTGATTCTCTGCATTGCGGGCGGTTTCCAAGCGATAATTCACGATGGAGTAAATGATGAAATTGGGAATCAGAAAATTTTCTTTCTATGGTCTTATCAATAATGATATCCAGTTTTTCAATAGCAGTGAGCTCCTTGTTATTAAAAAGTTCAGAAAATAAACCTTTTAAGACAGATGCCCTGTATTCTACCACACTCTCAAATAATTTCTCTTTTGAACCGAAATAGTAATTGATAAGGGCCACATTAGCCCCGGCATCAGCCGCAATTTCCCTTACGGAAGTTCCTTCAAAACCCTTATTACTGAATAGCTTAATGGCAGATTCTATTATCGTTTCCCTCTTGTTCATTTTTAATTCGAGGGCGCAAAGTTAAACACTTGTTTAATATTAAACAAATGTTTAAGAAAGTATTTTTATTTTTTTCTTTGGGGAATAAATTAGGTAGATAAATAAAAAGGTAAGTTGCGGGACAGTGGGTTCGTTAATTCCAGGGATGCAGGTCATCCGTCTGACCAGGAATTATTAATTGGAATTTTTATGGAAGGGGAAAAAAGAAATCTAAGTAGGAAAACGAATACTAAGTCGAACACTTGCTGATGTTACATTTTAAAACCCTACTTTTACAAAGTTATTTTTATTGCCTGTATGCGCTGCTCGAACGTCTTTATACTAATGATTGTCTTACGTGAAATTTGTTCTGAGAAATAGAATGAAAATTTTTAGATTAAATTTTTCTATTTATTGTACGGCCATATGTTTAAAGCTTCTGCTAATTTTAAAAATAATAAAAATAGTGCGACAATAAAACTTGCCCATGCGATAAATTTTATGCGAGGGTAACTTTCCACTACTTTTTTTGCGTTCTCCGTTTCATACAATAATTTACTGCCCAATAATTCGGCTTGTCTATAATCTTTTAGATATTTTGATTCATAACCATTAATAAGTGGATTGCTTTTGTTTATTGAATATCCTTCGGAATACTCACCGTCCCCTAAGATTATTTTTTGAACATAGTTGTCCCTCATTAATCTATTTAAAAATTGGCTGCAATCATATACGCTTATTTTAAATTCTTCGCATACTGATTCAATAGGCATAATAAGATTTTTCTTTTCGAGATATCGATATATGCCATCTAAAATTTTCAAATTTTCAATTTCAGTCATAGTACAATTATGTGAAAAGTTATAACAAAATAAAAACGCCTGAATATAATGAAACCAATTGGGAAAGGGGTATAGCAATTAATTCCTCAATCTTGATAATATCTCTTGACGATATGTACAAAAGTTGAACAATGAAAGTACTGCTTGAACATGAGCTATTAGCATCACAAAAGAAGAGGATATGCAGGTCAGCCAGCATAGAAGAATGCTGCATGCTGTTCCATCGTTTCTCTCCTTTCCATATTTCAGAACACTCTTATTAAGCATACATAATTTTTTAAAACTTTAATTTGGTCTTGCAAATCTTTATTTACTACTTGTGACGTCATTGAAAGTTTACCTGAATTTGGTAACATATTATATAAGTTTAATAAATAGGATGATTTGATTGCATAGTTTACATTCTCAATTTGCGTTCCCAAAGCCTTGCTATTTAATCTTGCTGATGTAATTCCTATTATATTTCCATCTTTATTAAAAAGTGGACCACCGCTATTGCCAGGTTGAAGAGGTACCGAAATTTGATAGTATCTAACATCGTCCGCAATACCACTTTGAGAACTTATTATCCCATCAGTCACCTTGTAATTATTGCCCATAACGTCATTTAACGGATAACCAATTGTGAAAACTTTTGAACCAACATCTGAATTTTTAGCAAAACCATAAGGAATAGAGTTTAACCCTTTGAATTTTTCATCATTAATTTGTAATAATGCTACATCATTTTTACTATCAACTAAAAGAATTTTTGCTTTATAATTAAAAATTCCGACTTCATTTGAGACAGTTATTTGAATGTTTGATGCATCTTCTATTACATGAGCATTTGTTGCAATAATCCCATCAGTAGTTATAAAAAAGCCACTACCAGATGCTTTTGTAGTGTTGTTTTTAGATACTATCTCACCAGACACAGACGGAAACATTTTTATAAATTTTTCTGCTTTCTTTTCATCAGTTTTTACATCCTTTAATTCAACGGATAACAAGGCATCATTATCCATATTGCCGAATGTTTCAAAAGGTGTTTTATTCCCCAAATACCATTTAACTGAATAAATACCTTTCATAGAACTTTGCTCAAATATTGCTTTGACTTCGCCCGGCTTCCATTGCCCTATATCACTTTCTATAATGATTGCTTTAAAAGCGTTCCCTTTTTTAATTATTCCAAATTTATAGTAAGAGAGCTGTCCATCTTGATAAGACTTATAAATACCTTCAATAGGGTCAACCTTATTTGATGATAAATAGTTTTTTATAGTTTCTTCGGTTTCATTTGTTCTTTCAACACTTGGATATTTGATTTCAGGTGTTTTTGCTTCATCAAAAACATATTTATTTTTAAATATCTTCTCAAGTGCTCTTTTAGTTCCTTTTTGTAATTCGTTTGATAAGCGATAATCTGCTGCACCACATGTACCTTCTCCACTAATGACAACTTCGCCTAAACAATTCTTAAGGGTTATGGTTACTGTGTTCTTTCCGTATAAAACAGTTATGCTTGTGTTTGCTGTATGATTTATTGTTACGTTTAGAAGTAAACAATTATTCTTCTTTATTTCTTCTTCTTGTGACGAATTATTTTCATCAAATACTGTAAATCCTTTTTTAATAAAAGAATTTCGAACTAATTCCGAAATACCAAAAATATCTAGGCCTCCATTTACATACTTTAGTGTCGGAATATAAACATATTTATACCCGTCAAGATTTTGAGTATATGAAAATGATATTAATGAAAAAAATAAAACCAGTACACAGAGGATTTTTTTCATATCAATAAATTTAAAGAATATTGCATATCCCAAATCGTTATACCCCATGACTTAATAATTTGTATTGTCATATAAAATATGATCTCCACTTTTTTATTCCCTTCATTCTCAATATCTCTATTCTCTCCTTTTTCAATTGCCGATTACGTTAAGCCAATTGCAGTTCAAAGTAATATTTTTTTCTCTGCCACAAAAACATTAAAGCGAAGCCCTCTTTTTTACAAAAAATTGCTTACCAAGAATTGAAGTTGTAAATTATTTGTAAATATTCCTATACTAAAAGAAAATAGGAATCTTCAATTTTGTTGGTTTACTGTTAAGAGATTCTCTTTTGTAAAAAATCTTTGTAAATATTTTGTCTGACGGTCCACCATTTGACCATAAATTGATGTCTGGGATTTCAATCCAACTAGAGAAAACAAATCAGACAGAATGGAGATTAAAGTTTTTTTTATAAAGTCAGACGGAGACCGTCAGACTTTATAAAAAATCAAAATCATCAATAATCTGGTAAGAGGTCTTCATAAATGTTTCCGGATCATAAGAGCAAAATTTAATTGCAAGTGATTGATTACAAAGCGTTCCCTTTCTCAAACCTGCGTAGTCCCTGAAAGAAGAAAACTTCCAATCTTCCATCTTCTTAACTAAACCTGCTACAAAAGGATTTTGATGAATATAATGAAAGCAATTAAAATAAGAATCATTGTATTGTTTCGGTGTAATCAGAAAATTAGTATCTGATAAACATTTTGATTTTGTTTTTTGCCTGAATAATGAACCAGAAGTGTCATGTCTAGAATTATAAATTCGGGCATAACCACTTAATAATTTTCTTATTCCATTAG
>JBDTGA010000016.1:0-4535 GCA_039937655.1 Ginsengibacter sp.
GCAGGATTTCTGATTTTTGGTTTGAATCCTTCAAAATAAGGTTGTACCCATGGCAGTGATTCGATTGTAGGAAACACTCCCTCGTTAGTATAAAAAACCTGGTCACGGTCGCGCGGCACCGGAACATAATGTTTACCTTTTCCTTTCTCAGTATCAACAAAGCGCCATTGATCCACATGCCTGTCCCAATCACCTAATAAAATATCCAGAAGCCTTGCACGCAAAAAAGTTTTGCCATCAAAACTATTGTCATTGTCTTTGCTCAGTTCATGAAACATTTTGGTGTAGTTGTCTGATTTACCAAAGGGCTCCCGTTTTTCTAATAAACAGACTGTGTTCTCAAATTCTTTTGAATAAATTCCCAACGCTTTATCAGGAGCAACCAACCCAATCATCGGAGAGGCATGTGGTACATTCACCGCATTTGCAATAACAGGAACTACCAATGCAGAATATGGATTCTGTGCACTCATGGCGTCTATGGCAATATTTCTGACAAAAGTTTCACGGAGCGCCGCAGGAAGTACCACTTCGGGATCTTTTTCTACGCTGCGTAAAACCCATTCATTCCCCTCTTTATCTTTGAGCCGTAGTGAACGGGTTTGATGTCCGCCACCCAATTTTATTGGCGTCAATCCACCTTCGAAATCCGAAATCCTTATGACAGGAAGTTTTTCTTCAGCAGCCCATTCTTTCCGATAATTCTCTCCAAAAAAAATGCGATGCAATTTACTTACCTCATCAAATTTGGGGTAAATACTGGTTGTTACACTGTCTGAAGTTATCGATGCACGTATAGAATCCTCTTCCATCTTTACGTTTGTGTAAGGCTGTATGTAAGTGAATGATGGCTTAAGCCCGCTGTCAGAGTAGGTGTAATAGGTGAAGCGCATATTATTTCCTATTAATAAATCAGCAACTACAAAACCTTGTGTGGATTTTTCAAAGAGTGCTTTTTTATTTTTTCTGAGATAAGTTTGTTTAGATCCGGCACCGCTAACAACCTGGATTTGTTTGTCTTTTATAAACTGAAGTCCGTGTTCATGTCCTGCCACATGAATCAAATTTGGAAAGCCTTCAAATACATCGTCAACTTGTTTTATCATTGATTTGTATAATGGATGATTGATGTCTTCAGGATTCGGAAACGTTGATCTTAATATTGGATACAAGGATCCGATAACAGGCAATGGTATGTACAGATTTTTATTCAAAACCGTCAACGGAAAAATATTGTCCTTCAAAGAAAAATATCCACCATGAGGGCCGAATGTCTGAAAGGGATGATGCGATGCAAGTAGAATTATTTTGTATCTGTTCTTGTATAAAATCTCTTTCATTAATTCAGTAATTTCTTTTGTAGTGCTGGCATTGCAGTCGGCTCCCGGGTTTTCTTTGTTGAAGGGAAATAGCCACCATTCGGAATCGAAAGCAATAATCGTCAGGCTATCTGATACATCAATTTCATAGGGATCGGGGCAACCATCAGAAGGAACCAGTTTGAGCAGGGAATCATTTTGTACATCCAGATAATTCCATTGTTGTTTTATTTTTGCAAGGCCATCAGGACCCATTCTGTCCCAATCATGGTTGCCTGGAATAAAAAATACGGATGCATTTTTTTTGCGCATTGGAAGGTACTGCGATTGTAATATTTTTTGTGTTTTATCTTGTTCGGGGCTCCCTGAAAGGCCCATGCCTTTTGGATAAATATTATCTCCCAAATACATCACGGTTGTTTTGTTTGGAATAATAAGGTTTGCCGCGCTACTGATTACCGCTTGCTGTTGTTGATTTATTTCTCCCGCATCGCCAATAAAAATGACGCGGGCGACAATATTTTCTTGCGCATAAACCACGAATGTCGCAGTGATAAAATAAAATGTCAATAATATTTGCCTTATCATACAATCAATTTAAAATGCTTATGATAAAATTAAACCACACATTTCTTAAATCACTTTTTTGAATTCATTATTCAATTTCGATGGGTTTCTTTTCCCTGAATATTTTTTTTGTAAGCCAGTGACTGAAATAAGCGCCACCGACTCCAATCGCCACACCGGCAAGCACATCTGTGGGGTAATGCTTTCCAAGATACATTCTTGAATAAGCTTCTGAACCGGCCCACAAATAGGCTGGCACAACGATGTACCATCTTTTGTATTGTAATGCAATGGTAGTTGCAGTTGAAAAAGCAAGCGTAGCATGCCCTGAAGGAAAAGAGCCTCCGTGGGTGGGAGAATTGGTGAAAATTTTATCCGGGTAGGCATCTGCGGGGCGCGTCCGGTTGATAACTGTTTTTAATATTCCGGTGACAACAATAGCGCTACCCACACTAATGATTGCCTCATATCCTTTTATCTTTTCGTGTCGGTCATTTTTTATAATTCCATGCAGTAAAGTGCCACCCATAAAGCCTGCAGGTAACCAATAAGCTGAATTAGTTGTCTGTATCCAATATTGCGAGGTTGGGTGGTTTGGGTTTATATCATTCAGAATATTCACATCAATATTCTGTGAACTAGAACCTAATGGTAACAAACAAAATGCACATACCAACAGGTGTAAAATATTTTTCATTAATTTCTCCATAATAATTTGATTATTTATTTTGATACTCAAATTTCAATATCGTTTCATGGCTCAAATTAGTTCCCTCATTAAATAATTAGAAATCCCGATGAGCATATAGCGAATTCCATCAAGCTACTGAAACACTTCTAAATATTTTAAGAGTATGCATCTCCCAGGAGAAATACTTTTAGCGGATCAGATACTCCTTTAAGTCTAATGTCGATGGATTGAAGGTTTGGGGAAGGACTGGGAATAAAAGAGTGAACATATTCTGAAATCAGAAAACTATTATTAACCTCCCGCGTGGCTTCCTGAAGTCTTGCTGCAACATTTACCGGGAGGCCCATAACAGTAAGGTTATTACTGATACCAAGTCCAATATTACCTACAATCACAGTGCCGGCATGAATGCCTATTCCTACTTCGAAAAGATGATGGAAATAACTTTCGGCATAAGTTTTATTGAAAACTTTTAAATCGTTCAGAATTTGAATGCCCGATTCCACAGCAGAATTAACTGCATCATGAAAGGCCTCTTCAAACCCAAAAACTGCGTATAGCCCGTCACCGGCAGTTTCTATTATTTTGCCTTTATGCATTTCTATTGCATTTTTAAAAATTTGAAAGAGGCGACTTACGATATGAATCACATCAAAAGAAAGATTTTTCTCCATGAATGGAGTAAAATTTCTGATATCTATAAAAAATAAACCGAGTTGCTTTTCCTCACCAACCTCCTGGAAAGTTGT
Organism: Ginsengibacter sp.; assembly: GCA_039937655.1. Classification (GTDB taxonomy): domain Bacteria; phylum Bacteroidota; class Bacteroidia; order Chitinophagales; family Chitinophagaceae; genus Ginsengibacter. The sequence continues at coordinate 3,327 of JBDTGA010000016.1, forward strand.
ATTCTCTTTATGGAGATGTGAATAAATAGAAGCATCAGTTTCATCCCTGATGATCCTGCGCACGATTACATTGTCACCTGTTACTTTGGTTTGGCAGGCTAACCTTATATTGTCGCCAAATCCTACAATCTTTTTTAATCTTAACTCTTTATCATTCGCAGGAGTCAGGCTGTTTTCACCAGCTAACACAAGAACCCGGCAGGTAGAGCATTTGGCCATTCCTCCACATTCATGATAATGAGGAATACCCGATTTTAGGGAAGCATCCAGAATGGTTTGGCCATCATTGATTTCAATAATCTTTTCACCTATAAACTCAATATTGTGTATCATCATTTAAATTATGTATCCGAATCGAAGTTCGGAAATCAGCATGACACTTTAATAGAGCAGTAAATACACGAAAAGTTACAAACACCCACACGGAACTCGTATTTAAAACCATCACTCCTTTTTAATTTTGTGGTTTCTCTGGCAATAAAATATTTTTATGAAGTACCTTGAAAAAAATAATTAAAGTATATAAAGAAGCAAAATGGACAATCGCGAACCGGCAAATGCTATCAGGCGATACGTAAACAGAGATGAGGACTGGCTCGATTTTAATGAACTGGTACTTAAAGAAGCCAGTGACCCAAATCTTCCATTGTATGAGAGGATAAAATTTATTGCTATTTTTTCTTCCAACCTGGACGAGTATTTCAGAATACGGGTGGCTGCCCTGCACAAAGTAGCCACAATAAAAAAAACGAAAACATCGGAATGGCTGGGATTTAATATACAAGAACTGCTACTTCGCATTTATCAAAGGGTGTATCAACAACAGGAAGAATTAGGAAGACTGTGGAAACATGTTATTTTAAAAGAATTGGCAGAAAACAATATTGTTCTCTGTACAATAGATTCGATCATGCCGGAACAGATTAAAAATTTGAATCCTGTTTTCCATAATTATATACAGGCCTTCCTACAAGTAACTATCAGAAGCAGGCGTGATGCCCGGCCCTTCACCATGATAAATAATGCGGCGTACCTGGCAGTAACCTTAACTCAAATTAAAAACAGCAAATCATACATTGGTTACATCAACATTCCTTCACCGGCCGTAACGAGATTTTTTCATTTCGAGACAAGAAATAATATTCATTATATAATCTGGCTGGATGATATTTTGCGATTGCATCTTGATCATATTTTTCCCGGATATAC
>JBDTGA010000017.1:0-10151 GCA_039937655.1 Ginsengibacter sp.
CACTACTTTCCACTCTTTTTGAATAGCATTATCAGTGAAACCATCATACCTGAAATAAGGATAAATAAGTGAAGCTGGATTCGGATCAGGATTTGGATTGGAAAAGGGGTAGGTGGTGAATGATTTAGAAAACTCTTTCACAGTAGCATCACTTTGAGCGGTCATCCATCCAGGAATAATCATACTTAAGATTAAAATAAAAGATCTTTTAAGAAAAACTCTATACATGATTAATATTTTTAACTATTAAATTTATATGCATTCAAAAAAAAACTCTACTTATAACTAATATTTCATTCTCTTATAATAGTTCTAATAATTCATCACGAACTTTATCATAATCATCACCACTTTGTGACCAGGGTATCGAATCTTTCATGGATACTTCGCTCAATGCTTTCGGTACTACCTTATTGATTATGTTGATAACCCGATTCCTTCCTGATTTTTGTTCAGCCATCCACATAATGAGCGCGTCCTGTTGACCTCTTCTAATGTTCTTTAACCTTACGGAAAGTATAATTCTATTCAAACCTCTATCTTCTTCCCGATAAAAGGGCATGTGCCCGGGATAAAAAATGATCCCATCGCCATTACCAAATTCCATGTGTTCATTAATAAAGGTTAAAGGGTTTTTATAGATATTTTGATGAAGATGTCTTTTCGGCCCCTGTCCATTATGATCCCAATGAGTGCCTTGCCATATAAAATGAGTACTGATTCCATACTTATACAAAATCCAGCTATTAACACGTAAATCCACTGCCGTTCCTTCTAATATCACAGACCCGTAACGCGGGCGATTCCCATTATAAAACCAATGATCGCCACCTTTTTGCCTGATAGCGGGCAATTCTTTTAAATCCACACCATCATATCCAGCCCAAATATCTATCGCACCTGCTAATTCCTTATTATAAGAAGTGGTAGTGAAGGTAGGCAGAGATTTACCTTTGCCCGGGTTACTTTTTATCCACCCCGCTCTTTCCCTGATCCATGCATATTTATCCGGGCGAGGTTCATCAATCATGTACCAAAAATAATTAACCCCTGGAGCATTTTTCTCAAACCAATCCACCCATAGGTCAGATTGTTCTTGCACCTCCACTTTATTTGTTCCCAAAACAGGCGTCGCATACATCCCAACAGGAAAAAGCTTTTCGCCAAAACCTTCGCCCGGCCCGTGGTATCCTCTTGCTTCAGTAAAAGCCTCCCCATCCAAATAGGGTTTATATTCTTTCATGCTTTCCGCATTGAACGGATTTGTATTTACACTAAAGCCTCCGACCACATCTATGCGGTGTCTGTGTCCTTCAAACTTCAACATGTTATCTACCTGCTGATGAGACATTTCTGGATAATATTCATAAACATCTGAGGTGTATAACCAAATATTGGTATGATTTTCATCTGGTAAATATTGAGGTAACAAAGTAATTTCAAGAGGAATTTCCTCTACGAGTTTTCCCTGCTGCATTATCTGCACTTTCCCTGTATATATGCCTTTCGGGTAATTTTTTTGATCGCGCGGCAAATAAATATCTATCCAAAAGCCTTGGTTGGAATTTGGGTCAATGTTCACCGGAAAACCGCCACGGCCGGGCAGTGCATCAGTTGGTATTAACGCATCTGGTATCCAGCCGGTCATCTTTTTAGGAGCCGAAGCAGCAGATCCATAATACCAGTTTGGCTTTGTAGGATCTTCCACATGCAGATAATGTTCGGTAAAGATTTCAACAGTTCCACCAGGACCATATTTTAAAGTGTTGCTGCCGATTGCTTTTCCTGACACTTTATTTATTGGTGCATCAACCGATATCTCAACATTTTCAGCTCCATTTACACCACTCTCTACTATAACCTGGAAAGCGAGCACTTCATTATAAAGTCCTTTTAACTTAATTTTATTTCCATCCCAGGTAAAATTTTTGAACTTATCCGGATGATTCAGATCATTACGAAAAACTTTTTCACCATCACCCAATGCCCATATTGTTTTAATTTGAGCAAATCCATACGCCGGCAATAACAATAGTGCCGACAGAGTAGCTCGCCAGAATAATTTATTTACTCTTCTTCTTGATGTGTGTTTTCTCATAATCATCTTGCATAAACTAATAAAAGGAGTACGCTTCGTGAATGATGTGATATAATCTCTTCCAATAGATAACCGCATTAAAATTGATTTAACAGCTCCTCAATAGCCATAACTCCTGTATGAGTTTCTCAAAATATTTTATTGTTATTTCGTTCACTCAGTTAGAATCAAATCGCTACTCCTTATTTCACATCATTTAAAATCTTCCTGATAATTTTCTCATAAGCAACCGCATACTTCATCATTCCAATATCGTTTGGATGTTGACCATCTACGGTAGAATTGATGTCAAAATTAATTGCCCCATTGGTCAACATAAAAATATTTTTGGTGCCTGATAATTTTAACTCATTAAACACTCTTGCAATCACACTGCTACTTTTATCATTGGTGTCAAATGACGCGTTTCCCATATAAAAAGGCATGTAAGTATTGGCCTCCTCTGCAAATAAAATGGGTACCAATTTATTATTTTTACGTAATTTTTTTACACCATACCTAACGCGGTTTCTCACCTCTTCAAAAGAAGCGTCTGGAAGGTTAGGCATACAATCTAAAATATACATATCCGCATCCACATCAGACATCAGGTCAAATATGGGTGCCTCCAGTTTTCCCTCACCCGAAAACCCAAGGTTGACAATAGTTCTATCGAGATTTCTTTCCAGAATGTTTGTCCACGCTAACCCTGGCCTGGAAGTAACTCCCCCTTGTAAAATGGATGTACCGTAAGCAACAATTGGTCTCTTCCTGTTTTTTTCAGCAAATAAAAATTTCACATCCTTATCCACACCGATTGATATCCAGGTTACCGTATTATACAATGGCAGATACAAATAAAAATCAGACACATCGACGTTATTTTTTTCAGGAGTTAGGTTTTTAAAAACATACTGGCAGGTATCATCAAAACGATATTTCCCCGCAGTCCAGTTCCAGTTGCCATTGGCATCCAGCGCAAACAAATCCAAACCACTCACGCCTGTTGCAGGCATGTGGGGGAAAGAAAAGTCTTTGCTTTTAAGCACATACCTCACCGTTATTTTGCTTGCTGAGGTTTTAAAATGGATGAATTCACCTGCTGTGTTTTCGGACAAATCCCATACCTCCTCGCGTACCTTATTTTTCATTCCTATTGGAATTCTATGAAAAATATTTGTTGTATCCATTACACATACTCCCTCTAAGAATTTTGGTTGAAACCAACTGGTCTTCGGTTGGCAGAATGAAAACTCACTAAGAATAAGGATCCCTAAGAAAAAAAAATATTTTTCCATAGCTACATTTAATTATTAAATATTAGATCTTTCATTTAACTATGGTTTGACATCGGAATTAAAAAATAGAAATTTCTTATTGTAATCTTTAAATGGTAAAGCGATTACGTTTTTGAAATCACCATTATAATTCACAACATTCCATTATTAAGGCGTTGGATAGCCTGGGTTTTGAGTCAAAGATTTATCTAATCTCAGGTCAACTTCCGGTATAGGAAACAAATAATCATCCATTGAGAAATTTACCCTGTCCTCAGGACGGTATGTAACTTTAGGATCATCCAATATCCTCTTTCTGCAGATATCAAACCAGCGATCACAGTTTTCATAAACCAGTTCCCAATTTCTTTCCTGAATGACTGCTGCATCAAAGTCAGCCTTTGTCTTAGATGTTGTCATTACAGGATGTCCTGCATTAGCAGCATATCCATTGGCACGATCTATAATCAGGTTAATCGCATCTACAGCATCCTGTGGCGCAGTAGCGCTACCGCTTGCCATGTTAGCTGCTTCTGCATATATCAGCAAAACATCCGCATATCTTATAATTGGATAATTCTGTATGGACGCATAACCGTTGAATTCATCTGGAGAAAGATAGAAAAAGAACTTTTTACAAAAAGGCGTCTGCTCATCAAAATCTGTATAGTGTTTTCCATTCCAATCAGTAAAAACGTAAGCCGATTTACGTGGCTGGCCTGGCCATGCTTTTTCAAAATCGGGATCCATAGCAGCATCACCCCAACCGCCATCAAGATAGGAACCAGTGGTCCATATTTCCGGATCAGTGGCTACGTCATCAGGTGTAGAATTATAACTCCACATCATTTCAGGCCCATATTTATACTGACTTTTAAATACATCAGCCACATCATGCACCAGGCTATATTTGTTGGATTGAATAATTTCTTTTGCCATATCCGCTGCTTTTTGGTAATAGCTGACATCATGCAAAGGATAAGTGGCCATAGTAAGATAAACCTTTGCTAATATACCTTTTGCAGCACCGTTTGTTGGTTTTCCTGGTGCATCAGGCCATGAATCAGGAAGCTTTGCTGCGGCAAACTGAAGGTCTTCCACAATTTGCTTATACACATCTTCTACAGAAGCCCTTGTTACAGGAACTAACGTGGGGTCAGGAGTATCCTCCGTAATTAAAGGAACGCCTCCAAACATTCTTACCAGCATAAAATAGTTATGCGCACGAAGGAATTTTCCCTCAGCCATTAAAGCGTTAATAGTTTCCTGTGTTTCACCTTTTATATTACCTTTCTTGATTGACAAAATAGCATTATTGACATTCTTTAAGGCCGCGTAGTGGGCTTTCCAGAGGTCATCTCCATTATTTGCCGGAATTACCAAATCTCCACCGTTAAGCTGATCATCATTAATAAATGCCGCATAGGTGTATCCATAACCCGCCCAGTAATCCCACAGGTAGTTCAAAGAGCCTGCATAAGCAGTTTCGATCTGTGCAACTGATTTTCCAAATTCATCAGGTGTAACAGCACTTAGGGGGTGCTCATCCAGCTTCTTGCAGGAAAAAGCAAATAATATGAGGGATACAAATGAGAAGCAACGTATAAGATAAAATATATTCTTTTTCATGATGATATTTTTTAGAAGGTTATGTCTATTCCAAAGGTGACTATTTTAGCTGTAGGATAATTACTAAGATCTACACCTATCTGGGCATCATTGGAGTTATAGGAACTCACTTCCGGATCATAACCGGTATATTTTGTGAATGTGATCATATTCATAGCGCTTACATAAATCCTGGCTCTCTGCAGGCCAATTTTGTGATAAACTGAAGCAGGTATAGAATAAGCAAGCATTATACTTTTTAATCTCACGTATGAGCCATCTTCTACCCATCTGCTCAATTGTCCATTGTCTCCTTTAAAACTGATTTTGCCACCAACAAGCCCTGCATTAGCTCGTGTAACCTGATCTATAAACGCTGGTACATCTGTATTTTGGTTCTGTGGAGTCCACCTGTCTAATAAGTGTGTGCTTGTTCCTTCATTCGGATCTTCAAGACGTATTCTTGATTCATTAAAAATATCGTTGCCTTGTGAACCTTGCACGAGGAAACTGAGTTCAAAACTCTTGTAAGTCACGCGGTTTGACCAACCAAAAATAAAATCCGGTGATGTATTTCCTATTTTCATTATGTCTTTTGCATTGATTTTTCCATCCTTATTAAAGTCAGTATATTTGGGATCACCGGGAAGCTGGCCAAACGCAGCAGCCTCAGCGGCTTCATCCAATTTCCAGGTTCCTTCATAACCATATCCATATATCTGTCCAAAAGGCTCACCCACACGCAATTGCATAAATCCATTCTTAAGGCCATAGCCTCCATAGGTAGTTCTGTAGTTTATCCGATCATTCTCCCCCAGGTTCAATACTTTATTTCTGTTCCACGATATATTAAAGCCTGAATTCCATCTCACAATACCTGTTAAGGGATCTCCACTAATAGCTAATTCAAGCCCTTTATTTTCAACCGATCCTACATTATCAATAATACTTCGTAAACCCGAGTAAGAGGGTAAGGTCCGGTTCAATAATAAATTTGTGGTGAGTTTTTTATAGACATCTATTGTTGCATTTAATCTTCCGTCAAAAAAACCGATATCCAATCCTATATCAGTTTGCGAAGTATTTTCCCATTTAAGATTAGGATTAGCGGCATTAGCGATAATAAAACCAAGATTAGTTGATTCACCCCCGCTATAAGGATAATTGAAACCGGAACTCATCAGGGACAGCGTTTGATAAGGGCTGATGGCCTGGTTACCTGTTATTCCATAACTTCCACGAATTTTTAAATCAGAAAAGAAATTAAGAGACTTAATAAAATCTTCGTCAATCAATCTCCAGGCTACGGAAGCAGATGGGAAATAACCCCACTTATTATTTTTACCAAATACAGAAGATCCATCAGCACGGAAACTGGCAGTCAATAAATATTTATCCGCATAGGAATAGTTTAACCTTCCTAAATAAGAGTTGATAACCCTTTTTTCAACATTAGAATATTTTGAGCTTATCTGATCAGCCCCACCCAAATCATTAATTCCAGTTTGATCCAGGGTAAATTTTTGAGCTACAAGCCCAGATGTCTCATACTTTTCATACTGTTGTTCCACCACAGCCAAAACGGTCAGGTGATGCAGTTGGCCAATTCTTTTATCATAGGTCAGGGTATTCGAGTTTTGAAAATGCTGTAACAGTCCGTCATCCAGTGTCCCGTATCCCACCTGCCCGCCAACCGGCTGGCCTTCCCTTGTTAAACTATTATAGTAACTTTTATTATTAGTGTTCCGTAAAATGGCGCCACCCATAATCCTCAATTTTAACCCACTGATAATATCAAAGTCGAGGTATGTATTGATATTATTCCTGATGGTATTATTTCTGATGTCAGGTTCTTTGGCGGCAGCCAATGGATTCCATGTATCATAAGCTCCGTAAGATTTCGGGGGACGACTGTAAGCTCCGCTTGAATCGTAAACGGGAGCAGTAGGCGCCCATCGTGGGGCTATATTTACAGCCTGCCCTGTAAAAGAAAGAGCGGTTCCTCCTCCATAAGGAGGTGAGTTACCCTCTTCCTTTGAGCCGGCCCAGTTTAACCCAAAACTCACACCTTTTGTAATATCCGCATTTATATTGGCCCGTAAAGTATAGCGCTTATAGGCAGAGTTTACCAATATTCCCTGCTGGTCAAGGTATCCACCGGAGATCATATACTTTAACTTATCGGTTCCGCCACTGAGGCCTAACTGCTGATTCATAACAGGAGCAGTGTGGTATATCACATCCTGCCAATCGGTTCCCCCATTTCTTTCAAAACCCTTTATTTGATCTTCGGTAAAGTAAGGGGTAGGGGTGCCATTCAAATTTTCACTGGCGTGAAATGCATTTCTGGTCTTTGCATAGTCTGCAGCATTCATCAAATCCAGTTTATTCCTGATCTTTTGAGAACCGTAGCTAAAACTATAATTTATTGTAGGCTTACCGGTACTTCCTCTTTTCGTAGTAACTAATATTACTCCATTAGCACCCATTGATCCATAAATAGCGGTTGCTGAAGCATCTTTTAATACTTCGATGCCGGCAATGTCATTCGGATTCAATGAATTAAGATCTCCACCTTGTAACCCATCAATTACTATCAAAGCATTATTGCCACCATTAATTGAATTCATTCCCCTGATACGAATAGTTGCCTCAGCTCCCGGAGCGCCTGCAGTATTCAAAACTAAAACACCCGCAGCACGGCCCTGCAATGCCTGGTCAACTCTTTGTGTGGGTAGTAACTTAATATCATCGCCTTTAATTGAGCTTATTGAACCTGTTAAATCTCGCCGTTTTTGGGTGCCGTACCCTACCACCACCACTTCATTTCCTAACGCTGCTTCTATTTCCATTACCACGTTAAGATTATTAGACTGACCTACGGTTACACTCCTCTTCTGATACCCTACTATCGTAAGTTCCAATACCTCTCCCACATTTGCTTCAATTGAAAATCTGCCGTCTGCTTTCGTACTGGTTCCCTTATTGGTTCCTTTTACAATCACAGATACCCCGGCAAGAGGATTTCCCAATTGATCTTTTACGGTTCCGGTAATAATATTAAGCGGAACAGCAGGAAGAACAGCTAATGCCTGGATGGCAACAGGCAAGGATGGTTTGGCTTTCACTACAATTATCTTATCCAATATTGTATAAGATAATGGCAGTCCTTTCAAGCATTCATTCAGTACCTCTTCAATTGATGCATTGGTAACATGTATGCTTACGTTTTCAGCCTGACTTACCAATCTGTCTTTGTAAAAAAACTGATAACTGCTTTGTTTCTCTATTCCTTTGAAAACCTTTTTTAAAGAAACATTGTTTTGTGACAAGGTGATCTTTTGCGAATAGCCCGTAGCACTTACCTGTAGGCAGGCGGCAAAAAGCAAGATGGCTGTAAGCTTCATGATCAGTATAGTTTTTTTGAAATGCCTTTTTCTAACAAAAGGCAAATTGAACATAAAATTTAAAAACATAACTTTGTTTTGTTTTAGGTTAAAAAATAAGCAGTTCCTAACTCGCTTTTTATTGATGCATTCATGTGCGGAGATAACCTAAGATTAAGGTCAGTGGTGTTACTGCACTACTGACTTTTTTTAAGCTGTCTCTTTTGGGACTAATCAGAAAATCAAAATCATTCTTTTTTATTGCTTTACTGGTTTCTCTTCTAAAAATTTTATTAAGGAATAACAGTAACTTTTCTTCCTTCGGTTCTTACATTTAAGCCATTTAATTCAAGCACTTTTAAAAATTTTGAAAGGGGTACGGCTCTTGAAATTCTTCCTGAATAACCTTCGCCACTTAATTTACCTTCAAAGTTTACGTCAACATTATACCACCTGGCCACTTGTCTCATTATCGTTTGCAAATCTGTATTGTTAAACGCAAAAAATCCGTCTTTCCAGGCTACTACCTGCGAAACATCCACATTCTTTTTAAATGAAATCGAATTAGAATTAAGAACAGCTTGTTCTCCGGGTGAAAGCATTTGCTGCTGGTTCATCCGGCTGATTTTTACTGAGCCTTCCAGCAAAGTTGTTTTGACATTTTCTTCATCAGAATAATCATTCACATTAAAATGAGTACCCAAAACTTCTATTTCACCGTCTCTTCCTTCTTTGTCTTTAAAATCAACTCTAAAAGGTTTTGAAGCATCATGCGCTACTTCAAAATAGGCTTCTCCTGTTATTTCAACTTTCCTCTCATTACCTGTAAAGAATGCAGGAAACCGAATAGAGGAAGCGGCATTCAGCCAGACTTTAGAACCGTCAGCCAAAATCAACTGGTATTCATTTCCATTTGCAGTGGTGATGGTATTATAAACTGGCTTTGAATTTTTACCTCCAGCGCCTGTTTTATTATATGAAATTTCGCCGTTTATTTTCTGCACTTTCGTATTCCCCTGATGCGCCAAAGTGCCATTTGCCGCGCTATCCAGCATAATTGTGGTGCCATCGTCCAATGTGAGCACTGCGTTATTAGTTCCCGGTTGGATATCTTTTGCAGAAATATTAGTTCTCTTTTGAGCAATAACTTTTTCCGATTTATGATTATAAAAATAAAATGCAGATGAAAAAATCATGAAGAGTAAAACCGCGGCTGCGCTTAACCGAAACCATGAGCGCCTGTAAAAAGGAATCACCCGTAACTGATTTTTTTTGAGATCTGAAGCAATAGCATTTTTTATTTTACCAAAAACCGCATCTGTAATTGGAGTGGCAGCATCTGAAAAGGTTGAATCAACTGGCTGATCGTGTATAAGTCCTTTTAGAAACTTTTCATTTTCTCCATCATTGAAATACTGTAATAAAGTTCTTATTTCTTCCGGAGAACATTTGTTTTCAAGAAATCGTTGAAATAATCTTTGTATATTTTTCTTATTGTCCAAAACTTTCCTTTAGGCTATTACGCTTGAACAAGGATTTTCATCTGCTCCGAAAAAAAAAATTTTTTAACGACTTAGGAAAATGGTAAAACCGAAACGGATAAATATTGTCAGGTTTGAAACCGTTCAAAGGCGCTTAGCCTCTAATTCGAATAATCCCTTTTTGAATAACGGCATAAGAATTAAGCAATTGGTCAAGATATTGGGAAATTAACCGGCAAACAATTTCACCTCTTTCTTTAGTTTCATATCCTTCTAATCTAATAAGAATAACGCCTGCCTGCGCTTTATTTAGCCGGAATAC
>JBDTGA010000018.1:0-4416 GCA_039937655.1 Ginsengibacter sp.
ACACCATTTGTTGGTAGTAAGTCATTGTTGATATTATTAACAACTATTGCAAATTTTCCGCCTACATAAGATTTTCCCGAATAAATACTTGCAGAATCTAATCCGATGAGAGAAGGATGAGAAAGAACCTTATTTTCATTATCGGAAAATCGATTCCAATAGTGGAAGTAAGCGGGGCCTAAGTAAAACTGAAGAAGATTATTAAAATACCTCTTGCGCAAAAGTACTTCGCCGTGAACATATTTATACCTGACATGATAAAATTTATACGAAAGGCTTTTATCATTTTCAGTAGCGTTCCCCAGCCCATAGAAACTATTTAATACAGGATTAAAAAACTCTGCATTGGCCATAATGTCTTTATTACCTATTACCTGGTTGAATTCTCCAGAATATTTTAACTGGTATGCCCTCTGGCTAAAACCGAACAGAGCGGAAAATTTCTGATGAGTGGAAAAAGGATCCTTTCTAAATCCATAGGTTTTTGAAGAAATACTAAATCCTGCCAAAAACTTATCTTCTACATTATAACCCAGGTCTATCAGGGGGATAAGAGTATTGTACCTAAAGCTGGAGTCGGTATAATAATTTACATTGGGTGATGAAGACATTTTATTTTTCGTTCTGTTCCCATTTTGAATAAAATTTTTTTCAGGGGAATAATCATAAATTTTATTATGGATATTACCATTGATATTGAAAGTATCCTTTCCTTTCCCACCAATAATTCTTAATCTGATCTTTGAATCCACATTGGAATCCACATAAAAAATATCGTTTCCACGAAGCCCATAAAGATTAATATATTTTGTGACTTTTTGATCAAAGACGCGGTTGAAAATTAAAGTAGAAGAATCGTTATGTTTTGTACGTTTAAAAACTTTTAATTCTATCCCTTTGCCGCTATTCGATATCCTGAAGAACTCGTTCTTATCACTTCCTACCACGTTCACTTCCCTGGATAAAAAACGATAATACTTCATGCCTGTACCTGTAAGAAGATCTCTGCGGCTTTTTAATTTTTGCGTAATTTCCGAACCATCCAAAGAATATATTTCTGGTGGTAATCTTTTTACTGCCTGTTCAATCACTGAGTCATTTACATTCTGCTGAAATTGATTTATGATCTTTTTCCATTTCCCTTCATCAAGGTTATTCATGAATATTCTGTCAAAATCCCTTTCTTCCCAATTAAACCATTTTATACTCGGATAATTTCTTTTGAAGCCCTGCAAATAACGAAACGCATAAAAACTTAGTATTTTCACCATCACACCATTAGAATTAAAAAATGCCTGGTCACGGTCCCGGGGAACGGGGAAATATAATTTTCCAACGCCGGTATCCCTGGCGCCAAAGCTCCATTGGCCAAAATGCCGGTCCCAGTCGCCAATTACCATATCAAGCAGGCGTGCCCGTAAAACGGATTCCTGATCTACGTGGTTTTTACTGTCCCCGATCAATTTATCAATTACTTTTTCCGTACTTTTTGTATCAGTTTCTGCTTCTACGGGATTTTCTGGTTCAAGCAAACAAACCTTATTGGCAAAAACCTCCCTGTACTGCCCAAGATCAGGATCATCAGGGACAAAATAATATTTCGGGTTAGTATGAATAACGTTTGCCGGCCCGGCAATTCCGGGAACTATCAAAGCGCCATAAGGAGATTGAGCAGAGATCATATCCTGTATGATGGACTGGGCAACTGTACCCCTTAGCGACTCAGGCAGTGCCCCCTCCACATCTTTATTAACAGTACGCAAAGTCCATTCTCTACCATTTTTATCAAGGAGTTTTAGGGATTTTGTTTGTTTGCCTCCGCCAAGTTTTTTGATCTTGAGCCCTCCCATTTCCTGGTTGATCCTAAAAACTTTTAAATGAACCGGCGTAGCCCATTCTTTCCGATAATTCTTCCCTGAAATCATCCTATGAAATCCTGAAATGCTATCGTAACGTTGATTAACGGCTACATCAACACTGTCATCAAATTTCGTAATTGGCACCGATTGGGGAATTGTTGTTGAAATAATTTCGTTTTTTATATTTAAGGAAGAAAAATTAAAAAGGTTTTTTGCAAAAGAATGGGTTGCTGAATCACTATTCACTGTATAGAAATCTACTTGTACATTTTTATTTTTTGAAATATCCAACGTAGCAAAACCGAGTGATTCTGCCTTATACAATAAATTTTTACCGTTGGATATACGTGTTTTTTTTGAGCCTGCCCCACTCACTATATAATAATGGCTTTTACCTTTTATCAACTGAAGGGTATGTTCATGCCCAGCAGCATAAATTACATTTGAATAAGGTTTTACAACTCTTTCAATATTTTTAATCATGTTGGCATAAGCAGGATAAGGTAAGTCCTGAGATGTACCAAAAACGCCTCTGACAATTGGATAAATGGAGCCGATAACCGGAAGCGGAATCCAGAGATTGGGGTTCAGGTCAGTAAACGGGAAAATATGCTGTTTAAGTGTAAAGTAGCCTCCATGAATGCCATAGCTTTTTAAAGTATGGTGAGCTGCCAGAATTACCAACTTATTTTTATTCTCCCGAAGGATATCACTTAACTCCTTATAAAATTGTTCCTCAGTTTTAGAAGAACAATCAGATGTAATTCCTGGTTTCCCCCCTTTCTCAAGAAACCATTCGCTATCGTACAAAACTAAAACAACATCATCATTAATATCATATTCTTCAGGGCCGGGGCAACCGTCCTCTGGAAGAAACAGTACATTTTTATTTTCCAGCCCATTAATGTATGCTCCCTGCGCTTTGACGTTTTCAAGCCCATTTTCAACTCCGTCAGACCAGTCGTGGTTGCCTGGAATAAAAATTACTTTTGCGTTTGTTCCTCTTGCAATATTAACCTGGGAATCCAATATAGCTTTTGCTGCTTCATGTTCGTTATGAGAATCACCAGTCAAACCCATTTTATAAAGATTATCCCCGAGAAATAATACCGTTGTTTTATTATCAAACGGTATGAGGTTCCGTGCAGCGTCGATTACAGGTTCCCTTCCGAAATTAAGTTTCCCTGCATCTCCAATAAGAACGATCCTTACCTGTATGGAATCACTCTGCGGGAATCCTTTTATAAAAGTAAAAATCAGTAAAAGAAAAATAAAATATTTTCGGTTCACTTGAATATTCAGGTTTTATTATTGAGATAAACCTAAAAGTTTTTAAAAACATTATAGGTTTATAAAACGATTTCAGTTCTCTTGCTGTTAGCTATATGTAGGTTCTAAGTTTCATAAAAATGATTGTGTCATTAGAGTAAAAATTATAAAAAATAGTTACAAGTTTATTCCTGTTGGTACAAGTGTAATAAGTGGTATATAATACCGTACCTATAAATAATAGCCCCTTTCTACAGGCTTTTAAATATCCAAGGAGAAATAGATTGGAATTATTTTATGAACTCCAAACTTCTTTTACTTTTAATTCAAAAATAACCCTAATTGTATAATATAACTCTACTGCATAGCTTTTCCAGAAGCAGAATATAAAATAGGTAAAATTAGAATAATTTTTAAACTTTGTATCCTTTTGGCGTTTAAAACACTCTTTTATCCGAGGCGAGTGTGATCCCTCTGAATTTTTAAAATAAACTCTTTTGATATAAATTAAAATATTGTTGTCAGATAATATTCATCAGATAGAATTTTTAGGTGAGAAGTTGGTACCAATTTCTGAAGGCGAAACGATTCTGCATGCTTCTTTGAAGGCAGGTATTCCCCACTATCATGCATGTGGCGGAAACGCAAAATGTTCTACATGCCGTGTACTTATCTTGGGAGGAATGGAAGATCTAAGTGAAATAAACGAAAAGGAGCGTGCTTTAAGAAAGCGAATATTACTTCCTAAAAACGTTCGCCTTGCTTGCCAAACCTACATTACAGGTGAGCCTGTGCTACTTAAAAGAATCATTCGGGATAGAACCGATGTTCATCTGTACGTGCATAAAATAGATGAAGAAGAAACACAAAAGATAGGGGAAGAAAAAGAACTGGCCCTCTTTTTTCTTGATATCCGCAATTTCACTCCTTTGATGGAAACCTCATTGCCTTTTGATGTGATACATATTATTAGCAGGCTTTACCTGTTGTTTGAAAAAGTAATTAAAAGTTTTAAAGGGGAAATTATAGAAACAGCCGGCGATGGGCTTTATGCAGTATTTGGTTTCGATACAACATTACAAGATGCTGCGACAAATGCTTTTCATGCAGCTACTAATGTTTTTAAGGAACTCCGAAATTTCAATAAAGATTACCTGGCTCCTTACTTTTCTCATTCGGTAGAAGTTGGAATTGGTATTCATGCAGGAAAGGTAATAATGGGTAGCATCGAAATAAATAAAACTAACCAGCTAAAGGTAATGGGGCTGCCGGTGAATATAGCATCGCG
>JBDTGA010000019.1:0-7367 GCA_039937655.1 Ginsengibacter sp.
CAACTTTTTAAAAATATAAAATGAATACTAAAAAAGAAAAACTGCTCAATGATACTTATCAAAGTTTCATGGACCAGGGACTTGGTCGCACCAATCCAGATACTCTCAACGAAATAGTATCGAAAGAAATTATGGGTTTTGGTAGTACAGCAGATGAAAAAATATTCGGAGTTGAAGACTTGCTTAAATTATTAAAAATACAAAGAGAGCAAAGTGAAGGATTGGATATGACGTGGAAAATAGAACCTGTAAGCCGTTATGTGAATGCCGAAGAAAACCTGGCCGTTTTTGCAGACAATGTTCATTTGACTGCTAATTTAAACGGTGAAAAGATAAAAATGTATTTACGGTTTTCTTCCGTGATGGAATACACAAATGACAAATGGCTTGCAATACATTTTCATGCTTCCAAACCGGAAGAGGTACAAAGTGAAGAAGACACTTTCGGCATAGAAAACTGGAAACAAAAAGTAGAGAAATTAGAAAAAATTGTAGCGGAAAGAACCGCCGATCTTGTAGAAAAAAACCGCGAGCTGGAAATTGAAGCGGCTTTGGAAAAAGTAAGAAGCCGCTCTTTAGCAATGCATAAAAGCGAAGAGATGCCCGAGGTGGCGAATATTGTTTATGAAAGGATACTGGACTTAAACATTGAAATAGATAATGCAATTGTTATCATACTAAAAGAAAATTCACCGGAATTGGAATACTGGGTGGCATCGCCGGGACAAAATTACCCTACAATGCTACATATTCCCCGTACAGATAAAACAGTTGTTTTAAAGGGTTTTCAGGCTGCCAGAGATGCCGGAGAAAATATCTCCCTCAGTTATCCATTCGAAGTAAAGAATGAACTTTGGAATTATCTTTTTGAGGAAACTGATTTCAGAACAATACAAGAGGAAAGAAAGAAATTACTTCTCGAAAGTAAAGGATACTCTACCTCAATTTCATTCGAAAAAAATACAGCCCTTCAGGCTAATCGCTTTTCTGCAAAATCATTTTCGGAAGACGAGAATAAAATTTTAAAACGGTTTGCCAAAGTTTTTGAACAAGCCTATACCCGTTTCCTCGATCTGCAAAAAGCAGAAGCACAGGCAAGGGAAGCAGAAATAGAATTAGCATTGGAAAGAGTGAGAGCCAGAACCATGGCAATGCAGCATAGTGATGAATTGGCAGAAGCTTCCTTTTTATTAGATGAGCAGGTGAGAGGATTAGGAATAAAAACAAGAGGATGTGCCTTTAATATTTACGGTGATAAAGAATCTACTGAATGGTTCAGCTCTGAGATGGGCACCATGCCAACTTATAAAACGCCGAGAGAAAAAGTATTTCTCGATTATTATGAAGCAGGGCAAAAAGGTGAAACATTTTTAACTAAGGAATTTTCAGGAAAAGAATGTGTTGATTGGTACAATTATTTATGTACGCTGCCAATAATGGGTGACGGCTTAAAACAAATGATAGCAGCAGGCGGCTCATTTCCTATCCGTCAAATAGATCATGTTTCGTTCTTCAAATACGGCTATTTATTATTTTTAACTTTTGAACCTGTTCCTGAATTTCATGAAATTTTTAAACGTTTCGCCAAAGTTTTCGAACAAACTTATACCCGTTTTCTTGACCTTCAAAAAGCAGAAGAACAGGCTCAAAAAGCTGAAATGGATTTAATTGAAATTAGAACTGCAAGAAAAAAAGCGGAAGACGCATTACAACTATTGCAACAAACACAAAAGCAACTTATTCAATCAGAAAAAATGGCGAGTCTTGGAGAACTTACCGCAGGTATTGCACATGAAATTCAAAATCCTTTGAACTTTGTAAATAACTTTTCCGAGGTGAATAAAGAATTGCTCGCTGAGATGAATGACGAAATGGCTAAAGGAAACATGGAAAGTGCAAAAGAAATTGCCAATGATGTAATAGAGAATTCCGAAAAAATTAATCATCACGGCAAACGTGCCGGCGATATTGTAAAAGGAATGTTGCAACATTCACGGGCAAGCACAGGTGCAAAAGAACTTACAGATATCAATGCTTTGTGCGATGAGTATTTACGGTTAAGTTATCATGGGTTAAGAGCGAAAGATAAAAGTTTCAATGCAGATTTCAAGACATATTTTGATGAAAGTATTGGTAAGATAAATATCATTCCGCAGGATATCGGAAGAGTATTATTGAATTTATACAACAATGCATTCTATGCAGTTCAGCAAAGACAGAAGGAACTTGCCAAAGAGGTGACACCTTTTCAAAAGGTGTCACCTCTGTACGAGCCAACTGTTTCGGTAACTACAAAGAAATTTGAAAACCAGGTACTGATTACCGTTACCGATAATGGCAATGGCATTCCCCAAAACATCGTTGACAAAATCTTTCAACCATTCTTTACCACCAAACCAGCAGGAAGTGGAACGGGATTAGGATTGAGCCTGAGTTATGATATCATAAAAGCACATGGCGGGGAAATAAAAGTGGAAAGCCAGCCTGTAGAAGCGGGACCGGAAGCAGGTAAGGTCGCAGACCCCGGCTCGGTCGTGAAAGGAGGAGGAACAACCTTTATTATTCAATTACCGGTTGTTTGAATAGTGGGCCTAAAGTAATTGTAGGAAGTTTGTTTCTTTTC
Source organism: Ginsengibacter sp. (assembly GCA_039937655.1). GTDB lineage: Bacteria > Bacteroidota > Bacteroidia > Chitinophagales > Chitinophagaceae > Ginsengibacter. The sequence goes on from JBDTGA010000019.1 coordinate 2,624, forward strand.
ATATAATCGGAAGTATTAAGAATCAGCGGGTACAGATTTGTGTAAGTCAAAACCTGGTTCGATTCCATTTGAATCAGGGCTATCAGATGCACAGTTAATACAGGGGATGTGAACCCGATTGCAACCGATGTTTTGGAAATGGTATCTGATCAGGCCCAAAAAGAAAAGGGTTTAAGTGAACTTCGACAACCGTAATGCCGAATTCGGGCTTGTGCGATTTTGACCTCCTTTTGGAGAATTTGATTAGTGAAAAAGTGAAGTTAATGGTAACGAATATTGTCGGTGGAGTAATAGAACAGAAACAGGTATTACTGCAAACGGCATTACCAGGTTAGCGTATAAATATCATTCAGAAATTCATATTGCAAAATTATTGCAAGGTAGAGGGAAGTAACCTTTCGATTGATAAAAGGAGGTAAATGATTTCCTGATAAACGAAGAGAGGTTGTTAAAAAACGGCCTCTCTTTTTGCGTCAGGCGTATCCGGTTATTTTCAGAATTCGAATATAATAAAGTACCACTTTCTCAAGAGATCGGTAGTATGCCCTCCATTTACAATCAAAATGCGTGAAATATCCAAGCTTTTGCGTGAAAAGTATAAGTGTTACTCCTTTTGGCAGAATACATTGCCAGGAGATTTTTATTCATTAATTTCTTAAAATATTCGAAAATGAAAAAGCATTTTTTCCCAAAAGTTCTCATGAGCGCTTTCCTTTCCTTCGTTCTCGTAACCGGAACTCACCAGAGTGTGCAGGCGCAGGTTATTTCCACGTTTCAGTACAGGCATGTTGACCCCGACAAAAGAGCTGAGTTCATTAAACGTGAAACTACCTACTGGAGTAAAATAGCCGAAAACGCAATTGATAAAGGGAATCTTACCTTCTGGGCACTTCTTGAAAAGGTAGGTGGCGCCGATCAGGCTCAGGCTCCTAATTTCCTGTTTGTAAATGTTTTTAAAAATATTGACGATGCAAATAAGGTATGGGATGCCTCTGCCGCATTCCCGGGGGTTCCATTGTCAAAAATGGAAACTAATTCTATCAGTACCACTACAGGCACCTTCTTTGTAAGCAGGGAAAGCTGGGAGACAAAGATCAAATCTGTTCCCGACAAAGATTTTAATTACATGAGGATAAATTACTATAATTCGTCTGATCCTTCGGCTTTTATAGCGTTGGAAAAGAAATATTGGGGGCCATTTATCAAATCAACAATGGATAATAACCAGGTATCACAGGTAGCGTGGGGCAATTATGTGGTTCTTTCACCCTGGGGAGGAGATATGAAATTTAATTCTTTGTCTCTTGATATTTATCCAAAATTGTCAAATGTATTGTATCCAAACTGGGCTTCAGATGTCAAATTTCCCGTAGCTGAGCTGGATTCATTACAAAAAATATTACTTACCCCGCGCGCTGCCGACATATACAGGATAGTAAAAGTGGTATCGGATTAAAATAAAAGGTTTCATCCGTTGTACCTCAGCGGAAGTTTCATACGCTTAAGGCAGGCAAGGTTACTCATTATCGTGGGCGCTGTGGATGTAATGATAAAGAAAGATAGTAAACCGGTTTTGGCAGGCGACCACGGTGTTGAAGACCCAAGTTCGAAAAAATAAAACTTTTCACACCTTTTTATTTTCACACTAAAAAAAATTCTAATTATGAAAAAATTATCATGGATCATCGCTCTCGGATTTTTATGCGTTTTGTTCGTTCCACCAGACGCTGTAGCCCAGGAAAATCCGTTTATAGTACTCGAATACATGCATGTAAAACCAGGGAACAGCAATGAATATCTGCAGGTAGAAAATTTCTGGAAGGAAATACATCTTGCCGAAAAGAAAAAAGGGAATATTCTCGGCTGGTCTGTCTGGCAGGTAGAGGCCCCCTATAAGATGGACGCACCTTATCAGTATGTTGTGCTAACGGTATATCCTCATTTCAGCAATTTTCTTCATCCTTTTGCAGGAATAGAAATATCTAAGGTGTTTCCGAATGCTACTAAAGATTCTTTAAACAAGATGTTCTCGGAGACTGAAAAAGCACGTGACCTTATACAGCAGGATATTTTCCCTGCGGAGGACCATGTTGGCAATACGAATGGAGATTCCATTAATTATTTGATGGCTACGTATGTAAAAGTAGCGCCCGACAAAGAACAATCTTTTGACTCTTTTATGAAGAATCACTGGAAACCACTTGTAAATAAGATTGTAAAAGGCGGTTATGCAAATTTCTGGTGGTATGGTGACCTGATGTTTAGTGACGGCATAAATGCTCCTTACAATCATATCATGGTTGTTAATTGGGGTAAAGACAACATGTTTGATAAAGAACCACCATTTGCCCAATACAGAAAAGAAGATCCATCTGCCTTTGAAGGATATAAATGGTACACGGCGGTACATCGAGAACTACTTCATAAAGTAGTGTCCTTAAGCCCTGAAAAATAATGACTGCCTTGTGGCTATTCCCGGTTAAGAACTAATGAGGATACTGCATAGCGGGCGACCAAGGCGGTAAAAATCCAGGTATGAAAAAATAGAACTATTCCCACCTTCCGGGTTTTCAAAACCTGGAAAGCGTTAGCTGAACAATCAACTTCAATTCAAAAAAATAAAACAAACAATCATGAATAAAACAATTTCAAATTTAACCATCATTCTAATTTTAGTGCTGGTGGGAGCAAACACTTCTTTTGCGCAAACTAACGATCCTTATACCGAAGGGCCACTGTGGCAGGTACAATTTGTACATACCAAATCCGGCATGACCGATCAGTATTTGAAAAACCTGAGTGAAGGCTGGATAAAAGAGATGCGGGCAGCAAAAGACGCAGGGTATATTATGGATTTCAAAGTACTCTCCACGCAACCTGCGTCAGAAAACGACTGGGATCTGATGCTCATGTATGAAATTAAGGATTATGCAATGCTGGATGGCGCACGCAAAAAAATGGAGGCTCTCGACAAAAAGGTTTTTGGCAATAGCCAGGATGTGGCGCATAAAGAAGCCGTTAACCGGAATGACCTGCGGGTATTACAGGGAGGCAGGCTAACACAGCAACTGGATTTTAAATAGGGTTTAATTTTTAAAGAATGAAGGATCTGACTTTTGGAAAGTTATTGAACGCTTCCAACTCGAAAGTTCTATTAATAAACTTTCCAAAAGTTTTTCATCACTGGGAAAGTTATCATGTTTCTTTTTATCAAAAACTAAAATAGACTTTCCAAAGGTTTTTCATCTCCTTATTAAAACAGCAGGCATACAACAATTTAAAAACAATATACAATCACAATTTAAATATTAACACATGAGACATTTACATTTTATGCCAGTTATCATCATTTTCCTTTTGGCCGGTATTACTCAGGCCAATGCGCAGAAGAACGACGAGGCAGCAATCAAAAAAGTATTGCAACAGGAAACAAGCACTTATTTTCATAAAAATTATGACGGATGGGCAGATACCTGGCTGCATGATACCGCCACCAGCGTTCTTCGCGCAAGCACTAATAGTTATACGCAATTGCTTGGCTGGAATGCCATCGCAGCCGAATACAAGAAAGATATCGAGGGATTGAGTGTGAGGAACGATGCAGAAATAGCTCCGTTTCTGAATAAAACGGATTACCACATCTATATTAATGGCAACGTAGCTACTGCTACTTTTAGGGAAGGCGACAAAATACCCAATACGGAAATGCGCACTTTGGTGAAACAAAACGGCACATGGAAAATCCTGAATTTTACTTTGATAGACAATGCCTCTTATGCAATGTCAGATATCATGAACACCATGAACTCTTTAGTGGGCAAATGGGAGTTAGACGGTAAAGCTACCATGGAACCTACAAATGGGAGAGAATTGAATTCAATTAAATATGAAATGAGGAAAACATCCAACGGATTTGAACAACTTTCAACTTTTGCAGTTACTTATAAAAACCAAACGTTAGCCCAGCCCACCTCTCACGAATATTTTATACCCGATTACAGCACGAACACTATTTTCTATACGTCTGTTTACAAAGACTATTCAGGTAAAACATACCCTGGAACAGGAATTATATCTTCTGATAAGCCAAATTCATTTACGGTAACACAGATGTATCCCGATAAGCCGGATGCTATAGAAACTGAATATACAGTAACCCTGGAAAATGGAAAATGGCATCAGGTAGGGAAACATTATGACAGAGATGGAAAGCAAAATATGACAGGTACTATGGATTTGCGCAGGGTGGTAGAGTGAAACATTTTTTGAACAAGATGAAAAGGTTTGTAAGAAAAAAACTTATAAGGTCTCAGAAACCTTATAGGTTTTTCAAAAGTGAAATGCACCCGTTTTTAGAGATGCCCTAATGCTTCGCTTTTTAATTATTATATTATGAAAAAGAGAAATTATATTAAAAGAATAGCGCTAACAGTTGGTATTTTAATTGTTTTAGCGCTCGCAACAGTTTATATATGGTCAACGGCTATCATTGATAAAACCTATCACATCCCTCTTACCGCAATACGCATTCCAAAAGATTCTGCATCCATAGCAGAAGGAGCGCGACTCACACACATAGAACATTGCAGCGATTGTCATGGAGATCATTTGACGGGCGCTGTCTTTGCTAAAAAAGATCATGTGGCTGAACTTGTTGCTCCCAATATAACCAGGATTATTCCCACTTATTCTAATGAAGAATTGGAAAGATTGCTTAGATACGGTGTAACAAAGAATGGACATT
>JBDTGA010000020.1:0-26856 GCA_039937655.1 Ginsengibacter sp.
ATATTTTTCTCATCTAAAAGAAAAATTAACCTTGCATAGAGGATTGAGATTTGAGAGTAAAAGGAATTTTATCAGGTGGTACATTTATTTCAAAAATCAACGCTCTAAATGAGTTTTTTTGCCATTAAGCATACCAATAATGAATGAAAAAGGCGGCCTTTTGGACCGCCTACATTATTGTTTATGCATCAAATTATTGCTCGCAAGTTGCTCTCCAGCAGAGCTTGTTACTCTTCATTTGGCAAATCAAAAATCCTACTATTTTATCAGAAAAAAAGCACCATTTTTGACCACATTGCCTAATTTCAAGTAATATCAAAAAGACCACCATGGTATCTGGCGGCCTTTACAACTATGATAAAAATGAGAGAAATATTTTAGTTATTCTTAATCAGTTTATTCTGAACAACCATTCCATTATAGAAGGCGGTAAGGATATACATTCCCGCGGGTAGTTTTGCCACATCATCCATTATAGTCTGTGAATTTCCTTTACTCAATTGTACTACTTTCTTACTCAAACTTTTTCCATACATATCATAAAGATTCAAATCCACTTTGCCCTGTGCCGGAAGAAATACTTCTACTTTCAAATCATCATGAAACGGATTGATAGTAGAAATTTTAAAAGCGGAAGAACTTCTGTTGTACAAAAGAATTGTTTTGGAATAACCCGCCGGAGAATTATTTCCACTCACTATCTTTAACCTGTAATAATTAATACTTGAATTATTAGCCGGATCAGTAAATGTATAATTGTCTCCATTACTCTCCCCTTGCAGTACAATACCCGCATCTGAAAAAGAAACACCATCTACGCTCTTCTCTATCACATATTCTTTTACATCTCCATCATTTGCCACCGTCCATTTCAACACATTTTTATTATTGATCACAGAGCCTGAAAAATTCTTAATCCCGGTATTAAGTACTCTGCAAGCATCTCCACTATATACTTTTAAATAGACTTTCTGACTCTTATCCACAGAGCAACTGGGGTTGGTAAGATTAGATTGCGTAGTCGCCACTTTGAGACGGAAATAATTGCCGTTATAAGCCGTAACCGGTAAAAAAACTGCGTTTACATAATATTCATATAAACCATTTTTCAAAATGGGCGTTGTGGTTTTAGGGTCATTACCCACAGCCAGTGTATAATCCGGATTAATCACCATTGGATGCCATACATTCCCATCGGGACTTGATTCCCATTGGTAATTACCATAATTATTATAATAGCTTCTTACCGTATCAGTAATGGTGATAGGGTATCCTGCACAGGCAGTGGCCGTATCATTGGGGTTCATTATCAAATTGGGATAGCAGGTTGCCAGATTAATATCATCGAGTACCCAATCGTTACCATCACCACCGGAGGCATTATTTTTTATCGTTATAGAAAAACTTGTTTCTGTTGGGCCTGTTTTGTAAATAAAACCTCTTTTCGCCCATGAATTAGTATAGGTGATATTTCCAGTCGTATAATAATCTATATCATTAATGGCATAGGTAAGATTGGGCATCACACCATGGTTACCCGGGCCTTTGGCGTTGCCTTCTATATCAGCTCCACACTGGCCGCATAAATTTCGAATCCAAGCTGAAAATTCATAGTAAGTATTAGGGCAAAGATTTTGTATAATATCTCTGTAAACCTCTCCGGTAGTAATGTTTGCATTCACTACCAGCATATATCCCCCTGTAGTTCCGGGCGATACCGGCGCATTTCCTGCATTAGGATCGGTGGCATTTGTGTGGTCACCAACGATATCCCAGGCACCAAACACTCTGGGACTACCGGCTGTTTTGTAAGGTACCGTGGTAATGGTGCTACCATCTCCACTGGTATTGTTTGCAATAGAATAGAAACCATCATTAGGACTACCGGTAGAAATATCCGTTTTCGAATATCCCGGAGCATTCACTCCGGCCGGACGGTTCTGGGTTTTACCACTTCCAAAAGAACTTTCTGCAGTAAAAGAAGCACTCGAAAAATTGGCACACAATCCCAGGTTCTGAACAATCTTTATTCCTGAATAACTGAAATCGTGAGAGCTGGGGTATTTAGTCGTTTTTTTATGCCTACCGCTACCGGTTGTTATTGAATAGGTGTAATAGTACGTGGCAGTAGGATTAATAATATCTCCGAAATTGGCAGTCACCTTCAATCGGAAAGAAAAAATGCTCATCGTATTATTAGCCGCCCTGGGAATGTCTCCTCCAACAACAGTTCCTCCTCCGGAAGTAGAATAAAATCCTGCTCCGCCATAAGCAACTCCGGCATTGTTAGGTGAGGTACATATATTGACTCTGATCCCCGGTACAGCAGGATCATAAACCCCTACATCGCTTCCTCCAACATCACTATAGGATTTCAAAGTAGCTCCCTCATTGCTTATCATTTTCATAGAATTAGGCACATACTCGGTGCCTGCGGGTACCGGAGAAATAAAATAAACGTTGGTAATGGTGCTCCCCGGCATAATATTTATTAATGCACGTACCTCAATAATATCGCCGGTTTCGAGAGTGCCACCACCATTATTGCGGGTTACATTGACATAGCTATAACTAAAGTCCAGATCGGGAACTTGAGCAAAAAGTTTTGATGATAAAAATAACTGACCAAAGAAAAGAGAAACAAAAACAATGAGGCCGGAAGTAAGAAACCTTCTCTTTCCCTTTATGACCGATTCCCGGGTAAATTGCCTCAGTATTTTTTCAAAGAAACTCCCTCCCATTATAATAAAGTTTTTTTAGATGTAAATCCACTCTAAAATAAACGTCTAGTTGCCTAATTTATTATAGAAAACAGGAGATTTTATTTCAAAAAATGTGAACTCGCGGAAAGATGGCCATTATCTGAACCTATTTACCCAAACTCAATAAAACTAATCAACGATTTAACCTATTATAATTTCCGGAAATACTTCACTGAACTGTATTATCTTTTATTCAATACATTCCCATACATATAAACCAGAGTAAACCCACACTGTCGTCTATTGGAAGAAATAATTCTATCTTCACATCATCTATGAATGGATTTACAGCCTAAAATAAAAAAGACACCCGTAAATAAGTGCCTTTAATTCTTTTCAATTACCGAATAAACTATTATTTTGGTAACTCACCCACCATGTTCTTAGGGTTTACCCATTCGTCAAACTCATGAGGAGTAACATATCCCAACTTAACCGCCATTTCTTTCAGCGTAGTATTTTCTTTATGCGCTTTTTGAGCAATCTCGGCCGCTTTGTAATAACCAATTTTTGTATTAAGGGCTGTTACAAGCATCAGTGAATTGTCCACGTGCTTTTTAATATTTTCTTCAATAGGTTCAATTCCTTTTGCACAATTTTCATTAAAGCTGTTACACCCGTCACCTATCAATCTTGCACTATGCAAAAAATTATAAATGATCATCGGCTTAAAAACATTCAACTCAAACTGGCCGGTCGCCCCTCCAACACCGATGGCTACATCATTTCCCATTACCTGTGCTGCAATCATGGTTAAAGCCTCACACTGAGTAGGATTCACCTTGCCAGGCATGATAGAAGAGCCGGGTTCATTTGCAGGAATACTGATTTCTCCTATACCACTGCGTGGCCCGGAAGACAACATTCTGATATCATTTGCAATCTTCATAAGACTCACCGCCATTGTTTTCAAAGCGCTGTGCGTTTCCACTATAGCATCATGCGAAGCCAGAGATTCAAATTTATTTTCGGCAGTTATAAAAGGAAGGCCGGTAAGTTCAGCAATTGTTTCAGCTACATTTACTGAATATCCCGGAGGTGTATTAATACCCGTCCCTACAGCAGTTCCACCGAGTGCTAATTCGCTTAAATGCGGCAAGGTGTGCCTGATTGCTCTGATACCATGATCCAACTGTGATGCATAGCCGCTAAATTCCTGACCGAGTGTCAAGGGAGTCGCATCCATAAAATGAGTACGGCCTATTTTTACGATATGCATAAAATCCTTCGACTTATGTTCAAAAGTGGTCTTCAGTTTTTCTAAAGCAGGTAAAGTAAGATCATGCAGAATTTTATAGGCGGCTATATGCATAGCCGTAGGAAAAGTATCATTGCTCGACTGTGATTTATTCACATCATCATTGGGATGAAGAATCTTTTCCTTATCAGTAAGTTTGCCTCCGTTCAGTACATGGCCGCGATAAGCAACCACTTCATTTACATTCATATTACTTTGCGTACCGCTTCCGGTTTGCCATATCACCAATGGAAATTCATTATCAAGCTTACCAGCAAGAATTTCATTACATACTTTACTGATAAGTTCCATCTTTTCTTTAGATAATACTCCGGCATCCAGATTGGTAACCGCCGCAGCTTTTTTTAAATAAGCAAAAGCTCGGATAATTTCTTTGGGCATCTTATTAATGTCCTGTGCAATCTTAAAGTTCTCAACGCTGCGTTGTGTTTGCGCGCCATAGTAGGCATCAGAAGGGACTTTCACTTCGCCCATGGTGTCTTTCTCTATTCTGTAATTCATATTCTTAGCGAGTTAATTAATAAATAGTTTCTGCAAATTTAATTCAATGACGGCGAGAGAAGAAAAGAAATAAAAAAACGTCTGTATTTCAAAGAATCAATTCCCTTTAAATACCGGCTTCCTCTTTTCTAAAAAAGCGGTAGTACCTTCTTTCTTATCATTACTCGAAAAGACTTCTCCAAATAATCCGGCTTCTTCCTTAAATCCATTCTTATCAAAATGATAATAAGCATTCACCGCTGCAATTATTTTAGAAATTGCCAGTGGCGGCCTTGTTACAATCAGGCCTACAAGAGCCTGTGCTTTGGAGATCAGATTTTCAAGAGGTTCCACATAATTTACCAATCCCAGAGTCAATGCTTCCTCAGCACCGATCATATTACCGGTCATTAATAATTCCATTGCTTTCCCTTTACCAACAAGCATGGTTAAACGCTGTGTGCCCCCATATCCCGGAATAATACCCAGATTCACTTCAGGCTGCCCGAATTTTGCATTAGCACTTGCAATCCTGAAATGGCAAGCCATCGCAAGTTCGCACCCGCCACCCAGTGCAAATCCATTCACAGCAGCAATTACAGGTTTTGGACAATTCTCAATTTTGAAAAAAATATCTTGCCCTCTTTTTGCAAATGAAGCGCCTTCATCATCCTTTACGGAAGCAAATTCAGCAATATCTGCACCGGCTACAAATGCCTTCGCTCCTGCACCAGTGATAATAATGCCTTTAACCTCCTCAGTCACATAAACAAAATCCATTACCTTATCCAGCTCGTCCAAAACTGTTTTGTTCAATGCATTCAGTTTATCAGGCCTGTTGATGGTGATAGTCAAAATATTATTTCCAAGTTCTGTTTTAATCGTTGAATAATTCATCGTTTTCTTGCTTTTTTAAAAAAGTAAATACTCATCATCTGATGATCCAATTTTCCCGTAACACTTTTTCGTTCTATATCTTCCGGAAGATGTAAATAAAATTTACATCTTGTATTAAGGCCATTCTAACTGAACTGTTTCTCAACAGTCTAGTTGCACACTATTCCCGAATGCTGGGTTTGGGTTATTCGAAACATTCAAAAACGAGGATTAAACTCTTCTTCCCTCAAAATCAAAAATTCCGGTTCTCTTTCACCCAGCCCTTTATGTAATCTGCAATGGTAGAAGTAGCTGTTCCCGGAGGGAACAATTTCCCGACGCCCATTTCATTCAATGCTTTCATATCGTCAGCAGGAATAATTCCACCACCGGTAACCAGCACATCATTCATTCCTTTTTCTTTCATCAATGATAATATTTTTGGGAAAATGGTATTGTGTGCACCAGTTAAGATACTCACACCGATCGCATCAACATCCTCCTGCAAAGCAGCATTCACCACCATTTCAGGAGTCTGGCGCAATCCGGTGTAAATTACTTCCATCCCCGCATCACGAAGAGAAGCTGCGATGACCTTTGCACCACGGTCATGACCGTCGAGCCCTACTTTGGCAACCAAAATACGGATAGGCCTTTGTTGTTGAGAAGATTTTTTTTCGATCATATTTTCCAATCTTTCTTATATTCACTTTATGTAAACAGGAAAGTAAACATAACTTATTTCAATAAAGATAAAGTATGTTCAATTCTCTTTACGGTTTCTTCTTTCCCAAGTATAGAAGAAATCTCAAAAACACCTGGTCCGAATTTTCCTCCCATCAACATAATACGGAAAGGAAACATTAATTCGCCCGGCTTCAACTTACTTGTTGCTGCAAGTTCCTTGAAAGCATGTTCAATATCAGCAATATCCCAGGGATCTATTGACGAATAAGTATGAATCAATTCCACAAAAAAGCGATTCTTGTCTTCATTCCATTTCTGAAGGATTGCAGGGGTGTCAATAGTAGTAGGAGTAACAAAAAAGAAACCGGCCTGTTGTAAAAAATCAGTCAGCAGTGTGCATCTGTCCTTCATCAGCCCAATCACTTTTAGCAGCTTATCCTCATCACTTGCCAAAATATTATTTTTCTCAAAGATTTCTTTTACATCGGGCAACAATCTTTCTGCACTCGATCTTTTTATCCATTCATGATTGAACCATTTTGCCTTTTCAAAATCGAATTTAGCACCATGTGAATGTACCCTCTCCATTGAAAACTTTTCCACCATTTCATCCAACGTAAAGACCTCCTGTTCCGTACCATCATTCCAGCCAAGCATAGCGAGCATATTAATAAATGCTTCCGGCATAAATCCAAGTTCTTTAAATCCACCCATCTTCCCTTTTGCAGGGTCATCCCATTCCATCGCAAACACCGGGAAACCTAATCTTTCACCATCTCTTTTACTGAGCTTTCCGTTACCATCCGGTTTCAGGATCAAAGGCAGGTGTGCCCATTGCGGCGCATGCTTTTCCCAGCCAAAATATTTCCACAACAACACGTGGACAGGTGCACTCGGCAACCATTCCTCACCCCGAAACGAATGGGTAATTTTCATCAGGTAATCATCTATCACCACAGCAAGATGATAGGTAGGCATCCCATCGGCCTTCAGTAATACTTTATCATCTACACCATCTGTAGGCATTTCAATATCTCCGCGAATCATGTCCTTAAAATGAACGTATTCATCGCGCGGCATTTTCATTCTTATTACATGTGGAAAATCAATTTTAAGCAACGCTTCCGTTTCCTCTTTGGGCAGGCTCAGGGAATTGCGCATGTTCAACCGGTTTTGAAAATCATATTGCACATTATATTTCCCTTCCGCTTTCAATTTTTCACGCAGGCTTGTTATTTCCTCAGGTGTATCAAAAGCATAGTAAGCATGTCCCGACTTCACTAATTGCTCTGCATATTCCCTGTATATACTTTTTCTTTCACTCTGCCTGTAAGGACCGTAACCACCATCTTTCTGAGGGCCTTCATCAGGCGGGATAGCGCACCAGTCAAGGCAATCAATGATATATTTTTCCGCCCCTTCCACAAAACGTGTCTGGTCGGTATCTTCCACTCTCAATACAAAATCACCTCCGTTTTTCCTGGCAAATAAATAATTAAACAATGCGGTTCGTACACCGCCGAGATGCAAACCACCGGTGGGGCTTGGCGCAAATCTTACTCTTACTTTACTCATGTTGCAAAGATAATTGTTTGCAGGTATCTGATAAAAATGAAAACGCCCATCAAAAAAGTTTTCATACCTGTTTATAACATCCTTACTTTAAAGAATAATCTGCAACTGACAACCTCCATTTCATATTTTTTTGGAGCAAAATGAATTATACCCGTTAATTGCACGAATTTTGGAAACTTTAATAAATAAACCTCTATTCAATCAACATACATAATGGACCATACATCTGATGTAGCACAATTCAACAAGATACTGCAAAACAGGCGCAGTACTTACCCTTACCAATTTGAAAGAGGGAAACACGTTCCGGACGAAATCATCCTGCAGATATTAGAAAATGCCAACCGCGCACCTACCCACAAACTTACAGAGCCATGGCGCTTTACCGTCTTTACCGGCAAAGGATTAGAGCGCTTCGCAAAAATGCAGGTAGAAACTTACACAAAATATGCAGGCGAGAAATTTAAAGAGAAAAAGCTCAAAAATTTAGAAGAATATCCCATGATGTCTTCCCATGTGATAGTCATCAGCATGAAAAGAAATGAAGAAAAAAGAATTCCGGAAACTGAGGAGATTATCGCAACGGCCTGTGCGATCGAGAATATGTATCTTACCGCATCCGCTTATGGCATAGGTTGCTACTTATCTACCGCAGGCATCACTTATCTTGAAGAATCAAAAGCATTATTCGATCTGGCCCCCGATGATAAACTGATCGGATTTTTTTATATCGGTTGTGTAGAAAAATTTCATGACCTTCTCACCAGGAGAGATCCGGTAAAAGAAAAAGTAAAATGGATTGCTTTATAAGTGCAGCCCAAACAAGATCTATATCTTTTCTAAAGAAGAGTATCTATGAGACATTCTTTCTTACAGCGTTCGCAGTTGTTGGTTTTCTAAGGTATAATATTGAAACCGCAATTGATAAAATAATTAACTGCGCTGCCCACGTTTCCAAGGTGGGATAAATACCCAATACATCGGAATGGAAATTTATCGGAAACCCTGTAACAGATAGCCATCCGCCTTCCTGGAATGCATGAACTCCTTGCCCTGCAAGGACTACAGCAAGTACCAGAATAACAATGGAAGAATACTTAAAAAGCTTTTGAATAGGAATCTTTACAGAAAATTGCAATAAGAATTTAGAAAGAACGATCACCACAACGATGGCCGAGAGTGCACCTATCCAGATTCCGTTTTTACTTCCGTCATCTACCTGCAACTGAAGTGATGAGAGAAAAAGTACCGATTCAAATGCCTCGCGAAAAACCACGATGAATGAAATAAACGCCAGGCCAATCATTTTTTTGCTGTCAATCATTTTGGTAATACGTACTTCCACAAATTGTTTCCATTTTTTTGCCTCCGTTTTATTATGCAACCAAAAGCCCACATATACCAGGATAATCACCGCCATCAAAGAGCCAATAGCTTCCATTGCTTCGCGATACTGGGCACCGAAAGAAATAAGCCATCCGGTAAGAAACCAACTCGCAATACCAATAGCAATCGCCGTCATCCATCCAAAGTGAACCCACTTGATAGCATCTTCTGCCTTCAGGGATTTAAGCAAGCCAAGAATCGTAATGATGATGAGTACCGCTTCCAGCCCTTCGCGCAATAAAATAGATGCCGCAATCAAAAAAGAAAACCAGAACGAATACGTTTGCCCGCCCATCAACACCATTGCTTTACTAACAGATGCTTTTGCATCACCAATTTTTTGTTCTACTTCAGTGAAAGGTTTATTTGCTTTGATCGCAGAACGCACCGCATTCATCCTGCTCTCCAGCTCTGGCACGATGGAAGCATCAATCGCCTTGAGCTGCTGCTCCACAGGTTCTACACCCTCCAGATAACCGTAAATAGCTTTTTGTTCTGCATCGGCCGATCTATTATTCTTATAGAAAGTAAGCGCATCATCAAGATAAGAAAGTGCGATGTTCAAAGAATTGTTTTCACTCTTCGAAGGGCGATGCAAACGGATCGCTGCAAGCGCTATCCCGTTTTTATCATTAGATAATTTTCCCTGTAATTCCTTATCAGAAAGTTGCGAAATATCTGACAGTGAAATATCAGGTTGAAATTGTTTGAATAATTTTTCAAGTGAATCAGGATTTCCGGAGAATTTATTTTGAAAAGGCAATGATTTTATATAGAAAGCTATTTCCCATAGTTGCTTATCGGATAATTCATCAAAAGCTCTCATACCAGTGCCTTTCACTCCAAGCCTCGCCGTATTGAACACCTGCATGGGAGGGATAAATTGCATTAATGAATCATTAAGAAAACTTACCGGTGGCGGAGTAAAGGACGCAGAAAGCGGACCGTTGCCTGCACCCCCTGCACCATGACAAGATTGACAGCTTATACTATACAACTTTCTCCCTTCTGTGATGTCAGGATATTGTTCAGGACTTAGATCAATGAGGTTTAATGTAAGAAGTTGTTTTTTTATTTGCTGGGCATTCAACGCTACCAATTGCTTGTCCTTTTTTTGCTTTATAAAGGTCAGCACTTGTGACAACTGTTTTTCAATTGAATCCTTATTAACTATTGTCACCTCCCGGGAAACAGAACCGAAAAGATTAATTGCCTGTCCTGTAAAATCAAGCATCTCACTGTACTCATTTGAATTAATCACTTTCCCATCTTCCACCGCATTCACATAATCCTGCGAAATATAATCAAGTAGATTGATAAGCGTTCTTGCTTCACGATTGAGTGATTTTTCTTTAGTTTGTGCTGTAGATCCCAGGGTACAGGTAAACAAAATAAGAATGAATAAAAAGTATTTCATCAAATATTTGATTTTAACTCATGGCCGGAAAATACCGAGAAATACAATCGTAAAATAATATTTTCTTTCACTGAATGAACCGAAACCACAAAAACATAACTACATCAGGCAATTCTGCTATTCTTCTTTATAAAAGGAATAGAGCATTGCGAAACTCGCCTATAGAAAATCAATCAGCTTATACCATCGGGAAAATCATTTCTGAGATAAGGAATTATTTTCTGCTTTTCGCAAAGATATACAGTCTTTGCTTTTAGTCCAACCTTTAAGAGATACCTAAATAGGGTCTGCTGATTAAATGAGAATCTTTTACTGTCTTGCTTCTTGTTGAATTTCACCGTGATCGAGTGCAAGGAAATACTATAATTGTATCGAAAACCTTTACACCCAATCTCAGATTATATCAAGAGAAGATAATTCCAGAGGGTTTCGAAAATCTCTTTTGTTATTGCTATCTTTTTTCTTTTTCTTTTGCCTTGATGCATTCTTCGACTACGCTCAGAAGAAACCCCGAGGGTAATCGGGGCAGGCAAAAAAATCAAGGACAACCCGATTGCTCTCCCGAAAGCTTTCGGGATTTGCCCGGGCCTGCGCCACGGGAACTCTTAGCTGAATGGCATACTTTCTATCTCATAATACAAACTGTCCCTTATCAGGAAATTTTAAGCCCTAATTTAGCTTTTCATATAACATGAGTTGAAATATGAATAGCTGTCAGATATCCGTTCATTTCATGTTTATAATTAGTTCTCGACATATTCAGCAAGCCCTAAATAAATCTTCATGATAAAGGCTTGTCTGCCTGGTTTTTAATCTGGGTGGGTCGAAATAAAACCGACAGTCAATTTCTTTTATGTTTTTATAGATTTGAACAAGGGAAATTTAGCTAATGTAAGAATATGGTTTTCCTGTTGATTTTTTTTATTACAATAGTTTTAGAAATGATCTTTCTATACAATTTGGGTTCCAAAGTGAAATACCGCCTCTCTTTTAGATAAACGGGCCACGGCTTCTGCAGAGCAGGATGCATTGACCAGGACAAAGCTGGCATCCATACCAACATTTGGCCATACTCTGTTACCTCTATCATCAAGAGGGAGTATATCATCCGTTGCAATATGAAGCGAACGATTTAAATTATATTCATCCGTCCACCCGTAAAGCTGTGCACATAGGTTTGCTTTCTCCATCATATCTCCCGAACCGAAGGGCATCCAGTGGTCTATAATACTGTCGGTACCTGTCATTAATTTAACGCCATATTTCTTTAGTGTTGGGATTGGCATTACCGCTCTGCCTATAGGGATAGAGGAAATCACCCCAATGCCATATTCTGCAAATTGCTCTGCAATCTCTTCTACTTCTTTTTGTTCCATTTCTGCCAGGGCAAAACCATGACTGATAAAAGTTTTACCCTGAAGCGCCTTATTTTCAGTTACTTTTTTGATCATGTATTCCATTGCTGCTTTGCCGAACGGCAGGCCTTCATGCAAATGAATGTCAACTCCTTTACCATTGTCCAATGCTATATTGAACATGGTGTCCAAAGACTTTTCCATAGCTCCGTCAACGATAGTTGGATCAAGGCCTCCAATAAAATCTACCCCCATTTTTGCAGCTTCCCTTAAGAGGCCTTCGGATTTTGAGTAAAGAATACCATGTTGAGGGAAAGCTACAATTTCCCAATCAAAGTTATTTTTTTGTTCGTTGAGTGCTGATATCAGATGCTCTAAACTTTTTAGCCCACTTACGGGATCTATATTACATTGGCAACGGGCAAACGTGGAACCCTGACTTTGCAATAATTTTATGCTTTCTTCAGCCTTTCGCTTAGAATCGGGTAATAATTCCGGTATTAGTTTTTCCTCCAGGCGGATCATGTCCTTAACCGTAAAACCCTTCCGGGGAGCTGCTCTCCATGCGGATCCATAATATGTTTTGTCAATATGAATATGCATATCCTTCATTACCGGCAACATCAGGAAGTCTTTAGCATCAATTGACTCTATGCCTGTTTTGTCCAAACTTCCTTTTACGGCAATTTTTTTAATTTTACCTTCCTTAATATGGATGTCGAATAAAGAAGTTTTGGTTCCCGTTATTTCATTGTTATTATCATAATTGAAGCCTTCTTCAAGCCTTACGTTGGTAAGTATGTATTCCTTTAGACTGTTCTTTCCAGTATTATTTTTCATTTGTGTGAATATAAAGGTGAGCGGTGAGGTATTGGTCAGTAATACCATCGCTGACAATATGGTAATTCTCAAAAAATCCTTGAAATCACGTTTTTATTGTTTGGCTAGGATTATAGAAGCGGAAGTGAAGATCACGTACTTGCTCTGCAAGATCAGGAACGGGACCATTTACAACAAGGTTGGGAACAATCTCTTGAATTGGAAATAATCTTACTGCAGGTTTGAGAACTCCAAAATCCGCAAGCCAGGACACCAATTGTTCAGCAGAACTTATATAAACAATGCGGCCTAATCCTACCCAACCGTGCGCAGCGGCACACATGGGGCAATGCTCACCAGATGTATAGACGGTTGCCTCCTCACGTTCTTCAGGAGTCATATTCGTTGCCGCCCAGCGGGCAATTTCAAACTCAGGATGACGGGTTTGGTCACGGGCTGTTACCACTTCGTTTCGAGCCTCAAACAATACTGATCCTTCCGCCGAAACAAGCAAAGAGCCAAACGGCTGATTGCCTGCGATGAGCGCTTCGGTCGCTAGTTCAATACACCGATGCAGATACTGCAATTCTTTATTATTTAGCTTATTCATTTTCTTTCAAATTTTAATTAAACTAAGTCAACCTTTGCAAAAGCCTGCTAAATTCAGATTGTATGGTATGAGTCTTATCTTTTGCATACCAGCCATGAAGTTCTTTTTCAAAATCTTCCCACGTAATTCCAGCGGAGTTCTGCTTCCATTTTTTAAGAATCTCCTGCGCTGGTTCGGGCCTTGGTCCCCAGGTAAAAGCTTCCTTACCCAATGTCTCATCAATGACTATTAATTTGGGTATAGCTTGTGCGCCATTCGTAAGGTACTTATTCATTAATTCAGGATTGTCATCTCTCAATACAATAAAAAGTCCGATTTTTCCGGGGTTCAGCTTTGCAATCTCCGCAATCACAGGAAGGTTTTGTGCACTATCCCCGCACCAGGCCTCTGTAATCACTATCCAGGTATAACTATGTTCAATAATTTCTAAAGCCTTAATAATTTCAGGCTTTATTAAAACAGTTTTGTGAAGACGCTGAGCCCTTGTCCAGTTGAGCTTTGTAAATTCTACCAATAAAGGCGAACTAACCTTAGAACTTGTCTGCCTATGAAGTACCCAGTCTTTAAATTTTTCCATATACTTTTCAAAAGTATATATATCTATATTATTCAAAAGTGAAGTCATCATAATTTATTTAATATGCTTATGCTACTCCATAAGCGTGGTGATTATTTGTGTTTTGCTACTTAGTGTTTTATGAACGGGACATCTATCGGCTATTTCAAGCAACCGTTTCTTTTGCTCATCAGAGAGAGGGCCCTCCAATGCGATTTCCCTGGTGAAGGTGTCTATTTTAGCAGAATCGTTCTCACAATTATCGCAATCTTTAGCGTATTCTTTATTATGATTTATATGAACCGCTACATTCAAAACTTCCCATTTTTTTCTTCGTGCATACATTTGAATAGTCATGGCGGTGCAGGCTGCCAATGCCGCAGAAAGATATTCGTAAGGTGAGGGGCCAAAATCATTTCCACCTACATCTTCAGGCTCATCGGCAATTAAATAATGATTACCCGCCTTTAAATTTGTAGTGAATTTTTCCTCCCTATCTAAGCTGGCAGCTACCCCACTCCGTGATGAAACTTTTTCCACAACTGGTACATTAACATACCTTGTAGCCCATTCGGCAATAACATTTCCAACGTATAGAGAATCTTCTCTTTTTGAAAGCAGATGATCTGCTCCATCAAGCGACACAAAACTTTTAGGGTGACGAGCGGCTTTATATATTTCTTCTGCATTGTTTATACTCACTGTATCATCCTGAGGAGAATGGAGGATGAGCAGCGCTTTCCCAAAATCATGTACCACTTCCGTGAGCGGTTTGTTTTCAAGGTCATCAAGAAACTGTTTTTTGATCGTAAATTCCCTTCCTGCCAGATTTACAACAGCCTTACCGTTCAGGGCAATCTCCTCAGTGCTGTTTTTCAACAGGTGCTTAATGTGTGAAGGATTGCTGGGCGAGTTGATAACAGCGACTGCTTTTACATACGGAATTTGTGCTGCGGCAAATATAACTGCAGCGCCCCCCAGTGAATGCCCAATCAATAATGTGGGAGCCTGGAAATTTTCTTTTAAGTAAGCTGCAGCTGCTACAAGGTCTTCCACATTACCTGAAAAATTGGTATTTTCAAAATCCCCATCACTTTCGCCCAATCCTGTAAAGTCGAAACGAAGCACTCCGAAGCCTGCCTTAGTAAGAGCCCGCCCGATATTTCTAACTACATTCAAATTTTTGTTGCAGGTAAAACAGTGTGCAAATAGAACGAAGTTGTGCGGTTGCCTGTTTGGTGGGAGTTCCAGACGTCCGGCAAGTTGTTCTTCATTTTTATTTTTAAAGGCTACTTTGAGAATATTCATCTTTTGAAAATATTATTTTATACACATTATAAAAAATGTTTTAGTGGAAGTTACATAGAAAAAAAGTATGGGCGATTAATCCCCGGGGAACATTCTACAAACTCTGCCTCACAGCAGGCAAATAAATAACTGCTATTTTGAGTTTATCTATCTCTATATGTTTGCGAAAGATCTGCTTTCAGATTTTGGGATACTAATACAAACAAAATTCGAGTATGAAATTTAAAATATTTCTAATAACCCAATATCGCTGTTATCATAAAAAGAGTGGATATTCTCATTGTGTTTTATAAGAATTGCTTCAATATACCTATTGCTTTGACTTCCTGTTTTCAGCAAAATTATCTTAGGCGGATAGCCTTTAAAATTAAGCAGATTAACAAAGTCATCATCATTGGTAACGACAGTTAATTCATTTGCCAGCGCATATTCCCAAATATCATTATCAGAAACGGGAATTTTTAGCCCGATTTGATCAACATGAAAACAATCTTCAAAATGAGTTTTCATATTGCTACATATTCGCCATGAGATATTTGCGCCTAATAGCAGTTTCATTAAGCTGCAATAGTTTTTATTATGGATTCTCTATTGGCAGCAAACATAAGAGCAGCCCTGATATGATCTTCTTTAAGAGAAGGGTAATCTTGTAATATTTCATCATGGCTCATACCGGACGCAAGCCATTGTAATATGTCTGAAATGGCAATCCTTGTATTTTTAATGCAAGGTTTTCCAAATCGAATGCCCGGATCAATTGATATGTAAGATGACAATTCTTTCATATTATAAAGATAAACTTTAATTATTGATTTTTAATTACAGCTTACATGTGAGTATCTATTATTGGTATTACTCCTTTTCTACAACATATAAACTATGTCCGAAGCATTCGTCGGATAAGAAAAAATTGTCTTTTTCAAATCAGTTGCTTTTATTCCTGCATTCATTGCGAGTGTAAATATATTAACGATCTCTTCGGCATTGGGGCCCAAAAGATGCGCTCCAATGATCTGATCGGTTTCTTTATCAACCAACACCTTAAAACCCGAAGCCAGTTCATTAAGCCGTCTGGAAGAATACCAATCTGTAGTCTCTTTAAAATGCACAGTAAAATGTAAGTCTTTCTCTTTTGCTTCCTGCTCTGTTAACCCAACTGACCCCAAAGCCGGAATGGTAAATACATTAGAAGGAATATGGCCGTACTCAATTTTTTTATAATTTCCTTTTAATAAATTACCGGCAAGTATGATTCCTTCTTTTGCTGCAACAGGTGTTAACGGCAATCCTTTATCATTGGCATCACCGCACGCATATACATTACTGTTAGAAATGCTTTGCATATAATCATTCACTGCTACGCCTCTTTTATTAACGGTAACATTCATTTTTCCCAATTCCAAATCTACAATGTCAGCCGTCCTGCCCGCAGCATGTACAGCAAGCAAAGTAGGAATAGTCATTTCATTTCCATTCTTTTTGGCATGAACCATAAAATGATTGTTTTCTTTCGTTATACTTTTCACCTCTGCATTTAAAATAATCTGAATACCCAACTCTTCACTGGCTTTTATTAGGAGACTCACAAGATCAGCATCAAAATTCTTTAAGGGCCTTTCGCCACGGTGAATAATCGTTGCTTTTATTCCAAAGCGTGAAACAATATGAGCAAACTCAAAAGCGATATAACCGCCACCGATAAATAAAATTTCTTTGGGTAATTCTTCCAGCTCTAAAAAAGAGGTACTGTCAACCAACAAATCTTCACCGGGTATAGAAAGCCTCGCCGGCGCGGCTCCGCTGGCAATTACAAACTTTTCACCATATAAAATATCTTCATTTACCTGTAGAGTATTTTCAGCAATAAATCTTGCTCTGCCATGATAGGTTTCGATTCCGGCTTCCTTTAAGCCTACTTCTGTTTTGGGTATTTGAGGTTCTGTAAAACTCTTTTTAAATTGAATTAAATCTTTCCAGGAAGGGGTAGCAACCTTTATGATACCTTTCCCAAGCAACTGTTTATTGAGTGATAATACATGAGCAATTCCCACTAAAACTTTTTTAGGATCACAACCTCTTAAGGCGCAGGTACCTCCAAACGGATGGTTATCTATGATAGCGGTCTTATTACCTGCAGCAGCACAGCGTTTTGCTACGCTACTTCCGGAGCCTGTACCGATTACTATTACATCAAACTTTTCCATTTTTACTTGTTTCCATTTTCTTATACACCAACAATCTTGCCATCCACATCATAGCGTATTCTCTGAAAGAGAACCTGAGTATCTATTTTTTAAATGAAGCCATCTGTTGTTTTGAACAAGCAACTATTTAATGGCTCCTATAAATATTTGATAATTTTCCCTACTATTTCTTTTGTATCGCCATCAAAATGATGTCCGCCGGGTAATACAAGAAGAGTATATTTTTTTAAATCTATGCGGTTTAAATCAAGATTGTTGTCATCGCTCCCGTTTATGATTATTATTTTTTGATTGAAGATTTTATTAATTTCATTTACCACATCCATACTTCTTTTTTTATTGCCTCCCAACATATCCAGCCAATGAGTTTCAAAATCGGTACTCCCTGATGAAGCCATTATAAAGGACACTTCTACGTCGTCCAGGAAATTCTTGGGTAACCGGTTCAGCACAAAGGGTAATACATCCGCACCAAAGGAATATCCAACAAAAGCAATTCGCTTACTCACTCTCCCATTTAATTTTTTAGATAGATAAAGGGCAATATCCTGAGAGGTCTGTTCAGGTGTCTTTTTATTATTGAAATATGATTTGGCATCCAATGCTACTACATCAAACCCCTTATCATTAAGGGATTCACAAAGTGCAACAGAAAATTTATTAAGGCCTCCATCACCGGAAATATAGAATATAAGTGGTTTGTCGTGAGAAGGAGCAGTCCATTCTTTTACCGGCAAACTACCCGCAGTAGAAAAAGAAATATTAGCAATTATGCTGAAAAATAAAAGCATCAGGGAAACAGGCTTTTTCATTTTTAAGATTTAAGGGGTCATTACTTTATTTAACGCCGCCGGCAATTGCAAAAGATCATAATCATTCTCATACACAAGAAATTTATTTTCCCAGATGGTAGCGTATTTCTCTTTGAAATCCCGAAGCCCCCGGAAATGCCTGAATCTTTTCAACTTCTCACCTGCAAATTTCATTATTTGTTCCGAAGGGCTTTGTGGTTCTGTAATTCCAGTCATAGGTACAAGACCAAGATTGATATAGTTACACGGCTTCTCTTTGGCATACTCTATCAGTTTTATAATTAAAGCATCCATACAGCCGCCCGGAGCATCTCTCTTTTTTCTTATGAGATCATAAGTACATTCCTCCGGGGAATAATCAGGAATAATATTTAAAAATGCAATCGTTTCTCCTTTATCATCGGCAATAATGATGACATCCTGCTGCATTATTTCATTTTCATTAAACATGCCCTGACTAAAAACCTGTTCGTCTTTCTCGTAAGCCTGCAACCATTCATCAGAAACATTTTTCAACTCTCTCACAAATTCGTCATCATGTGGGGCATTTTTTATTTGGGCAATAAACCCTTTCTTTTCAAGACTGTTCAAGGCATTGCGCAATGAGCGCTTATCTTTCCCCTGTAAAGTAAAATTCTGTGCATCTAATATTGCTTCCTGTCCAATAATTAATTTTGGTTTTTTTAGCATGTTGAACCATAAAATACTGTTTTCGTCCACACGATAAAATGCTACCCGTAAGCCCATTTTTTTACATTGACCATAAAATTCTTCTATTACTTCCAGTTTGTTTTCATCTGCGCATACAGGCTCTTCCAGCACAACAGCAAAGCCGCTGGCGATTCGATAAGCAACAAATGCATCATGAATTTCAGAAAAGAACAAAAGTTTGTCACCTGAAATTTTGAAAAAATCAATTGAGGAATTCCCATATTGTTCCAGCAAGGTTTTCGCTCTTTTCCTGCTATAATCTGTTACCGTATCAATCTTTACAAAAGGTTTAATAATCGTAAACAAAAGAAAGCCCCAACTTAAAAAGCCCAGTGAATGAATAAGTAAAATAAACTGGTGTCCAAATGGCGTAAGCGGATGAAGAGAATCATTTCCGCCCAAAAAGAATATCTGTATCGTATTCAACAACGATTGTTCCCAGTTAAAGTCAATACCGAAATGTCTTTTATCAATAAAATAAAAACTAAAATAACCAAAGATCATAACTGATAAAAAAACAATTAATACCGAGAAGATTCCGAGTCTTATCCATTTTACATTGCTGCGTATGCGGTATTGGCTTTGACTCAATAATAATAAAATAATAATAGCACCGGCAAAAGCTGCTTCTTCATAATCCAGTGCTTTCGTAAGATTGCCTACCAGGGAAAATATTGAAAGTAACAAAGCGATACGCCATGCATTTTTTAACCCCTTGAGCATAAATGCGGAAGTAATTAATAAAGCCAGCCCCGTAAATAACACCAAAACATTGGAGGCATTAATAGCTTCTAAAGGAATAAACTCCCGGATAAGCCTGAGTCGAAAATGTATTGGAGGGGTTACTACTGAGATGATATTTAAAAGGCCCTGAGTAAAAATAAGTAATGCGGGTACGATCCTTATAAATAAATGCCTTCCTCTCCATGCAAAAGCCAATATACCAAGCATCATGGGAAGCCAGAATTCAAACACACGATACAAAATGGTAACCGATAAAGCCTGAATGGTGGAATATCCATATAACTCCAAAATGTAAACAATGGAAATTTCTACTGCTCCCAATCCCCGCAAAAATGGAGAAGCAATCATTAATAGAACCGAAACAATGTAAGCAATGGCCGCAACCGAAAAAGAAGCAGGAACTCCCAGTGCAAGCATCGCGATATAGAGATGAAATATACCTGTAAACTCTACCCCGGTAGAAAACAAAACAGCCCCGGAATACTTCTTGTTATTCACATTCGCGGCAAAAAGTTCATCAATTACCAGACCGGCTCGTGGAATTTTTTTTACGATAAAATTATACAACCTTCTTTTCTGCCTCAATGATTTTACCATCCATACTATCCCCCATAAAATGATTACCACCAATAAAAGTCCAAGCCAGGCATCACTTGCCTGTTTATTACCGGAGAAAGCAAACAAAATAACCACGGGAAAGCCTACCACAAGAACACTAAGTAAACTTGCAAAGCCAAACAAGCCACTAGCCTGGTGAATTTGTGTTTTTTTGAAATCTCTTTTTCTTAATTGTGAAGGAGTATATGCCAGGGAGCTTACTCCACCTGCAGGTAAAAAAATACTTAAAAGATTTCTTTTTAAGAACAGCTCTATGGAATCTATCCATTTTAATGAAAGTCCAATAGAAGCAAAACTGCTCACATAAATTCCGCTCTGGAAAAACATGCAAAGAAAGGTTACCATCAGGCCTGAAATAAGCCAGAACGGATCTGCACTTTCCAAATTTGGAATTATCTGCAATAACTCTCTTCGCTCACTTCTAAAAAAAATAAAAGCCAGCAATATCATTAAAGCCGCAAGTGTTTCTTTCCAATAAGATTTGGGAGAAAAAGATTGAAGTTTCTTATAAACTAAAGGTAATGTCAGAGAATTTTTGATTGTAAATATACTTTAAATGAAAAGGACTCAATAAATGAAACACTAAAAGTTTCATTAATCTTTTGATGTGATAGATAGCAACTTAATTATTAAAAACACAGCTATACCCCATACCATACAATCTGATAGTATGGATCAGGTAATGGCGATGTTTATGCCGCAAATATTTATTGAATGATAATACATGAGCAATGCCCACTAATACCTTCTTAGGATTACACACTTGTTCCATAATATGGCTGATAGCCTATAACAGCATTTTTTCATCTATAGCAACACAACGCACAGCCAGACTGTATCCTGCAGCGGTTTCGATTACTATCACGTCATAGTTTTCCATTTTTATCTTCCACTTTTTAATGGCATTCACTATTGGACAACCATTCCTTATTCCTTATCACTTATTTCTTATCCCTGTTCCTCATTCCTACATCTTATTATCTCCGCAATAATACCCGTCCATCCCGTTTGATGAGAGGCCCCCACACCTTTTCCATTGTCACCATGAAAACATTCATAAAACAAAACCAGATCTTTGAAAAAGGTGTCTTTATCAAATAAGTCTATTTGTCCATTTACTTTTCTTTTTCCTTCCTCGTCTGATGTAAAGATTCCTATGAGTCGCCTGCGCAATTCTTCAGCTACTGTTTTTAAATTTGCCGCATTCCCTGAATGAGATGGCAGTTCCACCTTTAATTCTTCTCCAAAATATTGGTAATACTTTTCCAGGGCCACTATCATCAAATAATTCATAGGCATCCATACAGGCCCACGCCAGTTAGAGTTTCCGCCAAAAAGTGACGAATTGGAGTCGCCAGGTTGATAATTAAGGCCAAACTCTTTTCCCTCGATATTAATCCGGTAGGGCTTCTCGTGGATTTTTGAAAGCGAACGGATTCCCGCGGGTGATAAAAATTCATTTTCATCGAGTAGGGCATTTAAAACTTTCTTTAGCCTTTTATGAGGTGCCAGAGCGAGTAGTATTTTATCCTTTTTGCCAATATCTTCTATCACCTGGTATTGATCATTTTTTTGCTGGTATTTTACAAACCATTTCAGACGACGGTAAAAATCCGGTAACTTTTTCAATAATGCTTTATCAATGACATGTACCGCAAACAATGAAGTAAGCCCTACGAGTGACCGCACTTTCACCGGTATAAAACTTCTGTCAGGCATTTTTAAAACATCATAAAAGAATCCTTCTTCTTCATCCCAGGCTCCTTTAAAATCTTCCCTGATATGATTAATTGAGCTGGCGATATAGGTAAAATGTTCAAAGAATTTCGTTGCGAGATCTTCATAAGCACTATTGGTTTGTGCCAGTTCCAGCGCTATCTCCAGCATGTCCAGGCAATACAGTCCCATCCATGCTGTACCATCAGCTTGTTCCAATCTTCCCCCGCCCGGCACACTGTTCCTGTCAAAGACTCCAATATTGTCAAGCCCTAAAAAACCTCCTTCAAACACGTTGTTGTTCAGCTTGTCTTTACGATTTACCCACCAGGTAAAATTGATGAGCAGTTTTTGAAAAGTCCTTTCCAAAAATAAAGTATCGCCAACACCTGTGTTCTCTTTATCCATTTTATATACCTGCATACAAGCCCATGCGTGTACCGGCGGATTCACATCGCTGAACGACCATTCATAAGCGGGTAGCTGCCCATAGGGATTCATATACCACTCTCTTAATAATAATATCAATTGATCTTTAGCAAACTGTACATCCAGATACGCCAAAGGAATACAATGAAATGCAAGGTCCCATGTTGCATACCACGGATACTCCCACTTGTCCGGCATCGAAATAATATCTTCATTATTCAATGTTTGCCATTCACTGTTACGTCCGTGTATTCTTTGTTCGGGCGGCACGGGCTGGCCCGGATCGCCCTTTAGCCAATCGGGAATATCAATATAATAAAATTGCTTATTCCACAACATTCCCGCATACGCCTGACGCTGAATGTTTTTCAAATCTTCATTTTCACAACTAATCAATTGATCATAAAACTCATCTGCTTCCTGCAAACGTTGGGCGAAGATTTCATCAAAGCTTTTGCCTAACGGATCTGCCAACTGTTGCTTACTCAGGCGTAATTCAATAGTGGCAGAACTTTTCGCTTCTATATCAAAATAATAAACCGGCGCACATTTGGTGCCGCTTTTTTTATTGTCAAATATTTTAAAATTATTGGTAATTACAGCCTCGTGAAAAGCATCTTTTACATAAGGATCATTATTGGGAACATGATACAAAAGCGCGTTATTAGTTTCGTTTTCTGTAAATAAAACTTTTCCTGCATTTTGAAAATAAAATGAATACTCTCCCATCCTGGTATCCATAATCTTCATTTCTCCTACATTGGTATTTTGTTCCACCAATTCTATAACCGGTTTTTCTTTTATTAATCCATAGGACCATAAATTCCGCATCCATAAGGTGGGTAACACCGTAACCGGTGCATTTTGCTGTGACCGGTTGTGGATAGAGATTTTAATACAAATATCTTCTTCATTATTTTTTGCATATTCTATAAAAACATCAAAATAACGGCCATCATTAAATACCCCGGTATCATTAATTTCGTATTCATCTTCATTCTTACCGCGGATTTTATTTTTTGCCTCCAGTTCATGGTAAGGAAATGTAGCCTGTGGATATTTGTACAAATATTTCATGTAAGAGTGGGTGGGCGTATTATCCAGATAGTAATACAACTCCTTTACATCTTCTCCATGATTCCCGTGTGAGGGAGTAAGCCCGAAAAGCCTTTCTTTTAATATTTCATCCTTGCCATTCCACAAAGCAATGGCAAAACAAATCCGCTGCTGGTTATCGGATATTCCCGCAATCCCATCTTCGCCCCAGCGATAAGCCTTTGAACGTGACATATCATGGGTAATATAATTCCAGGCATCCCCACCGGCACTATAATCTTCTCTTACTGTACCCCATTGCCTTTCAGATAAATAGGGTCCCCACTTCAGCCATTTCTTTTTCTTAAGATAATTTTCTTTTAATCTGTTCTGTTCTACTGTGGTTCTTTTAGGCATAATATCATTTATTTTATAAATCGTCCGGTGATCGAATTAAAGGTGTTTGATAACCCTCAACCGTCGCCTGATTCAAAACATTTATATAGAGTGTAAAACCGGGCAAGTGTTACAAAATTGATAATTAAACTTATTCTTTATCACCTCATTACCAATCCACAAAGTTGATCCCCACTTATCAGGAACCATATTGAATAACTCAAAGAAGGCTATCAGGTATCAATGATAACAAGTTGCCTTTTATGAAACCTGCATTCAAGGTAAGAGATTATTGACTTGAACGTTAGAGGATCTTTCATCATCAGCCATTTTTAGTAATATCGTTTATTATCTTTTCCTTTAAGCCCTCATTGTGAGTGGTAAATATTTCAATACCCTCGTTCCTGATCTGTTTATTAAATAAGTCATCCATTCTTTTACTTTGTTTCTCATAAGCCGTGCAGGCGCTGCACATACTTTTATGCAATTCTAATTGTAGCTTTTCCTTAAAAGTGAGCTTTATCAATAGCTTCTTTTCAATCAGCTCTGTTGCTTTTCTACATGAAAGCAGTAACCAATGCATTATTTTCTTCATGACCACTATTTTTTAAACCAATGAACTTCCAGACATTTTCGCAACTGAAGTTTGGCTCTATGTAATATCTGCCAGAAATTAGTAGTTGTAATTTGCAATTCCTGACAAATTTGTTCTCCTTTTTTCTCTTCGAGATACTTTAAGTTGATAGCTGCAAACCAGTTTGAAGGTAATTTATTCATACAAGCCTGCAAAGTTTCTACAAATTCCGTGTTATCAAGCAGGTGAGTATCCTCAGACCAGGTGCCTGGCCGTTGCTCCTTTACCCAGCTTCCATCAGCATCAAAAAAAGTATCTAAAAAATTATTACCAGGTTTAAACCTCCTTTCACTTTCATTTACAGTCGGCTGACGATAACTCTTTCGGAAATAATCGGCAATTTTATGATTCAGAATACCCAATAACCATGTTATAGGATTACTCTTCTCCTCAAATTTACCGAAGGATTGAAAAGCGGCCATAAATGTTTCCTGTACCAGATCTTCTGCAGTTTCTTCACTGTTCGTTTTATACAAAGCCCACGAATACATTTTATCAGAATATTCTTCTACCCATGATCTGATTGTAATCGAAGAGGTGTCTATATTCATTACACGCTTTATTTAAAATAATTCACTACAAAAGAAAACATTTTTTGTAAACTTATTTCTGAATTATTATTTAGTGAAGTCTGAATTCCCTTAAAACTCCATCTACATCTTTATTCCCGTCGAGGAAAGGCTGGCAAGCTGTGCTACTGTGGCTCCATAAGTTTATCACAATTTTTCAAAGTGCATTATATCTATATTTAATACCCGATTCTTCATATAAAATTTATCACCCTCTTATTTTCAGCATGCTTGCATTTATGGCTACCACAATGGTACTAATACTCATTAGTGCAGCACCTGCTGCAGGGCTTAATAGTATTCCCTGGGAATACAAAACTCCGGCTGCTAATGGAAGCGCGATAACGTTGTAACCTGTTGCCCACATTAGATTTTGTACCATTTTTCGGTAAGTGGCTTTACCAAATAAAATAAGGTTAACGATGTCTTTAGGATTGCTATTTACCAAAACGATCCCTGCTGTTTCTGCAGCTATATCACTTCCACTTCCCACGGCTATTCCAATATCTGCCTGAGCTAATGCAGGAGCATCATTTACGCCATCGCCTGTCATGGCTACGTATTCGCCTTTGCTTTGTAATTCTTTTATTTTTTCTAATTTTTGATGGGGTAATACTTCTGCTATGAAACTATCCATGCCCAAAGCTTTGCTCACTGTTTCTGCAACGGTTTTATTATCGCCGGTTAGTAAAATAGATCGGATATTATTCTTTTTTAATTCCTGTATTGCTTCAAATGATTCAGGACGAATTTCATCCGATAAGGCAATGTAGCCCACTAATGCATTATCAATAATTACAAATACAATTGTTTCCGCAGCATCCGTTTTAAAGTTTGAAGGGAACGGGATTTTATTTTCTTTCAGGAATCCGGGGCTTACTACTTTAACTTTTTTCCCTTCTACAATTGCTTCTACGCCCTTGCCTGTTATGGCATTGAAATTTTCAGTTGCCGGAACAGGAAGATTCAAATCTTTAACTTTCTGCATGATGCCTGTTGCAATCGGATGCTCAGAATTTTGTTCTAATCCGGAAGCAATCCTTATCAATTCGTCCTCTGGAAAGCCGTCTTGTAAAGAAACTACTTTTGAAACTTCAAATTTCCCGATGGTCAATGTACCTGTTTTATCAAAAACAAGTGTGGTTATTTTTCTGCTATTTTCAAAGGCGGTTCTGTTTTTAATCAACAAACCATTCTTTGCAGAAAGAGCGGTGGATTTTGCCACCACCAATGGAACTGCTAATCCTAAAGCATGCGGGCAACAAATTACTATCACGGTTACCATTCTCTCTATCGCAAACGCCAGGGTTTTTCCATCAGCATACCAATAAATAAAGGTAGTTACACCTGCAAGAATTGCAATGCCTGTAAGCCATTGCGCTGCTTTGTCTGCCAGTAATTGCGTTTTGGATTTAGCATTCTGTGCATCCTTAACCAATTTCACTACCTGTGATAAATAAGAGTCTCTGGCGCCATGAGAAACTTTTAATTTTAATGAGCCGTTACCATTAATAGAACCTGCAATTAATTTATCACCTTTTCTTTTCTGAACCGGCTTTGATTCGCCGGTAAGCATACTTTCATTCAGG
This sequence comes from Ginsengibacter sp., assembly GCA_039937655.1. Classification (GTDB taxonomy): domain Bacteria; phylum Bacteroidota; class Bacteroidia; order Chitinophagales; family Chitinophagaceae; genus Ginsengibacter. The sequence goes on from JBDTGA010000020.1 coordinate 26,547, forward strand.
TAACTTTCGCCGTCTTCAATGATTCCATCAGCCGCTACTTTTTCTCCGGGCTTGATAAGAATAATATCGTTTTCTTTGAGTGTTTCAGTTTTTACTTCCGTAACATCATTCCCTGAAATCAAATGTGCATCAGCAGGCATTAATTGAACCAATAGTTCTAATTCTTTTGATGCGCCTGCCACAGATTTCATTTCTATCCAATGCCCTAAAAGCATAACAATAATTAATGTAGCTAGTTCCCAAAAAAAGTCCATTCCCTTTAAACCGAAAACCGTTGCGGAACTGTAGAAGTACGCTACTGAAATAGCAA
>JBDTGA010000021.1:0-38938 GCA_039937655.1 Ginsengibacter sp.
GAAAGCATACATAAATTTGCAGGCTTTTTAGTGATTTTACAAATAACTTGCAATCTTTATCACCCTATTCTTTATTATAAACTTCCAACAATAAGGATTACAGAGTTTTTAAGGGTCGACTAATTATTTTGTTGTGGGCAAGTGGCACCTGTTGAGGACCATCGGAAATGTAGAAGGATATTTTACTTTGTGGTTTAAAAAAATAAAAGGCCGGTGGTATATTGTTGCAGACCATAGTAGCTAAGAGGATTGTTTCAATGAATCAGAAAATCGGCAAAATCAGAGTCGCTGCCATAAAAAACGTTGAAATCCACGCGCGCTTTAATGCCATTTACCCTGCCGCTTTCACTGTGTTGCCAGAACATCCATTTGCTTTCGATGCGGGGCTTTACCGGCTGAAGGTAATGTGCGATCCATAAAGGATATTCTTCAAAACCGCTTTGAAAGTATCTTTCATAAAAATCTACATTGGTATAGATGATTGGCTTTACACCATAATGTTCTTCTACTGCGCCGAGCCATGTTTTTACAGCTTTTTGCATCTCTGCTACAGAAACACCACGATCTTTTTCCACATCCAGTACCGGAGGCATATCTCCCGGTTGCAGGTTTACGATCCCGATAAAATTATCTGCCTGTCTTTTTGCATTTCGGGACGGGATAAAAAAATGATAGGCTCCTTTAGGGATGTTTTGTTCTTCAGCGTTTACCCAGTTTCTCCTGAACTGTGCATCTACTATACTTATTCCTTCGGTAGCTTTGATGAAAGCAAAATTGATCTTCACTCCTTTCACTTCCATACCTTTTACTTCCTTCCAGTTGATGAGGCTTTGATAACGGCTCACATCAATCCCATGAATTTCATAACCGGTTGGAATTTCGATCCCAAATCCGGGGTAAAAAATATGGGGTGGTACTGTGAAAATCTTTACGCCATAATACAAAACCGTTATTACAAAGCAAAGCCAGAAGAATATTTTATAAAATGAGTGGGAGGTACGTTTCTTTCTTTTTCGTGGCACAACAAATTCTCTTTTGCAGAAGTAATCAACAGAGGCGTTACTTCAATATTTTTTTTACAAATTTAACACCATTCTTTGTCTGTATTTTAATAAAATAAATACCATGCGCAAATGTTTGAGTATTTACTTCATAAAATAAAGCACCATTTACCGGTAATTCTTTCTTCAGCATTAGTTTGCCTTTGGCATCGTAAATGCGGAGAGATGCTATTGTGGAATTAAATTTTTGAAGAAATATATTTATATTATTGCCAAATGGATTGGGAGACACTTGTATGGAATTTTCTTCACTTGCATCTTCGTTTATTTTTTTGGAGGTGTTGTTCCGGGTAATGAGCCAATAGCCGGGGTCAATGATCACGGTGTCTGCAACGAATCCGAGCTCTTTTAAAAAAACTTCTCCGTTCGTTTTATTAGTGATCACGATGGTCTTTTGCTGTATAGCATTTTTAAATTGCAAGGCTACCGGCAATGCGAAAAATGAAACGGAAGGGTCGGAGGTAGTTTGATTCATTTTTATTTTTACATACGTATCTCCCAACTGTGACCATTGTACATTATAAGTAGGATACCCTTGTCCATAGAACCAGTCGTTGAAGAAATAATCAAGATGCAGGCCGCTTACCTTTTCCATATTCCTCTGGAAGTCACCAGTGTGAGCGAATCCGAAGCCCACGGATGAATCATTGAAGTAACTTCTCATTCCATTGAAGAAAACGCTGTCACCCAATATCCACCTCAGCATATAAAGAAGGTGAGAGCCTTTGGTGTAGGTGAGCCTTGAATCAAAGATCCTGTTTACATTGGTGGTGTCGTTTACGAATACAGAACCTCCGGGGAGGGAAGTGATGTTTGCAATCTCATTTTTACGTGTACTCATTACCGTTAGTTGATATTTATTTTCCATGTAAAGGCTGGCAAGAAAAGTTGCAAACCCTTCATTGAGCCATATATCCTGCCACGAGGCACAGGTAATCTTATCACCGAACCATTGGTGTCCCAGCTCATGTGCTACGAGGGTCTCGTCGGGCCGCAGAATAAAAGTGGATGTCTGGTGTTCTTCTCCTCCATTCCATCCAAACTGAACATGCCCGTATTTTTCTTTTATAAAAGGATAGGTACCAAAAAGGTTGCTGTAGAACTGTAATGCAGCCAGTACAGGTGGTGTGCCGTTTTGAAACATGGCGAGACCCTCCGGATAGCAGAAAGTCTGCATGAGCAGGTTGGTATTTCCTATTTGGACATAATCTTCAAAATGGGTGTAATTGGTTACAGCCATACATACAAGATAAGAAGCAATGGGATAGCGGTGTTTCCAGTGTGTGATTTTCTGATCGCCTTCAATAGTTTCACTTTGGCGTAAGCCGTTGGATACGGCAGTGTATTGAGCGGGCGTGGTAATATATACGTCTATAGAATCTGCTTTATCAGTAAGCCCGTTCTTACAAGGCCACCAGTCTCGGCTCCCGTAAGGCTCGCTCAAGGTCCACATCACGGGAATATTATCGTGTAAGGAATTGGTATAAGACCCTAAGCCTGTATTGGGTGGTACACCGTGATAATAAATACTTACCGAATCAAAAGTGCCTACTTGTTTTACATTATTGAAATTGATTTGTACAGTATTATCCTTCCGGGAGAAGGAAAGTAATTCACTCCTCTCTCTTACGCTATCAACAGTTAGTGAATCGGACAAGTCGTAAGAAATATAAGTGGCTGCAGCGGTAATGGTGAAGTAAGAAGTGACTTTTCCACGTATATATCGTATGGCGGGATCTGTTTGCCACTCGCATCGGTAATAGGTAATATCGAAGTTTCCAGAGGCGGCACTGCGTTTTTCAGTATGGAAGGTGCGGCTGAAAGCCTGACTTTCAGAAAAAGCAATATTTTTTATGTTGTTAAAATTATTAGCAGGAGATTGTGCGTAACTATTTGATTGTAATAAGATTATATAGATTAATATTTTTTTCATGTTGTTATTTTAACGAATAAACCTCCCCTTCCACTTGCATCTTTCCCTATGAATGATTAAGTTTGCACGCTTTTTGCACTTAAAGGCAGATTAAATTAAAGTTCATACTTTTTTTTAAATATCAATAACCAATTAAATTTTAAATCCAATTATTCAAACAGGCGTTTTTAGTAACGTGAAATAATTATTTGACTCGAAAAAATTTCTAAATGAAAAGTATTCAATCAAAGAGCTTATTAACGTTGATTATAATCTTTTTTATAATTGGCTTTAGCACTTCAGCAAAAAATCTCTTCAGCTTTAAAGCTGAAATGAACCCCGATTCTCATACAGTACCTATTGATACAATAGCTACCGACGTAAATCTTCAAAGTACACTTGTGAGGAATCCAGATTGGGTTACTTACCCGGTGAGCCTCGAAGATCATCGTGAGGAAAGCATGGACTATGTAAAGCATTATTCAAGAAGTGAACGTGAATATATCATTCACATGTTTCATAAGGGAAAGAGCTTCCTTCCGAGAGCTGCTGATATTTTTGATAAATATGACATACCCGAAGAATTGAAAGTGTTACCGGCTCTTGAGTCGAATTTTAGTGGGAGCGCTGTTTCCCGTGCCGGAGCGGTAGGTTATTGGCAATTTATGAGTGAATTGGGAAGGGAGTACGGCTTGAAGATCAATAGCAAAACGGATGAGAGGAAAAATTTTACCAAATCTACTTTAGCTGCAGCAAAGTTTTTTCGCGATCAGCTTGATAATTATAAAGGCGATTTGTTACTCACCGTAGCCTCTTACAATTGTGGCCCCGGTGGTGTAAAGGTTGCTATGCGGAAAAGTGGTATATCGCATCCCGACTTTTGGGATATTAAAAAATACCTGCCCAATGAAACCAGACTGTTTGTAATGAGGTTCATTGCGCTCAATGTAATCTCTGCCAACTATGATAAATTTCTCAAAAGGAAATTGAATTTCAATGAGCCTCCTTTAATTCAACTGGCAGATGCTGATTCAACAGACTTGAATAATTCCTTAACGCGAAACTCTTTATAACAAAGATATACGCCCCTTGTTTTTTTAGGTATTATCTTTGACTTCATGCCAAAGATTAATTATAACGACAGTATTAATTTCCTGAGAAAGTTAACGGTGAGAAGAGTATGGAATGCCTCAAAGGTGCTATCCAGCTACTATATTACCCGTTTATTAAAAAGGCCGGTGCAGTGGGGTTTGCCAATGTCCATTTCTTTTGAACCTACTACTTCCTGTAATTTAAAATGCCCCGAGTGTCCCAGTGGGCTGAGGCAGTTTACCCGCCCGAGAGGAATGTTGAAGACAGATTTTTTTTATAAGACTATTGATGATATTTATAAAGATATTCTTTATCTGATCTTTTATTTTCAGGGTGAACCCTATCTTAATAAGAACTTTCTGGAAATGGTTTCGTATGCCTCTTCCAAAGGGCTTTATACAGCTACCTCTACCAATGGACATTTTCTTACAGACGAGGTGGCAAAAAAAACAGTTGAGAGCGGTCTGGACAGATTGATTATTTCACTCGACGGTACCACACAGGAAGTATATCAACAATATCGCCGTGAAGGAAATATTGAAAAAGTAATTGAAGGTGCCAGAAATATTGTAAAATGGAAGAAAGAATTAAAAAGTAAAACCCCTTTTGTATTTTTTCAATTCCTTGTAGTAAAGCCCAATGAGCATCAGATAGAAGATGTAAAAAAACTTGCTGCGGAAGTAGGGGTGGATGAAGTGCGTTTTAAAACGGCGCAGATATACGATTATGAAAATGATCCCAATCAATTGATTCCTGAAAATGAAAAGTTTAGCCGCTACAAAAAAGACAAAGAAGGGAAGCACGTCGCCAAGAATAAATTACAAAATCATTGCTGGAGATTGTGGGAAGCCAATGTAATTACCTGGGATGGAAAGGTGGTCCCCTGTTGTTTTGATAAAGATGCTTCACATCAATTAGGTGATTTGAAAAAAGAATCTTTCAAAGAAGTATGGCACAATGGCAAATACAAAAAGTTTCGTAAAGATATTACTGCAAGCCGCAAAAATATTGATATATGCGCCAATTGCAGTGAAGGATTATCGGTTTGGAAAAAATAAATTCCTTTTATTTTCTTTCTCAAAAGAAACTATTTTTAACCCGGCTGGTTGCTGCTAAATTAATTTTGCAGTTGGAAGTTGCGACAAAGAGTAGGTAAGCATTTTTCTTAGTATTTTTATTGAATGGACAGTTTCAATAATCACCTTCGGCAAATTATCTTACTAAGCGTAATCCTCCTGATAGGGGTATTAATTATCAATAATTTTTTCATTTTTTTACCCGGGGTTTTAGGTTCTGTTACACTATACATTCTCAGTAAGAAATCTTATTTTCACTTGATAGAAAAAAAGAAATGGAGGCCTGGCTGGACTGCGTTGCTCTATATTCTAGGATATACGATACTTATTTGCCTGCCGGTTTATTTTGCAGTAGTAATGTTGTTGCCCAAAGTGATAGATCTTTTTAATAATCCTGTACAGTTGATAGTGGCTGTAAAATCCTTTTCACAGAAAATACAGGATGCAACAGGAGTCGAATTGATTAATGGAGATAATCTGCAAACTGCAACTAAAAATCTTGCAGGTAAACTTCCTTCCCTTCTAACAGGTACAGCCAATTTAGTTACCAACCTGCTCTTAATGTTTTTTGTACTCTACTATATGCTAATACATGGCAGGGCCATGGAGAAATATCTCAATGATTTTATTCCATTAAAAGATAAAAACCGGAAAATATTAAGTGAGGAAACCGATATTATGATCAGGGCCAATGCCATTGGGATCCCTTTGCTGGCGGTGATCCAGGGCTTGATAGGCACGTTAGGGTATTTTATTTTTGGCGTAAAAGAGTTTGGTGTTTGGGGTTTTCTTACCGGCGTAGCTTCCTTAATTCCCATAGTAGGTACCGGAATCATCTGGCTGCCATTAACGGTATATCTTCTTGCCTCCGGCAATACCTGGCAGGGAGTAGGGCTTGGCATTTATTCGCTGGCAGTACTTAGTAATGTTGATTATGTAGCTCGCATTACCTTGCTTCGCAAAATAGGGGACGTTCATCCGCTTATTACTATTTTCGGTGTCATTGTTGGTATAAGCCTTTTTGGATTTCTCGGATTGATTTTCGGTCCCTTACTTATCAGCTATTTTATTGTGTTGATAAAAATATACCGCAGTGAATTTAATTCGACGCAAAAAAACACTCCCTACGAAGCCGAAGAAAATAAGACGTAGCTTTTAATATAAAAGCTAATTCTAAAAAAATGTTTATATCGTGAATTAAGAAAAATCATGAACCCTGTATCCCATTTATCGAAAGATAAAAAACTTAAAAAATTAATTGATTCGCAACCCTCCTTTATCTTGGAGAAAAGAAATAAAGTATATCTGCGTTTATGCTCCTCCATACTGAGCCAGCAATTAAGTACAACTGTTGCGCGGGTTTTGTACAAAAGATTTCTGGCGCTTTATGATGGTAAAGAGCCTGCTGTGAAGAAGATTCTGGAAACACCTCCGGAGGTATTCAGAAGTATCGGTTTTTCCAATGCGAAAGCGTCTTATGTTCATAATGTATGCAAATTTTTTATTGACCATAAAATTACCGATACACAATTGCATAAAATGAGTAATGAAGAAGTAATTGAATTACTCACACAAATAAAAGGAGTGGGGAAATGGACCGTAGAAATGATCTTAATGTTTACTCTCGGTAGAGAGGATGTTTTCGCTTTAGGCGATCTTGGATTAAAACAAGGGGTTATTAAATTATACCATCTTAAAGAAACGGATAAGAAAATATTACAAAGAAAAATAGAAATAATTTCTCTTAAATGGAGTCCCTACCGTACGTATGCAAGCAGGTATTTGTGGGATTGGAAAGACAATGCTCCTGTTCCTGAAAAGAAAGTCGGTTCTAAAAACGGGGGATCGTAATTGTATAACAAGGCCACAAACTTTCTAAAAGCCGGCAACTTATTTTACACCAACGTAAGCAAGTATAAACAAGAGAATTACATTTCTAAGAACCCTTCCCCTTCAGGCAGACAATAGAGACAGTGAGCTTATTTCCTTTTTATCAAAGGATTATTAAGCCCATTGATTACATTGTCAACTACTACAAATCCGGGAAGTTTGGAAAAAAACTGGGTGAGTGTTTTACAGCCATACGTACGCACATCAAAACTTGGATCCAGCTTACGAAGATTAATGCCAAGCGTAGAGATATACGCTTCATTACTTTCATTAATACTCATGTCATACGCTTTGTTGATGAGTTTGGTATTCAGAATGGAAGAAGGTTTTTCTTTTTGTTTTTTTACTGACGATTCTTTCTTTTCGGGAACTTCTACTTTCGGTTCCAGATTTTCGACATAAGTAAATATCTCACACGATTTCACAAAAGCATTGGGTGTTTTTTGTTCACCGATTCCCATTACGAAGATGCCTGCTTCGCGGATCCGCTTTGCCAGCCCGGTATAATCGCTGTCGCTGGAAACGATGCAAAACCCGTCCACCAGATCGGCATGCAGGATATCCATGGCATCAATGATTAACGCGCTGTCGGTAGAATTTTTACCGGTAGTATAAGAAAATTTCTGAATAGGATTGAAAGCCATTTCGTTGAGGAGGCTCTTCCAATGGTTCATGTGCTGGGTGGTCCAGTCGCCGTAAACGCGGCGTATGGTTACTTTTCCGTATTTTGAGGCTTCTTCCAGAATGAGATCCATCATTTTGGATTGAGCATTGTCTCCATCTACCAGTAATGCTATTCTTTGGTTTTTTATATCCATATATTCTTTTATAGTTACAAAAATAGGTTTAAACATTTAAAAGAGATTTGGCAAATCTCTCAAATGTATTATATTAGTGAGAATATTATTTTTGAGAACATCCTTAATTTTAAAAACATGAAAAAGAGCCGGTGGTATCTGATGACTTTTGTAATAGGAATTTTTTTGATCGTCATGGGTATATTCACCCTGAATGAGGCCATCGGGCAAAAAGACAATTCGGCAATATGGATACGCTCGTTGATGCTCATTTTATGGCTGGCTTTTACCATTAGCAATTTTTTTCTTTATAAAAAGGAGTTACAAAAAAATAAAGACCGGTAAACCTTCGGGTAGTTTCTTTTCCTTCTCCACTTTTTTACCATTGGCGTAGATTTATTTCTTTTCATTAATATGAATCTTTTATCTTTGGCATTAAACATTTTTTATGAAGTTCATCGTTTCCTCTACTCAATTATTAAAACACGTTCAGCAAATAAACGGGGTGATCAGTTCCAACACGGTGCTGCCTATTCTGGAAGATTTTCTTTTTGAAATCGACAAAAACAAACTGACCATTGTTGCCACCGATCTGGAAACAGTAATGAAAATACACATGGATATTGAGGCCAAAGACAGTGGTAAGGTTTGTATTCCTGGTAAGATACTGGTAGATTCCCTCAAAAATATTCCTGAGCAGCCACTCACTTTTACCATTGATAAAAATTATGGAGTAGAGATCACGAGCGATAACGGAAAGTATAAAGTAATGGGTGAAAATCCCGATAATTTTCCCAAAGATCCTGAATCGGGAACCGCCAATACCTTTACGATCCCATCTTCTGCAATGGTTACCGCTATCAATAAATGTATTTTCGCAACCAGTGCGGATGAATTGAGGCCTGCCATGACAGGAATATTTTTTGAACTCACTCCCAAAGGATTAACTACCGTGGCTACGGATGCTCACCGGCTGGTACGCTACCGCAGGCTGGATGTAGAATGTCCCGAAGAAGCGACGTTTGTGGTTCCTAAAAAGCCGCTCAATCTGTTAAAGAATGTATTACCTAATACGGATGAAGAATTAAGTGTTTCTTACAACAGTAATCACTTATTTGTGAAACACGGAAGTGCAGAGCTGGTTTGTCGGCTTATTGATGCAAGGTTTCCCGATTATAAAGTGGTGATACCGGTAGATAATCCGTACAAGCTCGTGGTTAATAAAAATGATTTTCAAAATGCCTTGCGCCGGGTTAGCGTTTTTAGTAATAAAAGTACCAACCAGGTTGCGCTCACTATTTCCGGCAGCGAATTACAGCTTGCTGCGCAGGATGTTGATTTTAGTTTTGAGGGTAACGAAAGAATGGCCTGCCAATATGATGGAGAAAACCTGCAAATCGCTTTTAATGCGAAATTCCTCATTGAAATGTTAAGCGCTGCTGATACCACTGATGTGGTGGTTGAATTGAGTACCCCTACGAAAGCTGGGATTATTAAACCAACCGAGCAAGCAGAAAATGAAGATTTATTGATGTTGGTGATGCCGTTGATGTTGAATAATTGAGTTTGACTATTTAGCAGGAATATGAAATAAGACCCCCCTTATTTATTCTCATTCCAGGTATTAATTATGAGCCTTCTTATTACGAGTGATAATGTTCCTATAGATACCATTAGAAAAGTAAAACAGGTGAGGAATGAAATAAAATTGGGATGGGCAAATACAGTTCTAATGATTATGGCGATTGGGAAATTGAGAATCAAAATGGCAATAAGGCATAGCCAGTCATTTAATTTATTTTCTGTTGATGAAGTTTTTATTAAATAGATTGATGTAATCACAATCAACAATGAAAAGATCATCTGCCCAATGTTGCCCGTGTTGAATAGTGTAGCAACAATCCATAAAAATACCGGGGCTATAAAAAAATCATTAGGTACCCTTATAAATAAAAAAGAAACAACAAGAACGATTTTTAAAATAGCGATTAGCTGTTTCATGGCAAAGAGTTTTTATAGAAAAAGAAGGATTTTAATTTTATTTCTACAAGGATTATTTTGAAAGTGTCGTTACCTTGTTCTAAAAATCATCAACATTTTTCTCTCCTTAAAAAATTAAAAATCCTGGTCTTCCAGGTGATCAATTGGCCCGCGGCGTACTTTTATTTTAACCCAGGACTGATAGGGCAAATGATATTTCTTTTTGAAAATATAATCCCCATACCTCCAGAATTTGAATGGATTGTTGCGATTTAATCTGTATAAAATAGTATCGCTGCATTTACAATTTTCTTTGAAGTATAAAAATCCGCCCCATCCCATTTTAAAATCCCTTTCTTGGAACTGAAACTCTTCATAAGTAAAAGATCCATCATTATTAGAATACCTATAATCATCATGATCAAACCAGGTAAATGGCCATTTTACTGGAGGCAGATTACATAAAATGATAACACTGACTATAATGATTATTCCTTTCCTGATTTTTTGTTTCAAGGTTTTTCGTTTTCACAAAGTTATTGAGGGAACTATATTCCCAAAATTGACTTTTGTCAAGAAATAAAATCTACCTTTTATTTCTACTCAAAGTTTCTTCGGTAATGCCAAGATACGAGGCAAGATATTTGGATGGTACACGTTGAATTAGTTCAGGAGTGTTTTCCCTAAGAGACTTATACCGTTCAGATGCGGTATTCATTCGTAAAGAGTTTAGGCGCTGTTCACTTAATACATAATACTTTTCGGTAAGTACCCTTCCTATAAAATTGAATTCGGGAAAGTTTTGATAAATGTATTGCAACTCATTATAGTCAATATAGTAAGTGTTTGTATCTTCCAACGCCTGAACGCTTTCATAACTTTCCTTTTGCTGAAAAAAACTTTCAACAGAAATAATGCAATCACCTTCTTTCATAAACCAGGAACAAACTTCCTTTCCATTGTTTTCATAGAAGCTGCGCACAATCCCTTTTTCAATAAAAAAAATCTCCTCAGCAACATGGCCGGCTTTTAACAAAAAATCTTTTTTTAAAAATGGCTTACTTTTTAAAATTTGTATAAGGTGTTCACGCAGAGTACCCGTTAAAGGGAAGATAGAATTCAAATATTGTAATAATTCATCCATTCTGATTTTAAAATTAATGGATATTTTTTTACAAAAGGCCCGAAATATTATTATAGATTGCGGGGAAGTAATTGCGTAATTTTACGAGAGAACAATACTTCATCAATACTTTAATAAATGGAATTCGTCACCATACGTACCTTTCAGAATTATTTCACTGCCCATATTCTATTGACCAAATTCAGGGATGCGGGTATTGAATGTTATCTAAAAGATGAATTTACGGTAACCGTTGATCCGATATTGTCCAACGCAGTGGGCGGGATCAAATTGATAGTTAGAAAGGAGGATGAAGAGGAGGTAAATGATTTGCTTAATGATTTTGATGAAGCCTACCGCCGAAGCGCGGTGTGCCCTAAATGTGGAAGCCAGAACATAGAACTGGTTCCTGAAAATACTACCAAAAACATGGCAACTGCTATACTAACATGGTTATTCGGTAGTTATGCTATTTCTGCAAAAAATGTATATCGGTGTTCTTCCTGCGGTTACCAAAGTGAGTCGTTAACCGAAATTTTTCATAAAGATTCTCTGGCTTCCGAAGAAGAACCGGTGAATTATGGAGAAGAAAATCTGAATTAAATCATTTGAATAAGTAATGTGATGAAAACAATTGCGCTTATCCCTGCCCGTTATGCAGCTACACGATTTCCGGGTAAGCTGATGCAGATGCTGGGTAATAAAACAATTATAAGGCGTACGTATGAGAATACAGTGGCTACTTTATTATTTGATGCAGTAATGGTGGTTACGGATAGTGATCTTATTTTCAATGAAATCGTACAAAACGGCGGCCAGGCAGTTATGAGCAAAAAAGAGCACGAAAGCGGCAGCGACCGCATCGCAGAAGCGGTTGTAGATATTGATGTGGACATCATTGTAAATGTGCAGGGTGACGAGCCTTTTGTAAAAAAAGAATTACTTGAAAATTTATTAAACGTATTTAAAAATGAGACGGGTAATGAAACAGAAGTGGCTTCACTAATGTACCCGATAAAAGAAGAAGAGGCCATTATGAATCCCAATCATGTAAAAGTGGTAGTGGATAAGAACAGGAACGCCCTCCTGTTTTCACGAAGTGTAATCCCTTTTCATCGTGATAAAAAGATCGTACCCATATATTATAAACATATTGGCATATACGCTTACAGAAAGAGTGCTTTGATGAATTTTACTCAATGGGAGGCTACTCCTTTAGAAAAAGCGGAAAAGCTGGAGCAGCTTCGTTATCTCGAAAACGGGGTCAGGATTAAAATGGCACTTACTAGTGAGAGCCCTATTTCTATTGATACTCCCGAAGATTATGAGCGTGCTAAAAAATTTATATAATTATTAAAAGGCTTCCTATGAGAGGAGAAAAGAGATACTTGACTTTGATTAGCGACTGTAAAGATATGGAGAAGCGGTGCCATCCTAGCTGAAGGAGGTGCTTTCAGATACTGAGGTAGGAAAAGCCCCGTGTAGATAGAGGCAAATATTATTGTACTTTAGAAGCAGGAACCGAACAACTGGAAAATGTATCGCAAATATGTACGAGCGAATTTCCTGTGCTTTCGGTTTCATCGAAACAAAATGAGGTTTCTGAAGATTAATCTTAATAAACATTGTATATGAGAAGTGAGAGATTCCTTTCAATCATTAAGCCTTTTGAAAACCGTGCGACTAAGAAAGTATTGCAGGTGAATCCCACGATCGCACCCTCGAGGAAAGAGCCGGAGAAAACACTCATTACTGTTTTTGATTACAACGCTTCTGATGTAAAGATTATACGCCCCGACAAGATAGAGGATTGTTATGGATATCTTAATACAACCGATGTAAGCTGGATCAATTTTGACGGACTAAAGAAAATAGATATTGATAATGTTTGTTCTCATTTTGGCATCCACCCGTTAATTGCAGAAGATATTTTCAGTTCAGGGCAACGGCCAAAGATGGACGAGCTCAATCAGTTGGTGTATTGCTTATTAAATATGCTGTATTTTAATCCCGAAACATTCTCTGTGGAGAGTGAACAAGTTAGTATTGTATTAGGGTCCAATTTTGTATTGAGTTTTCAGGAAGACGCTTCCAGAGATGTTTTTAATTTGCTTCGAGAAAAAATAAAAATGTCTGGAACCAAAATCAGGCAGAGCAAAGCCGACTATTTATTCTATTCACTCATAGATATGATCGTTGATAATTATTTTGTAGTGATGGAAAAAGTGGGAGAAAAAATTGAAAACCTTGAAGAAGATATCGCACACCGGCCGGATACCCGTACACTTGCCAAGATTAATATGATTCGTAAAGAAATGATCTTCCTGAAAAGGAATATTTCTCCCGTAAGGGAAATGATCAACGGGATATTGCGCAGCGAAAGTTCTCTGGTGGAAGAGAGAACAGAAAATTATTTTAAAGATGTATATGACCATATTGTGCAGGCCAATGAACTTGCAGAAAACTATCGTGATATGATGATTAACCTGCAGGACCTTTATCTGAGTAATGTGAATTTAAAAATGAATGAAGTGATGAAGGTGATGGCGGTAGTAACCTGCCTGCTTGCACCTGCCACGGTTATTGGTGGAATCTTTGGGATGAACTTTAGCAGAATTCCATGGCTGCATAATCCTTTTGGATTTTATATTGCTGTTGGGCTAATGCTCATCGTGCCGGTATGGATGATTTGGATGTTCCGAAAAAAAGGGTGGTTTTAAATATAGATTATAAAAGAATATTGTAAGCTCACGGTATTCTGCGTAAGCCGGATGAGGTAAAATTATATAGATTTTTGTTTAAAAATAGGTACGGTGCTGCAAGGCTCTCCATACATGATACTTTTGGCAACGGGACGAAGAATTTTCGTAATCTCCACATATACTGATTCGGGAATTTTCTTCTCTCCACAACCTTTTACCACAACCCTTTTTCCTTCAAACTCTTTTGAATCTATCTTCCACAAATTTTTTAAAAACAGGGTATTGAGTGCTTCTTCTTCATTGCCGAAGACGATATCTTTTGCAAGAGGCTCAAGGTAGGAGGCGGCAAGCATATAAGCCCATAGTGGAATAATAGCATCCGTAGAACAGGTAATGGCCACATTTTTATCCTGATAAAAACTCCAGTCCACGTTTTTTAAGGCTTCACGATAGTCTTTTTCTTTTAGGATCAGTTCCATGAACAGATACTTTTTCAGATCGAAGGCTACGGTTTCTCCCTTAGGGTAAAAATCTTCCGGATTCAGTGTCAGAATCGCACTTTGAGCGACTTTATTTATAATGATATCTTCCATTCTTTTTTAAGTTGATACAAAGTTACCGATATCGGCGGGAATACAAGTTACGGAGATGCTTTTGGGCGATGCATGAAATTGCAGGGGGAATACATTGAAGCCCTACCATGCATCACTGTCTTATATAGACAAGGCCAATCAAGGCACCTGGATATGAATTTCAATGAAGACATAAGTGCAACTGACGTTATTTCTATTATTGGTTTATTATAAAAATGAAGTAAAGCATTTAGGAGGTTTTTAATGATTGTTATAATTTAGCAGTTGCAGAATAGGTTGAATCGTAATTGTTATAATTAAATTTTTGCGTTGGTGGAATAAAAAAACTTCTTGTGCCAATAATTTTTTCCCTTACCTTTGCCCTCCCAAAAAAGTTCTTTTAAAGAATCCGGTTTTTGAATCCTGATAGTAGCCTGCCGACAGGTAGTGTTATCAGATACAGGATCGGTACGATTGGGAGTTTGATCATTCTGAGAGGAATGACGGACGTTAAAACCAAAAAATTTAATTATGGCAAAAGAAATCACAGGCTATGTCAAGCTCCAATGTAAAGGAGGACAAGCCAACCCTGCACCGCCAATAGGCCCTGCACTCGGTTCAAAAGGTATCAATATCATGGAGTTCTGCAAACAATTCAATGCAAGAACCCAGGATAAACAAGGGAAAGTTCTTCCCGTTCTCATTACAGTTTATGGCGATAAATCATTTGATTTTATCATTAAAACCCCTCCTGCTGCTGTTCAGCTTAAGGATGCTGCCAAAGTAAAAAGCGGTAGTAAAGAGCCTAACAGAAATAAAGTAGGAAAAGTTTCCTGGGCACAGGTAGAAGAAATTGCCAAAGATAAAATGGTAGATCTGAACGCCTTTAGCCTCAACAGCGCTATGAAAATGATTGCCGGTACTGCCCGCAGCATGGGATTAACCGTTGACGGAAAAGCCCCCTGGGATAACTAAATTGTAAATAGCCCTGATCGCCTCCGATAATTAACGGGACGGAAATCTGGGAAAACTTTTGAAAAAATGATCACTAAAAAAAGAAAAGAAGCCAACGCCAAAGTTGATATCAACAAAGCTTATTCATTAAAAGAAGCTTCTGCGCTGGTGAAAGAAATAAACACTACCAAATTTGATAGTTCTGTAGATCTTCATATCCGTCTCGGAGTGGATCCTAAAAAATCAGATCAGGCAGTTCGTGGTACCGTTTCACTTCCTCATGGAACCGGTAAAACAAAAAAAGTACTGGTACTTTGCACTCCTGATAAGGAAGAAGCAGCGAAGGCCGCTGGTGCCGACTTTGTGGGGCTTGAAGAATTCATTACTAAAATAGAAGGTGGCTGGACCGATGTGGATGTAATCATCGCTACTCCGTCTGTAATGCCTAAGATTGGTCGTCTCGGTAAAGTATTAGGGCCACGAAACCTGATGCCAAACCCTAAAACCGGTACGGTGACCAATGATGTAGTAGCAGCTATCAATGATGTGAAAGGCGGTAAAATCGCTTTTAAGGTTGATAAAGTAGGCATTGTCCATGCTTCTATCGGCAGGGTAAGTTTCTCTCCTGAGAAAATTGAAGCCAACAGCCAGGAATTAATCAATGCCATCATCAAATTGAAACCGGCTACTTCCAAAGGTATTTACCTGAAAGGCCTCAGCATGGCGAGCACCATGAGCCCCGGTATTGCCATTGATGCAAAATCAGTACAGAACTAAATAAAATTATTCGCTTCGGGTTGTAACTAACGATTCAAAGGCAGCAAAACAAATAGTATGAATAAAGAACAAAAACAAGAAGTAATAGAAGCTTTGAAAACCAAATTTTCACAGTATTCTAATTTCTATATCACCGATACAGAAAGCCTTACTGTAGCACAGATCACTAACTTGCGCAGGTATTGCTTTAATAAGCAGGTAGAAATGAAAGTGGCTAAGAACACTTTGATCAAAAAGGCTTTGGAAAGTCTTGATAGTGAGAAGTATTCAGGCGTTTATGATTCATTGCAGCAGGTTACCGCTTTGATGTTCAGCGAGAGCCCTAAAGATCCTGCCGTTATCATCAGCAGTTTCCGTAAGGAACTAAATGGTGAGAAACCTGTTCTGAAAGCAGCCTTCCTGAATGGTGATATTTTTGTAGGAGATAATCAATTGGTAAATCTTACTAAGATCAAGACCAAGAATGAATTGATAGGCGAGGTAATTGGATTATTGATGTCCCCTATTCAACGGGTAATTGGAGCATTACAAAACAGGCCTGAACCTGAAAATGCGGTAGCAGAAGCAGCGCCTGTTTCTGAGGTGAAGGCGGAAGCACCTGCAGAGGTAAAGACTGATGATGGTGTTGCTGAGGAGAAAGCACCGGAAGCTTAATTAAAAAGTATTTTGTTGGCAAAGCAGCCAATTGAGATAAAAACAATTTTTTTAAAAACCACTCCGCCGGATTCCGATGACTATCGGGAAGAGAAGGTGGAAAAAATTAAAACTAAAAATCATGGCAGACGTAAAAGCATTAGCTGAAAATTTAGTAGGCTTAACAGTAAAAGAAGTTCAGGAATTGGCTGATTTCTTGAAAACAGAATATGGTATCGAACCCGCAGCAGCAGCAGTTGTTGTAAGTGGTGATGCAGGCGGAGCAGCAGCAGTTGAAGAAAAAACATCTTTTGATGTAATTCTGAAAGCGCCGGGAGCTAACAAACTGGGAATTGTAAAGATCGTGAAAGAACTTACAGGCCTGGGATTGAAAGAAGCTAAGGAATTAGTTGATAATGCACCTAAACCAATTAAAGAAGGTGTTGATAAAGCAACCGCAGAAGAAATTAAAACTAAATTAGCTGATGCAGGTGCAGATGTTGAAGTAGTTTAATTTACCGGAATGATATGTTTGAAGGCCATCTCAATGTATATTGGGATGGCCTTTATGTTTTGAAAAATGAGGGTGATTAGTTCTGTGAAGGGATGATCGTATTTTCTTCCTTTGGCTCTGTGTCTTCCACTCTTTCGGTATTATATTCAAGAATGAAATTATTAACCCCACTTCCACTTATGATCATCATATACTTTTGTTGTACGAGTTCCAGTATATTTAAGAAGAGAAAAATGGCATGAATGCGGTCTTCACATACATCAAATATTTTTTCGAAGGCTAGTGTATGTGCGGATCTTACCATGTCCAGCATATACTCACGTGTGCCCTCCATTGTGTAGTTGTAACTGATAACGGTGTGAACGGGACGGTTTCTTTTATCATGTAATCTTTCCGCTACTTTTTCAAACGCTTTCATTAGTTTGAATAAAGTTACGGTTTGTATTTCGGTGCCTTCACCGGCTTCTTCACCGATGGCGGCAAGTTCTGCCTGAATATTTCCCCGCTTCACCATCAGCATTCTAAGCGCTTCCATTTCGCTCATTTTGAGTGAAGCTTCTTTGAATCTTTTATATTCGAGTATTTTATCCACCAGCTCCTGCCGGGGATCTATTTCATTACCTTGTTGATCAAGTTCTTTGCGTGGCAGAAGCATTTTTGCTTTGATCCTCATCAGGGTACTGATGAATAAAATGAATTCGCTGCTCAACTCTATATTCAGTGATTCACTTGCATGGATATATACCAGAAAATCGTTGGTGATTTTAGTAATGGGAATATTGTAGATGTCCAGCTCATCTCTTTCAATGAAAAATAGAAGAAGATCGAAAGGGCCTTCGAACTGCGGTAATTTTATCTGATATATTTCTGTATTCATTCAAAAAATTTTTGAAACAAAATCTGTTTCACAAAGGATCAAGGTAAAAAAATCACCGAGACTGCAAATTTATCAAATAAAATTATTTTTTTCTAAGTTCATCTCTTATCTCAGTCAGTAGGATATCGGTAGATGATGGAGCTGCAGGAGCTGCCTCTTCTTTCTTTTGAAGTTTACTTATTGACCGAACCAGCATAAATATAACCAATCCGATTACAAGAAAATTAATTATAGCTGCTAAAAATTTCCCATAAGTTACAGCTCCCCACTTCAATTCTGCAATATCTTTTAGTCCCAACTTATCTAATACCGGTGATAATATCAGAGGGGTAATAACGTCCGCTACCAGCGAAGAAACAATTGCTCCGAAAGCGGCACCAATAATTACAGCTACTGCCAGATCCATTACATTACCTTTTAATGCAAAGGCTTTAAAATCTTTAATAAAACTCATGTGTTTTGTTTTTAAGGTTATAAAAAAATGTAATTTAATCTATATTTTATAATATGGATTAAAGAGTCTGTTGGAAATTCAGGATTTAATGAATCCCTTTCCGCTTTCCTTTTCTGAGCGAAATAGTTCTTCCCTCAATTGGCTGGCCGTCTTAGAACTACCATCGGGGCTCCATCCGGGTGGCATGATCAGGTATTTAATTTTTAACCAAAAGGGAATCTTTTGGTGCAAGTCCTTAAAAATACTTTTCCATTCGTGAAAAATAATGTTAGTGAGATGATAAGGATTGTCCAGTTGTTTGGTAAGGCCATATTTTACCGGATCTTCTTTTACTTCTTCTTGAAAAGTGCCAAATATTTTATCCCAGAAGATAAATACCATGCCCATATTTTTATCTAAATATCTCACATTGCTCGCATGATGCACTCTATGGTGCGATGGACTTACAAAAACAGCTTCAAACCATCGGGGCATTCTATTGATGTATTGCGTATGTACCAGGATACCGTATATCTGTGTAAGTGAATACATGAATATAATATCAAGTGGTTTGAATCCCAGCAATACCAGCGGAATAAAATAGATGAAGCGGTACAAAGGTTGTAATACGGATGACCGGAAGCCCGTGGTAAGATTGAATTCTTCTGAAGAATGGTGTGTTACATGAATGGCCCAGAAAAAACGGGTTAAGTGATCAACACGGTGTTCAAAATAAAATACGAAATCTTCTAGAAGAAGAAGAAGTATCCAGTATAAATAAGGATTGAAAGAAAGGTCGGCAAAGTGGAATCTGAAAAGTGAAGCAAGAATCACTACATACACTGTTCTGAATAAAATATCAATACCCCCGTTCAGAATGCAGAGGTACATATTCATCAGGGTTTCTTTAGTGGAATAGAATTTCTTTATATGCAGGTTACTTAATATTATCTCAAGGCCGATTACGACGATGTATATCGGTGTTGTGATCAGTAAAAGTAATTGCTCATGTAGCATTTATAATGAGAATTTAGACCGACATGATTTCTTTTTCCTTGATAGCCAGACGTCTTTCAATCATAGAAATATGATTGTTGGTCAGGTCCTGAATAGCAGCTTCTCCATCTTTTGCCACATCCTCACTAAGCCCGTCTTTTTGTGATTTTTTTACCTGTTCTATAGCATCACGGCGAATGTTGCGAACCGCTATTTTTGCCTGTTCACCTTCTGTATTACTTCTCTTCACCAGCTCTTTTCTTCTTTCTTCAGTAAGAGGAGGCAAAAACAGGCGTATCATATTTCCGTCGTTTTGGGGATTGATCCCAATATTTGCAGCAATGATTGCTCTTTCAATGGGTTGCAACATGTTTTTTTCCCATGGTTGTATGGTAAGTGTACGTGCATCTATAGCACTTAAGTTACCAACCTGATTAATGGGTGTGGGGTTGCCATAGTAATCAACCATGATACCATCAAGCATAGTAGGATTGGCTTTACCGGCGCGTATCTTTATCAAATCAGATTCAAAATGATCAATCGCCTTTTCCATTAAAGTGGATGTTTCATCTATAATCGCTGTTGTCTCCTCTGTCATAATTTGAAGTTTTGTAGATATTAGTACAATCCCAATATCCGGCATTTCAAAAAGTGTACAAATTTAGGAAAACGAAGTGATATAAAAGTTAAATGAAAAATAGTGGCTATTCCTGCTCAACAGGTTCGCCGGCCAGAGTGAGGATCTTATGAGATTTAATAAGATTATCCTCGTGGATCTTAGTGTTTGTTTTGGAGATAATGATTCTTGTTCTGGGCCGGTTGTGATAAACGATGCTTACAGCGAAAGTGGCAACTGAGACCAGAATGAGAATTACCATAGTAGTTCCGGAGGAGCGTAAGAGATATGCCAGTGCAATAAAAACAATGTTGGCTGAAACACAGGTATAGGTTATCTTTCTGTGGCTTAAGCCCATATCCAGTAGAAAATGATGAATATGATTCCTGTCGGGAGCGAAAGGTGAGCGCCTGTTTATTATTCGATGGCTTACGACTCTTAATGTATCAAAAAGAGGAACTAACAGGATTGAGAAGCCGATAGCTGCAGCAGATTCCAAAGGAAAAACGGAAGCAGGATCTGACGCGATGGAAATAAATTTAATGACGAAAACGGAATTTAGAATACCTATGAGCAAGGATCCCGTATCACCCATAAAGATTTTGGCAGGATTGAAATTGTATATCAGGAATGCAATAAGGCTTCCTGCGAGGGAAAGGGCCATTATGGTATAAAGAACCTGCCCTGTTATGTAGAAATAAATTCCAAAGACCAATGAAGTAAGTAAGCCCAGGCTTCCGGCCAGACCATCTACTCCATCAATAAGATTGAATGAGTTGGTAATGACGACAATAGCGAATAAAGTAAGCAGAAAGCTGGCAGTATGCGGGATTGCGTGCACCCCCATAAAGCCGTACATATTGGTGATTTGAATACCCCCAAATTTAATGAGGATACCGGCTGCAATCAACTGGCCTACAAATTTTTTAGAGGCTGTGAGAATTAAAATGTCATCTTTAATACCCATAAAAAAGATAATCATTACGGAAGCCAAAATGTATTGAAACACGGATGTTTCTGAAGGAGGCACCCCCATAAGGGTGGCAATAATGAATCCCGCAAAAATCCCCAACCCACCCAATGTGGGAATCACTGCTTTGTGTACTTTCCTTCCGCCCGGTTCATCAAACAGTTTTTTGTCTTTGGCCACTTCAATTATTACGGGAATCGAAAAGAACGTAATTAAGAATGCCAGGCCTGTGCTTAATAAAATATTGTCCATGCATTAGGATTATGAGTCAATACCTATACAAAAGTATCATTTTGTTTAATCTAAATATCTAAAATCTATAAACCGGTAAACCAAAGTAATAACGCTAAGTAATTGTACTTATTTTACAGGTTTTATTTTTATTACTATTCTATTATTTTTTCATCAGCGCTCCCAGCGGTTACGGAGGTACTTAATTTTTTTAAAGGATTTTTTCGCATATCGTCATAATCCCTCCGGTTTCTTATGATATCCAATGCTCCAAAAATGGATGCTGTAAAAGAAGAAGGATCAGCCTTATTCTTTCCTGAAATATCAAATGCTGTACCATGATCGGGGCTGGTGCGCACTACGGGCAAGCCTGCTGTAAAATTGATTCCCTCCCCGAAAGCCAGTGATTTTAGTGGGATTAATCCCTGGTCGTGGTACATTGCCAATACCGCATCAAACTTATTTTGATATCCTCTTGCAAAAAAGCCATCGGCACTATAAGGCCCCATTACGAGGATGTTGTGATGCTTGGCTTCTTTGACTGCAGGTTTTATGATTTCCTCTTCTTCCGATCCTATTAATCCTTCATCACCGGCATGAGGATTAAGTGCAAGCACGGCGATCTTAGGCTTTTCTATATTGAAATCCCTTTTGAGAGAAGAATTCAGAAGATTAATCTTGCTTAAAATATTTTCTTTAGTGATTAAGGGACATATGTCTTTTACTGCTACATGCTCTGTTACGAGGCCCACTCTAAAGTTACCTGCAGCGAGCAACATCAGCACATCTTTTTGTTCAAAAAAATCTTTGAAAAAAGGAGTGTGGCCGGTATAGGGGAACTCGGCGCTGTGAACGTTTTTCTTATGTAGGGGAGCGGTAACCAATGCCTGAATATTCCCATCTTTCAGTGCTTCCGTGGCAGCTTTGAGGCTTTTTACGGCATAGGTGCCGCCTGTTTCGTTCAATTCTCCCGGAGTAATGGCTATTTCTTCTTCCCAGCAATTAAATATATTGACCTGCTTGGGATTTATTTTACTAAACTCCTTAATACTGGAGAAGTTGAAGTTAACATCAGGGAGGCTTTTTCTATAAAAGTTGATGACTTTATTACTGGCGAAAATCAGCGGTGTACAAAAATCCAGCATCCGGCTGTCGGCGAGTGATTTTATAATCAGTTCGGGGCCTATACCATTTACATCTCCACAGGAGAACCCGATGACAGGCTTGTTTTCAATTGTTATATTGCTCAAATTATTTTAGTTAACATAGACTCGCAAGATAAATAAATTATGAATTGCTTACATAATTTTATTCAATAATCCGATTGTATGTGATGATACAAATTATTTATGATTGCCCACATAACTTTCTATCGGCATACGGTTGGAAATGCTGCGGGCCAGCGTCATCTCATCTGCATATTCCAATTCGCCGCCAAAGGCAATACCACGTGCAATAGTAGTAATTTTTAATGGTAAATCAACGATCTTTTTACTGATGTAAAAGATGGTAGTGTCGCCCTGTATATTGGGACTGAGTGCAAAGATCAGTTCCCGGGGTTTCGTATTCTGTATGCGTTTTAGTAAAGAATCTATTTCCAACTGGTCGGGGCCTATACCATCGAGAGGGGAAATGATTCCGCCTAACACATGATAAAGCCCGTTGTACTGCTGCGTACTTTCGATAGCGATTATGTCGCGAATGGTTTCCACCACACAGATTGTTTCTGCATTCCGGCTTCTGTCGGAGCAAATATTGCAAAGAGGTTTATCGGCTATATTATGGCATTGGCTACAAAAATGAATTTCTTCCCTCATTTTTAAAATAGTATCGCTGAAAGCCTTTACCTCATTTACTTCTTTTTTCAATAGATGGAGCACCAAACGCAAAGCAGTCTTTTTACCAATACCCGGTAACTTCGAAAATTCATTGACAGCGTTTTCTAAAAGAGAAGATGAAAAAATCATTGGGCAAAATTAAGAAATTGACAATTGAGAAATGTGATAATTAACCGATGTAATAATTAACTCTATTTGAAGACTGTAAACGAACCTTTATTAAAGATTCTGAAAAGAGTTTAATAAAGTACGACCTCTCCGAAGAAAAAGGGTTGTAATGGGTTTGCTTTGGAAACCTTCAGTCACTGGCGGAACAGGTAACCGCTACAATATCACATCTGCTTCATTGTCCCAGTCGGCCCTGATGTTTATTTTTTTAGGAATGGAAATCACTTTTTCAGGTTGTTTTCTCAAATGATAGCTTCCCGGATCCCACGTTCCGTTTTCGTTTTCATCATCCAGGATCCTTATTTCATAATCACCCGGATTGAATAGTTTTTTGGTAAAGGTGTTGGAAGTTAACTTGAAAGAATCAACAATGACATTGTTTTGTACGAATTGTAAAACGGGATGAGCAACTTTTTTGAGATTGGTAAAATTTAGTTTAATACTGCCGTAATCTCTTTCCCGCTTGGTTTTGAACTGGATAGTATCTGACTTTTTGAGTTCCTGGTCCAGGGTATCAACAGCAAAATCTTTATCAATGATCAATTTATAATCCGTTTCGGGTACCCAGTTATTTTTTACAGTTATTTTTTTGAAATTAGTGTCAATGGATATTTCCACCTGTTGATGAGGATTGTACAGCGTATCTGTTAACCTGATTTTGGTACTATCAAAATCCTTTAAGGGAATGATAGAACTAATAAAAAGCGGAGTGAGCAGATCCTGAGTTCCGGAAGAGATAGAAGTTGTATATTTTAATACATTCTCTTTATTCTTTTTATTGGGGATGACTGTGCTTGTAGAAGATTTGATGTTCTTATCCTCTACATAAGCAAACAATTCTACTGGTTTTGTATTTTTTGAAATATGGATCACACTATCAGCAAATGCGAAAATCTGAGAATTGTTGTTGTACATTCTTTGCCCGCTTTCATCTTTCAAGGCAAATAAATTATAATCGCCTCCGGCGAGATTTTTAAATCTAAAATTACCGGACGAATCTAATCTCGCTACATATCGCGGCTTCTCTTTATAAACCGCTGAATCGCTTAAGTTTTTGTATAAGAGTACCAATAGTGTACTATCTCTCTTTCCGGTTTCTGCAAGGATTACATCTCCATTGAATTGGAGAGAATCAATATATGAGCCGGTAGAAAAAACATACGTGAAATCGTGAATAGGATTGTTCTCGTTGATGTCCTGAATGGCATTGCCCAATTGAAAACTATAGGTGGTATTGGGTTGTAGTGTATCCCGTATTTTGATAGTGACAGTCCTTAATTTGGAATTGATATTAGGGATAATTATAGGATTAGGAGAAACTAATAAGTATTTCTGCAAATCCTGAAGATGGACATATTCGTTGAATGTGAAGATGATGTTCTTGCCTTCGAAATGCAGGGCATGGTTGGGTGGATTTGCTTTCATTAAAACAGGTGGCAGCGTATCCTTTGGCCCGCCTGTAGGCATGCCTATCTGCGCGCAACCGCTTCCCGCTACGGTAAGAAAATAGCATAAACCCGCTACTGCAAGCAAAATTAAAATATTATATATTTTCATCTTAAAAAAGCAAACTTAATTTCTTTGAGCGGATATTGGTTTTTCTTCTTCCTAAATAAAAATTAAATCTCCGGTTCTTCTTCAATAATATCGTGTAGAGCGATTTCCAGTTTGTTGTCTTTTACAAAATTGCACCAATGACAATCTTCTTTTCCGCAGCCGGTATAGAAATCCTTTGCCTGAATTTTATTCCATACTTCAGTGAGTTGTTGCTTTACCGTAGTAATATCTGCAGGCTCAATAAATATTTTTCTTTTTTGATAGCCTTTGGTTTTGTCAGGCTCTACAAAATCAAATTCTGAACTTGCTACTTTCCAGTCTTTGCCATCCATATTGTCAATGAGTATTTTATAAAAAACAGCCTGTCGCCAATAATCACCTCCATTGGGCTGCTCCTCATTGGGGGATAATAACTTTTTTTTCGTGTATTCACTGTTTACATCTCCGGTTTTATAGTCAACTACATTCACTTCTTTGCCGTTAAATTCCATTTTATCTATTTTCCCTTTTATAGGAATTCCGTTTACCACATTTTTAATATTCCTTTCTACTACGGTTATTTTATTTAAAGTGTTGATATAATGATCGTAGTAATCTTCCAATACTTTTTCGCCGTATTCCATTCTTCTGTCGTAGGCTTCCTGCGTAAAGTTTTCACGATGCCGTTTCATATACCAACTAAAATATCCAAGCATCTTTTCTTTTGAAGGAAATTGTTGTTTTTCATTTTTTTGCATCTCTTCAAAAAGTTTTTGCAAAGCAAAATGTACTGCACTTCCGAATTCTAAATTTTCTGATTTTCCTGAAGGTATTCTTATCAGGTTTTTATAATAAAATCCCAGTGGGCAATCAAGGTAATTGTTTAGTGAAGTAACATTCATTACATATTTTTCGAGTAATGAGGTGATGAAGTCCGATTCGTCCTTTTCTATTTCTGGGGCTTGTGGAATGAAATTCAAAGTTTCAAATTCCATCAATTCTTCCTGTGATAGATTGATAGATTTGATTCCCAGATTATTCGCTTCCACTATTTCGGCAATGAACATCGAATGTTCTGCCTCTTTTCCATCAGGTTTAATTTTGAAAAATGAAATCTGTAGATGTTTTTCGGCACGGGTAAGGGCTACGTAAAATAAACGACGCAATTCTTCATCTGCATTCCCAGAAGGAAGAGACGAAAATAAAGTGTCGGGAAGTTTATAGCCATTGCTCATATTTCTTTTCTTCTCCCACAAATGAGCATTCATTCCTGTAATAAAAACATACTCAAACTCTAATCCTTTGGAACCATGTGCGGTTAAGAAATTTACTCCGGCGCTGTTGCCCGAAAACTGCATTAATGGCAACGAAAGTTTTTCTTTCTTCATCAGGTCAATGATGTCCATTAATCCCTGCAAACTGAGCAAAGAATTACGGGAATTCTCTTCTTTTATAAAATCAAATAATGCGGTAAGTATTTGTAGCAACCTGATTTTTTCACCGCTCTTCATGATGTAAGAAAGTATGCCTGCACCCGAAATAATTTTTTCAAAAAGTGATTGCAATGTTATGTTAGAAACATCTGCTATCAACTGCTCCATCATTTTGCTAAAATCTTTTAGTGCAGGATGGATGCCTGTGTTGAATAGGTCTTTGGCAACCGCATTCGATTTGTCGTATAATAATTTCCGGATAGAAGTCGGTTGGCTACTATAGTTCTTGCTGTTTACTTCTACCGTAATTTTTGCAACTTCTATCGGTGGTATTTGATAGAAGTCGAAATGAAGAATTTCGAAAAGGATTTCATCACCACCATAAGGAATGTCGTGCTCGGCTGCGAGATAGCGCAGTAGCTGGATTATCTTATTTGCAAAAGAATCGTCCAGAATATTGATGCTTTTTTTGGAATAAACCGGAATATTTTTCAGCCTGAAATATTTCATTAATTGTTCACCATAATTATTTTCTTTATAAATAATGGCAATCTTTCCGGGCTCCGTTCCTTTGTTAATAAGGGTTTCTATCTTGTTAGTGATGTCAGCCATCTCATCTTTAATAGTATTGTACTCGATGACCAATGGAGGTTCCGTAAGGTTTTTCAGTTCTTCTTTAGAGGAAATCAGTTCTTTGGTTAGCCCTGAAAATTTATGAATGAGCCGTTCAGTATTTTTGTCAATTAAAGATTTAGAAATATCGAGAATTGTTTTGGTAGAACGATAGTTATTAGTAAGTACTATTTTTAAAAGACCTTCATAACTATTGGCAAAATTTTCCATGTTTTCGATATTGGCACCCTGGAAACGGAAGATACTCTGGTCGTCATCACCTACTACAAATACATTTGGAGAATCCCAGAAGTTGATGAGTAATTGTACTATTTCATTCTGTGTGCCGCTTGTGTCCTGATATTCATCTACCAGGATGTATTGAAATCTTTCCTGGTAACTCGCCAATACATTTTTGTTTTCTTTGAAAACTTTTATCACCCAATTGATCATATCATCAAAATCGTACAGGTTGTTTTGTTTCATCAATTCCTGAAAATTATTGAACTCATTTACCGCAGCGCGAAGCTTTTCCATCCTCTCCAGTTCGGTATAATAACCGGGATTGTAATCGCCTACTTTTACGCCGGTTTTTGCTGACGCTCTCTTGTATTTGAAATTTTCATCGTCTTTTATTTTTTCAAGATATTGATCAATGCACTTATCTACAAATTCCGGTGCCCAGCCTTCTTTTTTCATTGCAGAGAATAGATTCTGTAGATTTTTTATTTCATAATAAACATCCCCACGGTATCTTTTTAAAGGATTGTTTTTGGGCAAATTGTCAATGAGTGTTTTATATAGTTGTATTCTTTCCAGATCGGAAATGGGATCCAAAGCGGTTTTTTCAAACAGTGATAGGTTTTGTTGGATAACTTCATTACAAAAACCGTGGAAAGTATAAATATTTACTTTATAAGAATCGGGGCCAATAAACTGGAGCAATCTTTTCCGCATAGCAATAGCACCGGCATCTGTATAGGTGAGGCATAAAATATTTTGAGGAAGTACATCGGTTTCCAATAATATTTTACCAATTCGCGCAGCTAATATTTGTGTTTTACCTGTACCGGGGCCGGCAATTACCATCACGGGGCCTTCAATGGTATCTACGGCCTGCCGTTGCTTTTCATTTAGTTTTTGGTATTCTTCACTGTATTTTTTTGATAGAAGTTCTCTGTAAGTTGACATCTAACGAAGATAAATTTTTTGGTGCGGTCTTCACCAATTTTTTCGAATAATGGAAAAGTTTTCAATGAATTTTTTATTCGGAATGAGAATAGAAATCGTGGTTAGTGATTCGTTTACTAAAAACTATTTTATGGATATTTTTTTTACCGCTTCATGAGATTGAGTTCACGAAAATAATTCCGGTCCTTTCAAATTCCTGTGCGGGATTTTTCCAAGATGCTTGTAGGCCTTTTCGGTAACTTCTCTTCCCCGCGAAGTGCGCATAATAAAACCTTCCTGGATTAAAAAAGGTTCATACACTTCTTCCAGTGTACCGGGTTCTTCGCCTACTGCAGTAGCAATAGTGGTAATGCCCACCGGGCCACCTTTGAATTTATCAATAATGGTACTCAAAATACGATTGTCCATTTCATCCAGCCCGTATTGATCTACATTTAAAGCTTTTAATGCGTGTTCCGTGATTTTTAAATCAATCACACCATTGGAAAGAACCTGCGCAAAGTCGCGGACCCGCCTCAATAAACTATTGGCTATCCTTGGTGTGCCACGGCTGCGCCCTGCAATTTCTGTTGCTGCATCAGAAGTGATTTTAGTGTGGAGAATGGCACATGAACGTAGAACTATTTTTTGCAAAGTAGCCGTGTCATAATATTCCAACCTCGATTTTATTCCAAATCTGGAGAGCAAGGGTGATGTGAGTAACCCACTTCGTGTAGTAGCGCCAATCAGGGTAAACGGATTCAGATTGATTTGTACGCTCCTCGCATTAGGACCCGTATCAATCATAATATCAATGCGGTAATCTTCCATAGCGGCATATAGGTATTCTTCCACCACATTACTCAATCTGTGAATTTCATCAATAAATAAAACATCATTTGGTTCAAGATTCGTAAGTAAGCCCGCCAGATCACCCGGCTTTTCGATCACCGGACCGCTGGTTTCTTTAATGTGAACGCCCAATTCGTTGGCTACAATGCGGCTCAGGGTGGTTTTGCCAAGCCCCGGAGGTCCGTGGAATAAAATGTGGTCAAGTGCTTCTTCCCTTTGTTTGGCAGCTTTTATAAATATGCGCAGGTTTTCAATAATCTGTGATTGCCCGCTGAACTCTTCAATGATCGAGGGGCGTATATTATTTTCAAATTCCCTGTCGGCAGGAGATAAAGTATCTTTTTCCTTATTTAAATTTTGATTAAGCATTCTCTTTTTTCAGAGTTGTAAAACTAAAGTTTTTAATCCTAAAAAATAGAAATGGCCTTTTAAGAATGGGTTCACACCTTTCAGACAAGGCTTTTCACCACTAATCAAGTCGTGCATAATAAGTATTCATTTCCTGTTAAATTTGCTTATGCAAAGAACAACCATACGGTATTGGCTTTGCCAGCTTCTGGGCTGGGGTGGGTGGACATTATTAAATCTTTCTTTTTATTATTTCTTCCTTCAGGATACCTACTGGAAGTCGGATCAAAGGAGAGGCCTGCTTCTGGCAATACTTTTTATACAATTCTTCTGGTATATAGTCTCCACTCATTTGTTGAGGTATTTTCTCTTAAAGACGGGATGGATAAAATTTTCGATCAATAAGGTGATCGGATTATTTGTGGTCGGAGTAACAATTACTGCATTGCTGGCTTATTATGGCGCCAGATCAACCGCTGTTGTTACAGGAACTTCGCTGGTTCAATATGAAAAAAGTGAGAATCTGAAACAGGCTGTTTCAAGAGAAAAAGCACTTGGACTTGCCGGTACAAAATATTACCTGGCCGATAAAAATAATCCTAAAGATTCATTGAATTATGTTTCATTTTCACGGATAAAATCCGGCACTGGGTGGTACCGGGATCTTAACGGAGGCTGGAAATATGAAGATCAGCGCAAGGGAAGATTCTGGTGGGATATTATTTTTACCTTCATCCTGATCTCTTTATGGCTCCTGCTTTATATGGTATGGCATTATCTGGAGAGGAACCGTAAAGACGAGATTGGCAGGCTGAACCTTGAAAAAACTGTGAAGGATCTTGAATTAAAAACTATTAAGTCGCACATTAATCCGCATTTTATTTTTAATTCTTTAAACAGCATCCGGGCATTGGTGGATGAAAACCCAAAAAGGGCGAGGACGGCTATTACGGAACTTTCCAATATTTTGAGGAGCAGTTTGCAGGTGGAAAAAATGGAAACGGTTTCATTGAAAAAAGAATTGGATATTGTAGAAGATTATCTTGCTTTGGAACAAATGCGTTTTGAAGAAAGACTGAAAGTAGAAATGGACATTGATGAAAATACGCTTGACCAGCCTGTGCCCCCGATGATGTTACAGACGCTGGTGGAGAATGCCATAAAGCATGGTATTAGCAAAAGAATTAATGGAGGATTGATAAAAATAATTTCAAAATTTACAGACAAGAATTTTGAATTGATCGTTCAAAATACTGGTAGGCTTGAAGAAAATAAAACAGAAGGGTTTGGGTTTAAGAGTACGCGCGACCGTCTGAAATTCTTATGCAATGGGAAAGCTTTTTTTAAAGTGGAAAATGTGGAAGAAGATAAGGTCCAGTCTAAAATAGTGATGCCGGTGAAATATTGAAAGCGAGAAATGTAAAAGCTGAGGGGGTGATTTAATAACTAATTAACAAGTTTGAGTATGCTTAAAGTAATTCTGATAGATGATGAACGACTTGCGCGGAGTGAGCTGAGAAGGCTTTTGCAGGAGTTTCCCGATGTGGAAATAATTGGCGAAGCAGCCAATGCTACAGAAGGAATTGAGAAAATAGAAAGCCTGAGTCCCGATTTGATTTTCCTTGATATACAGATGCCGGGAAAATCTGGATTTGAGATGCTTGTTGATCTTGAAAAAGCACCACATGTCATTTTTGTAACAGCGTATGATGAGTATGCTATCAAAGCGTTTGAAGTGAACGCCCTTGATTATTTGATGAAACCTGTAGAACCTAAAAGGCTTGCAGATGCATTGTTGAAAGTTAGACAGAAGGATGAGGAGGAAATGCTTTCTTATAATAACAGAGGAATATTGAGTGAACACGATCAGGTTTTTGTAAAAGATGGCGAACGTTGCTGGTTTGTAAAACTTTCGGATGTACGCCTTTTTGAAAGTGTGGGGAATTATGCAAAAGTTTTCTTTGGAACCAATAAGCCACTTATTCTGAAATCATTAAATGCTTTGGAAGAAAGGCTGGACGAAAAAGTCTTTTTCAGAGCCAATAGAAAGCATATTATCAATCTAAGAATGATCGAGAAAATAGAACCTTATTTCAATGGTGGTCTTTTGCTGGATTTGATAGGAGGAGAAAAAATTGAAGTAAGCAGAAGGCAGGCTGTAAAGTTTAAAGAAATGATGAGTTTATAAATTGGAAAGTCTTCATCTTCCTTATAAGTTGCCTGGTCAGGCGGAGACTGTTAAATTTTTTAGAAAACCAGTAAATCAATGAAAAATATTCTTTTCTATTTATTAATAGTGACAAGTTTTTCCTGTACCC
This sequence comes from Ginsengibacter sp., assembly GCA_039937655.1. Classification (GTDB taxonomy): domain Bacteria; phylum Bacteroidota; class Bacteroidia; order Chitinophagales; family Chitinophagaceae; genus Ginsengibacter. Next base: position 31,482 of record JBDTGA010000021.1, read on the forward strand.
AATCTTCATCCAATGAATTTGTTTTACAGAAAAAGATTGACAGCTTGCAAACCGAAATGAGTAACTCTTATAAGCCGGGACTTGGCGAGTTTATGTCTCAGATACAGATGCACCATGCAAAACTCTGGTTTGCGGGCAAATATGGGAATTGGGAATTGGCCAATTTTGAAATAGGTGAAATTCAGGAAGCTTTGGATGATATTCCTAAATACTGTGCCGAGAGGCCCGAAGTGAAATCTATTGGTACGATTATTCCTGCAATGGATAGTTTATCTGCGGCTGTCAAAGAAAAAGATATAAATAAATTCACTAGTGGTTTTACCTTATTAACGGCTACCTGTAATGATTGCCATAAAGCGACCAATCACGGATTTAATGTGATTAAGATCCCGGATATTCCGCCTGTTCCCAATCAGGTTTTCAAACTACCATAAAGTAAAAGAAATCTTTAAGACTGAAATTCCTCTCTCCGAAAAATAAATGTAAAAATGAAATAAATATGCAGATTTTAAAACCGAAACTATAAATATGAAAGTAATAATTACGCTTGTAATCGCTTGTTTTACAAGTCTTCTGTCGTTTGCACAAAACATAAATAAAATTATAAATGCTAAAGAAGTGGAGCGAATAGAAAGGGTGCTTGCATCAGATGATATGCAGGGCCGTAAGACTTTCACTCCTTCTATTGATAGGGCTGCCGATTTTATTGCCAATGAATTTAAAAAGTCAGGATTGAAATATTTTGATGGGTTAAAAGATTACAAACAAGCTTTTTCTATGAAAAAAGCCACCCTCATTTCTGCATCTGGAATTATGGATGGCCATTCCATAGAAGCGAATAATATTTTTACAATCACAACCGATGCTGAATTGAATTTTGATGAAAAATCGGATTATACTAAAATGGTCATAGGCGATACAGCCAACTTTTTTAGGGAGATTTTTAGCCTTTTAAAAGATAATAAGAAATACCTGGTGCTTGTGGATACTTCTCATGCTAAAAACTTCATTCGTTTAAAGCGATTCAGCAGAGAAAGCTTTGATGCAAAAGCCCCGGTAGTTTTTGTGCTTACCAGTGAAAATCCTTCAACGTATCATTTTGAAATTATTAATAAAATAACTTCATCTCCTCTCGCTAATGTAATAGGTATATTGCCGGGCAAAAGTATGAAAGATGAGTATGTGATTTTCTCGGCGCATTATGATCATCTGGGAATTGGGAAGCCGGATTCGAAAGGAGATTCAATTTATAATGGTGCCAATGATGATGCTGCGGGAACTACAGCTGTGATCATGCTGTCAAAATATTTCAGTAAGTTAAATAATAATGAACGCACTTTAATATTTGTAACTTTTACTGCTGAGGAGATCGGAGGGTATGGTTCACAGTATTTTTCCAAACAGATAGACCCTGATAAAACGGTCGCCATGTTTAATATTGAAATGATCGGTACTGATAGCAAGTGGGGAAAGAATAGCGCCTACATAACCGGTTTTGAAAGATCAGATTTCGGAAAAATATTACAGAAGAATTTAACCGGAAGTATTTTTCATTTTGAACCGGATCCTTATCCTGAACAGAATTTATTTTATCGCTCAGATAATGCGACTCTTGCTGAGCTGGGTGTTCCCGCTCATTCGATCAGCACATCCAAGATGGATAATGAACCCAATTATCACAAACAAAGCGATGAAATATCAACACTCGATATGAATAATATGGCAGAAATTATAAAGGCTATTGCGATCAGCAGCAAAACTATTGTGAGTGGAAAAGACACACCGACGAGGGTGGAGAAGAAATAGGGTATAAATAAATTAAGCCATGATGAGGGTTGGCATACTAATAAACAGATTAACCAATTACCCAACCTTCACCGCCACGGAATGCACCGCCGATGCCATCTCCATTATCAGAGATTCATCTTTTTCAATGGCGTTCCCCACGACAATGATATCAGCTCCGGCTTTGCAATTCCGGTAAGCTTTTTCAGGATCAGTAATACCGCCGCCTACGATTAAAGGGACTTTAATTGCGTTGGAAACCAGCTCGATCATTCCCTCTGTAATAGGCCTTTTAGCTCCGCTTCCGGCATCCATATAAATTAATTTCATACCCAGCATTTCGCCCGCCATGGCAGTACACATGGCTATTTCGTTTTTGTCGGCAGGCAAGGGGGTTGCATTGGAAATATAGGATACGGTAGTAGGGGCGCCGCCGTCAATAACCATATAACCGGTACTCATAATTTCCAAACCGCTTTGCCTTATGGCAGGAGCGCTTACTACATGCTGGCCAATTAGTAATTCAGGATTTCTTCCGCTGATTAGCGAGAGATACAGCAGGGCATCGGCATATTTTGAAACCTGTGTGGAACTTCCGGGGAAGAGCAATACCGGAACAGAGCAATTGCGTTTGATGATCTGGACACATTCATCTAAATAATTTGAAATAACAAGACTGCCGCCCACTAAAAAATAATCTACACCTGCGCTTATGGATAGTTTGATGAGTTGACGCATTTTGTGATTATCCACTTTATCCGGATCTATCAGAACAGCAAAAGACTTTTTGCTGCTGATTTTTCTTTCGCACAGATTGATGTAGATATCTTTTAAGTTCATTTACTGATGGTTATATGCAAAAATGTATATTTTTTTGCTCTTATAAAAATTATCGTTACAAATTACGGATTTATTGGAAGGAAGTTTCATACCCGGCAATACTCTTTTAATTTTTGTATTTTTAGGCAATGATAAATGTTTTAAAAGAGATTGAATTTAAAACAGCCCGCAGTGGTGGTAAAGGCGGCCAAAATGTAAACAAGGTGGAAACCATGGTAGAAGGATGGTTTCATGTAGCCAATTCCCAAATATTGACTGAAGGGCAGAAATCCCTTATTCTTGAAAAGATGGCGAATAAAATAACCAAGGAGGGTTATTTGCTGGTAAAGAGCCAGAGTGAAAGAACACAATTGGGCAATAAAGAAGACGTGATTGTGAAGATTCACTTATTGCTTAATAATGCGCTGATAAAAAGAAAAAAACGCAAGCCTACGAGACCTACCAAAGCGTCTAAAGCAAAAAGGATAAAAATAAAAAAAGAAAAAAGTGAAATAAAAAAAGGAAGGAAAAAGCCTAATTCGTTTTTTGATGAATAGCGATAGGGAAAAATAATTAACCTGATATTTGTTTTTACTTTAAAGTTTATACAACTAAATTTGACCTCTTTTAAACCCAATATTTTTTTTGAGCAGCATAAAAAAATTAGCAGGACAAACAATGTGGTATGGAGTGAGCTCTATGGCTGCACGGTTTATCAATTACCTGCTCACACCATTTCTTACCTATACGCTGGCAAAGACCAGTGATTATGGTAAAATGAGTTTGATCTATGCAGCCATTCCTGTGTTGAATGTAATCTTTACGTATGGTTTTGAAACGGCCTATTTCCGTTTTGCTTCGCGAAAAGAATATAAAGACAGCTTATACAGTACCTCTGCTATTTCATTGGTATTTTCTACCCTATTATTCACTTTTTTACTATGGACAGCAAGAGATTCTTTTGCAGGAATTGTAGGGTTGACGGATGTCCCGGCAATTGTTTATGTGAGCATTTTTGTAATTGCTTTCGATGCATTGAGTACCATTCCTTTTGCCAAATTGCGACTGGAAGAACGGCCCCGTAAATATGCACTGGTTAAGGTAGGTGGAATTTTGGTCAATATCTTTTTTACATGGTTTTTTGTAGGCTATTGCCCGTCACATGCCGAGCAGGTCTCCAATTCCTTTTTAATATTTATTTTTAAACCGAATGTAAATCCCATCGTGTATGTGCTCATTGCAAATCTCATACAATCGGTATTTACTTTATTATTATTAAGCAGCGAGATTTCTGAAATTAAACTGAAATTTAATTTTCCTTTATGGAAAGAAATGATCATTTACTCATTACCGTTAGTTATTGTGGGAATGGGGGGTATGGTAAATGAAGTATTCGACAGGTTAATGCTCAGATGGTGGCAACCCGGGAGTGTTACGTTTAAAGAACAGCAGGTAGGGATTTATTCCGCCTGCTATAAACTGGCGATACTCATCACACTTTTTATACAGGCTTTCCGATTGGGAGCCGAGCCGTTTTTCTTTAAACAAGCCGAAGGGCAAAATCCGCAAAAAGTATATGCGAGGGTCATGAAATTCTTTGTGATCATTATTACGGTCATGTTTCTCGTTGTGAGTTTATACCTGAATATATGGAAGGTCTTTATAGCTCCCGCCTACTGGTCGGGTTTAAAAGTGGTGCCGGTGTTGCTTTTGGCAAACATGTTTCTGGGGATTTATTATAATTTGTCTATTTGGTATAAGCTGACAAATAAAACCAGTACAGGTGCTTACATCACTTTGGCCGGTACGGTCATTACCATTATTCTCAATTATACTTTTATTCCGCATTATGGATTTGTCGCCTGTGCCTGGGCTACCTTCTTTTGCTATTTTACGATGATGGTGCTGTGTTTTATCTGGGGGCAAAAAGCATATCGTATTCCGTATGCATGGAAAAAACTTTTAGCCTACATAGTCGTAGTAGTGCTAATCTTCTTCATTCATCAGGGGGTGATCCATTTCTTTAAAGGAAACCTAACCAACTTTATTTCTGCAACATTATTGCTGGCATTGTACGTTTGGTTCGTTATGAATGTGGAATGGAGAGAGTTTCAGCGGTTGCCTGTTATTGGGAAGTATTTTAAAGAGAGAAATATAATGATGAGGGAAAGATGATCTCTATTTCAACAGGTATAGAGATGACTATTAAATCCTTCAGCACTAAACAAACAATTGGTTGATATTCCGCGGTTCTTTTGGGGAATATCTTTACTTCCCAACCCTGATTCTTTATTCTTCCGAAGAATATTTGAAAAAGCCTTTCCATCAGTTGGGGGATGAAAAACTGTAAAATTATCTTTTCTCATTGTTGACTTTTTTAACTCTATCCCTTACCTTTGCCGCCAAATTGAAATAAGGACGTTTTAATAAACATTTTATGGCAAATACCGGAAAAATAAGACAGATCATTGGGGCTGTTGTGGATGTACATTTTGATAGCGATAACAAGCTCCCCGAAATATACCATGCCCTGGAACTAACCAGAGATAACGGCGATAAACTCATTCTGGAGGTGCAGCAGCATTTGGGTGAGGACAGCGTTCGCTGTGTTGCCATGGATGGTACAGAAGGCCTCAGACGCGGTATGGAAGCGGTTGATACCGGCTCGCCGATATTAATGCCCATAGGAGAGGATATTAACGGGCGTTTGTTTAATGTAACCGGAGATGCGATTGATGGTTTGCCACAAGTGAGTAAAAAGAATGGCCGCCCCATTCACAATAAGCCGCCGCTATTTGAAAATCTGAGTACGGCTACTGAGATTTTATTTACAGGAATTAAAGTGATAGACCTTATTGAGCCTTACGCCAAAGGAGGAAAGATTGGTTTGTTTGGTGGAGCAGGGGTAGGTAAGACGGTATTGATCCAGGAACTGATTAATAATATTGCAAAAGCATATAGTGGGTTGTCCGTATTTGCAGGTGTGGGAGAAAGAACCCGTGAAGGAAATGATCTGATGCGTGAAATGATCGAAGCCGGCATCATGAAATATGGCGATAAATTCATTCATAGCATGGAAGAAGGCGGATGGGATCTGGACACAGTGAATATGGAAGAATTGAAAGAATCAAAAGCAACCTTTGTGTTTGGCCAGATGAATGAGCCCCCGGGAGCAAGGGCCCGTGTGGCTTTGAGCGGATTGACCGTTGCAGAATATTTCCGTGATGGCGATGGCACCGGAAAAGGGAAAGACATTTTATTTTTCGTAGATAATATCTTCCGCTTTACTCAGGCAGGGTCAGAAGTATCTGCCTTACTGGGAAGGATGCCATCGGCGGTAGGTTATCAGCCTACTCTGGCTACAGAGATGGGATTAATGCAGGAAAGAATTACCTCTACAAAAAACGGTTCCATTACCTCAGTACAGGCGGTATATGTACCTGCAGATGATTTAACAGACCCTGCGCCTGCAACTACTTTTGCACATCTGGATGCAACCACTGTACTGAGCAGGAAGATTGCGGATCTTGGAATTTATCCTGCGGTAGATCCTTTGGATTCTACTTCGAGGATTTTGTCTCCTGCTATCGTGGGTGATGAGCATTATGATTGTGCCAACCGTGTAAAACGTACTTTACAACGTTATAAAGAATTACAGGATATTATTGCCATTCTTGGATTGGATGAATTAAGTGATGAAGATAAGCTGACAGTAAGCCGTGCGCGCCGTGTTCAACGTTTTCTTTCGCAGCCTTTCCATGTGGCAGAGCAATTCACCGGCCTGAAAGGAGTATTGGTTTCTATTGAGGATACCATTCGCGGTTTCAATGCGATCATGGATGGAGAAGTGGATGAATATCCCGAAGCAGCATTTAACCTGGTAGGTAACCTGGATGATGCCATTGCAAAAGGTAAAAAAATGATGGAAGCGGCCAATTCTTAATTAACTATCCCGATAACTATCGGAAAGCTAATTAGCCAATCAGCTAATTATAAAACGTATGACTTTAGAAATATTAACACCGGAAAAAAAGATTTTTAGCGGGGAAGTATATGGCGTGCAACTTCCGGGTATTAGCGGTGCATTTGAGGTCCTGGAAATGCATGCTCCCATCGTAAGTGCTTTGAAAGCAGGTAAACTAAAAATTCTTAAAGACAAGAATTCTTCTACACAATACATGATCCAGGGGGGCTTTGTAGAAGTAATCAATAATAAGACTACTGTACTGGTAGAAGGAGCGAAGGAAAGTTAATTCGTTTATTAGTTTCGCAATGGTGTGCGGAGGTTTCGATAAAAACAATTAAGAGAATGCTGTTTTCAATCCGGGTAAGCTATCGGGTTGTGTTAATTCAGTTCTTTTTAAAATGTGACAATGTAGTCAAAAATAGTTGGTAAATTCTTTGGAACCACTTACTGGGTAAGGATTTTAGTAAAGTTCATTGAAAGTGGTTTCAATGAACTTTTTTTGTTAGATGAAAAAAAATAAAATTTTGTCCTGTTTGTAATAGCCCGAAAGTTCAAAAATGGGGTACTCAAAATGATAAACAACGCTATCGTTGTTCAGAATGCTTTCACAACTTTTGTTTTCATAACAAAGGTGTTCAACAAAGCAATCAATTTATATGGTTTCGTAAGTGGATTATGGAGCGCCAGGTTTACCAGTATCTGAGCCGGGATAGTGGTATGTCCCAAAGTAAAATACAGCGTCTGTTCAAGCAATATTTGAAGAAAGCACCTTTGGTTCCTATTCGTAGCAAAACCCATGTTCATTTACTTATCGATGGCAGCTATTTTACCAATGGACTCTGCTTGATTTTATATTATGATTATGACATTCAATATGTACAATTGT
>JBDTGA010000022.1:0-92772 GCA_039937655.1 Ginsengibacter sp.
ATTATTTTTTTTACAGGCTGAAAAAGCAATTAAAAGTACCAGAGCAAGGAGAATACGATTTAATTTATTCATAAAGTTTTTTTTAGTATTTGTTACTATATCGGACAAGTTGAAAAAAGGTCATCATGATATTGTAGATATTTTTTGAAAATCATCTTTACTCTCTTGTTGAATTTTACTCACCGGCAATAAAAAAGGGCCGCCAATAAAAGCAGCCCTGAAACTACACACCATTAAGACTTTAGGTATTTCAGTATTGTTATTCTGTTGGCAATGTCGTAATGTCGTTTTGAATGAAAAATTGTATCCTTCTATTCATACCATATATCCGGAATTGAAAAAACTTTTTCACACAACCCGGAGATTATTTTTTTTAAGTAGTTATTAAAACTGATCAATAGCCTGCCATGGAATGTCTTTTTGAAAAGCGAAGAAATTAATGACACCGATAAATGAATTCAACGCATTTTCAGAATTGGGTTGCAAGCGGCTGTTTGCAGTGGCCGCAATACAAATGCCATTCCCATTCCGGTAAAGTATCGCAAAAGTTCCCGGCAAACTTCCCCACCAGAGCCATTCATTACCCTCTACTGCCCATCCGCAACCAAAATTAAAACCAAAGCCGGCGCTTGTTGCGGTAGTAGTTACCATTGTTTTTATAGTAGAAAGTGAAAGAATATCAGGCCTGGTGTTGGAACTATCTACTGCAGTTGCAAACCGTAGCAGGTCACCTGGAGTGCTTAGCCATCCCATAGCTCCGTCGCCCCTGGAAATGTTCATTCCATAAACAAAAGGAGCGTCGGTTCCCTGGCCATAATAGACTACTTCTTTTACGAGCTTGTCGGTATGTTTAGACCCTGCAATAGAAGACCTTGTTGCTCCGGTTTTTGACCATATTTCATCATTGACAAATTGACTATAAGATTTGCCACTCACTTTTTCAATAATTTCAGAGAGCAACATGTATCCAAAATTAGAATAATCAAAACCGGTACCAGGCTTTCGTTTAAGCGATACGTTATTAAGTGTCCAGTTGATAATTGCTTTTTTATCAAGAGTAATATCAAAAAATGCGGGATCGGTATCCTGTCCCCAGCCACCACCGTTGTGATAAAGTAAATTGCTAATGGTGATATCGGTTACATATTGTTTGTAAGGTTGCGTACCGTAGGCTGTTCCGAGTACACCATTTGTACCAAATACTTTTTGATCCATTGATATCTTTTTATCCTGTATCAATTTCATGATAGCTACCGATGTAATCAATTTGCTTACACTTGCAATACGGAACTGAGATTCTGTAGTAACATTTTCATGGGTATCCGTATTGGTTTCTCCATATCCTTTTGCATATACGAGTTTACCATCCTTACTTACCGCCAGAGACATTCCGGGCATTTTATTTTTTATCATCCAGTCCGATATTTTTTTGTCAACGGAAATAATATCAATCTGTTTGAGTGGCGGGGGTATTACGGAGGTATCGTTTTTTTTGCAAGCTGTAAAGAATAGTATTAAAGCTGCTACCGGAAGAAATTTGACCAACTTTATCATGGTTTTTAATTTTGATGGAAATAAGTATCCCACGTGATTAAGAAATATTTTCTTCTATATCGCAAAAGGATAGAAAGGTCATCAAATCTTTCATTTTTTTAATCAGGAGTAAATTGAAGTGAATTCTTCTTAAATTACTTTTGTAGGTGGATAAAGGAATATGCTATACAGTATGGCAGTTTATTTATATAATCAGGATAACGTAAATTGCCGCTCTCTAAAAAATGAACTGATGTTAAAAATAGGATTGATAAGAGAAGGGAAAGTTCCTGCCGATAACCGGGTGGCACTTACTCCCTTTCAATGTAAATGGGTACAGGAGAATAAAAATATTTCAGTGATCGTACAACATTCCAAAACAAGATGCTATTTGGATGAAGAATATATTGCAGCGGGAATTGAGGTGAAAGATGATGTAAGCGATTGTGATATTTTATTCGGAATAAAAGAGGTTCCGTTGGATATGCTGATACCCGGGAAAACGTACTTCATCTTTTCTCACACCAAAAAGCTGCAATCTTATAATAAGAAATTGTTACAGGCGATTATTCAGAAAAAAATAACGCTGATAGATTATGAATGTCTTGAGCATGAAGATGGAAAGAGGCTGATAGGGTTTGGTTTCTTTGCAGGCGTAGTGGGGGCCCATAACGGAATGATGACTTATGGAAACCGCACACAAAAGTTTTCATTGGAAAGGGTGTACAAAAAGAAAAATTTTCAAGAGCTGATCCATACTTATTTCGGACTAAAGCTTCCTCCGGTAAAAATAGCTGTAACCGGTAGTGGGAGGGTAGCACACGGAATCCTTGAGATCATGAATCTGATGGAAATACATGAGACTGATCCTGAAGAATATAAGAGTATTCAATTTTCATACCCGGTATATGTGCATTTGAAAGGCGAGAATTTGTATGTGAATCGGTTAACGGGCAAGTATAACCGAAATGAATTTCATGAACATCCGGAACGGTATCAATGTTTATTTGCCAATTATCTTTCAGAAACGGATGTATTGCTGAATGGAGTGTATTGGGAGGTGAAAATTCCTCGCCTGTTTGAAATGGAGGATATGAAGAAGAAAAATTTTAGAATAAAAACGATTGCAGATATCTCTGATGATAAGAATGGATCAGTACCATGCAACCTGGGCGATAGTACCATGGAAGATCCGGTATATGGTGTAGATAAAATAACGGGCGAGCGCACTGTTCCATATCTTGAAAACTCTGTAGATGTAATGGCAGTCGGAAATTTGCCGAATGAATTACCTCGCGATGCTTCAAGGTATTTTGGGGAGCAATTAATGAAATTTATTCTGGACGACCTGGTAGCAGGAGGTTCGAAGATCATTAAAGATGCTACTATCGTGAAGGATGGCGTGATTACGGAAGATTATGGATATATGAGGGCTTTCAGTATTGAGCTTTGAACATTATAGAAACAAATAATAATCTTTTAGCAAAGAGATGAACTCATCGGTGTAATTCCCTTCTCTGTTTTTGATGGTTAATTCATCCTGAATAAGGGATTCAGGTTTTGTCCCAAATAACAAGATCCCGCGGAAGTAAGAATGTGCAGGTGTTTGTTTTGCAAGTAATTTTTCTTTTAGGTAGTATTCATGGTTAATCGCAAGAATTACAAAAGATTCTACCCGATGATAGGGAAGAAGGACAGCAAAATTTCCTTCTATTGTGAGATTGTTTTTGATCGAATGAAGGAGCTCTTCCAACGTCAATCCTTCGTCATGTTTTGCAATATTTTTATTTGGCTGTTTTGATCTCAGATCATTTTCAAAAAAGGGTGGATTGGAAATAATAAGATCATATTTTGTGTGATGATCCCAATTTTTAATATCGGTACAAAATGCCTGTAACCGTTCATTCCACGGTGACTGTATAAAGTTTTCTTTTGTTTGCTGAAAAGAATTCTCATCTATTTCCACTGCATCAATTGTTGTATTTAATTTTTGCGCCATCATCAGGCTTAACAATCCGGTACCGGAACCTATATCGAGAATTTTTTTGGGAATAGGTCCTTTCTTTTCGATTTTATCAGCTATCCATGCACCAAACAAACAAGAATCGGTGCAGACTTTCATGCTGCTTTTTTCCTGGTTTATTTTGAATTGCTTGAATTGAAAAGAGGGATTAGGCATGGAGGAAGAGGAGAAGTTGGTTTGCTGATAATTATCGGAATTGGTTATTGATTAAATGGGTGAGAAGTAATTAGTTATTTAAAAGTGATCAATGAAATACAATCAGTGAAAAGCTTAACATAGTAAGGCACATTTAACCCATAGCTTCTGTTTCGTGGCCTATCTCTTTTATCAGGCAGTTTTTGCGGAAGGCACTACCGATAGATCGGCGAAATCAGAATTCAAATATTTGTAATAAGCCGTAATGCCTATCATGGCAGCATTATCTGTACAATATTCAAATTTAGGAATGTAGGTATTCCAGTTTTCTTTTTTGCCCATTTCTTCAAATGAACCGCGTAAACCGCTGTTGGCACTCACTCCACCTGCAATACATATTTCTTTAATGCCTGTCTGCTGGGATGCTTTTCTTAATTTATTCAGTAAAATAGAAACGATGCGCGATTGAATAGAAGCACAGATGTCGGGTAAATTTTCTTCTGCAAAATTTTCATTTTTATTTTTTTCATCACGGATAAAATATAAGAAGGAAGTTTTTAATCCACTGAAACTAAAATCCAAACCATCAATTTTTGGTTCAGGAAATTTATATTTATCAGGATTGCCCTGCTTTGCATATTTATCAATTAAAGGGCCACCAGGATAGGGTAGGCCAAGTATTTTTGCTGATTTATCAAATGCCTCTCCTGCTGCATCGTCAAGGGTTTGTCCGATAATTTTTTGTTGCAAAGGCGATTCGCATAACACGATTTGAGTGTGCCCACCACTTACTGTAAGGCATAAAAAAGGGAAAGAAGGAATTTTATTTTTTTTATCTGCAGGCTGGATCAGGTTGGCTAATACGTGTGCCTGCATGTGGTGAACAGCTATCAGTGGCTTACTAAATGCAAGTGAGAGTGATTTTGCAAATTCAGTACCCACCAATAATGCTCCGATCAGTCCGGGAGATTGAGTAAAAGCGAAAGCATCCATGTCTTCTAATGTAGTTTCTGATTTTTTCAATGCTTCTTCCACTACAGGAACAATTGCCTGAAGATGTGCTCTGGAGGCGAGTTCGGGGACTACGCCACCGTATTGTTCATGAATTTTTTGACTATAAATAATGTTACTGAGAATGACTCCGTCTCTACAAACCGAGGCGGCAGTTTCATCGCAGGAAGATTCTATTGCAAGAAGGGTAGGCATGTTTTGTAATAATTAAAATTGGTGAATGCAAAGTTAAACAAAACCGATAAAGTTTATTTCCTGCACTTTAAAAATCATGAGCCAAATCTTATCAGTTTTACTTAGACCGTATTGCCACCACAGGATCAAGCCGTGATGCCGTGAGGGCAGGAATTAATCCTGATAATATACCGATGATGATGCAAATGGAAATAGCCAGAGTGAGGATGCCTGCTGAAATAAAAACCGGGAAATTAAATAAATTGGTAAGGATAAGTGTAAGAATGTAAACCAATATGAGACCTATGATACCACCCAAAATACAGATGATAGCGGCTTCGAGTAAAAATTCGGAGAGGATGCTTCTTTTTTTTGCTCCGATTGCTTTTTTAAGCCCAATCATGGGGGTGCGTTCCTTCACCGTTACAAACATGATATTGGCAATACCGAAAGCGCCTACTACGAGGCTTAATATGCCGATCGCCCATCCGCCTAGATTGATGCTTGAAAACATAGAACTTACTCTATCGCTGAAACTACTAATCTGATTGAGTGTGAAATTGTCTTCCTGTGTAGGACTTAGTTTTCTGATGGAACGCATTACTCCTTCTAGCTCGTTAGCAAGCGCCGCAGAGCTTACATTATCTTTGCCTTTTACCACGATCCTGGGACCACTCTGTTTTTCATTTATGATTTTTCTTGCGAAGCGATAAGGCACTGTGATTGACTGGTCGAGGTTTTGACCGATCATGGTTTCCCCCGTTTTTTTGATGACACCAATGATGGTGCATTGATGGTTTTTTAGTTTTACTTCTTTTCCTATTGCAAGATCAGCGGCACCGAAAAGATCTTCGGCATTGGTATAGCCTATTACTGCTACGGGGCTCCCATAAGAGAATTCATTTCCCGAAATGTAACGTCCGTAAGCCATGGTCAATGGTTGTATGTCAATATTTTCTTCAGTAACCCCGCTCATCGAAACTCCTTGTAGAGCGTAATTGTCATACTCAACATCTACTCTTGAGTCTATGTTAAAGGAAATATTGCTCGTGAGCGTGCTACGTTCTTTGATGAATTTTATTTCTTCATATTTTGGTGATGGGCGGCTTACAAATTTCCACCATGGATAATCAGGGCCTCCCTGATATGCCCATTTATCAATGATGATGGTATTGGTACCGAGGCTCTTCAATTGGTTTTGAATGTTTTGTTCAAGGCTATTGACCGTTGCCAATACCCCAATGATACAGAAGATGCCGAATGATATCCCGATCAACGATAGTGATGTACGCAATTTATTTACCATGAGTTCCTGTATGGTAAGGCGAAAAGAATTAGCTAAAATTGTGAACGTTTTACGCATATTGCGAATTTAATGTTTCAATTTTGTATGAAAATAAAAATATGGTGAAAGGTAAAATCAGGATGTAAAAAACTGATTCTCTTAAAGAAGGAGGTACTGGCACCGATTTATTGGATTTCTGTATTTTGCATTCTTTTCAAAACGGGTGTATTGATACCTTTTAGAAAAAATCTCAGGCTTCAGAAGATCATCACCTTTATGGCAATTGTATTATTTATTGTGAAACTGGTAGCCTGATTTATGGCCAATTCACTGGCTATCCTCATCGATGCGCTGGAGAGTATTGTGGATAGTGATTACCATTTTACGGTTCCGTGGTACCTGAATGTAAACGAAGTGCAAACTGAGGTGGAGGCATTAGAAACTTTGATGAAAAATGAATTGGGTGACGCAGTCGAACTTTTTGTTCACGCCGATGGATTATTCGTGTAAAACATGTTCAAACACAATTGTATGGTACGCAAGTATCCTTTTGAAAAGCGAATCAAATTGACTATGGAAGATGTTTCGCGGATGCGAGACATGACATCAATAACTGAAAGGTAAAACCTCATCATAGCTCTTCTTTTGTGAGGGAAGGAGTAAGTAATATATTCCTCTGTTAAAAAAATCGGTTAAGCATGGCTGATATAGCTGGAAAAATGTTATTTTGTATAAATAAAAAAACAATCCCCTCATAGAGATGAGGGGATTTCCAAAATTCAAAAACTGATTATCCATTAAGATTTTTATACAAGTCTGTAATTAATAAGCAAGCGGCTTATTAAAAGTCATAGTTTGTTCGTTTAGATAGCATAATTTTTTGTGTAAGTCCTAATGGAATTTGTGCAGTTGAATAATAGCATTAAGGTTATAAAGTTAAGGTTAGCAACGGTTTAGCCAAATAGAAACGGCTTCTTTGGAATAAATATTTCATTCCTGTAAAAAAACGAGTAAAGTTGCTTGATAAATAGTAAAACTTACTGGGAGATTTACTGTGCATTTAAAAAAAAACAGATGAAAGTACTCTTATTTGAAGAGCATAGCCACTGAATAAGCGGCACCTGCTGCGAGTGCACCGATCAAAGTAACCTTGAGTGCGCCTGATATTACAGGTACTCCGGTGATCTTACTTTTAAAATATCCAAATGTAAAAAGGCATATCAATGTGGCGATCACGGAAAAGACCAATGCTTCACTTGAGTTTTCGATAAAAAAATAAGGGCTTAACGGAATGATTCCTCCTACTGCGTAGGAAAGCCCGATATTCATAGCACTTTTTTTAGCTCTTTGCGGGTCGGGTTTATCAAGGCCCAGTTCAAACTTCATCATAAAATCTACCCACTGCTTTTTATCTTTAGCAATTTCTTCGGTTGCTCTGGCCTGTATTTCTTCACTTAACCCTAAATTTTCAAAGAATTCTTTTACCTCTTTTTTTTCCATTTCTGGAATGCGCTCTACTTCTTCATATTCTTTTTTTAATTCGCTGTTGTAATGGTCCTCTTCAGTTTGTCCCGAAAGGTATCCTCCCAATCCCATCGCAATACTTCCTGCTACAATTTCCGCGATACCCGCGATTACTATGATGGAACTGTTGGCCACTGCACCGGTAAGCCCTGCGGCAAGCGCAAATGGTACGGTAAGCCCATCACTCATTCCTATTACCACGTCTCTTAAAAAGTCTGAACTTTCTAAGTGGCCTTCTTTATGTTGATGGTTTTGCATTTCTGAGGGTTGATTGGGTTACTCTGTGGGTGAACGAATTAAAAGTTCAATGGTCTTAATTTAGGGAACAAAAACGTAATAAAAGATGAAAGGCTCATTCGTTTGTCTATTCCATTTTAAAAAACCTATGCAAAAGTATTATTGTTAGCCCAATAAAAACAGCTCTCTATAAAATAGGTTTGTGTGGGGGAATTAGAAAATAATCGAAAAAATATTTATTAAAAAAGAAGATATACTCCATTGGCATATTTATTTTCATGCTCCAGAAGCCATTGTTTTCTCCACAGGCCACCACCATAACCTGTAAGGCTGCCATCGGAGCCAATCACCCGGTGGCAGGGAACTACAATAGAAAGGTTATTTTGTCCGTTGGCTGTACCTACCGCTCTTACTGCTTTTTCATTACCTATGCGTTGCGAAAGCTGAAGATAACTGATGGTTTTTCCATAAGGGATATTCGTTAGCTCTTTCCATACTTTTTCCCTGAATAAGGTACCTGACTGCCGAAAAGGAAAATCAAAAGTTTTTCTTTTGCCTGAAAAATATTCATCCAGTTGCCGCGTACATTCTTTTAAAATGGCTTTTTCTTTTTTAGAAAATTTTTCCGGCATTGCACTTTTTGTTTCAACTTTTTGGTCCGTAAAATTGATCTCACTAATATATTCGTCCTGAACATTCACGATGATGGTACCAATTGGGGATTGATAATACATATAGGCAAATTAATCAAAAAAAGACTTTTTTAAAAATGTTTTGAGTGAGCGGAAAATTGTAACAAGCAGATTAGCTATCCAGTAATTTAGCAAGAAAAAGAAGATCTTCTTTTTTATAAAGTTCAGTCGGGGAAATAAAGCATTTGCTGAATTCTTCAAGCAGATGCTGAATAATTCTTTTATCTTCAAGAGGTTGATAATACGAGCGTACAGGAGGAACGGAAATTCTTTTAAAATAACTCTCTACATCTTTGTGGGAATATACCTGCCCGTTGAGAGGGTCAATATAAAAATTTATTTTTTCGCTTTTCTGTTTAGTTGGGTTGGGGAAATTATAATCCGTTTCAAAATAACCGAGGATAAACTGTTTGGGAATATTGATGGCCTTTGCAGGAACATCAAGTAACTCACAAAGGACGAGGTACAGAATACCATTAGTAATGGAATTGCCTCTTTTGTTTTCGATCAATTTGGTGATCAAAAAATCATCGGAAAGATCGTAGCTCACTTCGTTACCCTTCAGTTTATAATAACTATACAGGATGCCTGAGATCACATTGACTTGTTCAAGGGGGGTAAGATAACTGTTAAGTTCGAGCCATATATTCCTTCTTAATTTTTCTATTTCCTGCAGGGTAGTAGTGGCGATCATTTCGGGGTAACAATATTTTGAAACCAGCAATGCGCCTTGTAACAATTCACAATTCCCATTTTTCCAGTCTATGAACTCCTGTACAAGGTCACGAAAATGCAATTTGTGAATGATGAGTTCGATTCTTTCCTGTACATTTTCATCAAGGCTGTTTTCCCACAGATTCTCAAGGTTTGGAATGATGGCACGTCCGTGTGCAATGATACGTTCCGTCACTTTAGAAAACACCTCTTCATCAGGATCGTCAATCAATTGGAATAAAGCCGATATTTCTCTGTTTTCAAGCATGCAATAATTTGTAGTTTATGAAACCAATCTTGTAAAGATAGAAAAGTTTACAAATTATCCTAAGTTCCGGAAAGGTTTTTTGATGACCGGAAATATGATGATTTTTGACAAATTAATAGCTATAAAAATGTGTTTTTTCTTTAATTGATTTTTAAAATATTTTAATTTTATAGGTAACTATTCCATTCAGAGAATACCTATGATTGCAAAAATTTTATCATTATTTCTTTTTTGCAGCTTTTCTGGGTGCTGATTTTTTGGTCGTTGTTTTCTTTGCCGCAGCTTTTTTGTCAAATGCTTTGGGATCCTGTTGCAGCGCCATTTTTTTCACCTCTTCCATTGACAATTCAGCCAGCTCTTCCGGGGTATATTTTCCACCTCCGGGTTTAGGACCTATTTTCAACATTTTTTTACCAGCACGTATGAATGGGCCCCAGCGGCCATTTTCCAAGGCGATCTTTTCTTCGGGCCATTGCTTAATGAAACGATTGGCTTCTTTTTCTATCTTTTTCTGAATGAGCTCATCACAATCTTTTTGAGTGAGTGTATCAAAATTATATGCCCGTGGAATATTGATAAACATATCATTCCACTTTATAAAAGGTCCGAAACGGCCTTTACCTTTGGTGATGGGCTTTTCATCATAGTATCCTATCGGTGCTTCTTCTGTCTGTTTTGCCTTAATGATCTCAATGGCTCTCGGAAGTTCAACATCTAATGGTTCTTCGCCTTTTGGTATGGAGATAAATTGTTCTCCCCATTTTACATACGGACCAAATCTTCCCACATTTACTGAAACTTCTTTTTCTTCATATTCTCCCAGATTCAAGGGCAGTTTAAAAAGATCCATAGCCTCGTCGAGACTGATGGTTTCAATACTTTGGGTTGCTTTTAATTTTGCGAAACGGGGTTTTTCTTCATCATCCGCCACTCCTATCTGTACCATGGGGCCATATCTTCCCATACGTGCTATTACCGGCTTTCCGCTTACAGGGTCATTTCCCAGTTCACGTTCCCCTTTGGCACGTTCGGCATTTTCGAGTGTGTGTTCCACCGAATGGTGAAATGGTTTGTAAAACTCGCCCACCATACTGTTCCATTGCAATTTTCCTTCGGCTATTTTATCAAATTCTTCCTCGATGTTTGCAGTGAACGAATAGTCCATTACTTTTTCAAAGTGCTGATTCAAGAAGTCGGTAACCACCAATCCCAGGTCAGTAGGGAAAAGTTTACTCTTTTCAGCCCCGGTATTTTCCTGCGTGGTTATTTTTTTAATTGTATTGTCTTTGGCAAGTATTACAATTCTGAAATCGCGTTTAGTTCCCTCCTTGTCTCTTTTTTCTACATAATTTCTTTTGATGATGGTACTGATAGTGGGCGCATACGTACTCGGTCTTCCTATACCCAACTCCTCCAGTTTTTTTACCAGCGAGGCTTCGGTATATCTTGCCGAGTGCCTGGTAAATTTTTCGGTAGCGGTCATTTCTTCAAAATGCAGTGGTTGATTTACCGTAAGTGCCGGCAACCGGCTTTCGATTCCAAAAGCAGTGACATCGCCATCCTCATCATCATTTCCTTCATTGTATATTTTCAGGAACCCATCAAACTTTAATACTTCGCCGGAAGCTGTGAGTTCCTCTTTAATGGTGCTTATTTTTATTTTGGCGGTTGTTTTTTCGAGAATGGCGTCGCTCATCTGGCTGGCAATGGTACGTTTCCAGATGAGTTCATACAGGCGGCCTGTTTCAGGATCATGGATTCTGTTTTCGCTCATATCGGTGGGCCGAATGGCTTCATGGGCCTCTTGTGCGCTTTCATTTTTGTTTTTATAATTGCGCAATTGCAAATAAGAATCCCCATAGTTTTTCCTGATCTCGCTTTCTATTTGCCCTTTAGCGGTATTGCTCAGGTTTACACTATCAGTACGCATATAGGTTATCTTTCCGTTCTCATATAATTTTTGCGCCAGTAGCATGGTTTTACTTACGCCATATCCTAATTTGCGGCTTGCTTCCTGTTGTAGGGTAGAAGTGGTGAAAGGAGCGGCAGAACTGCGCTTGCCTGGTTTTACAATAATATCTTTTACGGAATAGTTTGCGTTTTTACATCGTTCTAAAAATTTTTCAGCTTCTTCCACGGTTTCTGTTGAACCATCTTCGGCTTTGAAAGATATGTTTTTTCCGGATGGATCTTTGGCCGCCAGCATCGCTTCTATTTTGAAGGTGCCTACCGATTGAAACTGATTGATCTCTCTTTCTCTTTCAGCGATCAATTTTACAGCTACACTTTGTACTCTTCCTGCACTCAATCCGCCCTGCATCCCTATTTTTCTCCACAAAACCGGGGAAAGTTCAAAACCTACCAGCCTGTCCAGTACCCTTCTTGCCTGTTGTGAATTTACAAGGTTCATATCTATCAGTCGGGGATTCTGCACGGCAGCGTTGATAGCAGGCTTGGTGATTTCATGAAATACGATTCGCTTGGTTGTATTCACATCCAGCCCCAGAACTTCGGCAAGATGCCAGCTAATACTTTCTCCTTCACGGTCCTCATCTGATGCGAGCCATACAGTCTCTGCTTTTTTTGCATATTGTTTCAGGTCTTTTACCACTTTAGCTTTCTCCTCAGGTACTTTATAACGAGGTGCAAAATTGTTCTGTATATCAATACCCATATCGTCCTTTTCGAGGTCGCGGATATGGCCATAACAACTCTTTACTTCGAAATCACTCCCGAGGATCTTTTCAATTGTTTTTGCTTTAGCAGGGGACTCAACGATCAATAAATTTTTTGCCATAATTATCTTTTTTTCCCAATTCTTGTTTGTCTTTTTTATTTGGGTTTATTCAAAATAAACCTCTTTTCATGCTTGCAATATTAGTTTAAAAATTAAAAATCGAATTTTAACAACAAAATTTGTTTCCTGAAGACCCTTTTTTTATCTTCGTCGTGCCCCTCTCTTAAAAAGTCCAAAGTTTTGGAATATTGTCTCAATGTATATTATGGTATATACCGTGATGAAATTGAAATTAACCTATGCTGATATATTTTTTACAGATAAATGACGTTATATATAAAATAAACTGACTAACTGTTAAAAATATCTTAGTAAAAAATTGATTAGATGAGAGTTGTAATGCTTGGGTCGGGAAACGTTGCTACGGTTTTATGTGAAGTGATCGTTAAGGCAGGCCACGATATAGTTCAGGTGGTGAGCCGTGATGAAGATCATGCAAAATCACTTGCTTCGTCTTATTTTGCCTCTGCTGCTTTGTTAACTGCTGAAGCATTTGCCGATGCCGATATATATATTGTAGCATTGAATGATGCGGCTCTCGACCATGTTGAGAAAATTCCTGCGTTGAAAAATAAATTCGTAGTTCATACTGCCGGTGCTATTTCCATCAATGTTCTTAAAGATTGTTCGGATACTTATGGTATTTTATATCCGTTGCAATCTTTGTCAAAGTACAGTAATCATATTCCTGAAATTCCATTACTGGTGGATGGGAATAATCAGGAAACTCTTCACCGTGTACTGGGTTTTGCTAAAACTATTTCAAATAAAGTAGTTGAAGCCGATGATTTGGAAAGACTCAATTATCATGTGGCCGCTGTTTTTGTGAGTAATTTTGCCAACCACTTGTATGCGCTTGCAGAAGTATTCTGTGGTAAGGAAAGGCTGGATTTTAAGAATCTTTTTCCTCTTGTGGAAGAAACCAATATAAGAATGAAAGAGATATCTCCCTTTCTTACCCAGACAGGCCCTGCCATCCGCGATGATATTTTTACGCTTAATAAACATTTACAGGCGCTCTCTTCCAATCCGGATATGAAATACCTCTATTTAAAATTATCTGAGAGTATTATTAAGTTTCACGGGAAGCGGTAATAATTTTTCCTTGCACAAAGGTTTACCCAATTCGCAACTGATTCAGAAGGGTATGCTATAATTTCGCGTGCGAAAGGAGAAAAAGAATGTATCAAATCACGTTTAAGTTTTTGCAAAAAGGCCTTGATCCGGTTACTATAAAAGAAGTAGAACCTGATCAATCTATTTTAGAAATAGCATTGGATAACGATATTAATCTTCATTGTGATTGCGGTGGTGTATGCGCATGTAGCACCTGCCATTCCTACATAGAAGAAGGGGAGGAGCATTTACCTGAAAAATCTGAAAGGGAGGAAGACTTCATTTCGATGGCACTCGAGCCAAGAGAAAATTCAAGATTGAGTTGCCAGTGTGTTTTGGAGGAAGGTGAAGGAGAAATTGTGGTGGTTATTCCCGATCAGACGCAGGATTTTGATGATTAGGATTTATAAAAAATCGGGGATGATTTAGCCGGATCGTTTAGTAAAGTAAAGAGATTTATTCCTGGTTCCCGGAAATATCCTGTTGAACTGAATAATTTATAATTCAGTTTCCTATAACTATATTTGGCAATATTTTTTAATGAAAGATCAAAAAGATCTTCCAGGCAGTAAATCAAATTTATAATGCTGATTCTTTCGCGCTTTAAATTGATAAAAACATTTGCATTTGATATGGATGGTGTCCTTACAGATGGAAGTTTATTAGTAGATAGTGAAAATAACTGGCCCCGGCGCATGAATGTTCGTGATGGCTACGCTTTGCAACTCGCTGTGAAGTCGGGTTTTAAGGTAGTAGTAATTTCGGGAAGCAATTCTTCTTATGTGCATAGTCGTTTGAATATGCTTGGAGTGGGAGAAGTTTTTATGAATGTGAAGGACAAAGTAGGATTCTTGAAAGAATATGTTGCCCAAAAGGAAATTTCACTCAATGAGATGCTTTATATGGGAGATGATATTCCCGATTATTCTTGCATGAAGATAGTAGGGATAGCGGCTTGCCCCGCAGATGCAGCTCCCGAAATAAAAGAAATTGCTTCTTATATTTCTCCTTTTACCGGTGGCTCGGGGTGTGTGAGAGATGTGATAGAAAAAGTGTTGAAACTGAATAATAAGTGGGCTTTGCAAAATAATATTGCTTCAACCTGATTCCTTACTTTAAGATTCCCCACATGAAGGTTATTGCAGCATTTTTTAGATTGATCAGATGGCCCAATCTTCTTTTTATTGCGCTTACGCAAATGCTTTTCAGGTATTTCATTTTACCTTTTGTATATATGGAGGCCCATCCTGGTTATGATGAGATCAAACTTTCACCGCTTTTATTTTTTCTGTTGGTGATAGCATCTGTGAGTATTGCCGGTGCAGGGTATATCATCAATGATTATTTTGATGTGAATATTGATCAGGTGAATAAATCTTCCAGAGTGATCATAGGGAAATTCATAAAAAGGAGGGTGGCAATATTACTTCATGCATTGCTATCCTTGATTGGCCTGGTATTGAGCTTGTATATCGGATATAAGTTGCAGAATGTTTTTATCCCGTTTTTTAATTTTCTTGCCATTATCCTTCTTTGGGTATATTCGAGTCTTTTCAAGAAGAAATTATTGATTGGCAATGTTCTTATTTCCTTATTGACGGCATGGGTTATTTTAGTACTTACGCTGTCGGAATACCGTTTTAGAATTTCTCCACAGGATATAGTATGGCAGCGGCTGTTGAAACTTTCTTTTATATATGCAGGGTTTGCTTTTATTATTTCTCTGATAAGGGAGGTAATAAAAGATATGGAAGATATGGAAGGTGATATGAAATACAGATGTACTACCATGCCTGTGGTATGGGGAATACCGGTTTCCAAAGTTTTTACCGGTGTATGGATCGTGGTACTTATTGGATTGCTGGCAGCATTGCAAATTTATGTGATTCAGTTAGGGTGGTGGCTTTCCGTATTGTATTCCATTATTACCATTATTATTCCATTAATATGGGTTTTGCGGAGATTGTATGAAGCAAATACGCCACAACAATTTCATCTCTTAAGTACTGTTGTAAAAGTAATTATGCTGGCGGGTATTATCTCAATGGTGTTTTTTTGAATTATTTTGCAGCCAAATGGAAAAAATAATTCTCGCTTCCGGCTCACCGCGTAGGAAACAGTTACTTGAATTAGCAGAGATACCTTTTGAAGTAATGGTTTCATCTACTGATGAAAAATATCCTCTCGATTTATCTCCCGCCGATACCGTGCTTTATATCGCGGAAAATAAGGCGATCACAGTAAAGAAGAAGCTGAATCTAAAAGATGACAGCGATGGATACACGATTATTGCCGCTGATACCGTAGTGGTGTTGAAAGATGAAATTATTGGCAAACCTAAAGACCGTGAAATGGCGATAAGCATTCTTTCAAATCTGTCCGGGAATATCCATACGGTAATAACAGGCGTTTGTATTGTATGTGGAAAAGAGAAGGTTTTATTTTCAGAAGAGACGGAAGTGGAATTTTATCCGCTTTCTGTTTCCCAAATTGAATTTTATGTGGACAAATACAAACCGTATGATAAAGCCGGAGCGTATGCTATTCAGGAATGGATAGGGGCCGTAGGGGTTAAATCCATCCGTGGTGATTTTTATAATGTAATGGGATTGCCGGTGAGCAGGGTAGTGCAGGAACTTAATAGAATCATTAGTGTAACAAAATAATTTTTTTTCAATCTGATGTTTGGTTCGCAAAATTGTACGTAGATAATAATATGAGTTCTTTTGATAGAGGAATACTCTTACCTATGAGTTTTCGACCTGATCCTGTCGAAGGCGGGTTAACCTGAAGTTGTGATCTGAGAATATACAAACATCGGTTATAAAGTAAACGCTTAATTCTAAAATCTTTTTTAATGCCACATCTTAATTTTGAATTTAAGGCACGAACCAACAACCTGCATTCGCTGGAGAAAAAATTTCTTGAATTGAATCCTGTATTTATTGGAGAAGACAAGCAGGTAGATACCTATTTCCATGTGGCAAAAGGTAGGTTGAAACTTCGTGAAGGTAATATTGAGAATGCCCTTATTTATTATGAAAGAGAAAATGTAGCTGATGCGAAGCAATCAAATGTTATGTTATATTCTCATGCGCCTGATCTATCGCTCAAGGAAATTTTGATAAAAGTACACGGTATAAAAGTAGTAGTGAGCAAGATCAGGAAGATCTATTTTATTGATAATGTAAAATTTCATTTTGATACCATTGACGGATTGGGAACTTTTGTAGAAGTGGAAGCTATTGATATGACCGGCGAAAGAGATATTAACAAACTGAAACAACAATGCCACCATTATGCTGCATTTTTCGCGATCAAAGAACATGATTATGTTTCTATTTCTTACAGCGATTTGATCCTTGAGCAGTGAGCATTCATCTGTCAAATGAATAACCCATTTAACTAATAAACTATTTAACCAATAAACCTCCTTCTCTATGTTCGATTTCAGGTTACAGGTTTTTCAGGCGGTTGCACGCCGGCTCAATTTTACTAAGGCTGCTGCTGAGTTGTACATAACGCAACCCGCTGTCACCAAACATATTCATGAGTTGGAGCGTGAGTTTAAGATAAAGCTTTTTGATAGAAATGGTTCGAGGATAAAGCTGACCGCCGCGGGTGATATCCTGCTACAACATACGGAACAATTGTTTGCGGTGTATCGCAATCTGGAGTTTGAAATGAATAGTCTTTCATTGAATAAGAGTGGAAAACTTCGCCTGGGAGCCAGCACTACCATCGCGCAATATGTATTGCCTCCGGCGCTTGCTGCCTTTCATAAAAAGTCGGGAGAAATACAAATAACGTTAGCAACCAGTAATACAGAGCGAATTGAACATGCGTTGATAAATAATGAAATTGATTTGGGTATTATTGAAGGGCGCTCAAAAAATGCCTCCATAAAATATACGGAGTTCATAAAAGATGAGATCGTGCTGGTTTCATCCAATACAAATCCGCTTGCAAAGAAAGAAACTATTCACCCTGCTGATTTGAAAAATATTCCTCTTTTGATGCGTGAGCAGGGATCCGGCACACTGGAAGTAATTGTTCATGCTTTAAAACCTTTCGGAATAAAACTCCGGGATCTCAAAATAGAAATGCGTATGGCCGGAACGGAAAGTATGAAATCGTATTTGCAACATTCTGATTGTATGGCTTTTCTTTCTGTTCATTCGGTGCTGAATGAATTACAGAAAAATGAATTCCGCATTGTTGATGTTAAAGGACTTGATATTGAACGATATTTTTATTTTATTCAGCCACACGGACAGTCTGAAGCCCTGCCCGAACTGTTTATGAAATTTGCCCGTCATCATAACTTTAGGTAATCGGTTATCACTAATAACAATTTCTTTTCCATCGTGTTGTAGATGAATTTTGCAGTATAAAAATTTATCACGAATGGAAGAAACTACCACCGTAACATCTCAAAGTAGATTCAAGGATTTATTGGATAAAAATGTTACCACAAGAGAAATTATTTTTGTGTTGGCATTGATACTCTGCCTTACGCCTTTAGTTACACCTCCGGTTGCCTTGCTAATAGGGTTTGCTATGGCGCAGTTTGTAGGACATCCTTTTCTTCATCTCAATCACAAAGCCACTTCTTTTTTATTAAAAGTTTCTGTTGTTGGGTTAGGGTTTGGCATGAATGTACGAAGTGCAGTACATGCCGGAAGAGAAGGAATACTTTTTACAGTTGCCTCCATTATAGGTACCCTTACTTTAGGTTTACTGCTCGGGAAATTTTTAAAAATAGAAAAGAAAACTTCTCACCTTATTTCCTGTGGTACTGCAATATGTGGCGGAAGTGCTATCGCTGCAATAAGCCCGCTAATCAACGCGGGAGAAAAACAGATTTCAGTCGCATTGGGAACCATATTTATTTTAAATTCAATCGCATTGTTTGTTTTTCCTTTTGTGGGTCATCAGTTACACATGTCTCAGACTCAGTTTGGATTGTGGAGTGCGATCGCTATCCATGATACAAGTAGTGTAGTAGGTGCTGCCAACAAATATGGAGCAGAAGCTTTGCAGGTAGCTACTACTGTGAAACTGGCGAGGGCTTTATGGATCATACCGGTGGCCTTCCTCACCACTTTGTTTTTTAAAACCGGAAAACAAAAAATCAAAATCCCATACTTTATAGGTTTATTTATTCTGGCAATGATTATCAACACTTATTTTCCTGCTATTCACCCTGCATCTGAAGTGATGGTTCATTTGGCTAAAATTGGGTTAACAGTTACCTTATTTCTAATAGGTGCCGGATTATCAGGAGCAGTTTTAAAATCTGTAGGAGTAAAACCATTAGTACAGGGAGTCGCATTATGGGTGGTTATTTCAATTGCAGCGTTGTGGGCAGTGATGCATGTAGTGGCAGGTTGATGATTTATTGGTTTATGAGTTAATTAGTTAATTGGTTTGTCTCCGGATATCTTCTGAATAGGAAGTTTAGTTCTTGGTTTCTGGTTCGCAGTTTTTTGTCAATTTTAGTTTTACATTAATAACTTATCAAAATAAAATTACTGGAGTCTCCTCATTTTTTTTGAGTACTAAAAAAGGTTACTTAAAAAATGCATTCATTCTCGTAAAATGCAGTTGGGCCCAACACTTTACTACGATCATGGATGCAAACCGGATAGCTATAGGATATTGTACTATGGAGGTAGGGCGTGATTTAATAAATTCTCAGGAATCATTTCTAAGATTATTAAACAACCGATAACGTCCGGATAGTTATTGGAGTTGGTTTTATTTTTCAGTAAATCAACAAATAACACAAATTCCTTTTTTGAGGAAAGAGGAAAAATACCCGTAAAATTCTTTTTGCTGAAGAAAATCATTTTATATTGCAGGTCGCCGAAGTAAAAAGCGGGGTAGAAGATAGTTCTTCTAAAAATTCATTCTTATGACAATGACCGTAATCATAATAATATGTATCCTGCTTTTAATCGGCTATCTTTTTGATCTTACGTCGGCCCGTACGAAAATTCCTTCAGTAATACTCTTATTGCTTTTGGGATGGACAGTAAGACAGATTGCGGATTTTTTTTCCTTTCAGATTCCGGATATTTCAGGATTACTTCCCATATTTGGAACTTTAGGTTTGGTACTAATCGTATTGGAAGGCGCGCTGGAACTAGAATGGAATCGCTCAAAATTCAAGCTAATTAGAAAATCCTTTTTTAGCTCGTTTATATCCATATTGGCTTTGTCCTTCATTATATCTTATGCGTTCCATTATTTTGGTGGAATCTCAGTGCGACAAGCTTTGCTTAATGCAATTCCTATTTCTATTATTAGTAGTTCTGTAGCTATTCCAAGTGCTAAAAATCTTTCTCTGGAAAATAAAGAATTCGTAATTTATGAAAGTAGTTTATCGGACATTATGGGGGTGATATTTTTTAATTTTGCCATCGAGAATGTATATGTAAATGGCCATGCCTTTCTTCATTTTGGGTTGCAAGTCTTAATTATTTGTGTAGTTTCATTTATAGCTACCATAGTGTTATCTTTTTTGTTACGTAAAATAGACCATCCTATTAAGCATGCGCCTATTATTATTCTTATCATTTTAATCTATGCTGTTTCTGAAGTATTTCATCTTCCTGCCTTAATATTCATTTTGTTTTTTGGATTGTTTTTGAGCAATATTGATGAACTGAAAGATTTTGAATGGATCAAAAAATTAAATCCCTATGAGTTTAATAAAGAAGTTGCTAAATTCAGGGAAATAGTTATGGAAGGTGCGTTTTTAATCAGGGCATTTTTTTTTACATTATTCGGGTATTCATTTGAAACGAAAGAAATTATTAATGTAGAGACATTTGGTTCGGCTATATTGATCTTTACGGTTATTGTTATTATACGGGCAATCGTTCTGAAAGTGTCGCGGTTGCCCGTTTTTCCACTTCTGTTTGTAGCTCCCCGGGGTTTAATTACTATTCTCTTATTTTTTTCTATTCCTGCTACCTTGTCTTTCTCCATGGTCAATAAATCATTAGTGATACAAGTGATCATTTTAACAGCGCTCTTCATGATGATTGGCCTTATAATAACAGGAAAAAAAAGTAAAGAACAAGAAGATGAAACGAAAGAATCAGATACTAATGTTAGTCCACTGACAAATCCGGACAATGAGAATACTGTAAAAATCTAAACTCCTCCTTATTTACTTTTCGGTTACTTTATTAATAAATTGTTTATCTGATTTTTTGCATTTATGCTTTTCTTCCAACAGCGTATTTCGTTGCGTTTGTTTAATCTGTCCTAATCCGGCATGATTAGTTTAAATCATATTTTTTCTTCTCCACATTCCATCCGCTTAATGCCAGTCGCGGTTTTCCGTCTTTGATGGTTGTATTTGGAATGCTTACAGTCACTATTGTTGATTCATTGGGTGATAAAGTAAAATAGTTGTCGGACCAGAAACCGGGCAATACTTCTTTTCCATCAATTATTATTTGTGGGTTGATGAAGAACGCTACACGATTGGTGGTATTGGTGAAACGGAATGTCCATTTGGTTTCACTTTTTCCTTTCTCTTTCCTTAATATGGATGCTTTCAGATTAGCAGAAGCCATACTTTTTAATAATTTGAAATTGTGATCCGGTGCAAACCAGTATACATTATGTGAGATAGTTTTTCCTGATGAATTTTTAAGATTCAGAACCACAAAAGAAATTCCTTTTTCCTTTGATAAAATGTTTCGTAATGACAAAGATTCCTGTACATCGCTTGCTTTTAAATTGATGGATTTATTTTGACTGAATAATAATTTACTGTCCAAATCATACACTTTAATGTCGGCATTAAGGTTCTGTTTTTTTTTATAAGTACGGTTAATTACAGCCACTACAGAATCGTTAAGATTTAATTGAATGTGTATAGGCTCGCACGCTCTTTGCATAAAATAATATCCTGCATTGGGGTTCAGGTACCAATCATACACCTGCCAGATCACACTGGGCAAAGCAGCATTTAATTTCCATAGCATTACGCCGCCGGTTTCATTTAGCTTGTGCCCTGCAGCTTCAAAAATGCCACGGTATCCGTTTGCATTTACCAATTGCATTTTATCCGAAAAATCTTTCATGCTCACCGGTGTTCCGTAACGCTGTGCCATAGCATCGTAATAGGTATTGTAAAATCCGTTCCCCACACAGGCATCATGATAGCCCCATGTATTATTTAAGGGAAATGGCAATGTGGAATCAGGAACCAGATTATTGATGATCATAGGTAAAGTTTCATAAGGCGGTTGTGATGGAATTCCTGTCTCATCTTTAAAGACCCAATCCTTTTTTTCATTCACTAATTGATAATAATGGGCTGCGTCCTGCCATGAATAAGGGCCGCCGCTATATACACCTGACGGGCCATCATCAGGCCATGAACCTTTCCATCCTTCAGGCAGTTTGGCGTAGCCTGAAGAACTGGGAATGAAAGGCCTTGTTCCATCCAGCGTTGCGATATTTTCTCTCATTGCATCATACAATTCTTTCCTGGCGTGCCCTTCATTTCCACCTGTCCACACCAGCAAGCTTGGATGATTCCTGATTCTGTAAATGGTGCTCACCATATTTTTTATAAATACATTTCCTTCCAAAGGCCAGTCAGGAGAGCCTTTGAACTCTCCCTGCGTGTCGCCGGTAATCCAGAAATCCTGCCAGATCAGTAAGCCGTATTTATCAGCCGCTTCAAAGAACATATCAGGAGGCGCAATACCACCACCCCATATACGAACAAGATTGATGTTGGAATTTTTACACAAATGCAATTCATAATCGTATCTCAATGAATCTCTGTTCAGCATCATATCGGGAACCCACGCGCCTCCCACCAAATGGATTCTTTGTCCATTTACATAAAAATCCCTTCGTGCCCAATCGTTTACCATTACGATTTTGGAGCTTATGCTGCGGATGCCAAATACGAAAGACGTATCGTCCAGAATTTGCTGGCCGTTATGATATTGCAAACGAATACGATACAGATTCGCATACCCATATCCGTTAGGCCACCATATATGTGGTTTCTGAATAGTGAGGTTTTTTATTTTTTCGGGAGTTAAGTTTATCTCAGTAGAACTGTTTGCACGGATGGAAGTTTGCTGATCTATTGTAAACGATTGTCCGCTAAAATTTTCAGGGCTTATGGTAATTTTTAATTTTCCATTTTGCATATCATCGCTAAAATTATTTAGAGTAAGGTTGACAGAAAGTTTAGCAACATTTGTATCAGGGAGATTGGGCAAATCTGTTTTTATATGGGGGTTCTGGATCGTAACCTGTCCGGAAGTGCGTAAATAAACCGGTTGCCAGATTCCCATATTCCTATCACGAACCGCAGGCATCCAGTCCCATCCAACGGAACAAAGCATTGTTACATTTTTTCCTATATCTCCTGTGGGGCCACCATTCGCGAAGAAATCTCCCAGTGCTTTTAATTGTGGTTGTGCAGGCAATCCGGGATAATCCAATGGATAAATTTTTACAGCGAGTACATTCTCTTCTCCGGGCTTGATCACCTTACTTACGTCCAATGAATATTGTGCAAACATGCCTGCCATTTCAGATGAATCGGCAATGCGTTCTCCATTTACCCATACTTCTGCGCGGTAATTAATTCCCTTAAAGATCAGTTGGAAATGCTTCCCATTATCTGCTTTTGGAACCGAAAAAGTAGTGCGATACCAATAAGGCTTTTTCCAGGGATTAGGATCATTGGGAAGATAACTGTATTGCTCAAGATGGTATTGATGATTGAAAGAATCAGAGGCATCAGGGATCAGCATATTGTTCATTCCGATATAGGGATCGGGATATACTTTATTGGCCACTAAACCGGTAAGTACAGTAGAGGGGACTTTTACGGGAAACCAATATACATTTGAGTTATAGGAAGGTTTGGAAAGTATTTCGCCTGATTCTGAAATAACTGAAGAGGATTGCAAATCAAACTGAGAAAGCTGTATTTGAGTTACAGAATTATTTTGTGCAAATAAATGAGTTGGATTGAGAAATGGAAATAAAATAAAAAGGATGGAAGCAATCTGCTTAATATTCATGGTATAATTTTCATTTTTGATTGATGCATTAAATGTAGGAATAGTTTTCTGTTTGATACTAAAATAGTGATACAAATACACTTGTTTTCCATGAATGAGATAAAATTGTACAATTATTTATGGGTTGATTTTGGTATTGAAATTTTTAAACCAGCTATTCAGATCTTCGTAAGATTCTTTCATGTCTTCTGACTCGTTGTCTTCTTTGTTCCCGAGGATGCCCTGCAGCCTGATGGCAAGGGTAAAGAAGTATAATTTTTTTATCAAACCCTTCCTGTTTTTGGGTTTGTAAATTCTGAAGAGTCCTTTTAAAAAATCTTCACCAAATTCATCCAGTAAATACAAAAGGTCATAATCAGGGTCGCCGAAGGCGATGTCTCCAAAATCAATGATGCCGGTGATTTTCTTATTTTCTATGTCAAATAAAATATGGTCTTTACTGAAATCATTGTGGATTATTGCCGGGATGTAACCGAAGTTGGTGGCATCACTCAGATAATCGGTGAATAATTTGGTGATGATCTTTCTTCTGTTTTTTGAAAGATGTGGAAAAATAATTTTTTGTACTTCTCTAAAATTATCCGAGTACTCTTCCCGGTGATTCATCGTGTCTAGGCCGCAGTCTCTTACTATTAATGAATCAATATGATGTAATTGCGAAAGAAAATTTCCTATTGATTGCTGAATGGAAGCCTGTTTCTTTTTATTTAATGAGTTATAGATAGTAAGAGTTAATGGGGTCCCCGGAATAATTTGGTATCCCACAAAACTTATATCTGGAGAAATGAATTCAAATTGTGGAATTCGTAGATTCAGGAAAGGTTGTATTTTAGGCAATACCGTGGCTTCTCTTGCTACCTGCTGTTTTACTTCTTTCCTTTTAGGAAATCTGAAAATATAATTTCCGTTTATGAGGAAAGCTTTGCTGTTGTCGCCTTCTCCTGTTTTTTTGATGGAAGAAATGGTAAAGTCAGGGAAGTCGTGATGGATTTTTTGAATGTATTTTTCAAATTTTTTCATAGAAGAAAAATAATGATTGGAATGCAAAAGTAAACTAACCTCTAACCCTGAGAAGGTAAAATTACTTCAGATTTTCCTGAAGGGGTAGATATACTCTTATATCCGAAAGGAGGAAATCACCTCTAACCTCTAAAGGGAGAAATGATTATTCCTATCCCCTGAATGGGTGGGAATATTCCTATATCCGAAAGATGGAAATCACCCCTAACCTCTAAAGGGAGAAATGATGTGGAACAGAAGTTTTGCCAGAGCAGGTTATTGAATATAGATCATAGCTGTTATTGCCGACGGGCTAAGGATGGAAGTGGTGGCCCACAGCACTTGGGGGAAGGAGGAGACTTGCAGGTGGATGAAAGAACTACTATCGCCGGTCAAAGAGCCACAGATGGTGCGAGGACTACAAGCGCACAGCCTGTGCTATCGCTGAACCATGCACCTGACGGTGACAGCCCCGACAGGGTTTTATCCTTTCTCTCTTTATTTGAACGGTAAATTCTTTTTTTCTGAAAAACATATCTTTGAATCAAACCACATTTATGAAAAAAATAGTATCTTTTCTTTTTGCACTTTTTATTTTTAGCTGCGTTGCCCGGGCACAGGATTCTTCTTTTGTTATCAATGGGAATCTTGAAAAAATAAAAAGTGGAACTATCTATCTGAATATTTATGAGAATGGAAAGACTTTTAAAGATTCTGATTTTATAAAAGAAGGTAAATTCAGATTTACCGGTTTTGTCTCTACGCCCTTTTTTGCATCACTTATGTTGCCTGAGAGGCATAAAGATTATTTCACTTTTTATGTAGAGCCTGCTAAAATAGAGATTTCCGGTAGGGGAGATTCTTTAAGGTTATTGAGTGTAAAAGGCTCACCGGTAAATGCAGATGATAAATTGCTTAAAGAAAGGATGAAACCCACTACTCAATGGGAAGAGGGAAACAGTAAATTATATGAGCAGGCGTATAAAGATAAAAATACGAAGGTAATGGACAGCCTTGATGAAATTGATAACGATATACTGGCCGCCAAACGTAAGGTGGTGGCTGCTTTTGTGAAAGATTATCCGCGTTCTATGCGTGCAGCGATGGCGATCGTTGAAAATTATAATTATTACGCCGAGGCAAGTGATGTAGAGCCTTTATACAATGAGCTTGACAATAAAATCAAGAAATCAGTAAAAGGAAGGGAAATCAAAGCAATGATTGACACTTATGCTAAAGTAGCGGTAGGGAAAACAGCGCCTGATATTGATCAGTTTACGCCCGATAGTGCCTCTCTTAGCTTATCTTCTTTAAAGGGAAAATATGTGTTGATAGATTTCTGGGCAAGCTGGTGTGGCCCCTGCCGCCGTGAAAATCCTAATGTGGTAGCTGCTTACCAACAATTTAAAGATAAAGGATTCACCATTTTGGGCGTTTCTTATGATACTCAAAAAGACCGTTGGATCAAAGCAATTGCTGATGACCATCTTGTATGGAACCAGATTTCGGATTTGCAAGGGTGGCAAAATTCTACTTCAAACCAATATGGCATTAAGGCCATTCCCTCCAATGTGCTGGTGGATAAGAATGGGATAATTGTAGCAAAAAACATTTTTGGGAAAAATTTGATGGATAAATTGAATGAAGTGCTGAAATAGCGGTGGACTTAGACAAACAGTTTTGATTATTTGCCCTTTAACCGATAATTTTGCATCTCAATTTTGAAATTAAATCGGAATGATTTTCGAAGCATTTAAAACTAAAATTTACTGATGAAAGAAGTTGCCTTCAGAGAAGCATTGCGGGAAGCAATGCAGGAAGAAATGAGACGTGATGAAAAGGTGTTTTTGATAGGAGAGGAAGTGGCAGAGTATCACGGCGCCTATAAAGTAAGCCAGGGGATGCTGGAAGAATTTGGTGAAAAAAGGATTATTGATACCCCCATATCTGAACTTGGATTTACCGCAGTTGCTGTGGGAGCTGCCCAAAATGGCCTAAGGCCCATTGTGGAATTCATGACATGGAATTTTGCCAATCTTGCGCTTGATCAGATCTTAAATACCGCTTCGAAAATGCTTGCAATGAGCGGTGGCCAGGTAGGGTGCCCCATCGTTTTTCGAGGCCCTAACGGAAGTGCAGGACAGTTGGGTGCTCAACATTCAACAGCCTACGAGTCTATGTATGCTAATATTCCGGGACTTAAAGTGGTTTCAGTAAGCAATCCGTATGATGCAAAAGGCTTATTGAAGAGCGCTATCAGGGATAACAGTCCTGTAATCTTTATGGAAAGTGAAGTGATGTATGGCGATAAAGGAATGATCCCTGAAGAAGAGTACCTGATTCCAATTGGTAAAGCAAAAGTGGTGCGTGAGGGAAATGACGTAACTATTGTATCTTTTAATAAAATGATGAAAGTGGCGCTGGGAGCGGCTGATGAACTTGCAAAAGAAAATATCAGTGCTGAAGTGATTGATCTCAGAACCATTCGCCCGCTGGACTGGCACACTATCTTTGACTCTGTTAAAAAAACAAACAGGCTGGTAATTGTAGAAGAACAATGGCCGTTTGCTTCCATATCTTCAGAAATCGCTTATCGTATTCAAAAAGAAGCTTTTGATTATCTGGATGCACCTGTTCGCCGGATTACTTCTTTGGATGCCCCCATGCATTACGCCCCTAACCTGGTTGCTCAGTATTTACCGGATGTGCCGCGTACTGTGAATCTGGTAAAAGAAGTGATGTATTTAAAAAAATAATTTGGAAGCCTGGTTTCAGACCGGGCTTTTGATCTTTAACGATCCCGGATGAGCCGGGAAAAATAATTTCAGTTATGAATATCGGAAGTTTCTATTATCCGCTGCCTGCCAATGAACCGGTACTGAATTATGCACCCGGTAGTAAGGAACGGGAACTCTTAAAAATTGCACTGAAAGAGCTAAAGAGCCGTAAAGCAGATATACCCATGTATATTGGGAATGAAGAAGTGCGTACAGGAAAGAAAGTAGAGATTCATCCTCCACACGAAAGGAATTTTGTATTGGGTACTTTTCACCAGGGGGATGCTTCTCATGTGAAAAAAGCAATTAACGCTGCGTTGAAGGCAAAGGAAAAATGGGCCGGTTTGAGTTGGGAGAACCGTGCAAATATTTTTCTTAAAGCTGCCGATTTGATCTCTACAAAATATCGTGCGGAAATGTGTGCTGCTACCATGCTTGGACAAAGCAAAAATCCTTTCCAGTCTGAAATAGATGCCGTATGCGAGTTAATAGATTTTTTGAGATTCAATGTTCATTTTCTCAGTGAAATATACAGTCAGCAACCCATCAGCAGCGCAGGTATCAATAACAGGATGGAATATCGCCCGCTGGAAGGTTTTGTACTTGCGATTACGCCGTTCAATTTTACTTCTATTGGAGGAAATCTTCCTACTGCACCGGCAATGTGTGGCAATGTGGTGGTATGGAAATGTGCCAACACACAGGTTTACAGCGCTCAATTGTTTATGCGTATTTTAAAAGAAGCCGGCCTTCCTGATGGAGTTATTAATTTAGTTTTTGTTGACGGGCCTACGTTGGGAAATGTATGTTTTAATCATCCTGATTTTGATGGAATTCATTTTACCGGAAGTACTGCTGTCTTTAAGAGTATGTGGAAAATAATCGGAGAGAATACCACCATCTATAAATCATACCCGAGAATAGTGGGAGAGACAGGAGGTAAAGATTATATTCTTGCCCATAAGAGTGCAGATGTAGATGTACTGGTAACGGCACTCTGTCGTGGCGCTTTTGAATATCAGGGACAGAAATGTTCGGCTGCTTCCCGTGCTTATATTCCTTCCAACATTGCACCAGAGGTGAAGAAGAAACTGGTTGCTGAAGTAAAAACCATGAAGATGGGGCCGGTGGAAGATTTCACAAATTTTGTGAACGCTGTGATTGATGAAAAGAGTTTTGATAAACTGGAGGCATATATCAAACAGGCGAAAAAAGATAAGGACGCGAAAATATTGGTAGGGGGGAAATGCGATAAAACCAATGGTTATTTTATTGAACCTACGGTAATAGAAGTTACTGATCCTAAATATGTAACTATGTGCGACGAGCTTTTTGGGCCGGTACTTACCATTTATGTATATGATGAAAATAAATTTGAGGACGCACTTAAATTAGTGGATACCACATCGCCTTATGCGCTTACAGGAGCTGTAATAGCACAAGACAGAAATGCGATAGAAATAGCTACAAAAAGATTAACAAATAGTGCCGGGAATTTTTATATCAATGATAAACCAACCGGCGCAGTAGTAGGACAACAACCATTTGGAGGGGCAAGAGGAAGTGGAACCAATGATAAGGCAGGAAGTATGTTGAATTTGTATCGCTGGCTAAGTGCAAGAACTATTAAAGAAACTTTTGTTCCGGCTACGGATTACCGGTATGCTTTTATGAAAGAGGAGAATACCCCTAACCCTAAAGGGAAATGAGAACCCTTTATCCCCTAAAGGGGTAAAAATAGAGTATAGGAATAATGGTAAAAATGAAGGATTGCAATGATGACAAAGGGGTAAAAATAGAAGATAGAGTTAAAGAAAAAAATAAAAAATAGTAACAAAATTATTAGGTAGAAGG
Organism: Ginsengibacter sp.; assembly: GCA_039937655.1. Taxonomy (GTDB): domain Bacteria; phylum Bacteroidota; class Bacteroidia; order Chitinophagales; family Chitinophagaceae; genus Ginsengibacter. The sequence continues at coordinate 29,219 of JBDTGA010000022.1, forward strand.
AGGATCTTGCTTATTGTTTGTTTGCTATGTTTCCTGAATACCTGATACCTATAATATAATATAAATTGAAAGAGAATCTTCTTCATATACCTTTGGACGGCGGATCAAATTCTCCTTTAGGGGCCGGGGTTACCATTCTCAATAAATATCAACTTCAAATTACCATTGAGCGCCTTGCTTGCCAGGTAATAGAGAATTATGTTGATCTTTCTTCAGTTGTACTTATTGGTTTGCAGCCTCGGGGGATTTTTCTTGCAGATAAAATTTACAAACAATTACAAAAGATCAATCCCGATCAAAATTTCCCTTACGGCAAACTCGATATTACCTTTTACCGCGATGATATTCGCAATGAATTGCATGTAGCCAATCAAACAGATATTACTTTTTCCCTCGAAGATAAAAATGTGATTCTTATTGACGATGTACTCTATACCGGAAGAACTATTCGTGCCGCGTTGGATGCATTATTATCCTTTGGCCGGCCCAAAAAAGTAGAGCTTTGTGTTCTGGTCAACCGTCGCTATAGTCGCCAACTCCCCATACAGCCCGATTATTGCGGCAAATCCATTGATTCCATTATTTCCCAAAAAGTAAAAGTGGAGTGGGATAAGGAAGAGGTAAATTTGTATTGAGAGGATTTTCCTTTTTGTCCGATTAATTTTTTCATTTAGCTTTGACCTTTGATGCAACTATCCACCAAACATCTTCTTGGCATTAAAGATTTACAACTTCGCGACATTGAACTTATTTTATCTACTGCCGCTCAATTTAAAGAGGTATTACAAAGGCCAATAAAGAAAGTACCGTCATTACGTGACACGACCATTGTCAATTTATTTTACGAGAATTCCACACGAACGAGGATATCTTTTGAGCTGGCCGAGAAAAGGCTGAGTGCTGATACACTTAATTTTTCCGCTTCCGGTTCCTCCGTTTCTAAAGGGGAAACTTTACTGGATACGGTCAATAACATCCTTTCCATGAAGGTGGATATGGTAGTGATGAGACACAGTGCCAGCGGAGCCCCCCACTTTTTAGCAAAGCATATTCCTGTCGCGATCATCAATGCCGGTGACGGAATCAATGAACATCCTACACAAGCGCTACTGGATGCTTTTTCTATCAAAGAAAAATTAGGCAAATTAGAAGGGAAAAAGATTGTTTTAGTCGGAGATATTCTACATTCCAGGGTGGCACTCAGTAATATCTATTTATTGAAGAAAGCAGGCGCGGAATTGATGGTAGCCGGTCCCCCTACTTTGATTCCTAAATATATAAAAGAAGCATTCGACATCAGGGTAGAATATAACCTCGAGAAAGCATTGAAATGGTGCGATGTAGCCAACATTCTCCGCATACAATTGGAAAGACAGAATCAGGTTTTGTTTTCTTCTTTGAGGGAATATAATCTTGCTTACGGCGTAAGCAAAAAGTTGTTAGATAGTTTACATAAAGAGATTGTAATTCTACACCCGGGTCCTATGAATCGCGGTGTGGAAATAGACAGTGACGTGGCAGATTCCAAGCAATCCATTATTTTGCAACAGGTAGAAAATGGAGTTGCAGTGAGGATGGCGGTATTGTATTTACTGAGCAATAAACAGAATTTTACCCGATAGTTTTATCGGCATAAGTTTACCTTTGCGCAAAACTCTAACTCCTTATGGAAAGAATTTGCTTATTTCCCGGAACCTTTGATCCTGTTACACTTGGCCACACAGATATCATTGACAGGGCACTCCCTTTGTTTGATAAATTGTATGTAGGGTTAGGAAGAAACAGCAGTAAAGTCCCTATGTTTTCTGAAGAGCAACGGTTAGGATGGCTTAAGGAAATTTATAAAAATGAGCCTAAGATCGGAGTGCTTGCTTATGATGGATTAACCGTGGATTGTTGCAAAGAAGTAGGCGCTAATGTTATTTTGAGAGGTATCCGTTATGTAAACGATTTTGAGTATGAGAAGGCAATTGCCGATATGAACAGAAGCCTGAAAAATAATGTAGAAACCATTTTTCTCACTTGCCTTCCTAAATATACTTCTATTGCGAGCACTTTGATACGAGATGTGATCCGCAATAGGGGAGATATTTCACAATTTTTACCGGATGCTGTAAAAAAATCTATTTATTGAGTTTGGATCTAATGCCACAAATTTTTGGAAAAACATTGTATAAAGTAAGAACAGTATTAACCCCAAAAATATCTACTAACCAATCACACGAATTAAATGTCTATTTGGTTTCATAAAAGAATTACTATTGACGATATCAGGGATATTGATAAAAATACAATGGCCGAATTTCTTGGACTGCGATGGGTAGAGATAGGCGATGATTTTCTGAAATTATCAATGCCCGTAAATAATACGACAAGGCAGCCTTATGGCTTTTTGCATGGTGGCGCTTCTTGTGTTCTTGCAGAAACGATTGGAAGTGTAGGTTCTGCGCTGATTATTGACAGAGAAAAATATTTTTGTGTTGGGTTAGAGATCAATGCCAACCATTTACGAAGTGTAAGTGATGGTATCGTAACTGCTACGGCAAAACCTTTGCATATTGGAAGATCTACACACGTGTGGGATATCAGGATTTATAACGATAAGGAAACCCTTTTTTGTGTGAGCAGGCTTACGGTAGCTATTGTGCCCTTAAAGAAATAGGATAGAGGTAAATTTGTACAAGAATGAATCCGGGAATTAGCGGTGGTTTACCTGGTATACTATTGGTCTATAACCCTTTATCTACGCGTGTTTCAGCACTTTGACTATGGTAGGGAAAGTATTTAAAATGTGTTTTTTAATATCCTCATTATTAGCCCACATTATTTCGCTAATGTCTTCTTCAGTTTGAGGTATTAATTTTTCACTTCCGGTGGCTTTCATTGCATACCAATGAGATTCTTTTAAAATAGGCTTTCCTTCCTGAACGTACGTGTGATAAGTAATTTCAATAGGCTCCTCGATCTCCAACTCAATCAAGCCGGTTTCTTCCTGTACCTCCCTTATAGCACATTCTTCTATAGATTCTCCTTCCTCTAATTTCCCTTTTGGCAGATCCCATTTTTCTCTGCGGAAGATCATCAATATTTCTCCTTTTTTATTTTTCACCAATCCTCCCCCGGCTTTTATCAGGGTAAAATGGCTAAAGAAAGCCTCTTTTAAAGTTGAGAAATCCTCGTTAAAGAGGATTCCTGCATAAAAATCCATCTTTTTAATTTCATGTAGTAATGATTCAATAGACCCTCTAGAAAGCCCGTCCATAAAAATGGAACCGGGGCGGAGTTTGTATTGATTTATATCCGGAGTGATCTCATTACATAAGAAAACAGGCTTATTGTCAAAGTAAATTGTTAAGTAGCTCATACGTGTTTATTATCTTCGCAGCATGACTGATAAAAAAGCAATTGCTGAAAAGCTTCTACAAATTAATGCAATAAAATTAAGTATTTCTCAACCTTTTACATGGGCTAGTGGGTGGAAAAGTCCGATTTATTGCGATAATCGAAAAGTTCTCTCTTTTCCTTTTATACGGGAGTTTGTGAAATCGGAGTTATGTAATGTAATTTTTCAATCTTTTGAGAAAGCGGAGATGATCGCCGGTGTGGCAACAGCGGGAATTCCATGGGGTGCGATGGCTGCCGACCAGCTTAAACTTCCATTTATATATGTAAGGCCCAAACCTAAAGAACATGGATTGGGAAATCAGATAGAGGGCTTTTATGAACCAGGGAAGAGAGTGGTGGTCGTGGAAGACTTGATTTCTACCGGTAAAAGCAGTTTGCAGGTAGTAGATGTTTTGAAGAATGCAGGAATAAATGTGGAGGGGATGGTCTCTCTGTTTAATTACGGATTTGAAGAATCCAAAAATGCCTTTGAAAAATACAATCTTATCCTCAAGTCGCTCACCGATTACGATTCACTGATTAGTCTGGCTGTTGAGAAGAATCTCATATCAGAAGATGATCAAAAGGCGTTGTTAAACTGGCGTAAAGATCCTTCTAATTGGAAGGGAAATTTGTAAATTCGTTGGTAAACAATCATTAATGAAAACTTTTATTATTGGAATTTTCGCTTTGACGACCTTTTCAACTCCGGCTTTTGCACAGCAAAAAGCCATGAAGAAAGCGGTGATTCATACACCCGGAGTACTTGTTGATGCATGCAAAACAAGTATCGAAAATTTTTTGGTTCATGAATACGGTGTCTCTTCAGTAAGAGCTGATTTTAGAAGACATACCGTAACCGTGGTCTGGTACACCGATAGAACTAATATCGAGAATATAAAAACGGCATTGGCCAATATGGGCTATGATGCCGACGATGTAAAGGCTGAACCTGATGCCTACAAAAGGCTGTCTCCTGCATGTAAACCAGCGCCGATAAGTACCGATTCTACAAAGAGAAAATCATAAATTTCTAATAATTTTTTTCAAAAACTTCGGAAGTTCCGGAGTTTTTTTTTGCATTAAAATTTCTAGCCCAAGTAGAAAGTGTATTACTTGAAGATAGGATCGGGTACAGTAAGTGAGATGATATTAAAATAAAGAGAATCTTTCTTTTGCCTCATAATTCACTGGGAAACTCATAAATACATTTGCTTTTCCCACCCTTACCTTTCCTGAAAGCCTGACTAACACCTCTTTTCCCATAAGAGTGTTGAGAGCATTCTTAAAAACATTCTGCATATTCACATCAAATTTTACTGGAATACTAAAGGTATCCCTCCTCGGGATGTGAATAAGTGTGTCTGAAGAACTGTGTCCCAGTAAGTTTCCATTTATGAAAATGTCGAGATCTGTGTTCTTTAATTGCATTCCATAATTATTGGGGTTGTAATATTTCAGGTCAAGGCTGACAGTCGAATTGTTAAAGCCCAATCTCTCTACGGCAAAATTGTTGTATGTCTGGTACTCCAGGGCCTTAGGGGATGAGCATGACAAAAATACCGTAACCGAAAAAACAAGTGCCGTAAGATTTCTTTTCATTTTGGGAATTGTGTGAATTGGAGTGCCAAAGAGGCGACTATATACTATTCCCCACAAGCTAAAATAACTATTTAAAAGAGAGTGAATTATAAAACCTTCTTTTTGAAATTATTATTATTTTGTATAATGGATAGTCTGTCATCTTTTAGTCGTTCCCTTTTTTTAGATTTAAAGATATTGAGTTTAAAATTAAATTTCAAGTGTATCTTTTTTTATAACTAATCCTTTAAAGTGTTTTACTTTATACAGTTTTTCTTTTTTCTCTCTTAACCTAACTCTACTTTTAGGCTATGGTATTATTGACAAATATATTAGATCAATTTTCATCATCTGGATGGACTATTTTTAATGCTTTTATGGTTGGTTGTCTTTTAATAATACTTGATAGAAAAAATAAAACATAATTTATTATATATCCTTACTTTTAAATTTAACTCGTCTATCTACACTATATTTTTAACTTACTGTACTATCACTTTATACTTAAATTAAGGTTATCTTTGCACTCAAATCAAAAAAAATATTTTAATTTAATAAAATTATTTTTATATCTTGTCTTAAATAAGCAATGAAAAATCAAATAGTTATATACTATAATCATCCTGTGAATCGTTACCATTTAGTTATAAAATTGAAGTAAACAAGTAGTAGTCACAAGTAGTAACCATAAAAGGAGGTTTAAAATGGTAGTCCTTAATAGCCCTTCATTAAATTCGATTCTTCAAGAAGAAATTAATTCTTTACAACGTACCAAGAACTGGGTAGTATCAATTTTAAATACTATACCTCTGATATACAAAACAATTTTGCTTAATTACTCACTCAAAAAGCTAAACACTCGTATATTATTGTTTTCGCTGACAATTAAAGGGCTTCGTTCTGAAGCTGTCTCTAAGATTGACAATAATGAAAAGTATCAATTTAAAGATGTTATTACTAAATTGAGCGAAATTTTGAACTATAATATTAAGTTTAAAGAATCTTTTTCAAAATTTGAATCAGTTGCAAAGGGATATAGCTCTTATCCTTATTTTAAAAAAATTAATAACAATCTATCTGAGGTAATAGACAATCTTTACGATACTATTTTAATTTTAAAAAAAGCAAATAAAAGACAGAGCATTGAAACGTCTAATTTAGCAAAAAGTATATCCAAAAAATCTTTGCTTTCTTTGCAAAAAGTTTTTGAAAGTGATTAATCAAAGAGAAGTTTACTTATTACCACATCCAATTGATCCTGCAAAAGGAGACCACCCGTTCATAGTTTTATCTATCGAAGAATGTAATTCTTTTGAGAGTACATTTTTAGCCGTTATGATTACCAGTTCTCCCAATTATGATGATGATTTAAGTTTCCCATTATTAAATGAAATGTTTGATAAAAATTTAACAAAAGCCAATTCAAAAGCGAGAATGCATTTAATAATGTTGTGCTTAAACAAAGAAATAATAGGCAATAGAATAAATGTTATGAAACAATTCTATTTTGATAAATTAATGAAAGAAATAGGAAGTCTTGTTTTCAATTTTAATTTTGCTCCATTGTAATAAATATTTCAAAGAACTTATTTTACCTTCTTTTTTTTACTCTTAGGCAAATTGGTATTTAAAGCCTTTTTCATGGCTTCTTCAAAAGTCAAATTTAATTTTACTTTTTCTTTTTTCTTTTTTTTAATCAGCTTCACTCGTTTTGTAGTTTATATCGGTTGGCGATTTAGCCACAGTTACTTTTTTACCGTCTTCTCTTTTGAACTTTAGTTCATTTAAATCCTTAAATAAATTTTCATCTTCCGTTAAAGCAAATCTCCTGTCGGAAAGATATATTAATGCAATATGATTTGGATCACTCGTTCTGTTTTTCCCTTTTTTTTGTTTTAAACAATTAAGATTTTTCCATATAGTTTTTGAAAAATGCTTCTGCTTGAAATCTTCTATCTCTTTCTTAGTTTTAGCGTTTAATCTACCATCTTGTTGCAACTTGAAATAAATAGTACTGATCGAAAATTCCTTTACACAGTGAGCATTTCCTTTAAGATACTCATTTCTCAAATAATCTGATACAAGCAAGAAAGATTTGTTCTCCTTATTTAACAACCATTCTATTAGCTCTATTAAATCTTTATCAGTTGTTTTGGAGAATTTGTTCGTAATATCAGCGTCAATAAATATATCTTTCATAATTCTACACTTAATGCTATATCTTTCAAATCAATCATATAAGTATCAAAAAAACTATTAGGAGCGTCCTTTATGCTCCCCTCTTTTGTGAATTTTAGATCGTTAATAGTTATGTCTTCTCCATCGTTTTCTAAAAAATAAACAGATAGGTCTTCTTCCTTTAAATTTCCTTTCACAATTTCAAGCCTTAATCTGTTCAATAGGTATTCGCTGTGAGTTTCAATTATATAATTTTTTTGTTTCTTTTCGATTTGGTTGACTAAATAAGTGGCGAACTCTGCCTGCACGTTTGGATGAAGATGAATTTCTGGTTCAGCTATTAAAAGCGTAGAAGAATTATCTAATTGAAGATCAGCAACAATAACTGGAAGAAACTGGCTAATCCCAAATCCAACATCAAATACTGGTGTTTCTGTTCCATTTTCTTTTGTGGTTATCATAGTTTCATATCTTCCTCCTCCCATCCTATGTGTTGAAATTGAATGAATCAAACCCATTTGCTTCATTATCTTAGTTAATTCAGCAATTTTTTTGGGTTCTCTTTTTTCCCATAAAATTATTTGGTCTAAATACCCCTCACCAAATTTGTCTATTTTTAATTTGTCTTTTGATTTTTCCAGATAAGTCCTATCTGGATGAAGCCTGAAAGAACTAATAACATTAATGTTATTATCGTAGTCCATTACAATTCGCTCTATTAATCCGTTTACTAAATAGTCCAAAGACAATTTTTTTATTTTTCTAAAACTGTCTTTATAATCATCAATATCTGAGCCTATTTTATATTTTTTTATATTCGTTTTTGTGTACATTGAACGAGTATATATTTTAAACTCTTTTAATTCTTTTTTATATTCTCCAGAATTTTTAAATTTTGCAGCCATCTTTTTTTGAAAGTTTTTAATAACTTCCTGTTCTAATTCTTTTCCACTTTCTGGAGAATGAACTGGGTCTAATCTTGGGTTATAATTAAAATCTAAATAATACATACCTTTTTCAAGATAAATTTTTAAATAATAACCTTTAATAATAAACTCAATTACCTTTATTTTAGGCAGTGAATTTATTTTATCATTAATCCAAATAGTATTAAACGAGCAATCTTGTTTCAGGTCTTCAATAAAAAATTTTAAATCTAATTTTATTTCTTTCGCAGTGTGTTTATTTGAAACGTCTTTGAAATCTCCCATGTTTACATATTTCCCGTTAGTCGAAAATTTGAAAGGAAATTCCTTAGATTGGATGAGACCTAAAATAGAATTTAAAACTGAACTTTTACCACTGCTATTAGCACCAGTTAAAATAGTTATTTTTTTAAAATAGATTGTTTGTTCAGATTTAAAACACTTGAAGTTCTTTAATTTTAATTCTTTTAGAATTGCGGACATTTTTTCAGTTTGAAACATAAATGTATGTTTTTTTTGCTTTTGAATAAAAGCAATAGTGAAGTAATTTCTGATTGAAATTTATTTTTTGATTAAAGTCTTATACTTTAATCTGCCTTCCACATTGCACATAGTTAGTGTGAACCGATCAGAATCGGTTATTTTTCGCGTGTTGTACCTGTATGCCGTTTCATTGCAATATTGTTGTAAATGCTGTGGGCTGGCATAGTGATAGATACCAATTAGGGAGCGTTTAAGGCATGAAAAGAATCCTTCAACGGTATTTGTATAGGCTATACCGTCTTTAAATTGCATTTCAGAATGATTTACGCTTAAATGCGCTGCGTATTCAGCCTCTAAACCCTTATATCCTGCGTGTTGGTCTGTAATTACAATAGCATCTTTCTTTACATTCTTTCTTACCATGTCTTTAAAGCTATTTTCACCGATAACACTTAGCCTTGCTTTACCTTGCCTCTCAACAAAACCCATTACTGCGGTTTTATTATCTGTTCCTTCTTCCTGGTGTTTCTTTCGCCTTCCTCTATTCATATTGGCAAACTTTCCCCCAGCATAGGTTTCGTCTAATTCTACTATATGTTCTAATGGTTCTGGGTTAGGTTCATCCATGATAAACCGGATACGATGTAAAACAAACCAAGCTGATTTTTGAGTGATACCAAGATCACGGCTAAGTTGTAAACTGCTAATGCCTTTTTTATGTGCTGTAATTACAAATATTGAGGCAATCCATGTAGATAGGGGAATCTTTGAGTTTTCAAAAATAGTTCCCACAGTAACAGTAAAATCTTTACGGCAAGACTTCTCCTTACAACGGTAAGTTTTACCGTCTTTTAATTTGTAAGGTTTAGTTCCTCCACAGTGAGGACAAAAAGGTGAGCCATTCCAACGCCACATTTCCATTGCTTCACGACATACTTTTTCATCCGAAAGTTTCGCCATTAATTCTTTATAGTTTTTAAATTCTAACATGAAGTCATCAATATTTTTGAAATTGGGATATGTTAATACGCTTTTACGAAAAAGGTAACCGACTAAATAAATTAGTGTGGAATAAATTTTAGATCATGGAGGGAGGGGAGAGCATCCCGACACTTTGACACTTTTGCGAAATTCTTTGGAATCGCTTTGTGGGAGGATGTATATAGTCTCCGCCAAAGATAAGATTCTTGATGCTAATGTGATTAGTAAATAGTTATTTTTATGATTAAATTACTATAGTTAAATATTTAGTATCATTAATTGTATGTAATTGACTGTATATAAGTCTATTATTATTATTTATCTATTATTTATAATTATATAATTTTTAATTTTAATGAAAATATATGAGTAAGTTGATTTTGTTTTGTAGTAGTCTGTAAAAAAGGCATAAATATATAAATAATATACTGATTACCATTATGTTATAATATTTAATTAATATTTAATTTTATAATTTTATTAAATTTTATATTTCTTCAATATTAGTGCCTCTCTTTTTCCAAAAAATTGACATGAAATTTCGAAAGATCTGTTTTGTTGAACAGATATATGTAACTATGTCATGATTAATGATAGACTAATAGAAAACATTAAAATAATAGCAAAAAAATGCTCAAATTAAATGATATCTAATTATTTAAGATTATTTTATATTTAATACGGTACTATAGCTTACCTTTAGTGAAAATATAAGTCAATATTGGGTATTTGTTGATAATTATCTAAAAATTGAAAAATAGTAATTTTACGGTATTGCAAATTCAGAAAATGCACTCTATGTTTGCATCATCGTTGTGAATGTTTTACCTCAATATTCATTTTTACGAAAAATCCTTCCTCCTCTGAAAAATCATAAAAAGATTTTTTAAAACCTCAAATACAAGAGATGAAACAAAGTTTTACCCATAAGAATAAATACTATACTATTCTGCTTGCTTATTTAAACTGGCTTAAGATTTCTTTATTTGACGAGTCATCCGAAAACACTAAACCCTGCTATTTGTTAATACGTAAGTAACCCGTTTTTTTTTGCTGAGTATGGAGATATTCGAATCTTCAAACCAGGAATGAGCATTTGCTCTAAGTCCAAATTTTATTGAAACCCGAATTCTAATATTCATTGTAAACGCTAATTCTTAAAAATGGTACAATGAAAAAAAATATGATATTCAGGAGTGCTTTGGTAATTCTTTTTGCTACGCTTTCATTAGGAAGCAACGCGCAGGAAACGCAGCATCAGAAAGTAAATATTATTGATTTTCAGGTTGTGAAGGATCAAAATAAGGTGCTTATCAACTGGGCAACTGATAATGGGGTACCAACTAATTATTTTATGGTGGAAAAAAGTAGTGACGGAAAAAATTTTAGAACGGTCGCTTATGTGATGGGGCCAGATCCTACCAGGAGAAACTGTGATTGTTATGACTGTTTTGACAAGGTTAATACAAATACAAAAAAATCATATTATCGTTTAAGGCATGTGGACAATGATGGAAAAATAGAATTGAGCGAAGTGAGAATACTTGCTTTAAAATAAAAATAATTCAACTCGTTTTCTTTGGGGGTTACAGAACCTGATTGGTTCTTAACAAAATGCCGCATTTCTATGCGGCTTTTTTGATTTTATTTTCTTTCTATTTTTGTTTTGAAATAAAATGTAATTTGTATCACTAAAAATAAAAAAATGAATATTGAGGAGTTTACATTTAAAATAAACGTGTACGATTCTATAGATGAATTGGATGCTGAAGATGCATCTTTGCTGCGTGAAGCCAGGAATGTTACGCAATTTGCTTATGTTCCTTATTCCCATTTCAGGGTGGGGGCTTTTGCAAAATTAGTAAATGGAAAGACGGTGAGTGGTACCAATCAGGAGAACGCTTCGTATCCCGCAGGGATTTGTGCAGAAAGAACTTTAATGTCAACAGCATCGTCTTTGTATCCCGGTGTGGGAATTGAAACGATTGCAATTTCCTACCATAATCTTTCCGGGAAAAGTGATACTCCGGTGAGCCCTTGTGGTATCTGCCGACAGTCTTTTGCAGAGTTTCAGGGACGGACAGGAAATCCCATTCGTATTATATTAAGTGGTATGGAGGGAAAAGTGCAGGTTATTGGAAATGCTGCCTATCTGCTTCCCCTGACCTTTACCGCCGATGATATGAAGTAGGCCGGATTTCTTTTGACAACTTACTTTTATCTATCCAACACTTTCAAACCTTTTTTAATTATTGACACACAATCCAGTATTTGCTCCCTGGTGATAATCAGTGGTGGAGCAAATCGTACGATGTTACCATGCGTTTGTTTGGCCAGAAGGCCATTTTCTTTTAGTTCAAGGCATAACTTCCAAGCGGCATCTTCATCTCCGTGATCTATAATGATTGCATTTAGAAGGCCTTTACCCCGTATTTTTAAGATGTGCGGAGAATTAATCTTTTGTAATTCCTCTCTGAATATTTTTCCTAAAATTTCTGCATTTTCGGCCATCTTTTCATCTTTCAGTACTTCCAGTGCAGCTACTGCAACTTTGCAAGCCAAAGGATTTCCACCATAAGTACTGCCATGTTCGCCGGGATTGATAGTCAGCATGATTTCATCATCAGCGAGAACAGCGCTAACAGGCATAGTACCTCCACTCAATGCTTTTCCTAATATTAAAATGTCTGGCCTTACATTTTCATGATCGCAACAAAGTAATTTTCCGGTTCTGCATAGTCCTGTTTGTATCTCATCAGCGATGAACAATACATTGGCATCAGAACAATATTGTTTGGCTTTTGATAAATAACCATCGTCCGGGACATTTACTCCTGCTTCACCCTGTATTGGTTCTACAAGAAAACCTGCTACGTTTTTATCTTTCAACGCTTCTGCGAGTGCAGGGAGATTATTGTAGGGTATTACTTCGAAGCCTGGAGTATAGGGGCCGAAATCATCTTTTGCTATAGGATCAGTGCTGAAAGAGATGATTCCCAACGTTCTGCCGTGAAAATTGCCACTGCATACCAGGATCTTCGCTTTATTTTGTTCAATTTTTTTTACTCTATAGGCCCAGTGACGGCAAAGTTTCAAAGCCGTTTCTACCGCTTCGGCACCGGTATTCATCGGCAACACCTTATCATAACCAAAATATTGGGTAATGTATTCAGTGAATACCGATAACTCTTCACTGTGGAATGCCCTGCTGGTAAGAGTTAGCTTTTGGGCTTGTTCAATCAATGATTGGATGATCTTTGGATGGCAGTGTCCCTGATTTACGGCAGAATAAGCACTGAGAAAATCATAGTATTTTCTCCCTTCCACATCCCATACGAAAACGCCTTTTCCTTCTTTTAAAACTACCGGGAGCGGATGATAATTATGAGCTCCGTATTTATCTTCAAGATCAATGAAATGATTGGTTTGCGAAATGGTGGATTGTACTGACATATAAAAAAAATTAAAAAGTTGGATAATAATAAACGAAAAGTAAAGAGAATGGATGGGGCGATATAGTTAGATCGTATGATCTAAGAAATCAAGATTTCTTGACAGAAAAGAAGGTATGTAAGATGTGTTGGTCAATTCTATTATTTATGTTACAAAGGTATTGAAAAAATGGACAACCCAATAACAGGATTTTTATTGTTTGTATTTTTTTGTAAGAGACAGTATTTCATCTGGCAAAAGATACCTGCTTTGCTTCATTTTTAAATAATGTTTATTGGCAGTAGAATGGTTAAGTATAAAATTGGTAAAATGGTATAGTTCCCTGCCCAGCCCACGCTCGATAACTGTTTTATCAGCATGCTTTTCAATCTTTGATCTTTGTTTTACGAACAAATAACGTATCCCCCACAAGCTCATGCTCAGGAAACCCCGATTCTTAAAATCCAATACATGTGCCAGTTCATGTGCGATCAATGCTACCTGCGCATCAAAAGGCATGTCGGAGGGAAGCATTCCTGTTCTTTTTAGGTCATTATTGATGTAAATGACATAGTGCTTATTTTCTTTTCCAAATATGGATGGAAATGACACGGTGGTTCTCGCCGTACTGTTGATGCTTGCGGATTTGAATTTGATTCTTTCATCCATCAATTCGGGATAATCGGAGAGTGCTAGGAGAGAAACTAATTGATATTCTTTTAAAAAATGCTTGTGTTTTCCGTAGATCTTGTTCAGTGAATCTACATTGTAAAGTATATTCAGTGAATCAATCTGAGCAGATGCCACGAGGGAACACACTGAAAAAAAAGATATGAAAAATAATCTGAACAACACTTCTTTGAAATTGTCAGGGAAGGTAAATCTCTTTCTGGAAATACTCTTTTTTAATGGGGAAATTGATTTTGTCCTTACTGTTAAAAATCCCAAATACCGTACTTCCTGTCCCGGTCATAGATGCATAAACGGCACCGTGATTGTATAGATTTTCTTTAAGATTTTTTATTTCGTTGTACCGGGGAAAAACCACCTTCTCGAAATCATTTATCAATTCGTGCTTCCATGTTTCAATAGGTTGTTGTATGATATCCTTGATTTGTTTCTTCGGTATTTCGGGTATTACCTGTTGAAAAGTTTCTTTTGTATTGATGTGTATCCCGGGATTAATGAGTAATATTTTGTAACCGGACAATGAGAATTTGATCACTTCCATGCTTTCACCTCTGCCGGTGGCTATGCAGGGTTTGTTGAACAAAAAGAATGAACAATCGCTTCCTAACATAGAGGCATATTCGAAAAATCTGAAAGGGCTGAGTTCGAGATTAAACGTTTGGTTGAGGAGCGTTAATGTAAATGAAGCATCCGCCGAACCTCCGCCCAGTCCGGCGCCTATAGGGATTGCTTTATGAAGATGGATATTTATTTCGGGTAAGGTTGGGAAATCTTTTTTTAATAAATGATAAGCTGCCATACATAAATTATCTTCTTCTTTTCCTGCGGGGATACCTGTATTACTGAATACGGTTGTATTTTCATGAGAGGGATTGATCTCCAGTGCATCATAAAATGGAACAGGGAAAAATACAGTTTCTATATTGTGATAACCGTCCGTCCTTTTTTGAAGAATATGGAGGCCAAGATTTATTTTACAATTAGGGAAAGTTACCATGCAGTCGTAAGGAATAGAAAGTGAAGAATATGAAATAAGGGATCAGGAATAGAATCATTAAGTTCCACACAGAGTTAATCACTGCAACCTATTTAGCTTGCTTTTCTTCTTTTGATCTCGTCTCTGATGGAAGCTGCCTTTATATAATCTTCGTGCTCTAGAACTTCTGCCAGCAAAGATTCCAGTTCGATTAAAGATAACTTTTTGAGGTCATCACTTCCTTCATCGTTGTGGGAGACCACTACTTTCTTCTTTTTATCATCTTCTTCCATCAGGATACCGGCACTTTCCAGTATATTATTATAGGTAAAAATAGGACACCCAAATCTTACGGCCAGGGCTACTGCGTCAGAAGTACGGGAATCAATTTCTACTGTATCCTTGTCGGAGGAACAAATCAATTTGGAATAAAAAATACCTTCCTGCAGGTCATTGATAATGATTTCGTGAAGTTCAATATTAAATGCCATCATGAAATTTTTCATCAGGTCGTGTGTGAGGGGGCGGCTTGGCTGCATACGTTCGAGCGCTACTGCAATTGCCTGTGCCTCAAAACCTCCAATCACGATAGGCAGCCTGCGTAATCCATTTACTTCACCCAATACCACCGCATAAGAATGGGTTTGAGTAATACTATGAGAAAGCGCAACAATTTCCAATTCTATTTTCTTCATATAACTCAATCCGCTTTGGCGGAGCCTTTTTGTGAATAACAAATATAAAAATAAAAGCCTTTCTTTGAAAGCCTGTCTTATAAAATGTAAATAAGCCGGCTAGACTTAAACTAGCTAATGCCTTTCAGTTTTTTAACGGCTTCAGTAATTTTAGGAACCACTTCAAATGCATCGCCTACAATTCCGTAATCTGCTGCTTTGAAAAAAGGAGCTTCAGGGTCTTTATTAATTACTACAATTGTTTTACTTCTGTTCACACCGGCAAGGTGTTGAATAGCACCGGAAATTCCGATAGCAAAATATAAGTTGGGCGCAATGGTAAGGCCTGTTTGTCCTACATGTTCGTGATGCGGCCTCCAGTCACTGTCACTTACAGGCCGACTGCAGGCTGTAGCAGCGCCTAGTGCTTTGGCAAGATCCGTTACGATGGCCCAGTTCTCAGGCCCCTTTAATCCGCGGCCACCACTCACTACCAGTTCTGCTTCTGATAAAGGAATCTCACCGGCAACTTTGTTTACTTCTTTTACGGTTACTTTGGATGCAGGAATTTCAATATTTAATGCTACAACTTCAGCAGTTCCTTCTCCTTTGGTTGCTTTGTAGGCGTTGGCGTTTAGTGAAATTATTTTTATGTCGGTTTTGATGGCAATAGTGGCAAATGCTTTCCCACTGAACACACTCTTTTTGGTTACAAAGCCATTAGTGGTATCAGGAAGTGCTACGGCACCCGATACAAGACCCGCTTTTAATCTCACTGATAAACGGGGAGCCACAGCTTTACCATTAAAATTATTTGAAAAGATGATTACTTTGGCATCCGCACTTTTGGCAACTTCCGCGATGATGTGGGCAAATACTTGATCATCAAAATTATTCAGCACTTCATTTTTAAGAGTATGGATTTTTTTCAAACCATATTTTCCTAAAGCAGCTAAATCATCCGTAACGGTTCCCAGCACAATTCCTTCTGCTGAAGTATTCAGATTCTCTGCGAGTTTAACACCGTAACACGCCGCTTCGAAAGAATTCTTTTTTATATGTCCTTCTGCCTGATCTAAAAATATTAATACCATTATAATTGAGAATTAAAAATTAGAAATTATATCACTTTTGCTTCTTCATGAAGTAACCTTACCAGCTCTTCCGGCTGATCTGCAGGAACCAGTTTTACTCCTGCTTTGGCGGGAGGCAATTCAAACGAAGCAGTCTCTGTAAAAGTATCTGCCTGTACGGGTTCTACTACTTTTAGTGGTTTTGTTCTTGCACCCATAATCCCTCTCATGTTTGGGATCCGTTGCTCGGCCATTCCTTTCTGGCAGCTAACTACTGCGGGAAGAGTTACTACATCAGTTTCTTCTCCACCTTCAATTTCACGTTCTACAGTAGCCACATTTCCTTCAAGGGTAAATTTAGTAGCCAGGGAAATATAAGGGAGTTCTAATAGTTCTGCTACCATTCCACCTATAGAAGACCCGTTATAATCTATGGTTTCTTTACCGGTGAAAATAAGATCGTAATTATTTTGTTTGGCCACTTCTGCTATTTGCGTAGCAATGTAAAAATCATCATGACTCGCACTGTTTACCCGAATAGCTTCATCGCCACCAAGAGCAAGTGCTTTGCGGATAATAGGGTCAGAATCTGTACCGCCCACATTGATTAAATGTAGTACAGTAGAAGGATTCGCTTCTTTCAATTCAATGGCTCTTACCAGGGCATACCACTCATCATAAGGATTCAAAATAAATTGTACACCAGCCTCAGCAAATTTCGTATTGTTATCAGTGAAGGCTATTTTTGCCGTGGTATCGGGTGTTTTGCTAATACAAACCAGTATCTTCATTATTCTTCTTTTTTAAGAGTTGCGAAGATACTAAGTAAAAAAAAAGTAAAAAATTATTTGATGGACAGGATTGGTAAGTTAAAGGAATATATGAAGACTGCAGATAAGGACAGCTTTCTGCAACATGCGTTGGCATTGGAATATATTAAGGTAGGCAATGATGAAGAAGCAAGAAAACTGTTCAATGAGATCTTAAAAAGAGAGCCTACTTATCTTGGCTCTTATTACCATTTAGGGAAATTATTGGAACGGATCGGGGATATTGAAAAAGCGATGCGTGTATATAAAAGAGGAATGGAAGTAGCAGAGGCTGCCAATGATTCTCATTCATATACTGAATTGCAGGGTGCGTATGAAGATGCTGAAGATACATTGTAGAGACAAATTGCAATCTTTCTCTATATTGCAGGTAATAAAAAAGATGTTATTAGTAAATGAATTTATAAAAAATATAGAACAGCAGAGTCTTTTTCAGAAGAAAGATTATTTGTTGCTGGCCGTAAGTGGTGGTGCTGATTCCGTTGTATTGTGTGAACTATGCCACGACGCGGGTTTTAATTTTGAAATTGCTCATTGTAATTTTCAATTAAGAGGAGAGGAGAGTGAGCGTGATGAAAAATTTGTTCGTGCACTTGCAAAAAAATATCAGGTAAAGATTTTTGTAAAAAGATTTGAGACCAAAAAGTACGCAGAAGAAAATAAAGTATCTATCCAGGTTGCGGCACGTGAATTAAGGTATGCATGGTTTGATGAATTGCTGAGTGAGGTTTCAGGTAATAAGTATCAGGTATCAGGTATCAGGTGTGAGGTATCAGGTATGAGCGATCAGCTAACTATTCTATCATCGGATACACCACTTCTTCCCTCTTCGGGGGGCAGGGGGCCATACCTTCTTACTGCTCATCATGCCAATGATAATATAGAAACCCTCCTTATGAATTTTTTTAAAGGCACAGGAATAAAGGGTTTGCAGGGAATTCTGCCTAAACAAGGGAAAATAATCAGACCATTATTATTTGCCAAAAAAGAAGAACTACTTTCATTTATAAAAGGAAGGAATTTAGAGTTTGTAGAAGATTCTTCTAACAATTCGGATAAATATACACGCAATTATTTCAGACATCAGTTGATCCCATCTGTGCAAAAGGTTTTTCCGCAAGCGGAAGAAAACCTAATCAGCAACATGGAAAGATTTCATGAAATTGAAATTTTGTATCAGCAATCTATTGGCTTTCATAAGAAAAGATTGTTGGAACAAAAAGGAAATGAAATTCACATTCCTGTTTTAAAACTTCAGAAATCACAGCCATTGAAAACCATTGTTTATGAAATCATAAAAGACTATGGTTTTACACCACATCAATCGGATGATGTGATTGGTTTACTGCATCGTGAAAGTGGAAAATATATTTCATCTGCTACCCACAAAATTATAAGGAACCGCAATTGGCTTATCATTGCGCCGGCCAATACATTGGAAGCCGGCCATATTTTAATTAATGAAGAGGATGTGGAATCGGATGGCTATCGGGTTGATTTTGAGTTTGGAAAATTGAAAATTAAAAAAGAGGAAT
Source organism: Ginsengibacter sp. (assembly GCA_039937655.1). Taxonomy (GTDB): domain Bacteria; phylum Bacteroidota; class Bacteroidia; order Chitinophagales; family Chitinophagaceae; genus Ginsengibacter. The sequence goes on from JBDTGA010000022.1 coordinate 47,962, forward strand.
TGGTAAGTGAGAAGATCCCTTCTTCTGCCCTCATCGCCATGCTTGATGCAAAGAGTGTTACTTTTCCTCTCTTGTTGAGAAAGTGGAAGCAGGGAGATTATTTTTATCCATTGGGAATGCCAGGCAAGAAGAAGCTCAGTAAATTTTTTGTAGATCAAAAAATGTCCATGACCGAAAAAGAAAAAGTATGGGTGATAGAAAGTAATAAAAGAATTATTTGGATCATCGGCAAACGGATAGATGACCGGTTTAAGATTACCGGCAAAACAAAGAAGGTACTTTCTTTTTATTTTAAGGCATTGTAAAAATATGCCGTATATCCATTCCTTTTACCGATTTGATGAAATTGTCCAGTAAGGGATACGATGAAAAATATTCGCTGAAAATAATAATGAAGATTACTCCGAACAGAGCGCCCCAGATGTGGGCGGAATGATTCACTCTTGATCCACCTTTTTTACCGAGAAAGTAAGAAACTGCTATGAATATAATTCCGAACAAAAAGCCGGGAATAAAAATAGGGATGAATATTAATCCGATTCCCTGCAACGGTTGAAACATAATATACGCAAATACCACTGCCGATACGGCTCCTGACGCTCCAAGGCTTCTGTATCCGGAGTTGCTTTTGTTTTTATAATAATCGGGTACCACACTTGCAATAAGGGCCAGGAAATACATGAGTATATAAAATGTTTTTCCATAATTACCGAAGATTTCTGAGAAGAAACTCTCGCATGCTCCTCCAAATAAGTAGAAAGCATACATATTGAAAAAGAGGTGGGAAAGATCGGCGTGAATAAACCCGTAAGTAATAAACCGATACCATTGATTGGTGCCACTCATTACTGAGGGATAAAAAATGAGGTCATTCATCACTTTTGGTGACCTGAATGCAAAAAGAGAAATGATAACGGTGACGATTATGATGATAAGAGTAACAGACATATTTTATTTTTAGAAGCATCAAACCTACACAAAAACTAAGAATGATGGTATTTTTCATTGCGGATGATAGTGCAGGCGCGATAAATTTGTTCGGCAAGGATCAACCGAACAAGCTGATGCGGAAAAACAAGTTTGGATAAGCTCCATTTGAAACTGCATTTTTTTAATACACTTTCATGTATTCCATAAGCCCCACCAATTAAAAAAATAATATTTTTAGAACTCTCATTGGCTTTTTGCTGAATGAAACCGGCGAGCTCGATGGAATTCCATTGCTTCCCGTTTTCATCAAGGGCTACCAGCACATCATCATCCTGCAAAGTATGGAGAAGGAGAGAGGCCTCTGCTTTTTTTATCTGTTCCTCATTTAGTGTTGCTGCATTTTTTGCTATAGGAAAGATTTTCCATTCTATCGGATAATAATGCGAAATGCGCTGGGTAAATAGTCCGACCCCCTCCTTTACATAAGGTTCATGCGCTTTTCCCACCGACCAGAAATATATTTTCATCAACGATAATTTTCTGCAATATGCTAAAGAATAATGATTTGGAGGAGATGATTTATTTTTCTAAAGACTGAAACCAGTAACTAACAGGCGCACTAAAATTCAACTTTGGTGATAAAATTGAATTGCCGGTTATTGATTACAATATAAAAAAGAAATCCGAATGATGTATTTAGGAAGGATATCTCTCTTTGCAGGCAAATAACAGAAAATAAAAAAGGACTTTCCATCAAAAATGAAGAAAAGTCCTGTATGGTGACCCCGCCAGGATTCAAACCTGGAACCTTCTGATCCGTAGTCAGATACTCTATTCAGTTAAGCTACGGGGCCAAAGAGGCGCAAAAATAATAAATAATTGTTTTACCTCAATTTCTTCCCCGATCTTTATTTTATTATAAAGGATGACGACCCTTTTCATTTTCCTTCATTATGCTGTTGCAAAAGCCTGATGGGTAGGGATTCAGAAAGAGAAGGGTTCAGTTTATATTTTATTTTTATACAGTAATATGAATAAGATCGGCCTGGTATTAAGTGGTGGTGGTGCAAGAGGGTTTGCACATCTGGGATTGTTAAAGGTACTGGATGAATTGCAGATAAAAGTTGCTGCGATCTCGGGAGTGAGTGCCGGAGCAATCTTTGGCGCTTTATATGCTTCGGGCAAGAAACCGGATGAGATACTGGACATTGCACTGACAAAGAATGGTTCTTATTTTGGATTCTCAAGTGTTTTGTGGCGCAAAGAAGGGATATTTTCCTTAGAGGCTGTCAGAAAAATATTGCTTGAAAATATTCCTGAAGATTCTTTTGAGTCGTTACAAATCCCTTTATTTATAAATGCCACTGATTTTTTGCACAGCAAAACTCTTTTCTTCTCAAAGGGGAATCTCATATCACGAATTATAGCGTCTGCTTCAGTACCGGTGGTATTTCAACCGGTGATTGAGGGAGGCAGTAAACTGGTAGATGGGGGGTTGCTGAATAATTTTCCGGTAGAACCCTTATTGGGTATTTGTGATAAGATCATCGGGTCGCATGTAAATAAGCTGGAGGATATCAGCGATATACATTTCAGGTTTTCAAAGGCGGCTATGATAGAAAGAACGTATCATATTGCTGTTGCCAATTCTGTTTATAGCAGAGCACCTCAATGTGATGTTTTTATTGAGGCTGCATTAGATAAGTTTGGCTTGGTCAATATAAGAAATGCCGCTAAAATATTCGATATAGGATACCATACTGCTTTGAAATATAAAAGAGAATTGGCTGATCTGTTACAATGATCTTCTTGGGTTAAATAGTCCGTAAAGAGTTTTTTGTTGTATGAACTAAATCATTTCACCCGGTATGATTTATTATTTTTATTGATAGTGGCCTGTTTGAGTTTTTGACTTTGTCAAAAAATAATAATAAAAAATGTTGCAGATTATCTGGTGGTCAATTAAGCATAGAAAGGAGCCCTTTTTCATCCAGTACTTTTACATATCCCGCTTCTGCTTCCACGAGTTTTTCACTTTTAAAATCGCTGAGTGTCCTTATCAGTGATTCAGTGGTGGTGCCTGCGATGTGCGCCAGGTCTTCTCTTGAAATGTGGATGATAAATTTAGTTTGCTCTTTATTTTTATATTTCTTCAGCAGGGTGATAATGGCATCAGCCACTCTTTTGCGAAGAGAATTATAAGCAAGATTAATGAGTTGTTCTTCCTTCTCCGTTATGTTATTTGCGAGGAGTTTTATGAATTTGTGTGCTACCTCTTTATTGTTGTTAATGAGTATCTCAAAATCTTCGCGGTCAATGATACTGATCTCAGATTCTTCCAGCGTTTCAGCAGTTTCTTTATAGACGGTATTTTCCAAAAGTGCATTATAGCCAAAAAAATCTCCTGCATTGTATAAGCTTATGGTAAGTTCTTTTCCGTAATCATTAATCTTGTACGTTCTTATTTTGCCGGAGTCCAGGTAATACAGGCTGTGTGGATGGTTTCCTTCAGAGTAAATTCTTTGTTTCTTTTTATAAGAATTGATTATGTTGGAAGTGGTCAGCTTCTCGAGTGCATTTTCATTTTTGATCTCTTTATAGAAATCATTCAGGTTTTGCAGAGATTCGCTTTTTTCTTGCTGAAATTTTATTTTTTGTAACCTACTTTCAATGCCGTTTAATAGTTCAATGTCGGTAAAAGGCTTGGTGATATAATCGTCGGCACCCATTTCCATTCCTTTTCTGAAATCGCTGCGTTCTGTTTTTGCAGTAAGGAAGATAAAGGGAATACTTTTTAGATTTTCATTTTTATTAACGAGATGAAGCAAACCGTATCCGTCGAGTACCGGCATCATGATATCGCAGATGATAAGGTCAGGAATTTCTTTCATGGCCATTTCATAACCTTCTTTACCGTTGACGGCAGTGGTTATTTTATAATTGGCCAGCTCAAGTATCTCACGGGTATTCTCCCTGATTTCATTATTGTCTTCTACCAATAATATTTTAGTCATTGTACAAAGATTAAATTTATTTCAGTTCCTTTACCGGGGTTACTTTTTATTTTTATTTCACCTTTCATCATTTCGGTATATTTTGCTACGATGTGTAATCCAAGGCCTGTCCCGGGAATATTCATTGCATTGGCACCACGAAAAAACATTTGGCACAGGTGTTCCTGATCTTTTTCTGAAATGCCTATTCCTTCGTCACGAATATTGAATTGTAATCTTTTATCTTTTAATTCGGTCGTAATATAGATGGGTTTATTTTCTCCGGAAAACTTGACGGCGTTGGAAAGGAGGTTGATCAGAATGTTTTTGAACAACACCTCATCAAGGATCACTTCCCGATTGCCCGTATGTGAATAATTTATTTTTTGACCGGCTTTGAAAATTTCAGTCATCTCATTGATTTGTTGCTGAATGAAGGTTTCAATGTCAAAAATAGATCTGCGTGCTGATATTTTTCCATCTTCTATTTTTCTCAGAGAGAGAAATTCATTCAAAATATTATTCAGGTTGATCACGGAAGATTTGATACGCTGAACATGCTTATCCCTTTTGGGTTGTTCTTCCGTTAATTTATATTTTGCCAGTAATGATGCGGAAGAAAGGATCGTACTCAGAGGAGTTCTGAATTCGTGTGAGGCCATGGAAACGAAAGCACTTTTCAAGTCTCCAAGATCCTTTTCTTTGCTCAATGCTCTGGAAATCTCGTCTTTTGAAACTTCTAATTTTTGCATGATCTCATGCAGTTTGGAAGTACGTGCTTCTACTTTTTTTTCCAGCTCTTCATTTAATGCTTCTATTTTTTTATTAATGACCGCCAGTTCTACCCTTTGCTCTTTCAATTTATTTTGTACTTCTATTCTTGGAGTAATATCACTGATAAAGGCAATTGAAAAGGCTCCCTCTTCATTGGTGTAACTGCTCAGGCTTATTTCCAGCGGCATTTCAGTCCCGTCTTTTTTAGTTCCAAAGAGGTCTCGCCCTATCCCCATAGGCCTTGTTACAGGATGTTCTATATATTGGCTGCGATCGGTTACGTGTTGATGGTGATACCTTTTTGGGATGAGTAGTTCCATTTTTTTACCGATCAATTCTTTGGCATTTGAATAACCGAATTGTCTGAGTAAAAAATCGTTGGCGAGTGTGATCACTCCCGATTCATTGATTACAAGAATACCGAGGGAAGCATTTTGGAATACCGCTTTGAATTTTTCCTGTTCACCAAGAAGCTTTTTATCCATATTGAATCTTTTTGCATAAGAACGCAAAATTCTTTTAAAAATACAGAAATGTGTGCTTAATGGTGAAAGTAATTTTTGATAGGCGCATTTTAAATAGAATTGAGGCGGTAACTGCCATGATTGTGTAAGAGGAAATAATCAAAAATTCTGGAATCAGAAACGGATGAAACCTTTGTTTTGTTTAGACAAGATTGAACACCCCGGAGTTTGTTTCCCGTAATATGAGGGGCATAGTGTTATTTTTTGATCCTCACTAGTTTTTCCTTCAGGCAGAGAGGCGGATTTTACCTCGTATTTTTAAATCATTATTATATGAAAATCATTATCAATCGTCAAAAGCGGGTCACGGTTCTTCGGGTGTATTCCATTATTAATATTTTTTTACGTTGAAAATATGAGCACGGTCATATTTATAAATGAGGATGATTCTTTTTTATGATGATAATAACCCCGAGGTTTGCACTGCTTTTTTACAAATAGTAAATCAAAACAATAATTCTTAAATATAAACAGTAAAACATGTTACACATTTCAAAAAAGAATACAGCCCTCTCAAGAATGATCTTACCGGTAATTTTATTTTTATCCTTAAGTGCTTTCTTTTTTTCCTGCAAGACCAATCCGGGAAATTCTACCTCAGAAAGTAATATTGATACCGTAACTACCGGAACAGTTACTGCGGAATTAACCGAAGCTCCTAATGTGCCGAAACCATTGACTTATACCTCTCCCAAAAGAGTGATCGTGCAACTGGAAGCTATTGAAAAAGTGATGCCCATATCGGATAGCTCAGAATACACTTTCTGGACATTCGGTGGCCATGTTCCAGGAAACTTTATCAGGGTACGGCAGGGTGACCTGGTAGAATTTACTTTGAAAAATGCTCCTGACAGCAAGATGAGTCACAGTATTGACCTACATGCTGTAATAGGGCCTGGCGGTGGTGCTGATGCTACTGCAACTGCTCCCGGACAATCCACTCATTTTCAATTTCGCGCTTTACACTCAGGCTTGTTTGTTTACCATTGTGCCACAGGCCCCGTACCTTTGCATATCGCTAATGGAATGTATGGTTTGATATTGGTAGAACCACAGGGTGGACTGCCTAAAGTGGATAGAGAATATTACCTGATGCAGGGTGATTTTTATACAAAAGGAAAATTTGATGCCAAAGGATTACAGGATTTTGATGAAGATAAAGCACTTGCAGAAAATCCGGATTATGTTTTATTCAATGGTAGAGTACGTTCTACAACCGGTGCAAATGCTTTGCAGGCAAAGGTTGGAGAGACTGTTAGATTGTTTGTAGGAAACGGTGGCCCTAATCTGGTTTCTTCTTTTCATCCAATCGGGCAATTGTTTACCAAAGTATATATGGAGGGAGGACATGAAATCAATACAGATGTACAAACTACTTTGATACCTGCCGGTGGTGCTACCATTGTAGAAATGAAAATGCAGGTTCCCGAAGTGATCAATCTTGTGGATCATTCTATTTTCCGGGCATTTAATAAAGGTGCGATTGCACAAATAAAAGTGACAGGAGCAGAAAACCCTTCTATCTATCAAAAAATAAAAAAATAACCATTGAACAAAAAGAATGTCCTTTTATAAATGAAATATTTTTTAACCATATTGGTCATGATTGCTTTCTCCGGAGTTTCCAATGCTCAGGGGAAAGCAATTATTCGTGAAAAAAGAATGGCGGTGATCCCTTCAGGGAGTTATAAGCCATTCTTTATTACACAGAGCTACAGACCACTGCAAGTGGCTTCTTTCAGGATGGATGAGACTGCTGTAACCAATGCTGATTTTCTGGAATTTGTAAAAGCCAATCCGCAATGGAGAAGGTCGAAGGTGAACCGGCTTTTTGCTGATACCAATTATTTAAGATATTGGAAAAGTGATCTACAGATCGGCGAGGCCAATAAAAGAATTTACAATTCACCCGTAGTAAATGTTTCGTGGTTTGCAGCAGCAGCTTACTGCAAATGGAAAAATAAAAGATTGCCTACGGTAGCAGAGTGGGAGTTTGCGGCCAAAGGTGCTCCCACGAACAGTAAACATAAATCTCTCACGAATTATATTTTAGACTGGTACACGAAGCCCAATTTGCCGGTTCTTCCCAATGTAAAATCCACTTATCAGAATGTATATGGATTGTATGATATGCACGGATTGATATGGGAATGGACTTTTAATTTTAATAGCTTTATTGCCTCGGCAGATTCGAGAGGGAGTACGGAAGATGAGTTAAAGAACTTTTGTGCCGGTGGTGCCATTAATGTAGCTGATAAATCTGACTATGCCAGCTATCTTCGTTTTAGCTATCGTGGGAGCCTTAAGGGGAATTTCTGTATTGCTAATCTTGGATTCAGGTGTGCGAGTAATTTAAAATAAATGGGATCATGCGCTTCATTCGAAGATATTAGCTGTTAGCCTGAGCTTGCCAAAGGCGGCTTAATATTTTGAAAGTTTTCTTGTACGGTACTATCTTCGACCACTTGTTCTGTTTTTTTTGGGAGGCTCCCGAAAAATCAAGACAGGCAACGCTGACATTCCTTCGACTTCCTATTGAGCTGAAGCCTGAAAGGCTCATTCTAAAAATAAATAAAAATGAAAACTCTTTTCTGTCTTTTTTTTGCGGTGGTATTGCTGGGCTGTTCCAATGTGAGCAATCAATCTGCATTTACCGGTGAAATGCAAAAGAGTACTGTAGCGCCCGTGGGCACTTTATCTACGGAAAGTATTTATCAACTTACTGATACTTTTCAAACCCAGAAGAACAAAGAGGTCACCCTTTCTGCTTTTGCAGGAAAACCTACTGTAGTAGCGATGATATTTACACATTGCACGTATGCATGTCCGCGGCTTACTGCTAATATTCAAAATATCGAGGGTAAATTGAAAAATGAAAATAAGAAAGTAAATTTTTTACTGGTAAGTTTTGATGCCGATAGAGACCTTCCGGATACATTAAATAAGTATGCTAATAGCATGGGCTTGGACAAAAATTGGACTTTATTGCATGGCAATGAAGATGCTGTGAGAACTCTTTCTGTACTTTTGAACGTGCAATTTGCAAGAGATGCAGAAGGGAATTTTTCTCACAGTAATATCATTTCCGTTTTGGATAAGAAAGGAATCCTGCGTTTTCAAAAAGAAGGGCTTGATGCCGATCCGGCACAAACGATCAGTGCTATTCAGCAATTAATAAAGGAGTAATGAACATTTGTTTTATAAAATTAAAATGCATCTGAGCCTGCTTTATCCAATCAATGTCTGTCTTAAATCAGTAGAGGAATACAAGTTGATCTTTTAAAACAGGCTTTATCACATGCGAGCCTGGTTGTATGATATCTAAGGAGTTACCGTTCCATTTTGAATATATTTGATTTGTACTGATTTGGTAGTATCCGTTTCTGCCGGTATTCCCATTAATAAAATGGTGTAAATTTTATCTTTCTCTAGCGTAATAGTTCTTTCGGCAGAAAAATTTCCCATATCGCTATTTACTTTCACAGGAATATCTCCGGGCGCTACTTCTTTAAAATCAGAAACATCCGTATAAGAAGCCGGTTCATTTATAACATTGTTCTCGTTAGCTGTAACCATTACTGTAGCCTGCGAAGAATCGGGGATCGCATTGATATAACGTATGAAGGCATTGCCTGACACGGCACTAAGGGAATCGAAGTTGTCGTTAACGATCACATTCTTATAATTACCATTGGCACCTACAGCAAAGAGTGAATAATATTTCCCGGGTTCAAAGATATAAGAATCGGTAGAGAGAAGTGAATTGGCGGAGGCATCTATTAATTGTATATTTCCCTGACCACTATTCACGGATAAATAATTCCCGGTATAATTGGGATAGGAGAGAGACGCGTTGGTAAGATTGTAATTGGAAACTAAAAAGCCGACAGATACTTTATCGGGTATTAAGTTAAAAGCCATTACACCTGATTGGGTAGATTTGATGCTGTCGGTATTTTTGTTACAGGCAGAAAAAATTACAAGGCTGAATGCAAGTGAATACAACAAAAATGGATTCATTTTCTTTTTCATGGGTAAAAATTTAGATGAGTTTATATATAGGGTTTCGCTGCTGCTTAAGAAATAATGATGCCATACAGTGTGATAAAAATGATTAAAATGATTATTAAAATTTTATTAACAAGATGACTGTTTTCAGGGATGTCTTATCTATTTTTCCTGATCATTGAATACGGTATTTTTTCAATGGCATAATTTTGGTAAGGTTGCCTATAATTAAAATAATATGATGCATAAAATTCGCCTGATAGTCTCTCTCTTTGTATTATTTGCTGTTCTCCACAGTTGCAGTAAAAAAACACATCCTTCTGTTAGCAATCCTTCGGTTATGGAAAATGGTGCTGTTACCGGAAAAACTTTTGAAAGACGTACTCCCAAAGCAACTTTTCCTAAAGTGATTACTGTGAATGACAGCGCTGCACGCAAAAGTGTGGATGGCAGGTTGTATTACGATGTGATGGGGCATCGCTACTGGCGTAATTATAAAGATGGTAAATATTATTTGTTCAATAAATCCATGTACAATAATGCTGCATTTGATCCTGACTTTAAGAAAAAAAATTAGAATCTGAATTCCATTTCCATTTTATCGCAGGCTTTTAAAATCTTCGCGGGTATAAACTCCCGGCTCTGCATGATCTCCTCTCTGGAATCGAATGTTTACGTATTGTATATTTTTTCTTTCGGTGAGTGTGAAAGTTACTGACGCCAGATAGTTTTCTGCACCCGAATCTCCTAAACCCTGTGTAAGCCTTTTACTGTCGGGTATTTTTACATATACGGTATCATGGGATACTTTCACAAAATCAAGTCTTATTTCAGGGAAATTATCATTGATCAATTGGATGAGATGAGTAGATGAAAGCGTGTCCAGTCCCGCCATTTCAGGTTTCTTTAATTGTATCTTCCCCTGTGTTCCTTCCTCAACAGTCCATATACCGGGAGAAGTAATAATAGTCGCCTGCAACGAATCGGCAGAAGGTTTTATCGTTGTAACCGTATCAGGAGAAATGATATCTTTTGGGACTTCTTTTTTTTGATCCTGATTTGAATTGCAACTAAAAATAGCACTGCTTAAAAATGCCAGTAAGATGAATTTATTTTTCATACAATAGTTTTTTTTATTTCAACTTAGTATTTTTATCTCTTTATCATTATCAAAAAGGATAACCGATCGCTAAGTTAAACACTAAATTTTTTCTCCTCCATTCTTTACTACCGAAATTTATTTTGTCAATCACCCATCGGTGCCCGTTGGGTAACCACGGCTCTCTCAAAGGGATCCCGAAATCGAGGCGCAAAAGTAAAATGGTGAAATCGAAACGAAGTCCCGCACCGGCTCCTACAGCAAGTTGGTTCATAAAATTTTTATTAAAAACTCCACCAGGCTCTAAAGTGTCTTTTCGATATAGCCATATATTTCCTGCATCAATGAATAAAGCGCCTTCCAGTATGCTGTTGAATTTGTAGCGCAGTTCCGAATTCAGCTCCAGTTTGATATCTCCCGACTGATCCGGGAAAAATGAAATACTATCTGCATCGGGGTTACGGTAAGTGCCCGGCCCCACGGAGCGGCTTCGAAATGCGCGGATACTATTGTTGCCTCCAATAAAAAATTGTTTGATGTAAGGAAGTTGTCGAGAATTCCCATAAGGATATCCGAAACCAAAAAGTATGCGGTTTGCTAATCTTGTTTTTTGATTTAATTCCCGGTAATAACGTACATCAACCTGCCCTTTCAGATATTGTGAAACAGGTGCATGGAAAAGTTTCTTTTGTTTGGAAACAGGATCTTCAGGTATTAACAAACCCGAAAGATTCCCTGAGATATCAGCTAATCCATTAAAATATAGTCCGTTCCCATTTGGGTTATTTACAAAAGGATCAATAGTATAAGAATAGTTGGAACCTAAGATAAATTGTGTATCTATTGCATGTTTGAGTAATGGATTCCCCTTTATACTGTCACGATATTCCTGCGTTACATTCAGCGCTTTCACGTAATTGATGGCGAACGGATTGAGTTGATGCGTTACCCTTATATTTGTTTTCCATTCATAGCCCAGTTGTGCGTTAAAGGAATTTAATGTATATAATCTCCTGCGGTTGAGAAGATCGTAACTTAAATCAATTTTTGTTTTTGGTACGAAAGCATTCGTTGTATTCAAATGGAAAAAAGGTATTACAAATCTGGGAATGGTTAAGGAGACTCCGCCACCAAGTGTGTAAGTATTAAAACCGCTTTGCTCTGAGCTGTATTGCACTTCGCTTCCTACATTGGCGTGTACCGCCAATAACTCTGCTCCCCGAAAAGTATTCCGGTTACTGAATGTGAGGGTAACCGTGGAACCTACAAAATTATTGGAAGTTGAATTACCCGAAATCTCTCCACGGATTGATTTTTTAGGAAGTGGCGTTAAATAATAAAATGTGTTGAGTCTTCCTGTATCGCCTTCACTATTTGGTGAATTTTCAAACCTGTTTTTTACGAATTTAAAAACTCCCAGATTGATCAGACGGCTTAAAGTAATGTTGTGATCGGCACGGTTATATACATCTCCTGAATCAAAACGCATCACATCTGGAAATAAATGGGGTTTAAATTTCTTTTTAGGATCAATTATATAATAGCCCTGATATAGATATTTCTCTTTCTTGAGAGTATCAGCGCCTTTTGCATTAAGACGGTAATCAGGGTAAATGTAAACATTATCAATAATGAAAGGTTTTTTTGCCAATGTAGGTGTATTTCGTTTTACATTCAGATACATATTTACTGTATGATCTCCAATGGTACTATCCGCGTCCAATAATAGATAATCAGGGTTGAAATAGTAATAACCTTCTTCTTTTAAAATGGCATCTATTCGTAACCGTTCTCCTTTAATAACTTCCAGATTAAAAGGATCACCGGGATGAAGAATGGAACTACTTTTAGTAGCTTGAATTGCGCTTCCAAGTGACGAACTATCTGTTTTATATTGAACTTCCTTAATGGTATATACTGGCCCCGGAGTAAGGGTATAATAGGCATGTCCTTTCTTTCTTTTTACAATGGTGTCTCCAAAATCCTCTGCCTGAAAATAACCAGTATTTTCAAGATAATTTTTTAACAACTTTACATTATAGTCCAAATTCACCTTGCTCAACAAAACAGGCGGTTGCCCTGACTTTCTTAAAAATTTCCTGATAAAATCATGTTTGGATGTATCGCCTGCAAGATTGTACAGAAATAATTTGATACGCATCCCCAGGAACTTACTATTGGGCAAAGGGCGGGGAAGCGGGCTGGTTTGTGCAATAATATTTTTCTTTTCTTTTTTAGAAAGTGTACTATCTTTTATTTTTATGGTGGCACCGGTGTATAGGGCATCTCCTTTGGGCACTAATTTAGTTAAGTTGCACGATAACAAACATATTATGATAGTGATTAAAAGAGATATTTCCTTACTTTTTATCATTCAGTCTCGCTTTTTGATGGGATAGCTTCTGTGTTCCCGTTGTTTTCGTTATTTGCTTTCTGAGCTTTATTCTCTTTTTTTATTTCTCTTTTTTTCCTGCGTTGTTCTTTGGTACTGAATATTTCTTTAAACTTATTGTAGTCAACAGAAATAACAAATCCGATACCCGTTTCAATTACATAGCCCTGTATTACATCTGTATAATCGTTTTTCCGATAAGCACGCAGCATATACTTCCCGTCTTTACTCAGTTTATAATTGATAGAAATATTTCCTGCAATATTATTTTTTTGCTGATTGCCCTGCATAGGCCCCTGCAGTTCAAAATCGCTTCCAACGGTTACGGTTAAACGATCATTGAGTAATCTTTTGGAAACACCCACATTAAGGTTGGTACGGTCCTGTTCAGTTCCGGTAGTGTAGTCTTGCGTTGTAGCAAGGTCAAAATTAATATCAACACCTTGTACGAGGTTTTGGGCAAGTTGATTTAATTGTTCACTTAAGATTTTACTCACACTTTGCATGGCAAGTGTGCCTGCATCTGCAGAGCCTGCGCCATTATTAAAAGGATCTTCACCTATAAAACGTTTTAATAATAACAAAGCGAATACCTGTTTATTCATGTCACCGGTTTCTTGCCGTAGCTGTGCTAACTTGCTTTGCACAGTGCTTAGTACCACATCAGAAACATTGTAATTCTTGTCTTCGGGAAGTACAATGTCAAAGCTTATTTGTGGTTTTAAAAGTTTTCCTTGTAATAAAAGGTGTACTTCGAAGGGTAATTTTTGCTTGTAAATATTGGCATTGCCACTGGTAGATGATATTTGTTCCTGCACCAGGTCGTAAGGAGCTGTATTGGCTTTATAAATTCCGGTAATATTGATCTGCGCTGTAGTAGGATCTCCCGTCCATATTATGTGGCTTCCCTTTTGAATTAAAAATTTAGATTTGAGAAAATTAAAAGAAAGATCATAAGAACCTTCTTCAATTTCATAAGAACCGGCCATGGTTATTTTTCCACTGGCGTCTATTCCTGCAGTTATCTGCGCCGTTCCCTGAAGCTTTAAATTGTCTCCGTTACCTTCATCCACTATTACGTTAAAGATCGCTTCTTTATCCACCTTAATATTTAAGGAAACATCATAACCTAATAGGGGAGAGGTCTTGAGCGTATCATAAGGTTTCATAAATAAAGAATCTTCTGCGGTAGCACTCATATCAACAAAACGCACAATGCCCTCACGGCTTTCTACGCCAGGTTGATTTTGAGGGAGTACAACGGTAAAATTTGATTTGTCATTGATAGTAAGATCTCCGTCAACAATAGGATGTTCCGGTGTTCCTTTTACGGTAAGCTTTGTAGAAAAAACCATTTTACCATAAAAGAGTTGGTTGTCTCTGCTGGTAGAATTGATCGCCTGAAAATTTCTTGCATTTATTTTTAGATCAAAAGTATAATTAAAAAAATCCGGTGTGTTAACTGCGCCATCTATCGTGATCGCATTATTGGCTGCATCCCTTATGGAAAATTTGTTTAGCTCAATTCCTTTATTATTGATGATCGCAATAGCTTCTTTATCAATTTTAAAAACGTTGTTGAGCATTGCCACATTAAAGGAAGTATTGTTAAATTGAATCTTCCCGTCAATATTGGGCTTATCAAGGCTTCCATTCAAAGCAATTTTTCCATAAAGATTTCCGGTGGCATCTTTTATTCCTCCTTTAGTGAAACCCTCAAGGGCTTTCATTTGCAGGCTTGCCATATTCACCGTTAAATCGTAACTGCTGTTGCTGGGTTTTACAAAATAATCACCATTCATCTTTACATCATTCCCATATCCTTTCAGCGTTATATCGGCATGATAAGTATTGGCTACTTCATTATTTATTTTAGCATTGAGATTACCGAGCGTATCGTTATAAACACTTAGATCGTTCACGGTAAGATCGCTGGTAAATGTTGGCTGTGTCGCTATATTCTTTATGGTTGCTTCGCCGTTTAATAAACCATTTACCAGTAAAGAATCACTTTGGATGAAACCCGCAAGGGTTCCAATCTTAAAATCTTTGAAGTTAATTTGTAATGGATCATTCATTCCGTCCCCTTTGCTGTTGATACCTAATTGCTGTCCATTGCGGCTCAAAATGAAATCGCGTGCATGAATGGCACCCGCTGAATATTTTATTTGATTATCCGTATTTACGGTCCATTTGTCGGTATTTAATAATAAATCATCTGGTTTCAAACTAAAGACATAGTCTTTTAATGACGGATGTAACAATGTTCCACTCAACCTGTATTTATTTTTTGAATTCTGATCTTTCATGTTCAGCGTAAAATCAAGGTGATTGTTTCGCAGGGTTCCGTTTAATGAGGATGCATAGATGTTAAGTGAAGTGCCACTTTTGAAACGACGAAGAGAGGTGTTGAATGCAAGGACACTGTCCCCGGTTTTGACGATAAGATTGAGTGAGTCAATAACCGAAGTACCATAAACTATATGGGGTGAAGCGAGAGAAACATTCCATCCACTATCGTTTGAGAAATTTCCTGAAAATTTAATTGGCTTTAATTGCGAAATATCAGGAAGCAATGCCCTCAGTGCGGGGTTGTCAATTAGAGAAGCGTTCATACTAAAATGATAAGGATCCACTTTAAGATTCTTCTTTTTATCAGTTAATGAAAAATAAGGATCAATGGATTGCTGAAATACATCGGCTAACTGTGTGAGTTTATATTGGCCTTTAATCGAAGCTAAAAAAAAATCTGTTTTCGCTGTGAGGATTTGATTTCCTGGCGTATTGTCTGCAATCACCTCGGCAGAATCCAAGGTGACCCTCTTCCCGTTATTGATGAGAATAGAGTGAGTGACCAATAATCTTCCATCAAGGCTGTCGGGATTTATGTTGTTAAAATTACCTTCTATTTTTCCGTGATATTTTACCGGCTGCGAAGTGAAATGAAGTGGTAAGGTTTTGATACTGTCAATCGTGGCTTTGAGATGCAATGTGGGGTACTTTCCTGAAAAAATTCCATCCGCATTTAACGTTGCATCAAGATTTGCATCATGAACCGATGCAGTAAGTTTATAATTTTTATCGGCAATTTTACCCTCAGTTTTAATATGATGGTAAGTGTAATTATTTAGTGATATTTCCGAAATTGTTCCGTCAAAATTGGCATTAGCTGTTACAGGATCGTAGCCGTTTCCTTTTACTTTAAAAATTCCTGTAAGTGAGCCTATTTTTGGATTCTGTATAAAAGTGCCAACCTGTAAATTCTTTGCTTGTAAAACCATGTTATATCGTGCCTTGTGCTTGTCAGTAATGTTAACCAGGCTTCCGTCTATTTTTGCATTACCGAAGCTGGTATTGATATTTAATCCAGTATAGAGATCATTAATTCCACCTTTAATTTGTCCGCTTGCAGCAATCGTATGGGGCAAGGTAATATTAGAGGGCAATGTGTTTTTGGGTATTAGGGATAGAATGTCTTTTTGAGAAGATTGGAAATTGTGGATGGTAAGATCTGCTATTATTTTCTTTGGATCGGGCATTCCTTTTATAATACCGGTTGCATTTATATCCGAAGCAGTTAAACCTCTTACCTTTAATTTTTGAAAATTCAGATCGCTGACTTTGCCTGTGATTTTTGCATCAATATAGAAAGTTGCGTTAGGTGATAAGGAAGCAGTTTGTGCTTTTATTTGTGGTACAAATGTCCACAGGTCTTTTACATTTATTTTACTTTTTTGCAGATCAATATATAATCCCAGTTCTCCGGGGTTTTTTGCAATAGCATCGGTAGATGCATAAGTAACATACAATCTGTCTCTTAGTTCAGAACCGGGCGTTTTAATATACAGGTTGGTAAGAAATACGCCGTTGGGAATCATGTAGAAATTGGCAGTAAATTTATTTAAAATAAAACCGCTTTTTTCTTTCATGCTGGCCGACTGGATAGAAGCAAGAATCGTATCGGTGGCGTATTCCAGGTTGGAAGCAGTTAGTGAAAGCTGCTGAATACCTAGATGAGAATAATCCATTCCCGAGGGTGAATGAGGAGCCGAGAGATCGTCGTATTTTAAGTTCAGATTTTTGATGGATATTTCTCCTGAAAAAATTTTGGGAGAAGAGGATTGTTCTTCATTGGAGGCCGTATCTTTTAAATTATCAGATCCGGCTTTTGAATCCATTTCTATGGCAATATCCGAATTGCTGATTGCGGCATCCTTTAAAGTAATGATACTGTTATTTAAATCAATGGTTTTAGGGTGAAGTTGTGCTTCGCCGATGATGAAAGAAGAGTTCAAATGAGAAGGCCCGCTTTTATAAACTACATTCACATCACTCAGATTGATTTCTTTATTCAGCAATTGGAAATTCGTTTCAGGCTCATGATTGGTTCCTGCAATCGTATTTTCAGCATAGATTTTTAATGGCTCCGTTTGGTAAAAATGGCCTTTCAATCCATTGAGTGTGATGGAGGGAATGTCAAATATGAAATGCGTGGGGTCAAAAGTGCTGATCTTTGTATCAAGATGCCCTAAAGCGAGGTCCATATCATTTCCAGTAAAAGCATCTTTATAAATAATTCTTGTATTATTTACCAGTATCCTGTCAATATTCATTTTGAGTGTGGAAGTATCTTCCTTCTCCGAAACTTTCGTTTGCTCACTGCTAAAAGCGTCTATAATAAACTGGAAATTGAAGGCGGAGTCGGGTGGGAGCCTTTTTACTTTCACTACGATATGGTTGAGTGCTATTTCTTTGATCTGTACCTCATTTTTCAAAAGACGCAGCATCCTTATATTCACATTGATCTCGCCCCCATACAATAAAGTATCTTTTGACTGGTCTTCAAAGAAAACATTTTGTAAAGAAAGGGTAGTGGGGAATTTTATATCCAGCTTGCCTATTTCGACCCTTGTTTTTAATTTATGATCGAGGTAAGAAACAATTTTTTTACGTGCAAAATTCTGGACAAAAGAAGTTTGAATAAGGATCAAGATGAGAATGACAAGGAATAGGAATGATGCAAGAATCCACGCTACCACTTTACCCAACTTAAATAGGAACGATCTTTTTTTCTTTGTTTCTTCTTTTTTTAATTCCATAACTCTTATAAATGACGTATATCTCAAATTACACACCAATTTAAGCAAGATGAAGGATAATGATTAAAAACCCTATTCTAAATCTGCTTGTTGGTTGATTGGCCAGGGTTGTGTGCTTTTTCATTTCAATTGAAGTGAAAGATCTTTGATATCGGTAATATCGTGAAAATTGGGTTTAGTCACGATCTCAGAATGTGCGCTGTACCTAAAAGGTATTCCCGTGTCATAACTTATTAGGCCGCTCCTTTCTGATCTCCCTGCAAATGATAATCGCCGTCGGGTGAAAGCCTTGCTGAAATGTTAGATTGCAGGGAAATGGCTGCCGTATCACGATCAAGTGGTTTCATATATAAAGGTTACTGGTGTTTACCGGTGCTTTGGTGGTTAAAATAAAGTCTTTAATCCACGTATCTCCTTTATTTACTTTCCTTGCGGGTATTACAGAAAGAATCTTATAGGGTACATCCATATCATCAAACAGATAGCTACTGTACGTGATTTCAAAAACGACATCGGGTATCTTTGAAATATTTGTTCATTGGCTTTGGTGTTGGATGAGAGCATGAGGTGTACCTTCATCTGTCAAATATGCCTTTTAAAAATAACCGTGATGGTGAAATGGTTTTGTCTTCTGCTCATTCAAATTGATTGAGTTATTTTTTTGAATGAAAGGTTGAATGAAGAACAGGATACCTATAAAAAAATCTCCGCATTACCGGAGATTCTTTTAAAATAATTCAGGGTTTGAAAATTACTTCAGTAATTCAATCTTTTTTACAAAATTGGATTTAGGTTGTGCACCTACTAGTTTATCCACTACTTTACCGCCTTTTACGAATACGATCGCGGGAATACTTGTAATTCCGTAGTTAACACTTAATTGTGGATTTTGGTCCACATTTACTTTTCCGATATTTATTTTTCCGTCATATTCTTTGGAAAGTTCTTCTACAACAGGGCCGATAGCACGACAAGGGCCACACCATTCTGCCCAAAAATCTATCATAGTCAATTTATCTGAATCCAGAACTTTCTCTTTGAAGTTTGCATCGGTATATTCCTGAGCCATAATTTTAATTTTTTATTGATTTAAAAATATTTATTACTTATTAAGATTGCAAAGGTAAAGCCAATATTTTTTAAATGTTGAAATGGCATATCCACATTATGTTAATTCTATTTTTACTTCCAGTTCAGGCTTTTGTTGCAGGTAATTCGCCATTTCGTCATTCATGGTGAAGCCTTTTTCGTGGGTAGAGTACATTCCCACCCTGATGCCCGCTGTATGGTCACTGATATAAAACTTTAAAGTAGAGCTACCGGGATAGTGATGTACGTTTTTTTCTATGAATTCTATCATTTCTCCCGATACCGATTGAGGGTGCATTTCTATCTGTAGCTTTTTGGTAGAAGATTTCATGAGGGATTCCAGTAGCATCATACTATTTACTTTAAAATCGTAATCACTGTTTTTAAATCGCTTTCTGAAGGCTCCGGTGAGGTAAATGACAGTTCCTTTTTCCATATAATTATTAAATCTTACATAATCTTCACTGAAAAGGGTAAGCTTCATTTTGGAAGTATAGTCTTCAATATAAAATTCTCCGTATTTATTGCCATTTTTAGAAATACGGTGTTGTGCATCTGTTACCAGCCCTGCAATATGGAAAGTCTGTGTAGGGTTCGGGTGTAGGTTAACAGAATCCCTGAACTCGTTGAATTCATTGATAGGAGTGAGGGCGTAATGTTTTAATTGAAATTTATAGTTATCCAGCGGATGACCACTCAGGTACATCCCGATTACTTCTTTTTCATTATCGAGCAACTCGACGAGTTGCCAGGGGGCACAATCGGGAATGGTGGGCGGGGTAACTTCTCCCATCTGCAGATCACCAAAAAGTGTATGGGTATTATTGTGCAGTTGAGCATGATATTGATTTCCGAATTTGATGATTTTTTCCAGTGAGTTGATGATCTCTCCGGGCACAGTGAAGAAAAACTGCGCTCTGTGAAAATTATTGAAACAGTCAAAGGCACCTGCATAAGCAAGACTTTCCAGTGATTTCTTGTTGACGGTTCTTTGATTTACTCTTTTGATGAGATCAAAAATAGAAGAGAAAGTGCCATGCTTTTCTCTCTCTTCAATGATGTTTTCGATAGCGGCTTCGCCCACACCTTTCATACCGCTGAAACCAAAGCGAATCTCGCCTTTTTTGTTTACGGCAAATCCCTTGAGCGATTCATTGATATCGGGGCCTAATACCGTAAGTCCCATGCTCTTACATTCTTCCATAAAGAATGTGATCTTGTCTATGGCGCCGGCATGGTTGAGGACTGCCGCCATATATTCACTCGGGTAATGAGATTTTAAATAAGCGGTTTGATAGGCTACGAGAGCATAACAGGTAGAATGTGATTTATTAAATGCGTATTGGGCAAATGCTTCCCAGTCGGCCCATATCTTTTCTAATTTATTTACCGGGTGATTATTCTTTTTGGCGCCTTCGATAAACTGAGTTTTCATTTTATCCAGAACATCTCTTTTCTTTTTCCCCATTGCCTTACGAAGGATATCGGCATCCCCTTTACTGAAGCCCGCCAGTTTTTGTGAGAGCAACATCACCTGCTCCTGATAAACCGTAACACCATAAGTGTCCTTCAGAAATTCTTCCATTTCCGGCAGGTCATACACAATTGCCTGCCTGCCGTGTTTGCGTTCAATGTAGTTGGGGATGTATGCGATAGGGCCTGGCCTGTATAAGGCATTCATGGCGATGAGGTCATCAAATTTATCAGGTTTCAGGTCTCTCAGGTATTTCTGCATGCCCCCGCTTTCAAACTGGAAAGTTCCGTTTGTTTCGCCACGTTGAAAAAGCTTGTAGGTTTCTTCATCGTCGAGTGGCAGGGTATTTAAGTCAATCTGAATTCCGTGATTTAGTTTGATGAGATGAAGCGCTGTTTTTAAAATACTCAAGGTTTTTAGTCCCAGAAAGTCCATTTTCAGCACGCCGGCTGCTTCGATATTGCTTCCGTCAATTTGTGTGAGCCACAGATCAGAGTCTTTGGAAGTAGCCACCGGAATGAGTTCCAGCAGGTCTTGCGGTGCAATGATGATTGCCGAAGCATGGATACCTGTATTTCTCACGGAGCCTTCGAGAATTTCTGCTTCGTGCAATACCCTGCTTCGTATATCATCGCCTTTATAAATTTCACGTAGCTTTTGAATATTGCTGATGTCGTCGGGGCCCACGCCTTCTTCAGTCAGCGATTTGGCACCGGTAAGAGGAGCCTTCAATACTTTTTTCAGAGAAGTTCCCGGCTTATCAGGAATCAGTTTGGCCATGGCATTGCTTTCCGACAAAGGGAGTTCCATCACACGAGCCACATCCTTGATGCTCATTTTCGCAGCCATCGTACCGTAAGTGATGATTTGTGCTACCTGATTTTTTCCGTATTTATCTACCACATAATCCAGCACTTTCTGCCTTCCTTCATCATCGAAGTCGGTATCTATATCCGGCATGGATTTACGGTCGGGATTTAAGAATCTTTCAAATAGTAAATTGTATTTTATCGGATCAATATTGGTAATACCAATACAATACGCCACTACCGAACCCGCTGCGGATCCTCTTCCCGGGCCTACAAATACTCCCATGTTTTTTCCTGCAACAATGAAATCACTTACAATTAAAAAGTATCCTGCAAATCCCATGGTCTTTATCGTAAACAGTTCAAAGTTGAGCCTTTCTTCTATTTCCGGAGTGATGGTAATGTATCTTTTCTTAGCGCCTTCCCACGTTAAGTGTTCGAGATAGGCCTCCTGATTTTCAAATTCGGGCGGTACAGGAAAGTGAGGGATTAAAATATCTCTTTTCAGGTCGAGTACCTCAATTTTATCAATCACTTCATTGGTATTATCGAGTGCCTGTGGCAAATCGTCAAATACCGACATCATTTCCTCTGTTTTTTTCAGGTAAAACTGATTGTTGGGAAAGGCAAACCGTTTGTTCTTGATCATCACATCATCATCCGTAAATTCGCGAAGGGCAGGAGTGGACTGTGTTTCACCGGTATTGATACAAAGTAATATGTCGTGTGCATTGAAATCTTTTTCATCTACATAATGTGAATCATTGCTTGCAATAATTTTCACATTATATTTCTTCGCAAATTTTAATAACACTTTATTTACCTTATCCTGATCGGGTATGCCATGCCTTTGCAGTTCTACATAATAATCTTTTTGGAAAATATTCAGCCACCATTTGAATTCATTTTCTCCTTCTGCTTCTCCTTTTTTTAAAATAGTTTGGGGCACCAGAGCGCCGAGGCAACAGGTTGTAGCAATAAGCCCTTCATGGTATTTATGAATTAGCTCTTTATCAATTCGCGGATATTTGGAATACAATCCTTCGATATATCCGAGCGAAGTGAGTTTCATAAGGTTTTTATAACCCTCCGGATTTTTTGCAAGCAATATCTGATGATGACGCGGGTCTCTCAGTTCTTTGGTAAATTGTTTTTGATGCCTGTTTTCAGTGATATAAAACTCGCAGCCTACAATTGGTTTTACCTTTAATGAACCATCTGCATTTTTAAGAGTATGTGCATGTTTTACAAATTCAAAAACCCCAAACATATTTCCATGGTCCGAAATGGCAAGAGCGGGCATGCCATCTGCCAGAGCCTTATTGTAAAGAGCTTTGATAGAAGCTGCACCGTCTAATAAGGAAAATTGCGTGTGTACATGGAGGTGAGAAAATTGCATAGGAAATTAAAAAAAATGTTAAAATATTCCTTGCAAATATCGTGAAAAGCAGCCGTCCTTTTAAGGGGATTTATCAACAGAAATGGTAAAACTTTTTTAGGAGATTATCTTTCATTCCACATAAAGTCAAATTTTTTTTGCTTTTTTGTGATGTGAAACTTAACTTCGTGAGGATCGAAGAAAATAAAATATAGTAATCGTGCGTTTGTGCTAAAGCTAAGCCTCTTGTTCTGTGTATCTCAAAAATGTATGAACACCTGCGCTTATTCTTTTTTATAAACCATAAATAACCCAAATAGAGTATGAATAAACCAGCATTGACCTGCCTCGCTATCGCACTTATGTGTTCTGTACAATTTGCAACAGCACAAACAAGTATCAACTCGATAAGTGGTAACAACAACGGCGAAAACGCTACCCCGGTTTTTATAGAAGGAATTTCTTTTACCCCTGATGGTATTTTGAAAACTACTGAAAGTGGCGGTACAAGAAGTTTTAAAACAATAGCTGCTCCGGTGGTTACCAAGGTCAATACGGCTGATGTGATTGATTTCACCCCAGTTTCTTCTTCTCCCATAGAAGCACTTTCGCCCTTGCAATTCAAATATGCCATGATGATGGATGTGGATGTAGAATCTTTGAAAAATATTTCCTTATTGGGATTTATTGATGATTGGTTCGGTACCCGTTACCGTTATGGTGGTACTACCAAAAGTGGAATTGATTGCAGTGCATTGACCGGCGCACTCTTATTGGCAGTATATGGATTCAGAGTTCCCCGCACCGCTAAAGAGCAATACGATGCCACAGAGCATGTTGATAAAAGCGACTTGCAGGAAGGAGATCTCGTATTTTTCAATACTACCGGCGGAGTATCACATGTAGGTATTTATCTTGAAAATGATTGTTTTGTCCACGCCTCAATACACGGCGTTAAAATTAGCAGTCTCGATGAAAACTATTATTCCAAAAGATTTATTTGTGGTGGAAGAGTAGCTGAGACCGAATAGAAATACTTTTTTCATAAATCTTGTATATAAGGGGAAACCATTTCTGGTTTCCCCTATTTTGTTTCATTAATTGGATAGCTATTTTTAGTTCGTAGTAGTGTGGCAAGCTTCCCTCAAGTAAATCTCACAGCCCTTGTGATGAACGTCATTGCGAGGCGCCAGGATGAATTCTTAGTTCTACTTGATGACATGGTGACGAAGCAATCCCCTCATTAAGAAACGGATTTAAGTTTTACAATTAATTCCTTTTTCCATAGTAGGAGATTGCATGGCGCAAGTAACCTCTAAAATGCTGAAATTCATTCCTGCGCACCGCGATTACGAATAATAAATCGCAATGAAAGGAAAAATGATAAATATTTATCTATCTCGTGCTATTTAATTTATTTTATGAAACAAAACCTACATTGGGGACTTTTTAATTAGTTCGTTAAAATAGCTATCCCTTTTTATGGAAAAAAAATACCCCTTTTTTCTGAGAGCAACTGTGTCGCTCTTCGGTATCATGCTTTTTGTGTTTATGCTTTTTATGCTCAGGGATATTATGGTTCCACTTGCCTTTGCATTAATGATCTCGATTTTATTAAACCCATTCGTAAATATTCTTGTTAAAAAAAAGATCAACAAAATTGTAGCCATATCCATTGCATTGTTGATTACCACACTGATAGTAGCGGGATTGATGTATTTCATTTCATCACAGGTTGCAAAGTTTTCAAACAATATGCCGTTGCTGGAACAAAAATTTTCCGGAATTTTTCATAACCTTCAGTTGTGGTTACAAAAAAATTATTCACTTTCATTGGCAAAGCAAAGTCAATTGATTTCAGAAGCGATAGATAATCTCAAACCATTGATAGGGCAAACATTGGGTACAGTTCTGGGCGCATTAAGTGTGATCGTGTTGCTGCCAATTTATATTTTTCTGATGCTGTATTACAAAGGCCTTATTGTAAATTTTCTATACGAGATATTTTCTGAAAGGAATTCCAATCAGGTCAGCAATGTGTTAAAAGAAACCAAAAATGCCATTCAAAGTTATATGGTAGGACTGTTGCTTGAGGCTATTATTGTTGCCGTAATGAATTCTGCCGCATTGCTCATTCTCGGAGTTCAGTATGCGATTTTATTAGGTGTCATCGGTGCACTATTGAATGTATTGCCTTATATCGGCGGTATTATTGCTATTGCACTTCCGGTGCTTATTGTGACCGTTACCAAAGAAGGATATACTACCCAACTGGCCGTCATTGCTGCCTATTCCATTATTCAGTTTATTGATAATAATATCCTGGTGCCACGTATTGTGTCATCGCAGGTAAAAATCAATGCTCTGGTGTCGGTAGTAATTGTTTTACTCGGTGGCGCTATTTGGGGAGTATCCGGAATGTTTTTGTCCATACCCTTTATTGCGGTGCTGAAAATCATTTTCGACAGGGTAGATGGATTAAAACCGTGGGGTAAATTATTAGGAACAGAAGTGCCTGTCTATACCAAAGGCCAATTATGGAGGCGGCGTAAATCAATCAAAGAATCCTTATCTGAAAAAATAATAGAAAAGGAATAATCCTGAAATATTACCTTCAATGAAAAAATACATTATGAAGTTTTGTAAGTTTTTCAAAATATTATTGTTGTTTATTTTGATTGTATTGATTTTTCCTGATAACACGTTTGCGCAGGATACCACTCAATATGTTATTCCGGGGCGTACCAATGCTGTGAACCAGGAACAAAAGCCGTATGTTATTTTGATTTCCGCAGATGGGTTCCGATATGATCTTGCAGAAAAATATGATGCGGAATTTCTGAAAAAAATAAGTTCAGAAGGGGTAAAGGCGGTATCAATGAAACCTAGTTTTCCTTCACTTACTTTCCCCAATCATTATTCTATCATTACAGGATTATATCCGTCACATCACGGTATTGTTGACAATTCTTTTTATGATAAATCGAGAAATGAATTTTATTCGGTTGGTAAAAAGAAAGCAGTGGAAGATCCTACCTGGTATGGTGGTGTGCCACTATGGGTTTTAGCAGAACGCCAAAAAATGTTAAGTGCCAGTTTTTATTGGGTGGGGTCAGAAAGTCATATAGATAATACAGATCCTACTTATTATTTCAGATACAATGAAGCCATCCCTATTGACCGCAGAATTGAGATTTTGAAAGAATGGCTGCAATTGCCTGAAGATAAACGCCCTCATTTTATTACTTTTTATTTTCCTGAAGTGGATCATGAGGAACACCATTATGGTACCAATTCTATACAGGTAAAGGATGCCGTTCAGTTTATAGATCATTCTGTTCAAAAAATGAGTGAGATGTGTGATCAGTTGCATCTTCCGGTCAATTTTATTTTTGTATCTGATCATGGAATGACTAATCTTGATACTTTGCATACCATCGGACGGCCTCCGGTAATTGACACCAGTAAATTTGTAGTAGTGTCCGGAGCAGCTACTGCTCATTTATATGCAAAGAATAAAAAAGATATAAAGCCCACCTATAAAAAATTAAAAGCGATTGCGAAAGATTACGATGTGTATCTGACGTCCAGGACACCCAGGAGGTGGCATTACCGCACAAAAGATGATCGTTACCACAGAATCGGCGATATTTTTTTAGTACCGCATTTACCGAAAGGTTTCAGTTTTTCAGGAAGAAAAATATCTTATGGTGCCCATGGATTTGATAATTCATTGCCCGAAATGCAGGCTACCTTTTATGCGTGGGGCCCGGCATTTAAAGAACATTATGAAATCGGAAATTTTGACAATATCAATATTTACCCGCTTATAGCGCATATCTTAGGATTAAATATTGATAGTAAGATTGATGGGAAATTTAGAGTGCTGAAAGGGATATTAAAATAATTGTTAAACAGTAGATGGATGATTTTTCTACTATAACCTCATCCTCGGTTCGTATCTGCGCGAACCGAAATCCCGTTACTTTGGGTTTTACACAAAACAAACTTTTTTAATTTTGAGGTGTTTACCGTAAAAAGTATTAGCAACGAAACTTCGTTTGATTCGGTATTACATTATTTTAACAGAGATTGAAATCATATTCATTTTACGATATCACGAATACTAAGTAGTGCAATTGAAATAAAATTTTATTCTCACTTTGTCCTTATCTGCTTCAAGGCTTCATCTGTCTCCTCCACAGGCCTTTGGCAGGTTTTATTTTCACACACATAGATCATCGTTTTACCTTTTATTAATTTGTTTTCCAGCAGAGGAAGATCGCCTTCGTTATTTCCACCGAGATAAACGGTATTGGGAAGATATTCTTTTTGCAGTTCCGGTAGTCGTTGTTGCCAGTCATTCCCCACAATGGCTACCTCATAAGGTGGACGAATTTGCAAGGCCATTGTCTGCGCCCAGTTACTGTAATATCCCGGACTTTTTTGAATATCATCCGATACATTCTTTACCATTTGAACTGACTGATCTTCATATTTATTATTTTCGAAATAAAGGCTCAGGAGCAAAAGATTCTTTGCCATCTCACTGTTGGAGGACGGGATTACATTATCCGAAACTTCCATTTTGCGGGCTATCAGATTACTGTATTGATCATCGGTATAAAAAAACATTTCCGAGGTTTTGTCAAAGAAATGATCTTCTACATAACGGCTAAGGGTATTCGCTTTTTGCAGGTATGATTCATCAAAACTTACCTGGTAATAATTGATCAACGCGTTTATCAAAAAAGCGTAATCATCCAGGAAAGCGGGAATAGTTGCTTCCCCGTTTTTATAATTTCTGTAAATGCCACCGTTTTTTGCTCCTGTGTTCTTTAAAAGGAACTCAATATTCTTTTGCGCAAGCAAAAGAAAACTTTTATCGCCGAATACGCGGTAAGCATCTATGAGACCCTTTGCCATCAGGGCATTCCATGAGGTTAATATTTTATCGTCTGTACCGGGGCGAATACGTTCTTTTCTTTTTTCAAATAGGATCTTTTTTAAAGAATCTATTTTTTGAAGCAATTTATCGTGAGTCAGGTTGTATTTCTTTTCCAGATCTTTTTCACCCATATTGATATCGGGAATATTTTCTCCTGATTCCCAATTCCCTTTATCTGTTATGCCAAAATACTCATCAAACAATTGAGCGTCTTTTCCCAGAATCTTTTCTATCTCATCTTTCGTCCACACGTAAAATTTTCCTTCTTTGCCTTCACTGTCTGCATCCAGAGAAGAATAGAATCCACCCTCAGGAGAAGTGAGCTCTCGTTTTACAAATCCAATTGTTTCGTAAACAATTCTTTTATATAGAGGATTACCGGTAACCTGAAAAGCATGGCTGTAAAGGCTTATAAGTTGAGCATTGTCATAAAGCATTTTTTCAAAATGAGGTGCGTGCCATGACGGGTCGGTCGAGTAGCGTGAAAAGCCTCCGCCCACCTGATCATAAATACCACCCTTCGCCATATTGTCCAAAGTGATTTCAACTGCTTTTAGCGCTTCTTTATTTCCGCTCAGATAGTGGTATTGTAAAAGGTATTCCCAGATAGCAGGCATCGGAAATTTCATCGTTCCTTTGGTGCCACCTTTTGCCATATCAATGTTTTTGCCAAGCCCATCAAACATTTCATCAAGCGTTTTCATATTGAATGTAAGGCTGCTTTTATTCAATGGTACGTTTTCAATATCTCTTATTCCTTTGGCAACATTATCTGCCTGTTCCTGCATTTTTGCTCTGTCCTTTTTGTAGAGATTTGAAAAATACTCCAGCAGTTGTATCCAGTTCGCTTTTGGAAAATAGGTGCCCGCAAAAAAAGGTTTCCCATCAGGCATTGCCAATGCATTCAACGGCCAGCCACCACTTCCATTGATGAGGTAGGCGGCATTCATATAAACCTGATCCACATCGGGCCGCTCTTCACGATCTACTTTGATGCAAACAAAATTTTCATTCATAATGTTGGCAACAGCAGTGTCCTCATAGCTTTCATGTTCCATCACGTGGCACCAGTGGCAGGCAGCATATCCTATGCTTATCAACAACATTTTATTTTCTTTCTTCGCTTTGTTGAGGGCTTCTGGTCCCCACGGGTACCAGTCAACCGGATTGTGTGCATGTTGTAAAAGGTAGGGGCTTGTTTCGTGAATGAGAGCGTTGGTGTACATGAATTTTTTATTTTCTTTTTTTGAGGAAGTATTCTGGGCGCAGGACGTAAAACTAAAAAACAGCGCTGCGAGATAAAGAATGTGTAATTTCTTGTGTGTCATAAATGAGGATAAAGTTAGTTCAACTCCTTCAATATGATTTTTGGATAGAGTTAAATCGTGGAAACCCAATAAATAGTAATAGATTAATTGTATTTGTGTATTCCCAAAAAAAGATCCGGCTCATAGAAATAAACCGGTTCATAAATTCAAAAAAATAGATGGAAAAGAAATTGACTGATAATATATTTGTTGACAGGTGTAGTTAATTTAACTGTAAACGATACAAGAGGAAGATTAATAATCAAGACCCTTATTATGCCATTAGGTTAAGGTGTAACTTAGCCTCGTACAAAATAAAAGAAATATGAAAGCAGTACGCTTTGTAGGTATCAATAAACCGCTGGAAATGCAGGAGATACCGGTTCCTGAAATTGGAGACCGTGATATTTTGGTAAAAGTAAAAGCAGCGGGTATTTGCCATTCTGATGCACATTATCGTGCAGGAATTTCTGCAGTATCTTTTTCACCCCTTACCCTTGGCCACGAAGTGGCGGGAGTGGTGGAAAAAATCGGCACACAGGTTACCAATGTAAAAATGGGCGATCGGGTGGCTCTTCATTATCTGATTACCTGTGGCGATTGTTATTATTGCTCTACCGGCAATGAACAGTTTTGTCCCAAAGGGAAAATGATCGGGCATCATACAAATGGAGGCTATGCTGAATATATTGCGATCCCTGCGCGAAATGCAATTCATTTACCTGACGAAATTCCGTTTGAGCAAGGTGCCACCCTTATGTGTGCTTCTGCTACTGCTTTTCATGCTTTGTTGAAAAGCAGAATCAGGCCGGGAGATAAAGCCGCTATCTTTGGTGTAGGTGGGCTGGGGCAATCGGCGGCACAACTGGCCCACGCTTTTGGTGCTACAGAAGTATATGCGGTGGACATTAGTGATGAAAAATTAAATCTCGCTGCTCAGTATGGAGCAATACCTGTGAATGGAAAGAGAGTAAATGCAGTGGAAGAGATCAGGAAACTTACCGGTGGAAAAGGGGTGGATGTAGCCATAGAAATGATTGGTTTACCTCAAACACAAAAACAGGCATTGCAATGTGTAGGCCCCTTGGGACGTGTAGTGCTGGTAGGCCTTTCAGATAAAATACTGGAAGTAAATACTTATACGGAATTACTCGGCAATGAAGTGGAACTCATTGGATCCAACGATCACCGCCTGCAGGAACTTCCTTTATTAATAGATTTTGCAAAAAAGAAGATGCTGGATACCTCCCGTATTGTTACCCGTACGATTCCTTTAGAGGCAGGCGCTATCAATGCGGCATTGGACGCCCTGGAAAAGTTTAGCGGTGATGTAAGAACCGTTATAGTACCCGGGTGAATTTTGATTCGGTAATTTCTTCTCAGCAGGTTTGGGTTTTAGAAATTGATGTATGAAAAATATTTTTAGGTGGGTGTGATTTTTACTACCTTGAGAACGCTCATTTTTATTTACCTAAAACTAACATTGTGAGATTCCTGCTGACGTTAGAATGTAAAAGATTACCTGCTTTACTGCCCGTCAATTACCCCTATCCTTTATCGGCTGCCATTTATCGTATTATCCAAAATGCCGATGCCGGATTTTCAGCCTTTCTCCATGATACCGGCTATGGTAAAGGGTTTAAGAGCTTCAAGCTTTTTACTTTTTCTGACATTATCACACCCTTTAAAATGCGGGGCGACCGCATGCAATTACTTAGTGATAAGGCTATGCTACACATCTGTTTTTATCTTCCTGCTGCTGCAGAAAATTTTATCAAAGGGTTATTCATGAATCAGGAAATTGAGATCGCCGATAAAATATCAAGAGTTGGTTTTTATGTCTCGCAAATAGAAAGTATAGTTGAGGCACTCAGTTTAGAAGGAGACAAGAAGATTCTTTTACAGCCTTTATCGCCGGTGGTAGCCGGTATTAAAAATGAGAAAGGCTATTACACCTATCTCGATCCGCGTGATCCTTTATTTGTAGAAAATATTGCGTACAACTTGTTTCAGAAATATAAAGCCGTTTATGATGCGGATGATGATACGATGGAAAGGATAAAAAAAGAGATGGAATTAAATATTTTGTTCTTTTCAAATCCTCCGCAGAGCAGGCTTATTACCATTAAAGCCGGTAGCCAGGAAGAAACCAGGATTAGAGGTTTTAAAAAGTTTCGTCTCGAAGTGAAAGCTTCAAAAGAACTATTGGAGATTGCGCTGGGCGCAGGGGTAGGATTATACAATGCACAGGGAATGGGATGTGTGGAAATTGTTCAATAAAAAGGGAGTATCATGGAAGAAACACGCACAAAAAGGATTCTGCGATTGCTGATGATGCTGTCGGGCAGTAAGCTGTATTCAATAAAGGAACTGGAAAATAAACTGGGTATATCGCATCGTACTATATTCCGCGACTTTGAAACTATTGAAGAGTCCGGATTTATTTTAGAACGATCAACAGGGTACCGTTTACAATCAGATAGGGCTACCAATAAGAGCCTCAAAAATTTATTGCATTTTTCGGAAGAAGAAATATCCATTCTTTATCAAACGCTGTCGCACATAGAAGGCGATTCTCCGGTAAAGGAGCGGCTGGTGCGGAAACTGAATGCTTTTTACGACCTTAAAGCATTGGAACAATTAAAGCAAAATGATGATCTTACTAAAGTGCATCTTATTCGTGATTCCATGGAACAAAAAAAGCAGGTAACGCTTCTTGCCTACCGTTCTTCCAACAGCAACAGCATTGAAAACCGGGAAGTGGAAGTGTTTGAATTCCTGCCCGATTACCGCGCCATCTGGTGTTATGATCTGAAGAGCAATTCATGCAAGCAATTTAAAATAGCGCGGATGCAATCGGTAGAGCTGTTGACTACCGGCTGGAGGTATGAAGAAAAACACCAAAAGCCGTTTACAGATATGTTTCGTGTATCGGCTTCTCGACCAATGACCATAGTAGAATTGCGGCTTTCATTAAAAGCCTATAATTTGTTGATCGAGGAATATTCGCTGACGGGGGAATCTATTAAAGAAGAAAATAAACAATACAGGCTCAAAGTTCCTGTGGCAAATTATGATGGTATAGGACGTTTTGTGCTGGGACTGATGGAAGAAGTGGAGATTATAAGGCCGGTGGCCTTTAAAAAGTACTTAAATAAAAAAGTTGAAAAATTTTTGAAATAGCGACAGAAATTGACACTGTGGGGAAGGAAATTTGTGATTGAGATAGCCGAAGGTGGGGGAATTACTAGATGACGCAATGCTACGGAAGTCGTAGGGTTGGTGGTGGTGGAAATGCTGAGAGGAGAGTAAGAGGGAGATAGGGTGAAAAAGAAAAAAGTATTTTGGCAAATGATGAGTTTAAAATATGATATACGAAATAATAAATTTTGAAAAAGCTCTAAAAGAAAGTGGAGAAGAGCAGCAAGCTGTTACGCCAAGAGGTTTAAATATCCTTTTTTCTGTCGAAAATGGGCAAGAAATTATCAAATGGGGAATTTATCCTTATGACATGGATAGGAAGAATATACCATTTGATACTGATCACTTTAATAAATGTGGGCAATTATACCAATATACTACTGGATTAATCAGCAACAAAAGACACGATAGGAAAAATGAATCTTGTAGTATGTTCTCATATATTTTAAGATTATCGGCGATTGAAGATATTAAAATCAATTCGGACTGGAGTATTTCTGTTGAAAATTATAAATCAAAAGCTTCTCAATTTTTTGATTTAAATGGTAAACCTGAACTAAAGAATGGCTTTGAAAAATTCATTTCTTTTCTGAAAACTGATCTTATAATCAAGTTAGGTGAGATTGTGAAATCAGTTGAGACTTATAATGAAATCGAAAAGAAAAAAATCAAGTTAGATAAAGTCTTTATTTTCTTTGATACTAAAGAAGAATACTATAAGGAAGCTCAAATAAATTGCTTACAAGGAAACCCTATTAGTGAAAAAAAATCTGAATCACAAGATGATATGGAATACCATGAAGATTATAAAGAAAGCGATCTAATGAGTGGGTTTTCAGCTCATAAAGAGTTTCTCTTACATAGAACAGCACCATTTAAGTATGATTTTAAAATTCCAAGTTCTTACATAACAATTATCAACGATTTCTTCACAAAACTCAGTAGTAGTTTTCCGAAACCACTGCCGATTTTTATAGACAAGAAAGAATTAAACCGAAAAGTAATCAACATTTTTGAAAAGGATAAAAAACTGACTTTTGCTGATATTTTTGAAAGGATATATGCTACAAATGAAGGTATAGAAGATGGCGATTTACAAAATTATTATCTTTTATATGCCCAAAAAATCATAGGAGGCTTTGAGATTAAAGACCTGGAATTTGTTCCTTCATTTAATTACATTTTGAATTATAAAATTGAACATGTCTTTGATACAGTAAAGAAGTTACCTTTTGTAATTAATACTATTTTCGATTTCCAAAGGATAATCATCGGAGAATTATTTGACAATTGTCTTATAAAATTTGATGAGAAGGAGGGAAGATTTACCAATAATTATTGGGGAGAAGTAAAAGAGAAATTTTGTAAGTCCACTAATAATTTCAGATTAATACTTCAATATCGAAAAGCATTTTATGACTTTGTTTATAAATCAATGCGGCAGGCAATTACAGGTAGAATGCTCAATGATATTATCTTATCCGGCGTTGTTGATGCCTTAAAAGATGAAAAATTTAGAACTAAAAATCCGGCAAAAGAGGAACGGATAAAAACCCTGCTTAACATATATTTCAACCTTAATCAACATTTTGATACAAACAATAATAATTTCACTAAAATAAATACATCTATGGCAACAAAAACAAAAGAACTTATATCGTATGCCCAAGAATTAGTTTCCAACGACGACAAGCATTTTGAAGAAAATGAAGATGTGGAATTTGCTTTTTGTTTCGGGCAATTGGTTTTCTACTTATTAAGCCAAAGTGAAGCAAGCAAAAAAACGCATTCCTTACTTTTAACTTATCTGCAAAAACCTGATTTTAATTTGCTGAAGCAGAAAGCAAAGGAGGATGCAACTAAGTATTCTTATAGAATTTCTTTCCACAATAAGAAATTCAACAAAATGTGTGGTGAAGTTTTCGGATACACACCACAAACTAAGTTTAATGATTTGATTTCATTTTTCCTGGCGGGATATTTCTCTAAAAATATAATTTATTAATCAAAAAAAAATAAAACAATGAGTAACCAACCTTTCAATAAAAGAGTATATGGCTGTGCTATTATCAAATCTCTGAATGCAAACTACAATGCAGATTTCACAAAGCAACCACGGACATTGCCAAATGGTATTGTTTATGCAACAGATAAGGCCTTAAAATATACAGTGAGACATTTTCTGTATAAAAACTACGCTGATGATAAGATACTTTATTTTACAAGAAACAAAGTCACACCTGAATCTGGACAGTATGTGCCTATGTCTTTGAGAGAAATCTATGAAGATATCTTTGGCAAAATGGAAAAAGTTACGAAAGAAGGTAAATCACCAAAATGGATGTTCTACTATTTTGATGGTGAAAAAGTTGAAGGAAAATTGCAAAAAATAACGCCTGCTAATATTAAAAAATACTTTAAGGATTTAGATGAGACTTCTGATAATGCAATTAAAATTGAGAAGTATTCCAAAGAAGCGAATGATAGATTGAAATTATCTAAAGAAGGTATTATCGAAGGCATCAGTATTAGCAAGGAGGGGGATGTTGAGCCCTTCTTTTTTTTCATTAAAGGAGATAATGAGATTGTAAAGATTCCCGAAGAAAACATTGAATCAATAATAAATGATTTGGATTTACAATACTTTGGGGGGTATAACAAAATAAAAATTCTATACAATCTATTAAATTGTATTGATGTTCGTTTATTTGGTGCAACCTATACCGGAGATACAAATGTTTCTATTCACGGACCGGTTCAAATTAATCACGGAGTAGATAGGTTTGCTTACAATGGGGCAATTCAGAATTTATCCTACACAGAGCAAATCAAATCACCTGTAAGAAATGATAAGTCAAAAGGAGGAGATGCTGAAATGACAACTATTGGGAGTAGCTCTAAAACTATGGAAGCTCACTATGTCCATAACTTCTCAATTAATCCTAAGAATCTGACGGACCATATTGAAGTAGTAAACGAGTTGAGTAAATTGAATGAAAAAGAAAAGTACCCAAAGCAAAATGGTTTAAGTGTAGCCGATATAAATAAATTACAAGAAGGTTTGAGATGTGGGGCGACTTTATATGATTCAACTTCTAAGGCAGGAGTTGAAAATGAGTTGCTGATTTGGGTAGAACTAAAGGAAGGAAGCAAGCAGGTATTACCAAACTTTACGGAATTAATATCAATAAATAGGGATGAGCCTGGGAAAGTGAAAATTGATTTACAACGAGTACAAGAGTTATTGGCTCAAGAACATATTGATTCGCAAATAGAAAAAATTGACATATTCTACAACAAAGCATATACGGAGCCTAAAAACATAAAGGAAGAAGGTAAGGTACATTTTAAGCCAATAGAACTTGTAGAAGTAACCAAAAAGGGCGAAAATGAGTAAAGTAATATCGTTTGATTTACTTGGAGATTTTGGTTTTTTTAAAAAGCCATTCTCAAACGAAAAATTAGACCTGTACCTTACGTTTAATATGATTCATAAACCTGCTCTTTTGGGAATTTTAGGAGCTGTTTTAGGTCTGCCAGGATTTAGAGAATACGGACGACTACCTGAATATTACGAAAAACTAAAATCACTAAAGATTGGTATTGAACCTATAGAAACAGATGAAACTACAGTAAAGATTTTTCGCGGGAAAGGAATATTTTCAAAATTCTCAATCAAATATAATAATGCAGTTGGGTATGCTAATTCGCAAGGGGGTATATTAAATATTCACGAACAAATTTTACTATCGCCAGCCTATAGATGCTACATCTTATTGGACAATTCAATTGAAACAGGCTTACAATCTCAACTTGAAGAATATTTGACTAACGGTTACGCTGAATACCTTCCTTATTTTGGAAAAAATGAATTTTCCTGTTGGTGGGAAAAAGAAAGCGTAAAAGAGTATTCAACTGTTGATTCAAAACTGAATAATGCCTTCTCAATATCATCTATCTTTTATTTACCCGATGCCACATTAAAAGATTCAAAAATGGATATGTTTGATTTTTTTAGTACTCAAAACCCTTTTGCATTTTTCGAGCGCTTACCTGTAGGATTTATACATTTGGAAGATAGTTACCAATATCAAGTAGAAAAGTTTACTTATAGTAATTTTCAAATAAAGGCTGGTACTCAAATCGAAAACCTATATACAATTAAAAAAGATAGCGAAACGAAATATGTGCAGTTATTTTAATTTGAGAACTATAGAGCAAATAATATCCGAAGGTCTAAAGCTTTCGGATATGTTGGATTCACAGAAGAGCTATCTGGCTCATACCCCTGATGAAACTTTAATTGAACATACCGAATTAACCTTGACATATTTAAATGCAGTTGTTGAGGCGAATCGTCTTAATCCGATAATAGACAAACTGATTAAAAGCATTATTCCGAACAGAGAAAAATATATACAGGAGTGGGTAAAACAACTATTTGTCGATAGCATCTCATTTCATGATTTCGGTAAAGTGAATGTGAACTTTCAGACGGATAAAATGAAGAATATTCTATTTAAAGCAAATGATGATACAATCGGCAGCAAACACTCTTTATTAGGGGCTTACATTTTTGTCGCTTATTATCTTGATTTAATATTTAAAGAAAATTTTGATGAAGAAGATAAATTTCTATTATCAGGATTTTGTCTTCTTTTTAGTTATAGTATTATTAACCATCATAATTCGGAACTCTCTATTGAGTTTTCAAAGAACAGATTTGAACATTACGTTGATGAGTTTTTAAAATATTTTGAAGTCTATAAATTTCAGATAGATAGTAGATTCCAAAAACAATTCTTTGTTTGCTTTGAAAGAAATCTAAAGCAGTCCGCAAACTTTATCACTAAACAAAATGAAAATGAATTTAACCTTTGGTGCTTACTTAAGTTACAGTTTTCACTTTTAACTGCATCAGATTATTATGCTACAAATCATTATAAATCGGGCTTGCGCAAAGTTTATGGAAAAGATGAATTTGGAATAATTAATACTAAGTTATCAAAAAGAATTATAGATAATTTCACTATTACAAAAGAATATAATCGAAATCTTTGTTCTGATTTTAAGCGCTATTTAAACATTCCTCTATCGGACTTACAAGAGCCCTCCTTCAAAAATCTATGTTTACTGAGGCAAAAATTGGGTGCAGAGATTATTGAAGGAATTAACAACAATAAAAGAGAAAGAGTATTTTATATAGAAGCACCCACTGGCGGAGGTAAAACCAACCTGTCTATGATAGCTATAGTAAGGTTATTAGATATTTATAAAGACGAAATAACAAAAATATTTTATGTTTTTCCATTTACAACCTTAATAACTCAAACGCATTCCGTACTAAGTGAAACATTCGGATTGGCTGATAAAGATATTATTCAACTGCATTCAAAAGCCGGTTTTCACACCAAGAAGGAAGAAAATGAAGATGGAATTTTTGGCAACGGAAGGGAGAATTATATTGATTATATGTTTGTCAATTACCCAATTTGTTTAATGTCTCACATAAAATTCTTTGACATTGGGAAAAGCAATAACAAAGAAAAGAATTATATTCTACATCGTCTGGCTAATTCGATAGTCGTAATTGATGAATTACAATCATATTCACCATGCGAGTGGGATAAATTGAAATATTTTATTTCAAATTTTGCTGAGGCGTTCAATATTCGGTTCCTCATTATGTCTGCCACCTTACCTAAAATTCATACTATTGCGGCGGGATTTGATATTGAATTTAATTCATTAGTAAAAGATGTTCAAAGTCGATATTTTCAGAATCCTAATTTTAAAGACAGGGTTCAATTTGACTTTTCGTTAATTGATAAATATGAAACCATATCAATCAGTGAACTGACAAATGAATTATTTACGAAATCTATTGATTATCACAAAGAGCACGGTTCTGTCCACGCCATCATTGAATTTATTCATAAGAAATCTACAACAGAGTTTTATGATAGCGCCATTCAAAATGATGACACTTTTACTTTTGATGAAATTTTAGTTTTGTCTGGTACAATATTAGAACCTCGGAGGAAAGAGGTCATTGATTTTTTAAAGAACCCTAACAATAGAAATAAGAATGTTTTATTAATTACCACCCAGGTTGTAGAGGCAGGTGTGGATATTGACATGGATTTAGGATTCAAAAACATTTCTTTATTAGACAGTGATGAGCAGTTAGCGGGAAGAATTAACCGTAATGCGAAGAAAGACAAATGCAAGTTATTTTTATTTAAAAGAGATGAACCTTTTAGAGTTTACAAAAGTGATTTCAGATTTGAATTTTCTAAATCATTGTATAAAAATAAAGCAGAACGAAGCCAGATATTAGAAAAAAAAGATTTTAAGTTACTTTACGAGTTGGTAATGCAAAAAATAAATGATAAAAACAGGTATGTATTTACGAAAAACTTACAGGATTATATCGGGAATATAAAGAACTTGCTTTTTGGTAAAGTGGATGAGGATTTTAAGTTAATTGACAATGATAATATTTCTTTTTTCGTCCCTTTAGATATAGTACTCAATTTAGATGGTAAAAATTTTCCGTTATACTTTTCAAAATCGGAGTACGAGTTTTTGCAAAATCACAAATGTATAGAATCTAATCTCGTAATTGGAAAGAGCGTTTGGGACGTTTACGGTTCAATAATAATAAATAATCAAAGTAATTTTGTTATGAAAACGATAGATTTAAAAATACTTGGAGGAATTATTTCAAAATTTACTTTCTCCATGTTCTATAGCGATAAACTTCTGAATGATATAAAGCCATTTCTTCAATATGATGAAGAAAGGAGTAGTTATAAAAAGTTTGGATACTATTGTTTTAATTTTGATTATCAAGAAATATATGATTATGAAAAAGGGCTAGATGAAAAAAAAATAAGTACTGATGCCAATATATTCTGAATACTATCTTTCATGGTGTCATAATTCCCCAAATTATCATTTCACTATATCAAAACATAATCAAATATAAAGTGATTTAAAAATCAATGCATACCTACATCCCCCAGCTCCTTGCCGATATTGCCGCTGCGCACCGCACAGAAATTCCGGAAGTACTTCTTCCTCAAACTATGGAAGAGTATTTTGAAGAAATAGATAAATGGGTAAGCAGGGAAGAACCTGAACATACTTTCGGATATTATTGCGGATTGAGTTGGGGAAATTTTCCACCGGCAGAGCAATTGGCTGATGATGAAATGATCCTTATCCGGAAAGCGTATGAGAAAATGATGTTTACCTGGAATCAGGGAATAGATTTACCGGAAAAATTACCTGTTGCATTTGCTTATAAAATGATCGTGGATTCTCTTAATATGAAAACAACTATTGTCAATAGTGGAGGAATGCATTTTGATTTTTGCACGGGATATGCACCGGGTTGTGTTTTTAAAGAGTATTGCCCCTGTTTGGAATATTGGAATAATCCGATAGACATTGACGTGTTATCATTTCCGAATGATGATTCTGAAATAGGAGAAGATTTGAATTCATCAAAAAACAAAGGATCTTTTCCAGAGGAAGATGGTAGCCTCCCGTTTTGATTTCTTAAAAGAAAGTGACAGTAATTTTAACGAAAGGAGTATATGTTGCCTTGATCCAATTTTAATTTCATCTTCTTCAATAATAATTAATCATCCCGAAAAAGAAGGCAATGTCAACTTCTCAAAAAGTAGAAAGGCGGTCTTGGTTCAAACCGTTTTTTGTATATTTTGGGTCTGGATTCAAACCGTCTATATTGAAAATCTCTTTCAATATTCCGCCTGCGAATTTGTATTCCGGGAGGAAAACATATCAAGCAGCTATATGGTCACCACCGATATTGAAGCAGGGTTTATGAACAGGATTCCGCTTTGTCTATTTGATTTTTTATATTAATTTCAATATGAACATTACCGCTACACACATCAATTATTATCATGTTTGCCACAGAAAACTCTGGTTGTTTTCCAATGGAATCAATATGGAACATACTTCAGAAGCAGTTGCTGACGGGAAATTATTGCACGAAAGCAGCTATCCGCAAAGATCTGAGAAATACCGGGAAATAGATTTGTCATTTACGTTGAACAATGAAATCGAATTATTTGGAAAGATTGATTTTTATGATGCAAAAGGAAAAATTATTCACGAAATAAAACGCAGTGATAAAATTGAGCAGGCTCATGAATGGCAGGTGAAATTTTATATTTATTTGCTGGAATTAAACGGGGTGGAAGGCGTTTCGGCCATTTTAGAGTATCCGAAATTGAAGGTTACTAAAAATATTTCCCTTTCTTATGTTGACAAGGAATATCTAACCGTAATGTTTGTGAAAATAAGAGAAATGGTGGAGTCTGAAATTTGTCCGCCCCGTATCAATAGTAAAATTTGCAAGAGTTGTTCTTATTATGAATTGTGTTATGTTGAGGAAGTTTGAACCGGTATTTATAGGTTGATGAATTACAGTAATAATGGTAATGAGCATACTGGTAACCTCTACCTGACTTTTAAAATGGATTACAACCATAAATTAAATCCTTCCAAATTCTGATTGAGATAATTAAAGAATAATGAAAAAATCGTACTATCTTTTTAATCCCGGACGCATGAGCCGCAAAGACAATACTTTAAAATTTGTGCCCGTTGATGAAGAAGGTAATGATGGAATAGCGAAATACATTCCTGTGGAGAGTGTAGATAATCTATACACATTCGGAGCATTGGATGCCAATAGTGCATTGTATAATTTTCTGGGGAAGGAGCATATCAGTGTTCATTTTTTTGATTATTACGAGCATTATACCGGTAGTTTTATGCCCAAAGATTACCTGCTTAGTGGTAAAGTATTAATTGCACAAACTGATGCCTACGCGAAAATAAAAAAACGTATGCCCATTGCACAAAAGTTTATTGAAGGTGCGGCTTTTAATATGCTTAAAAATTTAAGGTATTACAATAACAGGGAAAAAGATACCACTTATCAGATAGAACAAATAGAGAAATTGACGGAAGGCATTTCTATAAGTACCGACATACAAATGCTGATGGGGATAGAAGGAAATATCCGGCAAACTTATTACCAGGCATTTGATTTGATCATCAATGATTTTGAAATGGGCAACCGTACCAGACAACCACCCTCTAACGAAGTGAATGCGATGATCTCTTTCATTAATATGATGTGTTATACTTTGTGCCTGGATATGATCTATCATACACAACTCAATCCGACGATCAGTTTTTTGCATGAGCCAGGTTTTCGTAGATTTTCTCTTGCATTAGATCTTGCTGAAGTGTTTAAACCTATTTTGGCTGATAGATTGATATTTGCTCTGATGAATAAGAGGGTTATTCAAAAAAACGATTTTGATCAGCAACTCAATAGCTGCCTTTTAAAAGACAGTGGCCGAAAAAAGATAGTGAAAGCCTGGGACGAGAAGTTGAATGAAACCATCAAACACCGTTCATTGAATAGAAATGTGAGCTACAAATATTTGGTGAAACTGGAATGTTATAAATTGGTAAAACATATTTTGAATATGGAAGAGTATAAGCCGTTTAAAGCATGGTGGTGATGGGGGAGTGGTAGCCTGGATCAGTGATCCATGGATGGGAGAATCGGAGATCAGTAATCAGTAATGGATAGCCCTGTAAAAATTGATTGCGAATAACTCAATCATGCAAACACACAATCACCGACAACCATGTATATAATATTAGTGTACGATATAGGAGAAAAGAGGGTAGGGAAGATGTTGAAACTTTGCCGCCGTTATTTGAATTGGATTCAGAATAGTGTATTTGAGGGAGACCTGAGTGAGGTAAAGCTGAAAGAATTGATTCTATCGGCAAAAGAAATAATGAAGATAGAAACAGACAGCATTATTGTTTTTACCAGTAGGCAGGAAAAATGGTTAGAAAAAACCGTGATTGGCAAAGAGAAAAATGATTTGGACAATTTGCTATAAAATCCCTTGCGAGGTTGTCGAAGAGGTGATATTTTTCCGGATAATCTTTGCGAGTTCTTTGAGATAGTTAATAAGGCATTGATAATGAGTAGTAAATATCGGTCGTCGTTCAAAGGCTTCAATCTTATTATTATAGGTGGACTACTTTTTCACCTTATAATCGAATGGCATATATTTGCAACTGCTTGAGAAACAAGATATTTTTTTGCCGTAAAAACGGCTTTTAATCGCACCATTAAGGAATTGAAATAAGATAACACTTTATGTAATACATAAACTATTTTACTTTTAATCGCACCATTAAGGAATTGAAATATGGCTCCCTGGCAACTTTTACTATATCTGAGGGCCCTTTTAATCGCACCATTAAGGAATTGAAATGTAGTTGTCGTAAACAGGGTAAAGATCATCGCCTAACTTTTAATCGCACCATTAAGGAATTGAAATCAGTACAGACAATTAATACTACCGGGCAAACTGGTCTTTTAATCGCACCATTAAGGAATTGAAATCAATGAGCGATAAAATACTCGTATGTTATTTGTGACTTTTAATCGCACCATTAAGGAATTGAAATGTGATTAATAGAATTGTTTTTTTCATTTTATTTTGTCTTTTAATCGCACCATTAAGGAATTGAAATTTAGCTGCTAATCTTGAATAGAATGATTCTTCTTCTTTTAATCGCACCATTAAGGAATTGAAATATAGGGAAGATATAGCTGCGTGGATCCCAGCCCCGCTTTTAATCGCACCATTAAGGAATTGAAATATAGATAAGGCCGCCTCTACCTCTGTGTTGAAGTTCTTTTAATCGCACCATTAAGGAATTGAAATTAAAATAACAATCTTATTATTTGAAACCGAAAATAGCTTTTAATCGCACCATTAAGGAATTGAAATGGAATAAATTATACAATAACAATAAAAGAATTTACACTTTTAATCGCACCATTAAGGAATTGAAATTAGAAATTTGTGAAAGACTTTTTAATTTTTGTAAAACTTTTAATCGCACCATTAAGGAATTGAAATAAGGAAGGCGGGCACGCTTTACACGCGGTTTCTTTCTTTTAATCGCACCATTAAGGAATTGAAATAAAGACTCTCAGCCGTTTCTATCTTTGATATGTTCTCTTTTAATCGCACCATTAAGGAATTGAAATTGCTTGACCCTTTCAAATTATACTGTCCTATTCCACTTTTAATCGCACCATTAAGGAATTGAAATATAGTAGATAAAGGTAATATTCCTCCTGCCGGAAATCTTTTAATCGCACCATTAAGGAATTGAAATTTCGCAAAATCTCCGCCTCCGTCAAGATTAAAAGTCTTTTAATCGCACCATTAAGGAATTGAAATTACATCACCATCATTAAGACAGTTAGCAGCATGGACTTTTAATCGCACCATTAAGGAATTGAAATATCAATTTAATCGGTAGAAGTACCACTTGGTACAAGCTTTTAATCGCACCATTAAGGAATTGAAATAAAACTTCCGATATGAACTATCCGGGGAGACACGGCTTTTAATCGCACCATTAAGGAATTGAAATCTCCGGTTAATGTGGAAGTCCCTTCCTATGACTACTTTTAATCGCACCATTAAGGAATTGAAATGAACATGATCCCCAGAAGTGGGAAGAATATAAAACTTTTAATCGCACCATTAAGGAATTGAAATAAGGATGCGGGAACTTGGACAGACGATACTCCATTTACTTTTAATCGCACCATTAAGGAATTGAAATAAAAATAATGAAAAAATTTATCATAAGAATATTCACTTTTAATCGCACCATTAAGGAATTGAAATACAGATGCAGGTAAGGCAATACAGCAGGCTAAGTCTTTTAATCGCACCATTAAGGAATTGAAATCTTGCTGATATGGATATGAAGAATTGGAGGTTAGGTACTTTTAATCGCACCATTAAGGAATTGAAATGGGGCAATACACAAGTAATGAAGATTTTGCACAAGAACTTTTAATCGCACCATTAAGGAATTGAAATTAATCTCAAACGCTGTGCATAAAACTCCGCTCGGTCTTTTAATCGCACCATTAAGGAATTGAAATGAGTATAAACAAGATTAAAAACAAAACAGATATGACTTTTAATCGCACCATTAAGGAATTGAAATAAAATATGGGTAAGGCGAGTGATGCGTTTGGAGACTTTTAATCGCACCATTAAGGAATTGAAATTGAATTATCACGGTATTGAAATTGTTGCGGGTAAATCTTTTAATCGCACCATTAAGGAATTGAAATAAAGCTGTCTGCATTGTTGTTCATGGCAGCCTCGAACTTTTAATCGCACCATTAAGGAATTGAAATATGAATAAGCACCACGACTATTTTTATTTACAAACTTTTAATCGCACCATTAAGGAATTGAAATCATGATAAATCTCGGCGATCTTCCCTGCTTTGTTCCCTTTTAATCGCACCATTAAGGAATTGAAATAGGAATGCCTCCTCCACTTCCAATCTCACTCCGTATCTTTTAATCGCACCATTAAGGAATTGAAATAATGTTGTCCCTGTGATATTGTAAGTACCGTCAGGACTTTTAATCGCACCATTAAGGAATTGAAATTTGCGTAAAATGTTGCTAAAAGCATTAATCCGATTGCTTTTAATCGCACCATTAAGGAATTGAAATTAGGATAGTACGGTTATAGCTACGTATCCCACCGGCTAACCACCTATTGTTCACAAATTTAATCATATATAGTTTTGCATGATAAAAAAATAGATCATGCGCAACAATCCCGAAGTACGGCAGCAAATGTTTCAGCTGATAGAAC
This sequence comes from Ginsengibacter sp., assembly GCA_039937655.1. Lineage (GTDB taxonomy): Bacteria > Bacteroidota > Bacteroidia > Chitinophagales > Chitinophagaceae > Ginsengibacter. The sequence goes on from JBDTGA010000022.1 coordinate 92,770, forward strand.
AAT
>JBDTGA010000023.1:0-88223 GCA_039937655.1 Ginsengibacter sp.
GATTATTTGAAAATGAATTAATGAAAGATCCTGATATAATTGGAGTTGCTGCTAAAAATGGAGGGGGCTTTTTTACTATGGCAAAGGTAACCGGAGATTCTACTATTCAATTTGCCTATGAAACAATAGATGAATCTTTTTTGCCTTTATTAAAAATTCCAATTATCGGGGGAAGGAATTTTTCACCAGACTACCCCTCTGACTCATCACATTCTGTCCTGGTAAATGAGGCATTTGTGAAGAAAGCTGGATGGAAAAACCCAATCGGTCAAATCGTTAATTTTTTCTTTAATGATAATGAAAAATACACGGTCATTGGAGTAGTAAAAGACTATCATTATAATTCACTGTATGAAAAAACAGGCCCGCAGTTATTCACCATGAAACCCGATAATGACTATGGTGTAGCGTATATAAAAATAAAACCCAACACGGCAACTGCTTCTCTTAAATTTATTGAAAGCACATTCAAAAATTTATTCCCTTTAAGCCCATACAGCTACACTTTTAAAAATGAGGAAAATATTAAAAGTTATGACGCAGAAGCCAAATGGAAACAGATCATGCTGTATAGCGCCATCCTTACCATTTTTATTTCGTGCATTGGATTATTTGGATTATCTGCTCTATCGGCTGAAAAAAGAACCAAAGAAATCGGTATTCGTAAAGTATTAGGAGCTTCTGTTCAAAACGTCGTTACAACTTTGTCTGTAGATTTTTTGAAACTGGTAATGATCGCCATGGTCATTGCTGTTCCTCTGGCCTGGATGGCTGCCAACAAATGGTTAGAAAAATATCCTTACCGAATTCAAATAAGTTGGTGGATTTTTGCTGCCAGCGGTTTGCTGGTAGTTTTGGTTGCGTTGATGACAGTTAGCTTCCAGGCGATTAAAGCAGCTATGGCCAATCCTGTTAAATCTCTACGCTCGGAGTAAGTAGAGATGAAATCCCGAACTCGTTACGGGATGGAGAGTTTGAGAAGTGAGTAGAAGAATTGAAAATTGAGAATAATAAATTTCTAATTTTCGTTGGTTTACTGTTTTCAAAAAGAGAAGAAAAAATGAAATACTTATAGGTGCTAATATATTTTATCCTTACATTGAAAAGTAATATACATTTCAATGTTTAAAAATTATTCCATTACCGCGTGGCGAAACCTACGTCATAATAAAGTTTTTTCTGCTATTAATATTTTGGGATTAGCTATTGGCATTAGTGCTTCATTGGTTATTTTTCTAATTGTAAAATATGATTTTAGTTTTGATAAGTTTGAAAAAGGAGGTGACCGTATTTATCGGGTGGTTTATGAGAATACTGATTATACAAGAGTGCCTTTCCCCTTGGGAACAGCTATTCAAAACCAGGTAACAGGATTAGATGTGGTAGCACCTTTTATACTCTTGCATGAAGATTCAAAAGTGAGTATTGATAACCCTAAAAATGAAAAACCAACCGTCTTTAAAAAACAAGACAACATCATTTTTGCAAATGAAGAATATTTTAAACTCATAAATTATAAATGGATTGCAGGATCACCTAATACTTCATTATCAGAACCGTACCAAACTGTATTAACAGAAAAAAATGTCAGAAAATTTTTCCCTCATCTTTCTTTAAATGAAGTGATAGGAAAGGAAATCATAATTAATGATACAGTGCGAACTACCGTGAGCGGCATTGTAGAAAATCTAAAAGCAAATACAGACTTTAATTTTCAAACTTTTGTTTCACTCGCAACCGAGCCAACTTTAAACCCTAAAGATTTAACTAGCTGGAGGGTTTCTTCTTCACAGTTATTTATAAAACTTTCAGAGAAAACAAATGCAAAACAGGTTAAAACACAGGTCGCTCAGGTTTATAAATTGTATTCAAAATCAAAGAGTGGTAAAAGCGATAAAACGGTATTTGACCTGCAACCTTTATCAGATCTGCATTTCAGTACGGTCTATGATAATTTTGGCCAAAGAAAAGCGTATATGCCTGCTATCTATGGATTGATGGCTGTGGCAGGTATTTTATTGTTGCTGGCTTGCATCAACTTTATTAATCTCACCACCGCTCAATCTTCTCACAGAGCCAAAGAAATAGGAATCCGTAAAACATTGGGAGGTTCCAGAAAACAATTGATATTCCAGTTTTTAAGTGAAACTTTTGTACTGACACTGATAGCAACTTTCGTCTCTATATTGATCGCACCTTTTTTATTAAAAGCATTTTCCAATTTTATTCCTGAAGATGTGCATTTCAATATTCAGCAACCAGGTGTAATTTTATTTTTAGTAATTACTACTATTTTAGTCAGCTTATTTTCAGGAATTTATCTTGCGTTGATCCTCTCCTCTTACAGGCCAATTACCGTTTTGAAAAATCAAACCGTTTCCGGTTCAGGGAATACAAGGAGATTGTTTTTCAGAAAAACGCTTACCGTTTCTCAATTTGTATTTGCACAGGTATTTATTATCGCAACCCTTATCGTAGGAAAGCAAATACATTATGAATTGACCAAAGACATGGGTTTTAAAAAAGATGCCGTCATCTATTTTGGAACAAATTTCAGAGATACCTCTACTGCAAAGCGGAGAGTTTTGTTCCAGAAATTTAAGGCTATTCCCGGGATAGCTAACGTGAGCCTGGCCGGGTTTCCTCCATCAACTGATGGAGCATTAGCAGATGACCAGACCTATAAAACCGGTACTACAGAAATAAATACACATGTTAGAATAAAACCAGCCGACACTAATTATATTAACTTGTATCACATAAAGTTATTGGCTGGGACCAATCTCCCCTACAGCGACACCGTCAACAGTTTACTCATCAACGAAAAATATGCACAAATACTTGGGTTTAATAACCCGCAGGATGCTATCGGAAAATATGTTGAATCAGGTGTTTTTAATGGTCAAAAAATTCCAATAGTGGGTGTATTTGCTAACTTCATACAGGGGTCATTGCACGATGAAATAAAGCCTTTAGTTATCTTTAGCGAGGCAAGTTTTCAACTTACCTTTAATATTGCTTTAAAGCCTGAGAATGCAGAAGGCACAGCCTGGAAAAATACCATAACTAAAATTGGGAAATCCTTTAAAGAAATTTATCCTGATACCGATTTGGAAATAAACTTTCTTGACGAAAGCATTGCTAATTATTACAAAACCGAACAGAATCTTTCCAGTTTGCTAAAATGGGCAACAGGACTGGCGATCTTTATCAGTTGTCTCGGCTTGCTCGGCCTGGTAATGTTCACCACCAATCAAAGGACCAAAGAAATAGGTATCAGGAAAATAGTAGGTGCGAGTGTTACTCAAATCATCACATTATTGACTAAAGACTTTTTGAAATTAATTCTTATTGCTTTTATTATTGCCGTTCCCATAGTTTGGTTTGCTGCAAATAAATGGCTGCAGAATTTTGCTTTTAAAATTGATTTGAGTGTGTTGATATTCATAATTGGTGGATCAATTATGCTGTTACCGGCATTGATTATTTTATTTTTAAGGACGTATAAAGCAGCGACAGCCAATCCTGTTGAGGCACTACGAACGGAGTGAGTAAATAATTAGCTGATGTAATAATTAGGTAATTTGCCAATGTGTCACGATGGCTTTATCGAATGTAAAAATGGGGTAACAGGGTTAGTTACCAAATAGGTATATCAACATACGGGCTATCGAAGTCACTCTGAAAAGTAAATCAATTTAGGACGGCTGGCAGGAAAATATTTTGAAAATTGAAAAAAAGGCTCACCGTTCATTGTACATGGCTTATAGCCCAAAGATCAACTCTCACTGCTTTTCAACATTTTTTCATTAAACTCATTCGATAGAGTAAGAAATCTTTTTTCAAATTGCAGAATGTCTTTACGCATCCTTTCATGATAGATAATTATTTTTTCAGAAATTACTTTCTTACTTTCAAATCCTCCCAGCAAGCCATAAAGTTCCTGAAGATCCTCAAAAAGATTTTTTAGCATCTCATCTTTCAGCAATAATTTATTATGAAAATATTCTGCCAGTTGCAAAAAATCATCTCCTTCATTATCATCCACCATTTCGCTAAGACGATATTTTAATAAGGCATTCTCCTGTTTGAAAAACTCCAGATTCCGCTTCCATGTGTTATATTCATATTCAAACTGATCGCTCTTTAGTGGTTTCATTATATTCATTTTCTAAGTCTTTGATCCTATTAAAGACAATAATTAAAAACCCTTCTTTGAAAAAGGAAATAGTAATGTTACAAAATTGGAGCAATCATTCTTGCATAAAAATGACGAGTAGCAGCCCGCAAGATGATTTAGATCATCTTTGCAGGAAGTGATATTATTTCCTGTAACTGTCCGGATCTACCTTTTCATAGCGTCCTGACTTGGTTATAAGGTAAATTTTGAAAACAATACCCTCGATATGGGTATAATCATCAGTGGGGAATGGCCATTCAGGTGAAAGCTTCACTGTTTCGCTGGAGATATTGGGTAGTATTCTCGATATCAGTTTCTTCAGGCCATCATTTCTTTCTTCTTCATTTACCAATTCTTCAAATGTTCCCTGACAAATTACAGATTCCCAGTTAGCCATATCCTCCAATTTGTCAATCTGGAAACAAACATTGGGGTTCTTTCGCATCATTGACATTTTCAATCCTTCAAAAGTGCGTACGTAAATACACTCTCCATCGTATGCATAGCTTACTGGTACTACATACGTTATACCGTCGGCATGGCAACCTAACCTGCCATTAATATTATCCAGGATTACTTTTTCTATTTGCTCATTATCCATTATCCCAAGCATGTCTTGTGTTTTTTTTTATAAAGTTAGCTTTATGCTCAGGAGTAAAAATGATAAAGGTCAACGGGTAAGATGATGCTAATCATAAAAAAAACGAAAAGATAAAAATGTAAAAAGCTTATTCATCTTTTCCTCCAGATTAAATCATGGTGAGTGGTTTCAACAAGGGGCCATCATTATAGGTGTACGTATTATAGATAAATTTTAAATGGGCCGAACTCAGGGTGTTGCAACCATCTGTAGCCATGTTAAAAAGCTATCTCTGAAAAACTAAATTTTAAAAACGTTTATGAATCTCCTCATCTTTGGAGGTAATAATTACAATATTTATTCAACTCTATCATTTATCCATTTCAGCCGCCTCTATCACTTCATTCTCCTGCGTTCTGATAACACCTATCGTGATCCATATTAATCCTGCTGCCATTAGTATGGCACAATAAAACAAGATGATATTAGCCGATTTTATCGGCTCTACATTCATTGCCTCCAGGCCCTGCAACATTAATATGATCTCTTGTATAATAAAGCCGGTCACAAATATTACAGCGCCTATACCACTTACACGTCCGCGAAAACGATGAATAAATTCATTGATATACCCCAGTATAAACAAACTGATGATGCCCACAAAGGAAAGATGGAGGTAACCGATAACTACAGGTCTGAAACCGAATGCGAAATGGCTGAGAAAAGGTATAGTTGAAAGCATCTGGAGTATTATTTTCAGGATAAATGCGTAAGAAGCCAGCCGCCACAACCATTTTGTGGACCAGTTAAATTTTATGTCCTCACTATTCTTTATTACTGAGAGCATTCTAAAGAAATATACCAGCACGACCATTTGCAGAATTCCTGAAATAATTGCTATCCAATGAAGTACAATAGGAAGCCTTAGCCATAATATAGACAAAAAATAAGTGGGTACTACTGTAATGGCCATGATAATAAACAATCTTCTGCTCAGAAAACCAACGCGGAAAAGCCCCAGTCGGTACATATAAGAGAAAAACACACCGAAGCATACAAATAAGAACCACCCGTTGTATTGAAAGTGCATGAAGAAATAAACAGCAGAAAAATACAGATCCTGGATCATGATATGGTTGGCCATAAGATAAGCAAGCATAAAAGCGCCTAAAGAAGAAAACGCCCATAGCAATAGGCCTGCTCTGAGCCAATTGCGTGAAAAGCCAATCTCTACTACCTTGCTAAGGTCTTTCCAATAAAAATAAATAAAGAAATAAGAAATAAAGATCGTAAGAGTAGTAAATGTAATTGACCAAAAAGCATATCCCTGTATAATAAAAGCAATGAACATGGCGTAGGACGCAATGACATCAGCAGCCAGGATCACATTGTATTTTTTGTAATTGGTTTGTACCCCATTCCGTATCAGGTACCGAACCATCAGCGTCATGAGTACTACCGCTATCCATCCTGTAAAAGCAAAATTGGAATGTCCGTGCATTAAATATTTCTGATTCACTACGGGTAATGAAAAATTAATCTTATACCGCATGGTCAACCCCGCCAGTGCTACCACACAAAAATTAATCAGCGTGATTTGAACCCATTGTTTCGTCTTAAATAAATTTTTCTCCATTATTTATAATCTGAATAGACAATCTTTTAAAGTTCTGAAATTAAATAAATTCATCCGGTAAAAATCCATTTTCTAAAATTGTGCAAAAAGAACCATTTTTTTTTAATATAAATATGATGATGATCATTAAGTTTTTTTAATGATAATGCCTATTTTTATAAAAATCTTTATATTAGTGTAGTAATATTGCAAAGTAAAAAATAAAATTTATCATTTATGAAAAAAACACTCATCATCTTTTCTCTAATCTTTTTTGCAGGAATATTCTTTGCTGCGTGCAGTGGGTCTGGTAATAAGGAAACTCCTCCATCCCCCGAACCCTCAACCTCAGAAACTCCTGCAACCGAAAGCGGCAACCCTTCTTATGACCCCAATCGCGGTGAAGGTAAATTTCATGATGTGAAAATAAGTGATAAACTGGACGCTACTATGGCAGCAAAAGGAGAAAAGATCGCCGAACTGAAATGCCAGTCATGTCATAAGATGACAGACGAAAGGCTCGTAGGACCCGGATGGCATGGTGTTACTACACGCCACAAACCTGAATGGATCATGAACTTCATGACCAACACAGACGAAATGATTGACAAAGATCCCAAAGCACAGGCCATGCTCGAAATATGTATGGTGCGCATGCCCAATCAAAATCTGAGTGATGACGATGCACGCGAGATCCTTGAATTTATGCGTAAGAACGACGGTGTAAAATAAGTTTTCATTGCTTTTATATAACCGGGTATGATCATTTATACCCGGTTTTCCCCAGATCATTTTTCCTAATATTATTAACTGATAAAATGTATGCTTTATCAGATCTCCAGTCTTTTGCTCCTGGCTTTCTTAAAAGGGTCTTCCTATCTCCTGCCTAATATTACCTTTTGGTAGAAATCTTATTCCTTATTTACGTGATTATTTCGCCGGGTGTTCCCAGATGTAGTCTGTAGCTTCCGACACACATTTCATTGCTTTACATCGTTGGATTCTTCGTAACATTTTTTTGACAGCACTTGTAAAAAAAGGAAACAGATAGATTTTTACCACCCCACTACTGTATCAAAACGAAACACAAAGTGTATCAAAACCGTACAGCCTTATTTTTTTTAACTTCATAAAATGTTGAAAAGCAAGGACTAAAGATGTGGCATCAATTTTTGATGTAGAGTAAGGAAATCTATCAAAAAGTAAAATTTTATTACCGCCATGATTAGAAATTATTTCAAAATCGCATTTAGAAACATTGTAAGGCACAAAGCCTTTTCTGTTATTAATATAGCAGGTCTTGCCATTGGCATCGCCTCTTGCTTACTGCTTTATACAGTGGTTAAATATGAATTGGGCTATGATAAATTTCAACAGGAATACAAACAAATTTACCATGTAGTAACACAAAAAAAATATACTGATCATATTACTTATACGTCCGGAGTTCCCATTCCTGCGTTAGATGCTATACGACTTGATTTTCCTCAAATAATTACCGGCGCGCTATTGGCAGGTTATGGCAGCCAGGTTACTGTGTTGAATACCAAGGCCTCAAACACATCTCCGGATAAAAAATTTATAGAGGAGTCCGGTTTCTTTTTTGCTGATCCGCAATTTTTTACAGTGTTTCATTACACCTGGCTTGTTGGTGATCCTTCTGTTTTAAAAGAACCGAATAATACAGTTCTTACTCAAAAGCAAGCAAAAAAATATTTTGGTAATTGGAAAGATGCGCCCGGAAAATTTTTAAAATTAGATAACGCAGCCATCGTTAAAGTAGCAGGTATTTTGAAAGACCCGCCCGCGAATTCGGATTTTCCTTTACGCATTGTAACTTCTATGGAAACAGCAAAAGCGAATGCCGATTATTCTGATTATGATAAAGATTGGGGAAGCACGTCAAGCGATTTTCAGCTATTTATGCTGATTCCAAAAAATATTTCAATAAAAAATATTGACAAACAGCTCCTTGCATTTAGCAAAAAAGACTATAATAATGATCGTGTAACTACTACCAATTTCCTGCAACCCCTCAGCGAAATTCATTTCGACAAAAGATTTTCAAATTTCGGCGACCACATTACGAACAAAGCAACCCTTTGGACATTATCACTGATCGGTTTGTTCATAATAATAATGGCCTGTATCAATTTTATTAATCTTTCTACCGCGCAGGCTGTGAACAGATCTAAAGAAATTGGTATCAGGAAAGTTTTAGGAAGTTCTCGCCGCCAGTTATTCGGGCAGATCATCGGAGAAACGACGTTTATTGTATTCGCTTCGGTCATAGTGGCAATTGTCATTGCGATCGCTTGTCTTCCGTTTATCAAAAACGTAGCAGCGATACCCGAAACGCCCAATCTTTTTACAATGCCCACTATTTTATTTCTATCGACGCTGTGCATTGTTGTAATATTTTTTGCAGGTACATATCCTGCATTAATCTTATCGGGATTCAAACCCGTGCAGGCGCTAAAAAATAAAATCACTTCCGCTACTATCGGCGGCGTTTCAATCAGGAGAGGCCTGGTGGTATTGCAATTTGCTATTTCACAAATTCTTATCATCGGTACCATTGTGGCCATTACTCAAATGAGTTTTATAAAAAACGCTAACCTCGGTTTTAACCAGGATGCCATTCTGCTATTCAATGCGAATGCAGACAGCGCCTTTCATGTACGCGAAGATGCATTTAAGCAGAAAATAGTACAATTGACGGGCGTGCAATCGGTAAGTTTCTGTAGTGATGTTCCTTCATCAGATAATAACCGGTCAACCAGTTTTGCATACGATCATAGGCCTGATGAAGGTTTTCATGTAAGTTTAAAATTTGCCGATGAAGATTATTTTAAAACCTTCGGTTTGCAATTCCTGGCAGGAAAACCTTATGATAAAAGTGATACAATAAAAGATCTTGTTATCAACGAAACGCTGGTAAAAAAGTTAGGAGTGAAAAACCCGAATGATGCCATCGGTAAAGAAATCCAGCTCTATGGAGGTTCATATACAATTGTTGGCGTTATAAAAGATTTCAAAACCAGTTCTTTGCGGGATGCGGTGTTGCCCATTGTAATTGCTGAGCAAAAAGATTATTACGGAGTCACTTCAGTAAAATTGCTTACTTCTAATCTTCCTAAAACAAAGGCTGCAATAGAGTCTGCATGGAATCAATATTTTCCTGAGTACGCTTTTACCACTTCTTTTATGGATGAAAATATTGCACAGTTTTATCAACAGGAAGATCAACTTGAATTGCTGTATAAATTTTTTGCTGGCATTGCGATATTCATTTCCTGCCTTGGATTGTATGGCCTGGTGTCCTTTATGGCTGTTCAGAAAACAAAAGAGATCGGTGTAAGAAAAGTGTTAGGCGCATCTGTAAAAAATATTATCTATCTTTTTTCAAAAGAATTTACCATTCTCATTCTTGTCGGTTCTGTAATCGCTGTTCCGGGAGCATGGTATATGATGAATCATTGGTTACAAAATTTTGTGTTTAGAATAAAGATGAATGCAGGAATGTTTATTATGGCGATTTTATTATCCATAATTATTGCTTGGATAGCAGTAGGGTATAAAAGTATTAAAGCAGCACTGGCCAACCCGGTTGAGTCTCTACGCACAGAGTAGGTAGGACGAAATTGTGATTACTTAGGTAGTAAATCGTGATGAACCAATAAAACTTATTTCAAATTATGAATACTAAATTTTAAATTCAAGAAAAACCAAACCAATTTTCAACTTTCAATTATCAATTAAAATTATGCTCTCTCTACAAAAAATTTACAAATGGTACAACAATGGTATCAACCGCACTTTTGTATTAAAAGACATTAACCTCGATGTAAGTGAAGGAGAATTTATTTCCATCATGGGGCCGTCAGGCTCCGGTAAATCCACTCTCCTGAATGTGATAGGTATGCTTGATGAACCCAATGAAGGTGAATACACTTTTCTGGGAGAGAATGTTTTAAAAATGAAAGAAAAACAACGCTCCCATTTGTTTAAAACACATATAGGTTTTGTGTTTCAGGCATATCACCTCATAGACGAACTGACCGTGTATGAAAACATTGAAACACCCTTGATATACCAGGATATAAAATCTTCTGAAAGAAAATCAATGGTAGCCGATATGCTGGATCGTTTTCAGATCGTAGGGAAGAAAGATCTATTTCCTGCTCAACTTTCAGGCGGTCAACAACAATTAGTAGGTATTGCGCGTGCACTAATTGTAAAACCTAAGTTGATCCTTGCAGATGAGCCAACCGGCAATCTTAATTCAAAACAAGGAGAATACATCATGGATATTTTTAAAGAACTCAACAACGAAGGGGTAACCATCATCCAGGTAACGCACTCCGAAAAAAATGCTGAGTATGGAAAGAGGATTGTGAATTTACTGGACGGAAGGCTAGTTAATTGAAAATGGAAAATGGAACATCTTGAAAACAAACTATGAACTAAAAACTAAGCCATGAAATCATTTTTTTTTATCGTATTATTTACATCATTTACTTTATTGGCAACAGCACAAGATAAGTTGACATTAAAGCAGGCAATAGAAACAGGAATAAAGAATAATTTTGATGTTTTACAATCGGACCTGCAGATGCAGAAAGCCGACATTTCTTTGAAACAATCAAGGGCCAATATGTTGCCCAACCTGAATGCGAGTGCCAATCAGGGTAAAAATTTCGGAAGAAGCATTGATCCTTTTACCAACACATTTATTGATCAGAAAGTGGGTTATGGAAATTATGGTGCAAGCAGTAATGTTTTATTATTCAACGGATCTTCATTACAAAACCAGACCAAGTCTAATAAATTAGGATACGAAGCGTCAAAACTGGAACTACAGCAGGCAAAAGATAATCTCACTATTAATATCATCCTTGCCTACCTGCAGGTGTTGAGCGCCGGAGATGTATTAGAGCAATCGCAGGAACAGGTAATGGTAACCCAAAAGCAAGCGGACCGTCTTGGAATTTTGAATAAATCGGGGGCCATTTTACCATCGGATTATTATGATCTGAAAGGACAACTGGCCAATGATCAGATAGCGATCGTAGATAATAAAGCAAACCTTGAAACTGCCAAACTTACTCTGGCACAGCTTTTAAACATACCTTATGATAAAGGTGTGCAATTAGAAAGAATGCCTGAAGATAATTTCAACGTAAATTATACTGATACCCCCGAAGAAATTTATAATACAGCTTTACAACAATTTGCTGAAGTAAAAGCATCTACATTAAGAAAACAAAGTGCCGAGAAAAATATCCGCTCTGTAGAAGGACAATTGTACCCTACTCTTTCACTGGGAGGAAATGTAAATACCAATTACTCAAGTGTAGCTGCCCGCGATTATTTTTTAAATACAACAGAGATAACTTCATCTAATTATGTTGCCGTAGATGGTTCACAGTATCCTGTAATTATGAAACAAAATAATTATGATTCACGTAAAATTGCTTATGGAAATCAATTGAGCAACAACCTTTATTACACGGTAAATCTCGGGCTTAGCATTCCACTCTTTAATGCAAGCCGCGTGAGGAATCAGATAAAACTAGCCAAAATTGACCTTAAGAATACCGAGCTGGTGGAGCACCATACAAAAACACAGTTACAACAATCTATTGAGCAAGCTTATGTAAATCTTACTTCATCATCCGATAAATATAAATTATTGCAGGACCAGGTAAATTCATTTGCAGAATCATTTCGCACAGCAGAAATTCGTTTCAATGCAGGTGCCATTACCTCCGTGGATTATTTAATTGCAAAAAACAATCTCGACCGCGCCAACGCCAACCTTATTATCTCTAAATACGACTTCGTATTAAGAGAAAGAATACTGGATTACTATGGAGGAAAAAAAATGTGGTAAAAGTGACTATACTCGATAAAAAAGTATAGATTTGTACTCTTGTAGTTAAAATATTATACTATGGCAAAAAAATCAAAACCCTCCAAAAAAGAATATAACCTCGAAGAAGACATTAGTGAACACAATTATGTAAGCGAGGCTGCTGTAACTTATGGCAGTTTTGGTTCGGGGAAGTTTGTAATATTAACCGGGGCTGCCCAAAAACCCGAAGGCCAAATGAGTTCCTTTGAAAAAATGGCCATCGTAAAAAATGGCATTACCAAAAAAGATCTTGAACTATTGAAGAGCAAAGCAGCTTTGGATTATACCATGCTCGCAAAAGCATTGTCAGTTACCCGCGCTACTTTGATCAATAAAAAAAGAGAACAAAAATTCGGTATGGTACTCAGCGAAAAAATAGTAAGCCTTGCAGATGTTTATTCTTATGGCTTTGAGGTATTTGGCGATAAAGACCTTTTTAATCAATGGATGCAAAGCCCTAACAGGGCTATCGGTGGAGAGTCACCTTATAGCTTAATTGACAATCAATATGGCCGTGAAGAAATCAAGAACCTTATTGGAAGAATTGCTTATGGCGTGTATTCTTAAGGTATAGCACACATTCTCAACATTTCGAATCATGAAAGTTTACAGGATCGGATCTGCCAGATTTTCAGGCGATCTTAGCGGAGAAGGCGCCAAGTTGTTTGGAGGACGATGGAATCATAAATCTATTCCATGCATCTATACTTCAGAAAGCAGGGCAATTGCCTTGCTGGAATACACTGTAAACATTAATATTTATGAAATTCCGCGGGCTTTGAATATTTCTGTTTTTGAAATACCCGATTCGGCAATAGAAGTGATTAGGGAACAGGAATTACCAGGAGACTGGAAACAATCACCTGTACCTTCTTCTACCCAAGACTTTGGTTCATATTTCTTACAACATTCGTACTATCCCATTTTAAAAATCCCATCGAGTGTCATAACAGAAGAATATAATTACTTGCTAAATCCTCTTCATGCCGGTCACAAACATTTCAAAATTCTGGAGGTGAAAGACTTCGTATATGACGTGCGGATAAAAATAAAATAATTCATTTCAAGTCATGAACGTTTTTCTAAAAGAGACTTTCAAATATTGACTTTTTGCCAGGTAATCAGATAAACAGTACCGTGAGAAACATTCCAAAATAAACATTAGCGAGTATATTTATAAACAACTTGTCCAAAAATACACTCAGTATCACTGACAGAAGATTTACTCTTTGCGGAATCACTCAAAATAATTTTGACCTCACGAGTTTAGGCAACTGAGACCAATACAAAATAGTAGAAATATTACCTACTGATAATGCAATAAGCAATTGATCGCATTTTTTCAACGCAAACCAAAAGAATTATAAAATAATTTCCTGCTCTGCCGGTCAATGACAATTCAAAAGATAAATTTTAATCTTTTTAAAAAAATATCTACTATTGCTATGTGTTTGCTCTTGGGGACACACCATTATTAACTGCTTCAATACCAAAATTATGCGACCTTCCAATCCACCGGAAATAAAAGCTCTTTTTATTTTACACATCGCTCTGCTCGCAGGGCAAGTAGCCTTTGCGCTTATAGCACTTTTAGTCGGATATATAAGAGATTTTTCATCAATCGCTTCATGGCAATCTTACTCCACTCCGTTAATTATCCTATGCATTTCAATCGGTATTGCCGGATATTTAGGGGGGAATATTTTATTTAGGAAAAAATTAGATGCTCTAAACGAAAATTCTCATTCACTTTCTGAAAAATTCAATAATTACAGAGCAGCGTGCATTATGCGATGGGCTATGCTGGAGTTTCCGGTTCTATTTTGCATTATCTTCTTTTTCGTAACGGATAATTTCATCTTACTCATAGTAGCGGCTGCACTCATATTGTTGTTCATTACAACACGGCCTTCTTTGCAAAAAGCGGCATCGGATCTGAGGGTTAGTGAAACAGAGATCGAACAAATGAATACCGGTGGGGCACTCTAATATTTCCTTTACTAATAATTTTTTCTTAATACAAAATATTTCAGGTTATATTAATAATTATTTTCAGGATTTTATTTATTTTGGAGGTATTAATATTCTCAAGACTAAGAGCATGTATCATCTAAAGACATTTTAGTCATTTCTGAACGCTCCTTTCTTGCAATTTTACCCGGTAATTTCTCTTTTTTACAAACCACATAAAATCATTTTAGGGACTAATTCTGTAATCATTACGCGTTCTTTTAAACCCTTGTTTATCAAACTCTATTTTATCTGATTTATAATAGACCATAATTAAGTACCCCCATTTACCCCATTGGTCACAGAATAGACGACAGCGGTAATAACCGTTTTTATTCCGAAGGAAAAAGAAACACCCGCAAAGCTTGAATATCCGCTCTTTTCGGCTTTATATTTGCAAACTTTCAATGAACTGAAATATATATTATTGGGGGAAACCCGTTAATCCTAAAGAAAGAAAACATCTCATGCTAAAACGAATTTTCAAAATTACAGGTATTACTCTTCTTGTCTTAATTGCTATCGCATTTATCCTTCCCATTATCTTCAAAGGAAAGATTATGGCAATTGCCAAGAAAGAGATCAATAAAAATATAAATGCAAGGGTTGATTTTAAAGACGTGGATATTTCGTTGTTCAGGCATTTTCCACGCCTTGCTGTTGGACTCGAAAATCTGCAGGTGATTGGCAACGGCGAATTTTCGAAAGATACCCTGATCGCCTCTAAGCAAATTGATATTGCTCTAAACCTGATGAGCCTTTTTGGCAACTCAGAAATGAAGATATATTCCATTACCGTTGATCAGCCCCGCATTCATACAATCGTAAATAGAGAAGGCAACGTCAATTGGGATATTACCAAACCGGATACTTCCACCACTACAGGTGAGAAAAGTGATTTTAAACTGAACCTTAAAAAATATACCATCAATGATGGCTATATCAGCTACGTGGATATTCCCGGCGACATGAGCAGTGAAATATTCCATGTTGATCATTCGGGCAGTGGCGACTTTACATCTGACCTTTTTACCCTAAAAACAAAAACATCCGCAGAGTCTGTCTCATTTACCTACGCCAAAATCCCTTACCTGGTAGATGCGAAAGCTGCATTGAATGCAGATATACAAGTGGACAATAAAAATAATAAATACACTTTCAAAACCGATGACATCTTATTGAACGATCTGAAGCTTTCGAGTGAAGGATATTTCCAGTTTGTAAATGATACCACTTATGGAATGGACATAAAATTCAATGCGCCTTCGACTGAATTCAAAACTTTACTATCACTTATCCCTGCAATTTATAAAAATGATTTTTCTAAAATCAAAACCAGCGGTAAAGCAATATTTAATGGTTTTGTAAAAGGTGAATACAATTCAGTAAAAATGCCTGCTTATACTATTAATCTTACTGTAGAAAATGGCTTTTTCCAATATCCTGACCTGCCACAACCGGTTAAAAACATAGGTCTGGCGGTGAAAGTGGATAATCCGGATGGAATTACCGATCACACCGTTGTAAATATTTCCAAAGGCCATATTGAATTTGGCAATGATCCTTTTGATTTTACCTTATTGTTAAAAAATCCTGTTACGGATCAATATATCGAAACAGCTATAAAAGGCAAACTCAATCTTGCGCAGGTAACGCAATTTGTGAAACTAAGCGGGGGAACCAAACTATCCGGAATGATTGATGCCGATGCTGCAGCCAAAGGAAATATAGCCGTTATTACCCAACAAAAAGCCGGGCCTTTTACCGCCAACGGTTTTATCAATATCAGTAACCTGAATTATTCATCCAACGATTTTCCGCAACCCATCCGTAACAGTAATATTCAGGTAAAATTTGAAAACCCAGACGGAATAGCAGACCACACAGTGATTGAGGTTCCTGCAGCTCATGTGGAGATTGGTAATAACCCGATTGATTTTAACATCCTGATAAAAAATCCTGCTACTACGCTTTATTTTGATGGTGCTGCCAAAGGCAAATTCAATCTTGCTTCTATAGCTCAGTTTACGACACTGGAACCGGGCACCAAATTATCTGGTATGCTTTCGGCAGACATTGCTTTCAAAGGCAATAAAGCTGCCATTGATAAAAAGGAATATGAAAAGATCAATACCTCAGGTACCTTGCAGGTATCCGGTGTAAATTATATGAGCAAAGAGTACCCTGGAGGCATACAGGTAAGCGATGCAGCCTTTACCTTTAATCCAAAAAATATTACGCTCAATTCACTGAATGCCGAATACTTAAAATCACATATCACTGCGAGCGGGTCAATAGATAATGCCATTGGATATGCACTGAAAGATGAACCCATTGCAGGTACTTTAAATATACATGCTGACAAACTGAACCTGAATGATTTTATGGGTACTGATACAGCCACTACTGGCAATACCGCATCTGATCCATTTATCGTTCCGAAAAATATTGCTTTCACTTTAAATGCCGGCGTAGATAAACTTACTTACGACAAAACCGATTATAATAATTTGAAAGGAACCGTTGCCATTAAAGACCAAACAGTAGTTTTGAAAAATATGGAAATGGATGCATTGGATGGAAAGATCGGGTTGAATGGTTCCTATTCTACTAAAAATGATAAAAAGCATCCTGATATTTCATTAGCGTATGATGTGAAAGGCCTGAGTGCAGAAAAGGCTTTCTATGCATTCAATACGGTACAAAAACTAATGCCGATAGGAAAATTTATTTCCGGGGTGATCAATTCACAATTGACAATGAACGGCAAACTGGGCAGTGGTATGATGCCGGATATGAGTACGCTTACAGGCAAAGGTGATTTATTATTACTAAAGGGAGTTTTGAAAAAATTTGCACCGGTAGAAAAACTAGCACAAACTTTAAACATCGCGGAACTCAGTGGTTTTGCCCTTAAAGACATTAAAAGTTATTTTGAATTTGCCAACGGGAAAGTATTGGTAAAGCCGTTTCATGTGAAGGTGAAAGATATTGATATGGAAATAGGTGGTGTGCACGGATTGGATCAGTCAATCAATTATGTGATCGGGATGAAAGTGCCGCGCAGCGTAATGGGTAGTCAGGGAAATGCATTAATCAATAGCCTGGCACAGCAGGCATCAGCAAAAGGCATACCGGTTACATTGGGCGATTACATCAACCTTAATGTAAAAATGGAGGGCACAATAACTAACCCCATTATTAAAACAGACCTTAACGAAACAGCAGGCACCGTAGCAGATGAAATGAAACAGCAGGCTGCGGACTTTGTAAAAAATAAGATAGACAGTGCTAAAAATACCATAAAAGATTCTGTAAGTGCCATTAAAAACCAGGTAGTAAAAGACCTCAAAGAAGACCTTAGCAAACAACTGTTTGGCGGCCAAAAAGACAGCGCTTCCGCGTCAGAAAAGCCTCTGGAAGCCACCAAGAAAAATGCAGAAAAGACTATAAAAAACACACTGAATAAATTTCTAAAAAAGAAGGATACTACACAGAAGAATTGATGTGCTTATTCGTTTGAACTCTGCTCCTTGCTCCCGGGGTTGATCAGGAGATTGTAGGAACTTTCACGAACCTTCCAGGTTTTAGAAACCCGGAAGGTTTTTTAATAATTTCTTTTAAATAACGAACGGTCACAGGTTTGGAGACCTGCGACTGTTGGATAATCAGAAAGGTTCTCCATTTTTTTATACCATTTTAATTTTAATCTGCTCCCGGATCATTCACCATTCCCAGAAACAAAACTGCACCGGTCTGTTTTTCTATGATCGCATACAGAAAGGGATGATCTAATCTAAAGACCGAAGGTTGGGATACCGATGTAGCACCAACTCCAATTGCAGTGACCGCTGCTGCTTCAGTACCTTCTTCATTTACTTTAATGTACGTTTTGTGTATGGCTTTTGATAAATATACCTTTACCTGAGAAGGATCGTATAATTTTGAAAAATCCGCATTGTCCCCAAATGCGATTCCCATTCCCAACCTCGATAATTCCGGCTTCATATCTTTTACTTCATAAGAATACTCCCACTTTGGAATTTGCAATTCAAAAGAAGTACTATCCATTTTAGTGATGGCATCACTCAAAATACTTTCATTTATGGATGAAGCAAATGTGGTTAATGATTCCCGCGTGTCAGCAGGTTTCATAATATACATACTAAAACTTTTTCCTCCACCATAAGGTAGCTCTATCATCGAGAAATTACGGTTACTAACCATTTCTGTTGTAATCTTTCGTTTCATAAAAGGAACGCTTTTCGTGCTTCCATCCTGCATGTTGAAAACATCATTATAAGTATCCGAAGTCTTGAAAGCATATTTCCATGATCCTTTAAAATAGATGGCATTTATAAGATACATCAAATCATCAGATGAAATATTTTGAATAATTGTAGGAATCTTATTATTGGTTTTTTGTGCTACCCAGTTGTTGATTGTCTTTACAGAAAAGGGATCGTTGAAATTCAGTGCCTGTACCGAAGCATTATAGTCAGTTTGGATGATATTTAAAAAAGAAGAAAAAGGAGAATAACTATTTTGACGGTACCATATTGAATTAGCAATATCAAGTTGCACTTTATTATCTTCTTCCGGAAGTTGAGTAATCAATGCCTTACAAACGCTATTCAGGCTATTAATATCCAGGCCGGAAATCTTTAGAGTGTGTGCAATTGAATCTTTGGTCGCATTATCAGCTCCATTATACACCATTGACAAAGCGAGATAAATACTTAAAGGCGAAATAAGTTTATTATTACTCTCAGTATCCTCCATCAAAGTTGCGTTGAAAAAATCAAACGCAAAACGATTATTGGCATTAATAACAGAAGGGCCATCAACAGGTAATAAAATAGTATTTGTATTATTGGGAAAGCTCTGGTTTTGTTTTGTACATGAACTAACTGCAAGTATCATTATCAAAAACGGAAGAATACAGGAAGCTATCTTTTTCATAACAATGTGTTTATACAAGCCTGACTACTTGTGAAACAAAAACGTTGCATTTGAGGAAATTATTTGTGCTCTTCTCCCTCCAATATCTGTATTACCTCCTCCATCCCTTCTGTTGCTGGTTTCTTTATTATCATAAAATTATAATGTGGTGGAATGTAAGGTGGGTTTTTATCAATAATATACCTGGGGATTTCGTGGGGCAGAAATTCGATCAATCCGGCAGCAGGATACACTTGCAGCGAGGTACCTACCAGAATAAAAATATCTGCAATTGACATTACTTTCGCTGCTACTTCAATCATAGGAACCGGTTCGCCAAACCAAACTACATGCGGACGAAATTGAGAACCATCCGGTGCTCTGTCACCAAATTGAATATCCTCTTTTATATCATAAAAGCTATTTTCATCTATCTCACCACGCATTTTAAAAATCTCTCCATGAAGATGAATAACATTCGTTGAGCCCGCTCTTTCATGTAAGTCATCAATATTTTGAGTGACCACCGTTACCTTAAAATACTTCTCTAACCCCGCAATCCCCTTGTGTGCTGCATTGGGTAATGCTTTAGCAACTTCCTTTCTTCTCTGATTGTAAAAATCCAAAACTAATATGGGATCCTTTTGCCAGCCTTGCGGTGAGGCCACTTCATATACGTCATATCCCATCCACAAACCATCGCTATCGCGAAAAGTTTTTAACCCGCTTTCGGCGCTTACACCTGCTCCGGTAAGTACAACAAGATTCTTTTTCATGGTAAAAATTATACGATACCAATTACAAATCAGGCATTGATTACCAATTACCGGTTACTAATTCCCGCTCATTCTCATGATTAGTTCCCATTCATCGGGAGTTACTTTCTGAACAGATAGCCTTGAATTCTTAACCAATTCCATATTGGCAAATTTAGGCTCAGCTTTTACCTGAGCAAGCGTTACCGGCTTCTTCAATGCTTTCACAGGGCTCAGGTCCACTACTACCCATTTTTCATCCTCTGTAGTGGGATCCTGATAAGACTCTTTTACTACCATCGCAATGCCTACAATTTCCATTCCTTCATTGCTGTGATAGAATAATACTTCATCTCCTTTCTTCATCGCCCGCAGATTATTTCTTGCTGCATAATTTCTTACTCCGTCCCAAAAGGTCTTTTTGTCCTTGAGAAATTGCTGCCAACTGTATTTATAGGGTTCCGATTTTACAAGCCAGTAATTCATACATTTACTTTTATAAAACATTAAAGGTTTAAAAGTAATTTTTTAAAACCACATTCCTTATTTCTACGTACCTATCATTAACAAATTTATTACAGCACTTGCAAATTTTCCCTTTAACTTTGGAAACAAATTAATCACTACTAAAAAAACAAATCATGCTAAGCATTTTTTTAAAACCCATTTTACTGCTATCCATGCCGGGTGGATCAGAGTGGATATTAATTCTCCTGGTTGTTTTATTATTTTTCGGAGGCAAAAAAATCCCCGACCTGATGCGCGGTATCGGAAAAGGCGTAAGGGAATTTAATGATGCCAAAGAACATGTAAAAAGCGAACTGGAAGCAGGAATGAATGAAAAGGATTCTGTAAAGCCTACCAATACGACTACGCCCAATTCATAGTTTTTATTAAAAGACTCACCTGATCCCCGGTCATATCAACCGGGGATTTTTTATGTATTGGCCTTTCAGCCATAAGAATTACAATTTCATTATTGGTCGCAGAAGGAAATTTACAATATACTGACTTTTGTTCTCCTAACTTTGCCACCGGATTTTGATACCATCAAATATATAATTCATGGCAAACATTTTTCTGAAACCAGTTTTACTCCTGTCAATGCCCGGAGAATCCGAATGGCTATTGATCCTTTTAGTGATTCTGTTATTTTTCGGAGGTAAAAAGATTCCTGACCTGATGCGCGGAATAGGTAAAGGTGTAAGGGAATTTAATGATGCTAAAGAACATGTAAAGAGTGAGATCGAAGCGGGAATGAATGAAAAAGATAATGTACCCAAAGCAGCAACACCCGCCCCAGATAACACTCTCCCACCCTCAGCCCCCGATATCATATCAGCAAATCAATAACAGGGATATCCCTATTCCCTGATCAGGAGCGTAATTCATTGAAATAGTGTATCCATCAATTTACGAACTGATGATCTAACCCCCTGAAATCTACCGGCACTAATTTACTAACGCCGGGCTCCTGCATGGTAACACCATAGATCACATCTACAGAGGCCATCGTCATTTTATTATGGGTAACAATGATGAACTGAGATTCTTTACTAAATTTACGGATCATTTGAGTAAACTTACCAACGTTGGCATCATCGAGCGGTGCATCTACTTCATCAAGAATACAGAATGGTGCCGGCTTAATAAGATATATTGCAAATAACAAAGCAGTCGCTGTGAGTGTTTTTTCCCCGCCACTTAATTGAGTAATACTTGTAGGCCTTTTTCCTTTAGGTTTGGCCATGATATCAATTCCTGTCTCAGCAAGGTTTTCAGGATTTTCCAGAACCATATCGGCTGTATCTTCTTCTGAAAATAATGCTTTAAAAACATTTTGAAAATTCTCTCTTACGCGATTGAATGTATCCAGGAATTTCTGATTGGCAGTAGTTTCTACTTCCTGAATCGTTTGCATCAACGATTCTTTTGCTGTTACCAGATCATTTTTTTGCTCACCAATAAAATCAAAACGTTTTTTCATTTCCGTAAAAGCCTCTATAGCCGTAGGATTGATCTCTCCCATATTCTCAAGCCTTTTCTTCATACGGTCACATTTCTCCTGCAATTCTTCCAGAGGAATATGTGTAGTTCTGTCTTCATCAAGGATAGCATCAAGATCCACTCTGAACTCAACATGCAAACGCTCCTTCATCCCGGCCAGGTGCAGCTTTAGTTCGTTGAGTTTATCTTTTATCTCATTCAACAAAACGTCAATCTGCTCTTTCTCTTTTTGCTTGCCGCGCAAACGGCTTTCTTTATCATTCAACTGATTTCTCAGATTGTAATATGCCTGATCCGCTTCGTTTAATTTCTTTTCTTCAGCATCCTTATTCTTCAACAGTGAAAAGGCCTCTTCTTCCAGCGCTTTCAATTCGCCGGAAGTAACCGTTATATTCTCAGCAGATTCCTTTAATTGTTTCTTACTGTTTTCACATTGTGCATTCAGCTCAGTAAACTGCCTGTCCTTGAATTCCAGTTCCTGATTGAGTGAATTTACCTTACTCTGCTGGCGTGTGAGTTGCAGATTATGATCATTGTACAAACTATTGGCTCCGTTAAATTCCTGTTCGGCAGCGACAAACTCATCTCCGGCAAATTTCACTTTTTCGTCGTGCATACTTACCTGTCCTACGAGTGTTTCGAGAAGTGTACGTGTTTCCTGAATTCCATCTTTATTTCTCTTCAACTGCTCATTCATCTCTTCAATCCTTTTTTGTGAAGTTTCCTGCTGATGAAGAATATTTTCAATTTTATTCTGAATAGAATACGTTGAATTGATCAGCCCATTGATAACCTGCTGCGTTTGCTGGATAGCATTTTCTTTCAGCTGTTCATTGAAAGCAATCACTTCTGCCGATTTCCGGCTTATCACCAATTTCAGCTCATTGACTTTTATCTGTTGAAGTGAAATTTTTTCTACTAACTTCTCCAGATTCTTTGCTCTACCGATTTTTTTCCCTTCAAACAACCCTACGCTCCCACCGGTAAGTGAATACTTTCCTCTCACATATTTCCCGGTCTTTTCAAGAATAACAGCGTCTCCGTAATTACCGGAATTATTTTGCAAGGCTTCTTCACTTTCGGCAATAAAAACATTGCCAAGTAAATAGCCAGCAAGATGCCGGTATTTTTCTTCTATTTCGATTACGCTCAAGGCAGGAACCGTATTAGAAACTTCTTTCAATGAGCGATCTTCAATCGAATTAAGTTGATCCAGCAGGAAAAAATTGGCTTTCCCTTTTCTATTTTTATCAAGCAATTCAACGGCTGTCATTCCATCGTTGATATTATCCACGACATAATAATTGAGGTAAGGCTCCAGCACATTTTCTACTGCAGCCCGGTATTCCTCTTTCACATAAATAATATCTGAGAGAATAGGAGCCGTATAATTCCATGATGGATTATTATGCAAAAATTTTACACTTTCAGGATAGCCTTCCATTTTATCAATAAGGCTTTTCAGCAAGTCGTGCTCATTTTGTTTCGAATCGAGAATACGGTTTTCTCCAGCCAGCTCGCTCCTTAGCTTCTCAAGTACAGACTGCGTTTCAAGTATTTGCTCCTTGGTAAATTCATTGTGTTGTTTCAATTGCTCCAGAGCCGTTTTCTTCTCATTTAGTTCTTCTTCTCTCTGTTTTTTATCTTTCTCAAGTTCGGCAAGTAAAGTAGTCCTCTGCTTTTGCTCTTCTTCTATCTGAGCAATGGAACGCTGAAGATTAGAAATAGAAGTATCGGCGACGGCCACTTTTTTCTCAGCCTCAAAATGATTGCGCTGTAATTGCAATTGTACATTGCGCAAATCATCTACCGCCTTTCTTTTGGTATCGTAAACCCCTCTTTTTTCTTCAGCGTTTCGTTTTAATGTTTCTAAATTCTTTTTCTGCTCCTCCAATTTATTTCCTTCATCGTTTACCTGCTGTTTGGTAAAAAGAATGCTCTCTTCAATACCTTTCATCTGCCCCTCGGCCTTCACTAAAAAATCTTTCAGACCGGTTTCTCTTTCCTGCAGGTATTGTAACCGCTGTGCGCTCAGGTTCTTTTTATTTTCCTTTTCACGTACAGTATTGTTCAACTCATTGAAAGCATGTTGAAGTTGTTGAAGTACCTTTTCCTTTTCAATAAAACCGACCTTTTCTTTTTCAAGGCCGGCCTCTTCGGTAGCCACTACGGCTTCCAGTTCTATCCTTTTATCTGCCTCACTTTTTTGTTGCTCATTCAGTTCGCGATAAGTGACATTAAAACCTTCAAGGGCAGCTTTGGCAAGTTCAATACTCAATTGCCTGTAATCCTTTTTTATGTCAAGATATTTTTCGGCTTTTTTCGCCTGGCTCTCCAGTGTTTTCAACTGATTATTGATCTCAAAAAGCAAATCTTCAATACGCGCAAGGTCTTGCTCTGTGGCATCCAGTTTTAATTTGGCTTCGCGTTTCCTGGTTTTATAAATAGAAATGCCTGCTGCCTGCTCCAGCATCCTTCTACGGCTATAATCTTTGTCTTTGATAATATCGTCCACCATTCCCAGTTCTATAATTGCATAGCTGTCGGTACTTACACCGGTATCCATAAAAAGGTTGTGAATATCTTTCAGGCGGCAGCTTACATCATTGAGACGGTATTCACTCTCTCCATTCTTATAATACTTCCGGGTAACGGTTACCGTACTAAATTCGGTAGGAAGCAGGTTTTTAGTATTCTCAAAAGTAAGGCTCACTTCTGCAAGTCCGCTTGCACTGCGATTTTTAGAACCGTTAAAAACGAGGCTTTCTAGATTCTCACTTCGCAACTGGCTGATCTTTTGTTCACCGATTACCCACCGGATGCTATCTACGATATTACTCTTGCCACAGCCATTAGGCCCTATCACACCGGTAATTCCCTGGTCAAAGTTGACGACTGTTTTGTCCGCAAAACTTTTAAATCCTTTGATTTCTAAACTCTTTAATCTCACTGTGTCTTATTTAATTTTATAGGGGTTTTCTCCTCTTCATTCAAAGCAGGCAAATATATAGGTTATGCAAGAAAGAAAGATTCATTCCCTTGTTTATGAAATCAGAATTATTCACAGATTTTTCACAAATTCCACATTTTTAGCGTTTTATTGAGACTTATGTATTTTAATTGATATGTTAATGAGTTACCTTTGCAAAAAATTTAAAATGAAAAAAATAATTGTCCCCATTGATTTCTCCGACACATCCATAAATGCAGCCAGATATGCTATTGAAATGGCTAAAAAAATTGACGGTGCATCCATCACATTATACCATGTTTACAGCAGCATCAATTTCCCTAGTCTCACATCCCAGGATTCTTCCTCAAGACAGATGGTATCAGAAGCAGAGTTGAAAGCATTAAAGAGCAAAATTTCTGAAGGCCTCGATTCTATTTCGTGTGTAGCCGAATCGGGTTCCTTTGTGGAATTACTTGCTTCCTACGCTTTGGGAAATCATGCCGATCTTGTGGTGATGGGTATTACAGGAAGTTCTAAAATTACCCAGGTATTTATGGGAACCAACACTTTGAATGTGATCCGTAATATATCCTGCCCGGTAATGATCATTCCTCCGGATGCAAAATATACTGGCTTAAAAAAAGTAGTACTAACCTCCGATTTCAAAGATGTAGCGCGTACTACTCCAT
Source organism: Ginsengibacter sp. (assembly GCA_039937655.1). Lineage (GTDB taxonomy): Bacteria > Bacteroidota > Bacteroidia > Chitinophagales > Chitinophagaceae > Ginsengibacter. The sequence goes on from JBDTGA010000023.1 coordinate 25,648, forward strand.
TCCCCGTGATCAAAGATATAATGGACACCTTCAAATCACATCTTGATATATTGAATGTGGACAGCGAGCATTTTGTAGAACTTACTGAAGAATTTAAAATTGAAAGACAAGCCATGGAAGATAAACTGGGAGTGTACCATCCTGATTTCTCATTCCTTCGTGCTTATGATTTTGTAGAAGGAATCAGCAGTTTTGTAGAAAACAGAAAAATTGATGTGATCATAACTGTACCACGTAAGCACACCTTTTTCAATCAGCTTTTCGTAACAAGCCATACCAAAAAGCTGGCTTACCACAGTACAGTCCCCATTATTGCTATCCCCGCATAATACTCAATTGATAATACCAACACAAAAGCCTTTAATTTATTAAAGGCTTTTGTGTGGGGTGTATTTCAAATCCGATATCGGATGTCGTAGCCCAAGTATCTGGTGGACAATTTCTTAACAAGGGGATTGCCACTTATTCTCCGTCATTGCGAGGCGCATGAAAGTTGTCTCAAATTGATAGAAAGCTACTGTCCGAGATGAAGTGTAATGATGGCTTCAACCAGGATTCTCGCAATGACGAAACGGATGGGCACTCTTTTGTTTTGGAATTTGATATAAAAATTAGAAGTTTTACCTTGCCTGAGAAATAAAGTATCGTGTGAGACCAGATTATCTTTAAAACGATTTATGAAGAATATCAAATTAATTGAAGTGCCCAGCGAAATCGGAGCCGGCACCCGCGGAGCTAGCCTTGGCATAGAAGCTATCAAAATTGCCGCCCTTGATTTTATGAGTAATTTTTTTGTTCATTTCCCTTCAGAAAAAGTGGAGACCGAAAACATTCTCTTATTTGAACCCATACAATCTCCGTATGCCAAAAGAATAAATGGTGTAATAACCATGTATGAAAGGGTTTCCAAGTCGGTTAAAGAATCCATTAAAAATAATTTTTTTCCTGTAGTATTAAGTGGAGAACATAGTACGTCGGGAGGTACCATTGCGGGAATTAAAGCTGCAAAGCCAAACAGCCGGCTGGGTGTTATATGGATTGATGCCCATGCCGATCTTCATACCCCCTACACTACTCCATCTGGTAACATGCACGGAATGCCACTTGCCGCCTCTATCGGCGAAGACAATGAAGATTGCAAAGTGCATGAGCCCGATGATAAAACAAAAAAAGAATGGGACCATTTAAAAAATATTGGAAAAATATCTCCCAAGGTATTGGCCGAAGACATCGTATTTATTTCACTGCGTGATTTTGAAAAAGAAGAAAAACATCTCATAGATAAATACGGAATGAAAGTAATTACGACCAGTGAGGTAAGAAGAAAAGGCCCTGAAAGCGTCGTGAGATCCGCATTGAGGTTCCTTACCGAATGTACCGATATTTATGTGAGCTTTGATGTGGACTGCCTGGATTCATCCATCTCAAAAGGTACGGGAACACCCGTAAGCAACGGGTTGAAAGAAAGAGAAGCAGAAGACCTCGTAAGTAAATTTATGCAGAACCGTAAAATATGCTGCTTTGAGATCACCGAAGTAAATCCCACTCTCGATAAAGAGAATTTAATGGCAGAGATCGCCTTTAATATTTTGCAGAGAAGTGTGAATGTATTGATGATGAATTAATAAAAGGAATTAATCAATGCTAAAAAGATTGCACCATATATTCCTGTAACATAATGGTGGCCGCTATTTCATCCACTGTTCTTTTATTTCTACGGTCTTTTTTCTTCATGCCCATATCAATCATGGCTTGTTTGGCCATCTTAGAAGTGAATCTTTCATCAACCGTTTTTATAGGTAATTGCGGAAACTCTTTTTCCAATCTTTTGATGATCTGTTTTACAAGCGGCGTGGCATGGGTATCTGAGTCATCTAAATTCTTAGGTTCTCCAATTACAATCAATTCAACAGGCTCCTGTTGAAAATATTTTTTTAAAAATGGAATCAATTCAGGGGTATCAACGGTAGTAAGCCCGGTTGCAATTATTTGCAAAGGGTCTGTAACAGCAATGCCTGTACGTTTTTTACCATAATCTATGCAGAGGATGCGTGACAAATTGAATAATTGAAAATTTTATTTAAAAATTTATATTCTAAACCAGGATATTTATCTGCTTATTAGAATGTAAAACCATAGCTTATATAAGCTCCCGGTACAAAGCCATCTTTAAAGAATCCAGGTGACATTCCTATTCTGAACATACCTGCTTTACCATATTTTCTGTAACCAATATTTACACTTGTATAAAGTGTATTAATTGTATAATCAGGGTAAATCAATGCAAACCCTTTCTGATCATTACTTACCTCATCTACGGATAAGTAATTTAGATCAATACCGGTTTCTAAAAAATTTTTATTTTTACCCAATAAATAATAGACTCCTCCTCCGGTTGCAAACACTCTCAGATATTTGGCAAAACTTGAACCTATACCGAGATGAAAACCAAAATTCGTGTTCAAAAGCTTATGATCGAAAGTAAGGTTGTAGATTAGTCCCGTTTTACCTAATTCAAAAGACAAAGCATTGTTCTGGTATTCATTATCCGATTGCGCGTTCACATACGGTATGCAAAGAAAAAGAAAAAAAGAAATTATGAAATATCTCATTGTAAGAAATTTTGTATTTTAATTGAGTTCATTTTAAAATACTTACCGTCTTTCTACAGTCTTGTAAATATATCCAATAATACAAATACACAAAAAATCACTGATGCAATTCCGTTGGAACTAAAAAAAGCTTTATTTACTTTGGACAGATCTTTTGGCTTCACTAAAGTATGCTGATAAATCAAAAAGAAAATAAAAACCAACATTCCTGCCCAATATAGCCACGAAAAATTTCCAATCAATCCTGCTGCCATTACAGAAGCGGCTGATAAAAAGTGCAGGTATTCACTTACCCGAAGCGCCTTTCTTGCTCCCAGCCACGAAGGAATAGAACGCAGATCATGCTCTTTATCAAATTCCTCATCCTGTAAGGCATAAATAATATCGAAGCCGCTTACCCAAAACAAAACTGCGAAAGAAAATAGAACCGGAACCAATGCGAACTGCCCTGTGACTGCAATATATGCCCCTACCGGTGAAAGGCTCAACCCCAGTCCCAGCACAAGATGACAGAGTGGAGTGAATCTCTTTGTATAACTGTAAAAGAGAATGACAAATAATGCTACAGGTGCCAGCACCAGACAAAGCACATTAATAAAGTAAGTAGTAATAATAAATGCAAAGCAATTAGAGATCACAAAAACCATGGCATTTCTTTTTGAGATAATTCCGCCCGGAATCTCACGAATGGATGTTCTCGGATTTTTCGCATCATATTCCGCATCGAGCCACCGGTTAAAAGCCATGGCTGCGCTGCGTGCAAAAACCATACATAAAATTACGAGTATGAGGAGCAGCCACCACGGACGGTTCAGATTGTAATTAATTATTTTCAATCCATAAAAAAAGCCAATCAATGCGAAAGGCATGGCAAAAATGGTGTGGGCAAATTTTACAAGGGATAAATAATTCAATACTCTACCCTCTAAAGAAGCTTTTGGCCTTTCCAATGATCCAGATTCTATTGATTCCATTTAGTTTGATTACTTTTTATTTATTTCTCCCTGCCCCAATGATTTATTGAGATTGCCATTGGAGGCCAGGAGGCATTTGGTAGCTTCCCATAAAACGATTCCCGCGGCGACAGAAATATTCAAAGAATGTTTCATACCAAACTGAGGAATTTCAATACATCCATCACATAAAGAAACAGTTTCCTGATCTACACCGGTAACTTCATTTCCAAAAATAAAAGCCATTTTATCAACATCCATATCCGTAATATTTTCCAACGAAATGCTGTCTGTAACCTGCTCCACAGCAAATACTTTATAATGATCTTTCTTAAGTTGTTCAATAGCCTCTCCGGTAGTTTTGAAATATTTCCAACCTACGGAATCCTGTGATCCCAGCGCAGTTTTGGCAATTTCCTTATGCGGCGGCGTAGCAGTATATCCGATAATAAAAATGGATTCAATCAAAAAGGCATCGGCAGTGCGAAAAACGCTGCCCACATTATAAGCACTTCTTATATTTTCCAAAACTGCAATCACGGGATTTTTCTCAGATTCCTTAAATTCCTCCAAAGATTTCCGATTCAGCTCTTCCATTGTTAGTTTTCTCATCAAAAGAATATTAATTTGCAAAAGTAACTTAATTCATAATTTACAATTTTTAATTCTCAATTTCCAACTATTAAATGGCTTCTTTAGATACTCCTTTAATGAAACAGCACAGCGCCATCAAGGCTAAATACCCTGATGCGATATTGCTTTTTCGTGTAGGCGACTTTTATGAAACTTTCGGGCAGGATGCCATCACCGCTTCCCGTGTTCTCGGTATTACACTTACTAAAAGAAATAATGCTTCTGCTACTGCACCCGAACTTGCAGGCTTTCCGCATCATGCATTGGATACTTATTTGCACAAACTGGTAAAGGCGGGTTTCCGCGTTGCGATATGCGACCAGCTCGAAGATCCCAAACAAGTGAAAGGAATCGTAAAGAGGGGTGTAACAGAACTGGTAACTCCCGGAGTAGCCACCAGTGATAAATTGCTGGAGCACAATCAAAATAATTTTTTATGTGGTATTCATTTTATGAACGACCTGACCGGACAGGAAAAAGTAGGCATCTCTTTTCTTGATATTTCTACCGGCGAATTTTTTATTGCCGAAGGCGATAAGGAATATGCTGATAAATTATTGCAAAGTCTCAATCCGGCAGAAGTAATTTTCCAGCGCAACCAGCAAAAGAATTTTAAAAACTATTTCGGTGGGAAATTTTATACCTATACACTTGATGAATGGATATTTACGGAACAATATGCGCATGAAACTTTATTAAAGCATTTTGGAACACAGAGCCTTAAAGGGTTTGGCGTGGAAAACATGAAAGCGGGGATTATCGCCGCAGGAGCCGTACTGCATTACTTAAAAGACACCGAACACCCCAACCTGCAACACATTACATCCCTGCAAAGAATTGACAAAGGAGACTATCTGTGGATGGATAGATTTACCATTCGTAATCTTGAATTACTAAGTAGTTCTGAAAACAGTAATTCCCTGCTAAAAGTTCTCGACAATACGGTTTCCCCTATGGGTGCACGATTGATGAAACGATGGATACTATTGCCTCTTACAGAGATCCCTAAAATTGAAGAGAGGCATGATCTCGTGGAATATTTTATTAAATCCCCCGAAGAGAGGAACAAGATCATCCAAAACGTCAAACAGGCAGGCGACATAGAAAGGTTGGTAAGCAAGATCCCCTTGAAAAAAATAAATCCACGCGAAGTATTACAGATTGGAAAAGGACTTAGACTGGCGGCACAGGTAAAAGGATTTTGCGAAAGCGCTACCAATGCTTATTTAAAAAGGCTGGGAGATTCATTGAATCCCTGTAAATACATTGGAGATAAAATATTTAAAGAGATCATAGACAATCCTCCTGCGGCAGCATCCAAAGGAAATGTAATAGCCATCGGTGTTAATGAAGACCTGGACGAATTAAAAAGTATTGTTACCAATGGCAAAGCGCATCTGCTAAGGCTTCAGCAAAAAGAAACGGAGCTTACAGGAATCTCCTCACTCAAAGTGGGATTTAATAATGTGTTTGGATATTATCTTGAAGTAACCAATACACATAAAGATAAAGTTCCTGAAAGCTGGATCAGAAAACAGACGCTCACCAATGCAGAAAGATACATAACACCGGAACTGAAAGAATATGAAGAGAAGATCACCGGAGCAGAAGATAAAATACTTCAATTAGAACAAACCATTTTTGAACAGTTACTAAATGAATTGCAGGATTACATTGCACCCATGCAATTGAATGGCCACGTATTCGCCATACTTGATTGTATTATTTGTTTTGCCAATAATGCACTTCATTTTAAATACAAAAAACCTGTATTGCACACCGGGCTTGAGCTTGACCTGAAAGCCAGCCGCCATCCTGTAATAGAAAGAAATTTGCCGCAAGGCGAAAGCTACATACCCAATGACATCTTTCTGGATCCGATGTCACAACAGATCATCATCTTAACCGGGCCAAACATGAGTGGTAAAAGCGCCATTCTCCGACAGGCAGCATTGATCACTTTAATGGCACACACCGGAAGTTTTGTTCCTGCAGAAGAAGCACGGATTCCACAAACAGATAAAATTTTTACAAGAGTTGGTGCGAGTGATAACCTTAGCAGTGGTGAAAGTACTTTCATGGTAGAGATGAATGAAACTGCCAGTATCATCAATAATATCAGCCCGAGAAGCCTGATCTTACTGGATGAAATAGGCCGTGGCACTTCTACTTACGACGGCATATCCATTGCATGGAGTATTGTGGAATATCTACACCATTCCCCTCATGCGCCCAAGACTTTATTTGCCACTCACTATCATGAATTGAATGAACTGGAAAACAAATTCGAAAGAGTAAAAAACTTTCACGTTTCCAATAAAGAAGTAGGAAATAAAATTATTTTCCTGAGAAAATTAGTTCCGGGCGGAAGTATTCACAGCTTCGGTATTCATGTGGCAAAAATGGCTGGAATGCCACCATCATTGATTGACAGGGCCAATGAGATTTTAAAGCAATTGGAATCAAAGCATGTTGACCCTTCGGATGAAAATGCTTCCGGTGAAAGTTTTAAAAAGAGCAAAAGAAGTATCAAAGAAAATCTGCAACATCTCAATGCCCCTCAAATTCAGTTAAGTATTTTCGATACCCAGTCACAGGCATTTGAAGACATCCGAAAAATCCTGGAAGTAGTTGATATCAATCGTTTAACACCAGTGGAAGCCTTGTTGAAATTGCAGGAAATAAAAGGAATGGTGAAGTAGGAGTTGCAATCAGATTTATCCATAACACAACTATCTGGCATAAATGCATAATGCTACTGTACACTGGAAAAATCAGGAATAAATAATCAAGTTTTTTGTTACAGTCATCTTACCTAAGATTTGAATATAATTCAGATAAGAAAATATATTCAAAACCATAAAATTAAAATTATTCTACGATCAATTTGATAATACCCATTAATATTCATACACCAAATAATCCCACGGCTTCATATCATATACATGGTTATTAAAAAGCTTTTCCTTCAGCCCTGAAAAAACATTCAGTGGATTTCCATATACCTCATTTTCCTTTATAGTAAAGCGTTGCGGCTCTGAAGAGAGATTAAGAACTACCAAAACTTTATGTTTACCTTTTTGACGTATATATGCAAAAATAGCGTCATCATTGGCTGTGGTGATTTTCTTATACCCTGCATCGGCGGCAAGTGCTCCGTCTTTCTCACGAAGGTGAAGAAGTGTACTATAGAAGGGTGCCATCTCATATTGATTCCACACAATAGGATCTCTCACAAAAAATTTCAACCGTTTTTTATTGGGCACTTCCTGTCCACTGTAAATCAATGGAATACTTTGATACATGGTTTGCGTGAACACAGCAAAAGCCTTATACGCATCTCCATACTTTTCAAACTCGGTACCATTCCAACTGTTTTCATCATGGTTGGACGTGAAATACATACGCTCTGCATTTGTGGGGAATGTAGAAAAATTCTGATTCAACACAGAATCTAAATATTTCAATGAATGGGTTCCTTTGGCAACATCTACGGTGGCCCACATAATGTTCCAGGCATAGGTAGCATCAAAACCAGCATAATGAAATTCAGGTTTTTCACTTTCTGCCAGCATAAAAACATCTTTTATTTTTCTGAGATCGGTAATGCATTCTTTCCAAAAATCTACCGGTATAGGATCTACATGATCACAACGAAACCCATCAATACCCGTTGAAGTAATCCAAAACTTCATAGCACTTATCATGCTGTCGCGCAACTCCCGGTTAGTGTAATCCAGGTTTCTCGTATCGGTATAATCAGCATCATACACCGTGTTGCCATTTGCATCGTGTTTATAAAAAGCAGGATGTTCTTTTATCCACGGATTATCCGGCGAAGTATGATTGGGAACCCAGTCAATGATTACCTTGAAACCTCTACTATGCGCATCCTTTACCAATCCTTTCCAGTCATCCATGGTGCCAAGTTCAGGATTTACTTCCATATAGTTCTTTACGGCATAATAGCTGCCCAAATCTGACGCAGTCATTTTTCTTCCTTCAACTCCGATAGGGTTAATGGGCATAAACCATAATATCTGTACCCCCATTTCTTTAAGCCTCGGGAGGCTTTTTTCAAATTCTTTGAAAGTCCCCGCCTGAGAATATTGCCTGAGATTCACTTCATAAATATTGCTTTGCAATGTCCAGGAAGGATGGTCAAAAGAAGTAGCTACTGCTCCGCTGTTGGTGATGGGAGTAAATTTTGGGCTACATGAAAAAGCACTGAGAAAAGCCAAAATAAGAAACACGGGAAAGTATCTTCTTTTCATAAAGGAATCTTTAAATAAATATTTTAAAATTTTTTAGAAAACCAAATCAGGAATAAAGATAAATGAATTGACCGGAATCGTTTACCAGGATTGGCTGTATTGCAAGATGAAAATTATTGGGATACAAAGGAAAAATCCATGTTCAGGATGAAAGAAAATCAAAAGATTTGTTACAAAAAAAGTGGGGCCTTACCTTACTCTTCCATTTCGTTTCTTATCTCATCCGATATTTTTACCAGAACCTTGTCAATTCTTTGTCCGTCCATATCTACAATTTCAAACTCAAAGCCACGCCATTCAAAAGTATCGCCAGTAGATGGGATACGTTTTAATTCATGGAGTATAAATCCTGCAAACGTATCGAATTCATTTTCACCTTCATTGATCCAAACCGTTTTATCAAATTTTGTGAGGAAATCATAAAACTGAATTTGTCCGTCAATTAAATAACTGCCATCATTTCTTTCTACTATTTCATATTCATCATCTTCTTCTTCCGGCATCTCTCCCACTATGGCATTCAAAATATCTTTCATCGTTATCATACCCAATAAACTTCCATATTCATCAACGATGAACGCATAATGTATCTTAGTATTTTTTATTTTCTCAAGTACCTGGTAAGCAGAATTATTTTCGGGGATAAATAATGCTTTTCTCATAATATCCTGCAAAGACGCTCCAGGCCTCAGATACATATCTTTCACATAAACAATGCCTTCTATGTCATCAATTGTTCCTCTGCACAGGGGATATACAGAGTGTTGAAATTCTTTAATTTTTTGTTTCACCAACAACCGCTCTTCATTGATATCGAACCATATAATATCCGTTCGGTGAGTCATTAAGGAAGTAATATTTCTATCGCCTAAGTGAAAAACCCTCTCAATAATATCTTTTTCTTCTTCTTCAATGGCGCCAAGTTCACTCCCTTCGTTGATCATTGCCTTTATTTCTTCTTCCGTAACCTGACTTTCCTTATTGGGTTTTATATTGAATAATTTAAAAATTCCGGCACTCAGGCTACTTAGCAACCACACCAGCGGATAAGAAATCGTGCTCAATACTTTTATAGGTCTTGCTACATTTTTTGCAATACTCTCAGGATTCATAATAGCGATCCTCTTAGGTACAAGTTCTCCAAAAAGAATGGACAGGAACGTCACCAATATCACGATAATGACAGTAGATATGCTGGCGGCATAAGGCCTCAGGAAATCTATTTTTTCAAGATAAGGTTGCAGATACACACCAAATCTTTCACCGGAATACACACCTGTTAAAATAGCAATAAGAGTAATATATATCTGTGTAGTTGACAAGAATATATCCGGATTTTCTTTGAGTTGCAGGGCTATTTCCGACTTTTTATCACCCTTGGATGCGGCACTTTCCAGTCTGCTTTTCTTAGCAGAAACGAGTGCCATCTCACACATAACAATAAATGCGTTAATGAGTATTAAAAAAAATAAAATAATTAATTCGATCATATCAATTTTCGATTTGTATTATCCAGGCCTATACTACTGTTGAATATTTTAGCAGGAATATAACCCGTAATCACACCTACGATTGCTCCGCTAAATATATCAAAAGGGAAATGAACCCCTACATATACCTGAGCGTAAGAAATGGCAAATGCCCATAAAAAAAGGATAGCCCATTTTGGGCTGACGGCCTTTTTAAATGTTGTAAATATAAACATTGCCGCGGCAAAATGATTGGCGGCGTGTGAAGAGGTAAAACTGGAACTCACAGGACAATAGCTTACCAGGAACCGGACACTCTCAAAAAGTGAGGGGTCATGGCAGGGCCTCAAGCGAAAGAAATTATCTTTTATTAATGTGCTGCTTACATAATCGCTTAGCATCACATTCATCAAAAAAAACAAAACCCAAAACCATCCTCTGTATTTGAAATTAATAACTGCAAAGATCACCAGAAAGAAATACAACGGAACCCACAAAGTAGGTTCTCTTATAAAAGGAAAAAATATATCAAAAAAAGGAGTATGCCACTGACCGTTCATCTTATCAAAAAGCCTGTAATCAAATTGTTTGATCGCATCCGGAAGAAACGCTGCATTCTGTATTTCCATGAAAGTCATTACCGCAAAAATAACCATTGATTAAAAACAGTGGTTAAATATTTACATTTGCCCATATTTTGTTCGGGTTTTCCAAAAATACATAAACCCAATAGATAAAAAAATTGATGAAAAAAAAATCCGGTATTCCCCGCATGGTAAAATGGACATTCCTGACAGGAATTGCTTTCCTTATTTTTATGACCATCATGCGGTTATTGTTTTTCTACCATTTTGCGCCACTCCACTATTCTTTTTCCAATTGTTTCAGCGCTTTTCTGCTTGGATTGAATTTTGATGTAAGGATCGTATGCGGGATATTACTTTTCCCATTCGTAATAGGGAATCTAAAATTAAAATACAACCACAATAACCGCCTCACGTGGGGAAGCCTGATCGAATTATTTTTCACGGTACTGATCATGGTGCTGCTGATTATTTTCATGAGAAAAGGGCACGCTTCCCTACCGGTACTCTTCTTTATAAGTATTTTATTCCTGCTGATATTAGTATGGCTTTTTGCTGTTAAAAACTGTAGCCCATTTGAGAATTCCATTTCCCGGAGAATCTTTAAGGTGTATTTTTTCATCATGTCATTATCGCTCGTACTCCTTTATGTCGTTGACTTTGAACATTTCGACTATCTCCACGAACGGCTCAATGCAGGAATATTGAGCTATACCACAGGTGCAAAGATATCTTTGAAGATGGTATGGGAAACGTACCCCGTTTTCCTACTGCTGATCTCTATTATCGTTTGTACAGCTATCCTGTATTTTTTGATCACAAGATGGTTTAAGAAAGTACAATTTTATCCTTTTCACGGCCATTCAATCACCAGGTTTTCCATCATTTTTTTATTCACTTTATTATTGGGGCTGGGGATTTTCGGGAGAATCAATCAATATCCATTGCGATGGAGCGATGCATTTGCCTTCAACGATAATTTTAAAGCCAACCTATCGCTCAATCCTGCACAAAGCTTTCTAAGTACATTCAAATTCAAGAATTCCACTTACGACTTAAAGAAAGTAAAACAATATTATCCTTTAATGGCACAGTACCTCAATGTGCAAAATCCCGACAGCAGCCTTTTAAATTATAAACGAAGCTACCCTGCTGAAACATCCGCCAATCCGCCCAATGTGGTGGTAGTTATTTGTGAAAGTTTCTCTGCTTATAAAAGCAGCATGTGGGGAAATCCGCTCAATACCACCCCTTATTTTAATGAGATGTGTCGGCAAGGAATATTTTTTGATCGCTGCTTTACACCATCCTATGGTACAGCCCGCGGAGTATGGGCAGTAATCACTGGCATACCAGATGTGGAATACCCCACCACATCGAGCCGCAATCCATCATACGTGGATCAACATACCATTATTAACGATTATAAGGGATACGAAAAATTTTATTTCATTGGTGGCAGTTCCAGTTGGGCCAATGTAAGAGGCGTATTCACAAACAACATCAGCGGATTGCATATTTATGAAGAAAATGATTTCAAATCAAAATCTATAGATGTATGGGGCATTAGTGACAAAAGATTATTCCTCGAAGCCAATCATACATTAAGCCAACAGAAAAAACCCTTTTTTGCCGTTATACAAACTGCCGACAATCACAGACCCTACACCATACCTAATGAAGATTTGAATGAATTTAAACTAGAAAATTATCCCGAAGACACGTTAAAAAAATATGGCTTTACAAACAATGAAGAATTAAATTCTTTCAGATACACCGATTTCAGCTTTAGAAAATTTATAGAAGCCGCCAGGAAAGAAGCATATTTCAATAACACTATTTTTGTTTTCGTAGGTGATCACGGCATACGCGGGAATGCAGGGCACCTGTTCCCCAAGGCGTGGGAAATTGATGGGCTTACTATGCACCATGTGCCTTTACTATTCTATTCTCCGAAACTATTGACGCCGCAGCTCATAAACAAAACGTGCTCACAAATTGACCTGATTCCTTCTGTAACTTCACTGGCAAAAATTCCTTTCACCAACACTACGATGGGGAAAAATTTATTTGATACCGTTCAAAATAAAGTGCGATTCAAGAATGCCTGCTTTCTGTTCGATCCGGGTATAAAGCAAATAGGCATTGTAACAGATGATTACTGCTATACCTACGATCTACTCAGTGGCAAAGAAGATTTCAGGTCGTCGAAAGACAATTTACCATTACCTCAAACTCCTGAAATCGCTGCGGATAAAAAAGCTTTGCAGGACTTAACGGAGGCCTACTATCAGACATCGAAATATATGCTGCTGCACAATAAAAAGAATCCCTAATCAATTCTCCATTCTTCATACTCCATCATGATCTTCAAAGCAAAAATTCCTAAAACGGTTCCACTCACCATTCAGTGGTTGTTGATGCTTTGGTTTATTTACATCATCATTTTTACGATTTTAAGAATAGCGACGGTCGCACTTTTCATTCCCAGCAACGTATCAGTAACTTCGCTCCTGCCTTCCTTTTGGCTGGGATTTAGGTTTGATGCAAAGTGGATATCTATCATTCTTTTACCGATAGCAGTTTTATCTGTCTATGCAAGATTTTCTCCCTTTTATTCCGAACGAAACAAAAAACTATGGTCTTACTATCTTGCCATTACTACTCTGGTTGTACTGTTTTTTTTTGGTGCTGATTTTGGAAATTTCAGTTACAACCATACCCGCATTAATGCGAGTGCTTTAAACTTCGCAGAAGATCCTGCAATTTCTTTCAGGATGTTGTGGCAAAGCTATCCGATGGTGTGGTTGATTACGGCACTGGTAGTTGCTGTAATCCTGATGTCTAAGCTTTTTAAAGGAACCCATGTACTTACTGCCAAAAGAAACCTCCAGGAGAATATGATCTATAAAAGGCGATGGCATGTGGGCGCCATCATTTTTCTGCTCTGGTGTCTCTACGGGATATTTTCATTTCATCCCCTGAAGTGGAAAGATGCATTTGAATTGAATGATAACTTCAAATCGTATGTGGCTTTAAATCCGTTACAAAATTTTTTTACTACCCTACAATTTCGCAAGCCGTCATTTGACGATGAGAAAGCAAAAGGATATTTCCCGGTAATCGCAGATTACCTGCAGCTCGATCCTAAAAACATAGCCGATGGAGATTATTCAAGAGATATATTACCCAATAGTAAATCTCTCGAAAGCAGGCCCAATATAGTTCTGGTGATCTGTGAAAGTTTCAGCATGTACAAAAGCAGCATGAGCGGTAACCCGTTAAATACCACACCCTATTTCAAACAACTGTGCGACAGCGGTATTTTTTTTAACAGATGTTTCAGTCCTACTTTCGGAACGGCACGGGGAGTGTTTGCGATCGTAACAGGCATTCCAGATGTACAGCTCTCCAAATTTTCCACCCGCAATCCGGCGGCTATTCACCAGCATACGATTATCAATTCATTCGAAGATTACAACAAATACTACTTTTTAGGCGGCAACAGCGATTTTAATAATTTTGATGGACTCATAAAAAACATAAAAGGGGTGAACATTCATCAGGAAGGTTCCTTTACATCAAAACCCATCAATGTATGGGGCATTAGTGATAAGGATCTTTTTCTCGAAGCAGAGAAAACTCTTTCTAACCAGCAAAAACCTTTTTTTGCCATTCTGCAAACTGCCGATAACCACCGCCCCTACAGCATTCCTGTAGAAGATTCCGATTTTGTACGAAGGATTGTAGATGAAGATACCCTTCATAAATACGGTTTCGAATCTCTCCAGGAATTTCAATCTTTTTGCTATACGGATTATTGCTTTAAAACACTGATCGAAAATGCGAAAAATCAAAGCTGGTTTAACAATACCATTTTTGTTTTCGTTGGTGATCATGGCGTAGAAGGCGAAACATCACAAATGTATCCACACGCATGGGATCAGGGAAGCCTGAGCGATGAGCATGTACCACTCTTATTTTATGCTCCTGCCCTGCTCACACCCAAAACTCATCAGGAAGTCGCTTCACAGATTGACATACTTCCTACACTTGCCGGAATGCTGCATCAGCCCTACACCAATACCACACTTGGAAGAGATCTTCTAAATTCAAAAGGCAAAATGGATGCTGCTTTCATCATTCATCATGATGAGGGCAATATAGGGGTGGTAACCAACGATTACTATTTTGTAAAAAATTTACGGATTACCAAAGAAAGCCTGATGCCGGTAAAATCCAATACGCTCAACCTCACCCAATCAGAAAAAGATTCGATAAAAGGTAAACTGTCAGAACTTACTTCCGCCATTTATGAAACAGCCAAATGGATGCTGGTAAATAATAAAGACCAATAATATTCTATTCCCATCCACTTGCCAGGACGTCAGCAATATGCATGGTGGTAAGCGGTAATGCTTTTTTGGTAATGATTCCCTGCAAATGCATTAAACAGCCCATATCTGTGGAGATAATATGAGAAGCACCTGTGTCTAATGCGTGGTGTATCTTTTGATCGGCCATGGCATCGGATATGGCATCAAATTTCACAGCAAAACCTCCTCCAAAACCGCAACAGGTTTCTGTATCTTCCATTTCCACCAATTCAAGCCCTTTTACTTTTTTCAAAAGGCTGCGCGGGGCTTCTTTAATCTTACACTCGCGCAAGGCGGCACAGCTATCATGATACGTTGCTTTCACATTAAGTTCAGCACCAAAATTTTCAATCTTTAATACACCGGTAAGAAATTCAGTAAATTCAAATATTCTTGAAGAAAGATTCTTTACTTCATTGTGCTGAGAAGAGTCTTCAAAAAGTTCTGCATAATAATTTCTTACAAATCCTACACACGATGCTGAAGGAGCCACCACATAATCGGCATTACCAAAATCCCGGATAAACTTGGTAGCTACACTTCTGGCTTCACTTCGGAAGCCCGCATTGAAAGCGGGATGGCCACAGCAGGTCTGGTTAGTATTGTATTCCACATTGCAACAACCTTTCTCAAGTACCTTCACCATATTGAAAGCCGTTTGGGGGTACAACTGATCAATAAAGCACGGTATAAATAATTGAACTGTCATGAGAGATTAGCGTAAAATATTTTTATAAAGATCAATGAAGCGCATTCCCGAACGCGATCATCTTCAATGCAGACAAAGCAGATTCCTCTCCTTTGTGGCCGTGAGCACCTCCTGTACGCTCATCTGCCTGTAGCTGGTTATCTACCGTAAGTACCCCAAAAATAGTGGGCACAGGCAAGGTAAGGTTCAAGTGCAAAACTCCATCAGTAACTGCTTTGCATACATAATCAAAATGTGGAGTACCACCCCGAAGTATGCAGCCAAGTGCAATAAATGCCTGTGGCTTTTCAATTTTCTGGTTACCTGATATATGTTGGTAATTATTCCATAAACTTTTTATAGTAAATGGTATTTCAAATGCGCCGGGAACACTTACTACCTTATAATTGTTCATACCATACTGCTGAAGTATCCTGATACATCCTTCCAGCAGTTTATTTACCGTACCAGAATTCCATTGGGTATGTACAATAACGATACAGGCATCCTTCGGAAGAATGCCTATATCAATTTTATAAAGATCTTCGTTGACTATTGCCATTTTATATTACCGGTATTTAGTCTGAAAAATCTCCGAGCTTCGCAAGGTACCTGTCCACGTCAGCAGCTTTTTCAGAAAGAGGATACTCTGTTTTTATTTTCTTAAAAAGATCAATTGCATCTTTAGTCTTACCCATAGATTGTGCAAACAATGCTGCCCTGAATAAAAATTCAGAGGACGTAAATTCGTCCTTATCATTTACGGCTGCAGCTTTTTTGTAATAACTAAGCGCATCTTCATTTTTATTCAATTCAGCGCTGGCATCTCCGATCATTCCCAGAGCACGGCTTTCAATTTGCGTAGCGCCGTTAGCATCAAAATCCTTCAGATATTTGATTGATTTTTCAAACTGGCCCAATTGCAAATAACAACTACCTGCATAATATTCGCACAAATTAGCAGCAGGCGTACCGCTGTAATGATTGATAATCTTCAAGGCACCCGGATTTACACCATCTCCGTTGAGCACCCTAGCTGCGAGCAATATCTTTGCAGAATCAGTAGCACTGGTGAATTCCGTAAAATATTTTTGTGTTACAAACACAACCTTATCTGCTTTTTCCTGTTTAGGAATCGAGAACATGTATTTGTAGATAAGCCATGCTGCAAACAAAAGAATTATCAGTGAACCGATGTAGGTAATCGGTTTTTTAAATTCTTCCCAAAAGCCAAGAGCCTTTTCTATTACATCTACTTCTTTTTTTGCTGGTATTTTTTTGTTCGCCATATTTTAGTTGTTCGTACCGGAGCCGTTTAGTTCCGTTGTTTTCGATTTTAATTCTAACACTATTTATTTAATTATTTTTTTTGCCTAATCCATAATAAAAGGATAATCCTCTTCTGCATAAATATCTTTCAAGACCTCACTATCATCGGGATAAGGGCTTTCTTCCGCAAATTTTACTGCTTCATTCACTTCACTTTTTACTCTTTCACTTATTTTCTCAATTTCCTCATCGCTTACCCCAAATTTATCCTTTAATTTGACCAGGGTGGTCTCTAAAGGATCCTTTAGCTTATACTCATCCATTTCTTCTTTAGAACGATACTTGGCAGGATCACTCATGCTATGGCCTTTATAACGATAGGTCTTTATTTCAAGCAAAGTAGGGCCACCTTTTTCCCTTGCTCTTTTCACCGCTCTTGTAACAGCTTCATGTACCGTTTCAGGAATCATGCCATCTACCTGATCGCCAGGCATCTCATAAGCATCAGCAAGCTTATAAATATCAATTACATTGGAAGTGCGCTCTACAGAGGTCCCCATTGCATAGTTATTATTTTCGCAAATAAAAACCACGGGAAGTTTCCATAGCATGGCAAGATTAAACGTTTCATGCAAAATCCCCTGTCTTGCCGCGCCATCGCCAAAAAAGCAGATAACTACATTATCGGTATCCTTATATTTTTCAGCAAAGGCCAGGCCGGCACCGGTTCCAATCTGAGCGCCCACAATTCCATGACCTCCAAAAAACTTTTGCTTCACGCCAAAAAAGTGCATGCTGCCTCCTTTGCCTTTACTACATCCGGTAGCTTTAGCATACAATTCGGCCATACACGCTTTGGGTTCTACCCCTTTTGCAATTGCTAAAGCATGATCGCGGTAAGCTGTGATGAATATATCATCAGGAGTAGTAGCAGTCATACAACCCGCAGCGATTGCTTCCTGCCCAATATACAAATGGCAAAATCCGCGAATTTTCTGCATTCCATACATTTGCCCGGCTTTTTCCTCAAAGCGGCGAAGTAAGAGCATCAGCTCGTACCAGTATAAGTAAGTTTCTTTAGAAAACTTTGTATCCAAGATTATAAATTTTAGGTCGCAAAGATAATGTAAAAAAGAAAATAATTTGCGCTGAAAAAAAGGAGCGTATCAAGGTTTCACTTTATTTTTTCCGCAAAAATGTATTTGTACAAAAAAACCGGTGCGATCGCACCGGTCTGGCAATAAAAAATATTTCGTGCTCATTTATTTTCTCTGTGCAATTTGTTCTTCTCCTATTACCTTCTCCAGTATCTTCACCGTTTCGTTAATGTAAATATCACTACCCACTAATTTCAGAAACTGATTTTGCCTGGTAATCCTGGAAGTATCACTTCCTATCTCCACTGAATCAGCAGTGAGGCTTCTGGTCAGGAGATTGGCAGGAGCTTTTGAGACACTGTCTAACCGCTGAGCTGCTTCTCTAACTTTTTTCTGCATCTCTTTATACTTCACAATGTTTAAAGGAGTTTCCTCATTTCTATATTTATCCAGTAATGCCACTTCTTTTTTGATCCCTTCAAAATTTTTATTCTTTGCGATCTCACTATTGACGTTTGCAACTACAGGAGCATAGCTATACCCCGGATTCCACAAAGTATAACTGGCTTTTGGTATTTCATCCCAGTGTAATGCATCCGGATTGTCTTTCTCACGTATAGGTGCATTTTCCAGCCTGTCGGGAATAATAATATCAGGAACCACTCCTTTTAATTGTGTAGCACCGCCATTGATCCTGTAAAATTTTCTGAAAGTGAGTTTCACATCACCCAATCCCTGCGACTCCGACTGGAAGAACGGATTCTCTGATTGAGGATCGAGTGGAACACTCCTCTGTACAGTACCCTTGCCATAAGTGGATGAACTGCCAATAATAATTCCCCTGTGATAATCCTGAATGGCAGCTGCAAAAATCTCTGAAGCCGAAGCGCTCAATTCATCTACCATCACTGCCAGCGGGCCTGAGTATAAAACATCTTTGCTCTTATCGGACAATACACTGGCTGCACCTTCACGGCCCTTTACCTGTACTACCGGCCCGTCTTTTATGAATAGGCCCACCATATCTACGACATCGGTCAATGAACCGCCTCCATTGCCTCTGAGATCCATAATGATTCCTTCTACATTGGCTGCTTTTAATTTTTTCACTTCTTTGGCTACGTCGGTAGCAGAGCGCCTGGCCGTAGGATCATCAAAATCTGCATAAAATTCAGGCAAATAAATATATCCTATCTTATGCCCGTTATTATTAATAACGGCACTTCTTGCAAAGGTATCATCCAATGAAATCTTATCTCTTAAAAGAGAAACAATCTTAACAGTACCGTCCGCTTTTTTAAGAGTAAGTCTTACTTCTGACCCTCTTTTTTCTCCTCTAATCAGTTTCACTGCATCGCTTAATGCATAGCCTGTAACATCTACCGGCGTTGCACTTCCTTCTCCCACTTTTATGATCTCATCCCCCGGTGTTATTTCTCCTGATTTGAATGCAGGCATTCCGGGGATAAGACTGACAATAGATATTTTTCCATCCTTCTCCTGCAATTGTGCTCCAATTCCATAAAATGTGCCACTAAGTTGCTCATCGAAACTCCTTTTATCCACAGGGGCAAAATACGTAGTATGGGGATCCATGCTGCCTGTGATAGCATTGACAAAATCACTGAAAAGATCGTCGGTAGAATTGTGGTTTTTCAAAGTTTCAAAATAGCGGTTCATCTGGCGGGAAACAATGGCTACCGCTTCGTGCTTCAAAGTGGAATCGGCTTTATAGACAGAATCTTTATTACGATTATCCCTTTCTGCCTGCAAATCAACAAAACGTCCCAACACCATGTATTTCAATCGTTTTCTCCCGTAATCTTCTCTTTCAGCAAGAGAAGACGGATAATTCCTTTTATCACCATCCGTCTGTAATGATTCATCTTTATTAAAATCAAAAGGCTTCTTTAGTATTTCTTTGTAAGATGCGGCCACTTCGTCTATTCTTTTAAGATAGACATTGCTAATGTCATAAAAAGATTCAAGGGGTGCGCCATGAATTTCATCATCTATCCTGTCTTCATATTTTTTGAAGGCATTGATATCACTTTGTAAAAAAATGTATTTATCCGGATCTAAGGATTCTTCGTATTTTTTCAATACTTCACGTGAAAACTGGTCGTCAATTTTCTTGGGGTTATAATGTCCTTGCTCCAGCACGATTCCTACATATTTGAGTATTTTTTCGTATTTAGCTTTAGGGTCATCCGCACGTTTATCCCCTCTCCCCATTACACCATATCCTATAAATAAACCAACAAGTACTAAGATAAGGAGTACAGGAATAAATTTTTTGCTCATAATAAAACTGATTATTGGGTTCATAAGTAAAAGTAACAGAAATTAAATTTGTACTTTAAAACTAGCATATTGAATTAACAAAGGTTTTGTAAAAAGTATATACGGTTTAATCAAATGATTATTGTAAAAAGTAAAAGTAAAAACCCACCGCAAAGTGGGTTTGTTTTTAGGGTGGATGATGGGGCTCGAACCCACGACCCTCAGAATCACAATCTGATGCTCTAACCAACTGAGCTACAACCACCGTTTTGAAGACCGCAAATTTAATTAAATTTTTTATCTAAAAATAAAATTAAGAAGGTTACCAACCTTTCAGTCTAAATATATTTTCTTAAAACTGGTAAATTCCTGATCTTAAGCAGACAGGCTAAAAAATATTTTTTACCTGTTTTTTGATATTGGGTATATTAATCTCAAACCTTTGTTCGCATGGCGTTACCTGATTATTTATTTTTTTGTTCCGAAACAAAAAACAGTCACCAAAATAATCGTGAGAACCTGGTACTGATTCACATTCTCTTAACGCCGGTCCGATGATACGGTTAGATAGTTTTCCTTATGAGGCCAATATTAATGCTTTCTCCGATTTATACCGAACCTCTTCTTCCTATACTTATAAATTTTTTATTTTGAAAATTTCCGCCGTCTGCTGTTTTTTAAATACCATTCATATATAATTAAAAAAAACTTACCAATATTTCATTCGAAATTTGCGCCTTCAATTAAAAACCGTTCTACCAATGAGAATAAAGAATATTTTTACTTTTTTCATGATTTTTATTTCAGGTACCGTCATGGCTCAATACCCGGGTGCAGGCAACCGCCCCACTGGAGCGAGGCAAAATATGAACATGGGTCATTTTTATGGGAAAGTAGTGGATGGGAACAGTGGAAAACCTATCGAGTCTGCCTCTGTTCAACTTATGCACAGTACGATTGATACCACCACCCGGCAAAGAAAAGAAATAGTGGTGGCTGCAATGCTTACCAGCAGAAAAGGGGAATTCAGTATTGAAAAATTACCATTATTCGGCCCTTATCAAATCTCAATTACCTCTGTAGGGCACACTCCCTATCACGATACCATTTCTTTCAATCTTAAATCTATGGCAGGTGGCGGGGCCGACATGAGCCAGATGCTGAATGCAATAGATAAAGACCTGGGCAATATAAAACTAGACCAGCAAGCGAAACAATTGAAAGGTGTAGTAATAACAGCAAATAAAAGTATGCTGCAGATGAACATAGACCGTAAGGTGTTCAATGTGGACAAAAGCCTTACCAGTGTGGGAGGTACCGCAGTAGATGTGATGAAGAATGTGCCTTCAGTAAATGTGGATATTGACGGAAATGTTACACTCCGCAATGCTACTCCGCAAATCTTTATTGACGGAAGGCCTACCACCCTCACTCTGGATGAGATAGCCGCTGATGAAATTGAAAGCATCGAGATCATCACCAATCCTTCTGCCAAGTTTGATGCCTCCGGCGGTGGTGCAGGTATTCTTAATATTGTAATGAAGAAAAATAAAAAGCCCGGTTATAATGGCAGCCTGCGGGTAGGAGCCGATACAAGGCTCGGTAGTTCTCTCGGTGGCAACCTTAATATAAAACAAGGGAAGGTCAATTTTTTTGCGAGTGGCAACTATTACCGTTTTAAATCGAAAACCACCCAGACCAATAACAGGATAGACTATATCAATGGTACCCAAGCAGGGCTTTATCAAAAAAGCAATCCTACCAGCAACGGACGCATGATCAGTGGAAACTTAGGCTTTGACTATTTCGTAGATAACAGAAATACTATTACCGTTTCAGGAGGAATACGTAATGGCAAATTCGATAATGATGAATTTACCAACATTACAAGAGATACTACTTTCGAAAATTCTTCCAAAAATAATTTTGGGAACAGCAGTTCATCAGGAAGTTATACATGGAACAACTACAATGGCAAATTAAGTTTCAGGCACAACTTCGCAAAACCCAATAAATACATTACTGCTGACGCTAATTACGACTATAGCAAAAACACCAATCTGCAGGATATATCTACACAATATTATAACCCTGATAATTCACAAGACGGACCGTTGGCCACCCAAAGAACTCTGGGAAAAGGCACCAGCGATAGATTCACCATTCAAACCGACTACACCAATCCCGTAACCGACAAGATAAAAATAGAATCCGGATTGAGAGGCTCCGTCAGAAACTCCAACAGCAATAATGAAAACTTTGTTTTTGATAATACTTCCGGAAAGTATGAAGGCATAGCCGCATTGAACAGTAAATATAAATACACCGATCAGGTATATGCGGGTTACTTTACTTTCTCACAGAAGATCAATAACTTTTCTTATCAATTGGGTGGGCGAATTGAAAGCTCACAATATTCCGGTGAGCTTATTGACTCTAACCGCATTTTCAAAAATTCTTATCCTTTAAGTTTTTTTCCAAGTGTTTTCCTAACACAAAAAATAAATGACAAAGAAGATATTCAATTGAATTATTCAAGAAAGATCAACCGTCCTAATTTCTTTCAGTTAATACCTTACTATGATTTCACCGACCCCCTTAATATAAGTATCGGTAACGCTTCTCTGGTTCCTGAATTCACCAACTTAATGGAACTTTCTTATGACGTCAATTTCTTAAACGGAAACAACATTATTGCTACAGCTTACTACAGAGGTACCAATAATCTTATTTCAAGGTATCAATATTATGACAAGAACCCCAACCCTGCTTATAATGATTCAGTATTTATTAATTCTTATATAAATGCAAACAGCTCACAGGCTTATGGCCTTGAAATCACTTCTATAAATAAACTGGCTTCGTGGTGGAGTTTAACTTCCAACGTGAATCTTTACAATTCAAAAATAGATGGACAGAGTATTAAAGGAAGTAGTAACCTTGGGGGGCAAAAATGGAGCTGGTTTGGTAAACTCAACAGTACCTTCACTTTACCTCATAATTACAGTATCCAGTTGACCGGAGACTACACCAGTAAAACCATATTACCTCCGGGAAGAGGCGGTGGTGGCGGTAGAATGTGGGGAGGCGGTAATCTCTCTACTGCCAATGGATATTCATTACCTATCTACGGAATAGATGCCGCTGTGAAAAAAGATTTCCTTAAAGATAAATCACTTTCCATATCAGCAAGTATCAATGATATTTTCAGAACAAGAATTACGAAAGTACATTCCGAAGCGAACTCCTCTGCCAGTATATATTCTATTCAGGATGTAGAGAGGCTGAGAGACCCACAAAAAATAAGGCTCAATCTGAGCTGGCGTTTTGGTAAAACAGATATTTCATTATTCAAACGTAAAAACATGAAACAGGATCAAGGTGACCAGGGCGATATGCCGGCTGGTATGAACCAATAATCCCCGTAAATCAGCATTATAAAGCCGTTTCGAATTTCCGGAACGGCTTTACATTTATCAGGTAAACCGTGTAGTAAAACACTCAAAATATTTCATGGTATATTTGCGCACTTTAAAAAAAACATATTTATTAAAAGAATAAACAATAAAGAATTATGCCGTTACGCGCAGGTATTGTAGGGCTTCCCAATGTAGGAAAATCAACTTTGTTCAACGCTGTAAGCAATAGCGCCAAAGCACAGGCAAGTAATTACCGCTTTTGTACCATTGAGCCAAATATAGGATTGGTGAATGTTCCTGATAAAAGAATGGATCAGCTTGCTGAATTGGTAAAGCCAGAGAGAATCGTGCCAACACAAATTGAGATCGTAGATATTGCCGGCCTGGTAAAAGGAGCCAGCAAAGGCGAAGGCCTCGGTAATAAATTTCTGGCAAATATTCGTGAAGTAGATGCCATTATCCACGTAGTCCGCTGTTTTGAAGATGAGAATATTTTAAGAGAAGAAGGGCCGATAAATCCCATCAGTGATAAAGAGATCATAGAAACCGAATTGCAATTGAAAGACCTTGACAGTGTGGAAAGGAAATTATCGCGGGTAGAAAAAATAGCAAAAACCGGGGATGCAAAATCAAAAACGGAATATGAGATATTAAAAAAATGTAAAGAACATCTTGAAAAAGGAAAAAATATCCTTTCCCTGAATTTATCCAAAGAAGATAAAGAGGTTATTGCTGATAATTTTCTTTTGACAGATAAGCCTGTATTGTATGTAGCCAATGTAGATGAAGCCTCCATGCACACCGGCAATCAATATTCTGATCAATTGATAGAAGCGGCAAAAGATGAAGGAGCACAAGTGATTGTTATGACCAATGCTATCGAAGCACAGATCGCGGAGTTTGAAAATCCCGAAGACAAACAAATGTTCATGGAAGAATATAAAATGGAGCAACCGGCATTGGACAGATTAATCCATCAGGCATATAATCTATTGAATCTTTCCACTTATTTTACAGCAGGTGTACAGGAAGTAAGGGCATGGACTATCCATAAAGGATGGAAAGCCCCCCAGGCTGCCGGTGTCATACATTCAGATTTTGAAAAAGGATTCATAAAAGCCGAAGTAATTTCTTTCCATGATTTCATTCAATATAAGTCAGAGGCAGCATGCCGCGAAAACGGAAAATTGAGAATCGAAGGAAAAGAATACCTGGTTCAGGATGGAGATGTAATGCATTTCAGATTTAACGTATAGAACTCAATCCAGAATATGAAATAATTAAAAAATCCCGGTAATTTTCCGGGATTTTTATTTTCTATGAAGGTGTCTGCCAACTTAGATATTTGTCTGGCATTGTTCCAAACACCCATCATAAGAGGTATAAGTCAATAATTATTTTCTTACGCTTACAGAGACATGGCGGTCCAAAGCTCTTTCAGCATCCGGCGCATCAGCAGCTGCCTTTGCATACTCAGAACCATAGCCCTCAGACCCTGTAACCTGTGCCCCTACTCCTCGTTTGGCCAATCCTGCCTTTGCAGCATCTGCCCGGTCCTGAGATAATTTTTTATTAGTAGCAGCCACTCCCGATGCATCGGTATATCCGCCTAACTTAATTTTGGCATCTGGGAATGCTTTGAGTATTTCTCCTATGTTGTCCAATTGTTTTTCACTCTCAGGAAGTATGGTAGCCTCTCCTGTAGTAAAATTGAGATTATCAAAATTGAACCATTTTGCCTTTAAAGAATCATCGCTCATGGATTTCCAATCACCACTAAGAAAGGTTACCAGTTGATCTTCTATCCCTCCTTTATAAGCATCCAGTTCTTTACCATTGGGCAATTTTACTTTTATAGATTCAGGAGCGGAAGAAGTAACAACTGTGGCAGTATCTGTGCTTCGTACGGTAACAGGTGCATCAACCTGTGCTGCGGGGCTTGGTTTGGTTTGATTGCAACTTCTTGAAAAATACCACAGCAAAGCAATAGCTGCTAAAATGATGACCAAAGGCAGTAGCCATTTGGCACCTCCTGAAGGCTCATCTGTTATCTCATGGGTTGTATTGAAATTGGTATGAAACGTACTGGATTCATCTGATTTTACGTGAGAAGCCATAGAAGACGCTGCCGAACCAAGAGAGCCTAACCCCAACATTCCTGTAAGAGAAGATAATCCGGCAGGCATTGCGTTTAGTATATGATCTTTTTGAGAAGATAAAAATCCTGAAAGCCCGCTGGCAGTTAAATTACTTTCTTCCGCATGTTTCCCCAGAATACCCATAATAGCGGGTAATCCCATACTCATCAGGGAAGAAGAGGAAGACTCTTTAATGCCTGCAAATTTAGAGATCGCACCAATTATACCTGATTGGTTATTTCCAAAAAGGTTCGACAGAATTCCACTCCCCTGATTTGTATTATCACTCGAAGTCAGATTCGCATTTCCTGTAACACTATTAATTGCATTTTTGGCCATGTTTAAAATATCATTTGCACCTTCTGTCCCGGAAGTAGCTTTGCTTAAAATACCAGCCAGCCCCGTAGGAATAATAGCTGATAATGCTTTAGAAATTCCAGAACTGTCTTCACCTAATAGCGAAGAAGCCTGGTTGGTGATATCACTTGTAAAATAATTTTTTACAGTTTCCATTAAATTAAAACTCATTGATTATGTGTTTAAGCGTGAAAAAATAATTAGAAAATTCGTTGGATCATGTTTCAAATATCTTAACGAACCAAACTTGCATTAATAAATTTCAATACAAAAGTTATACCCAATTCATGCAATTGAAAAAGGCTGCTCATTTTTGAGTCAGCCTTTTTAGAAATTTATTGAGGTAATAGTACTTTATCAAGTATAAAGAATACTCCATTCACTGCATGATTATCAACCATGTGTGTTATCGGCGAGGCAATTGCATTGGCTGCACCCCCAGAATAAGGCGCTCCTCCCGGAGGGAATGTTCCCAATCCTGTAAACTGTAAACTGCCTACAAATGGACCTGCAAAAGTAGCTTTTGCAATGATCCCGGGATGCTGTGGTACAGCTGAGTTCAGAAGAGTCGTATAATTAGTGGGTGATGATGAGAAGTTGTTTGAGAAAACACGGATATTCGGTTGAAAGCCACTGCCTGCATTGGTTGCCAGGAAATGATACACCAGGATTCCTCTTACTGTAGTTGCGGTAAGAGCGCTGAACAAAAGTGGGTTACTAAATACATCGGGTGAAGAAGAAAGTTGTGCAGCGGTTTGTGCTGCTACGTCCTGGGGATATCCTTGTTGCAAAAGATAACCGTATGCTGTAACGGAAATCAATGTTTGGAAAGCAGTATTATTTGGTGCCAGTACTGTCATATTAGTAACCGCATACCCCAGCAGAGAGTCCAGGCGGTTTAAACCAATCTGCCCACTATCTGCCCTTGCTATGGCTGCTTTGAAATAAGTAAGATTAGGATTGCTATACATCGCAGCTTTCAATACCTGACTTGGTGGAGCAACAATCCCTCCCACCAGGTGTACTACTCCGTTTTTCAATTTCACATCAGGCTTTACTACAGGAATATTGTTATCATAAAAGCCGGTGGCGCCAACAGAAGGGAATGTAGAAAGTTTTAATGGTATGGGTATGGGTAATGCACCAATGGTGATAGAAGTAGGCAATTGGGTATTAGGAAAAGTACCTGTAAAATCTGTGGAAAGAAATTGCCTGCCGGGTATAATAGCATATCCCACAATTCCTCCCAGCGTTTGAGGAGGCAAGCTATTGACCACATCAATAGAAGGGATGCCTGAAGCACGGAACGCATTATTGTTGGGCAAAAAAACCGTAAACACCGTACTATCTCTACTTAACTGTGCCAATTGCCCCGTTTTTTGAGCGGCAGCAGCAAAGAAACTGTAGCTCGTATCAGAACTAATCAGGTCGCCGATCGAAGTAGTGCTGCTATTAACAGGTGTATAGATAATAGGCGTCGCTTCAGGTAGTGCCTTATTGCAGGATGCAATGGCAAACAAAATTGCCGGTAATATAAAAATTTTCACCAACTGCACAGTCTGGATATTTTTGAGTTTCATATTTTCAATTTAAAAAATGATCAATAGATTGGAATTAAAATACATTGTAACCAATACTTACATAATAAATTCCTCCAATTGCCGCATTACCAAATCCATCACGATAATATTGGTTTAATAGATTGGTAGCACCGAGCTTCAATAAAACCTTCTGTGTGGGGAATTTGAAACTGAATTGTCCATCCACCGTTTGATAAGCAGGTACAAGGCCATTTGCAAAATCGCCCTCAAAATTCACTTTATCCTGCCAGCGGTAGGTGAAATTAAATCCAAATCTCTTTTCAAACCCAAACCCCGAATTACTGAAAGTAAGCCCGGTCCTATATTTCGGAGCATTGAAACCTGCCTGAAAATTATCAGGTACACCATTCAGATTATCAGAAGTCGCATTTCCACCGATGAAGAAATTATGAGGGAGCGAATAGGTAAAGCTAAAACCATAACCATAGGTAGTTACGTCGCCTTTCACGTTTATCGGAACGGAATAAGTAGTTACCAAAGATGGATTATTAAGATTGGCTTTGATCACATCCGGTGATCCTGTGAATATACTTTTATCACCGTTAACGGATTGCGCTATTATGGTACGTGAAAGGAAATTAGTATAAATCCCATAATAACTATACACATCAATCAGTAATTTTTTTTCTGCCAGCAATCCTTTATAACCCACTTCAAACGAATTCACACTTTCCGCTTTAAACCGGGGAACCGGGTTCACCTGCGCATTCCCTGCAAACAGATTAGCATCTACCGAATAAACAGGATTGGTATCGAAATGATAGTATTGTTTGAAACTGGGCACACCGCCAATCAATGCAGTACCACCTCCTACTCTTAAATTAATATACTGTTGCTGAGTGGATGCAAAGCGATATGCCTGCTGGTAAGATAACCTGATATTATTGTCTTGAGCTACTTTAATCACAAATGAAATACGAGGAGTAAATCTTCCATCAAAATTGTCGTTCTTATCATAACGGGCAGAAGCAATTATCCTTAATTTATCGTTGAATAAAGGCTTGGTTGCCTGCAGGTAAGCGCCATATTCATTAATAGGAATCTTTCCTGTAGAATCAGCAAATAACGTCCCTTCAGAATTCAGGACATACTTTTTATAATTAGCTCCTACCAAAATATCTGCAAAGCCTGAAGTGAGAGAAGATAAGTTATACTGGCCTTCTACATTATAGAGATTGGTCTTATCTACAAACAAACCCCCGCCTTTAGAAATAGGAATGCTCCTTACCTTATCAAAGAGTTTTTTAAACTCTGCCGATCCCGGCGCAGGCCTCCCCTGATCTGCTACAGCCCGGGCTGCAGTATGAGCGGCAATATCTGTTTCTCCCAACAATTTTGCATTTAGAAAGGCCATACCGTATTGAGCATACCATCCATTGCTCCCTCCACTTGGTTTCCATGCTTCATTTACCAATCTGGTAGTAACGGTTGCGTTGTAAGAGTCTCCAGCATTTTCCTGAGTAGTGAAAGCTCTCAGAAACCAGTTCTTATTGACTACCTCTACTTTATACTGTCCCATCTTTAGATTCAATAATGAATACCGGTCGCTGCCGGTATAGACAGTTTTTCCGGTACCCCAATAGCCTTCGGCATTAAGAGAGGTATTCCGGGTTAATTTATAACTTACTCCACCGGATAATTTGAGATTAACCGTATGGGGATCTATAACATCCTTTTCTGCATATCCCGTACGTGATACAGGGATAGAAGACGGTAGGGCATTTACATAAGGTGCATAAAACGGAGCTCCATCGGCAACAGGTTTCAGTACTGCCGA
Source organism: Ginsengibacter sp. (assembly GCA_039937655.1). Classification (GTDB taxonomy): domain Bacteria; phylum Bacteroidota; class Bacteroidia; order Chitinophagales; family Chitinophagaceae; genus Ginsengibacter. The sequence goes on from JBDTGA010000023.1 coordinate 55,178, forward strand.
CTTTATATCAACAGTAGTTTCATCACCATACACATTGATACCATCATAGTTGGGGTCGGTTCCACGAGTACCGGCTTTGACGACTCCTGTGGTTGACAGGCGGTCATAATCACGGTAATCGTTTGCCACCCAGTCTTTTGCTTTTATAAATTCGCCTCCAATTTTAAAGGCGAATTTATCACTCACTTTTTTTGCAAAACGAAGCGAATAGTTGGTATAAGGAGACGCTTTACGATCAGAATTGTCAATATTCATTACACCGGCTTTTACCTCGAAAGAAAGCCCCTGATACTTGAACGGGTCTTTACTGGTAATAATGATAGCACCATTCATACCGCCGGGGCCATACAACGCAGAAGAAGCTCCGGGCAATAATTCAACACTTTCTACATCCAGTTCTGTAAGCCCTACCACGCTTCCTAAAGAAAAATTTAATCCGGGAGCCTGATTGTCCATGCCATCAACTATCTGATTAACTCTTACACTCCCGCTCCCATTAAAGCCTCTGGTGCTTGGACTAGAAAAAGTGAGTGAAGAAGTAACCACATCCACCCCCTTCAATTTTGATAGCATATCATAATAAGAAACGGAGGCTGTATTACGAATGTTGGCAGCACTGATCCGCTCAATCGTTACAGGCGATTCCAGTATTCTGGAAGGTGTACGTGTAGCCGATATTACCACCTCCTGCCCCAGCGTACTCACAGGATCCAAAGTTACTGTTACAAAATCAGAAGCGTTCTTTACAGATACCTTCTGTGTTTCAAAACCGATAGATGAAATAGTTAAATTAATAGGGAAGTTTTCTTTAGTATCCAAAGAAAAATGTCCTTTTTCATCCGTATAAGTTCCCTCTCCCGAACTTTGCACTGTTACCGAAACGGAAGGGACACTCTCATTGTTCGATCTGTTAAGAACAGTCCCTTTTATTGTTTTGGTCTGGCCAAAAGCAATTACCGAAAAAGTAGTAGCCACGGTAAGAAACACGAAAAATTTGATCTTTTTTCTCATAATCTAATTTTTGGGTTTAAAATTAGTAGCAAATTAAGGATTGTACTGATAGCATAAAAAAATATTTTATTTATAACTCTCAAAACATATTCCTTTTCACAATTACTGAAATATTAGTTGCACTTTTGCATCTTATTTTTTATTATGAAGTCAATCAATTTTCCTCAACAAACTAATTTTTACAAAGGCAAGGTAAGAGATGTTTATACCATTGACAACCGATTGATAGTAATGATCGCCAGTAACCGCATTTCAGCTTTCGATGTAATACTACCCAGGCCTATTCCCCATAAAGGACAAGTACTGAACCAGATAGCGGCTTATATGTTGAACGCTACCAAAGATATTTGTAAAAACTGGCTACTGGATACACCCGCTCCCAATGTTTCGATCGGCATAAAATGTGAACCCTTTAAAGTGGAAATGGTTGTGAGAGGAAACCTTACAGGGCATGCCTGGCGCACCTATAAATCCGGAGTAAGAACTCTTTGTGGGGTACAACTTCCCGAAGGGCTAAAAGAAAATGATTACTTCCCCTCTCCCATCATCACGCCCTCTACCAAAGCCGCAGAAGGCCATGATGAAGATATCAGCAGAGGAGAGATTATTGCAAGAAAGATTGTGGGAGAAGAAGATTACGAACAATTGGAAAAATACGCCCTGTTGCTTTTTGCAAGAGGAAAAGAGATCGCCGCAAAAAGAGGGCTTATCCTTGTAGATACTAAATATGAATTTGGAAAACTGGGTAATGATATTATTTTAATTGATGAAATACATACCCCCGACAGCTCCCGTTATTTTTACGCCGACGGATTTGAAGAAAGGCTTGCAAAGGATGAAAAACAAAAGCAGCTCAGCAAAGAATTTGTGAGGGAATGGCTCATCGAAAATAATTTCATGGGGAAAAAAGGACAGCAGGTACCTGAAATGAGCGACGAATGGATTTCGACTATCCGTAACCGTTACATCGAGCTGTATGAAAAACTGATCGGAGAAAAATTTATACCACAGGATTTGAATGAGGGAGAAACAGAGGCACTTATCTTAGCAGCCATAAGAAATCTCTAAAAAGATACATAAACACTCTTTTATCAATCCTAATGAAAATAAAATTTTACTTCTTTGCATTCATAACAATAGCTTTTCCTTTTCATTGTTTTGCACAAACAACCACTGAAGATCTTATTCAATATGTAAAGCCGATGATCGGCACTCAGAAGATGGGACATACTTTCCCCGGTGCTACTGTGCCTTTCGGCTCTGTACAATTAAGTCCTGATACCGATACGTTATCTTATGCAGTAAACGGAAAATACAATCCTGACATCTATAAATATTGTGCAGGCTATCAGTACGATGATCCTACCATCGTAGGTTTCAGCCATACCCATTTCAGCGGTACCGGCCATTCCGATCTGGGTGATTTTCTCATCATGCCTACTTCCGGAAAATTGCAACTCAATCCCGGCACAGCCGATCATCCTGAAAATGGTTTTCGTTCAAGATTTTCCCATTCTACAGAAGTAGCAGAACCTGATTATTATAAAGTAAAACTGGAAGATTACAATATTATCGCAGAACTGACTGCTACTACCCGCGTAGGATTTCATCAATACACCTTTCCTAAATCAAATGAGGCACACATCATACTTGATTTAATGCACGGTATTTATAATTATGAAGATAAAAACGTATGGACTTACGTGAGAGTGGTCAATGACACCCTCGTTACAGGATACCGGCAAACCACGGCTGGGCAAGGACACGAACTGTTTATTTTGCCATGAGTTTTTCAAAGCCATTCAAATCTTACGGTGCTAAAGATTTTTCTAAAAAAGAACCTTACAGAGGTTTCTGGGGCAAATTTGGCCAAACAAAAAACTTTCCTGAACTGGCTGCCAGACAATTAAGAATGCATTTTGATTTCCATACCAACGAAGGCGAAAAAGTCAAGATCAAATTTGCGATCTCCCCTGTAAGCTTTGCCAACGCATTATTAAATATGCAGGAAGAAATTCCGGGATGGGATTTCGACTTCGTGAAAAACCAAGGGCAACAACAATGGAACCATGAGCTCAACAAAATTTCTGTAAAAATGAGTACCTGCAAGGACATGATCAATTTCTATACTGCTATGTACCATTCATTCATCAGCCCCAACATATATATGGATGTGAACAATGAATACCGCGGGCTTGACCAGGCAGATCATACAGCAGACGGATTTACCAACTACACTACTTTTTCTCTCTGGGATACACACCGGGCATTACATCCACTTTTCAATATCATACAACCACAGCGCAACAATGATATGGTAAAATCCATGCTGGCCCATTATGACCAAAGTGCATTACACATGCTTCCCGTGTGGTCCAATTCGGCCAATGATAACTGGTGTATGAGCGGCTACCATAGCGTTTCCGTAATCGCAGATGCCATTATAAAAGGGATTTATACAGGAGATGCAAACAAAGCCTTGGGCGCTTGTATCACTACGGCTACGCATCGCAGTTACGAAGGCATCGGCGATTATATGGACAAAGGATATGTCCCTTCAGAAAAAAACGGCACTTCTGTTTCCAATACTCTTGAGTATGCTTATGATGATTGGTGCATTGCACAACTCGCTAAGAAATTAGGACGTACAGAGGTTTATAATGAATTCACCAAACGTTCAGGAAACTGGAAAAATGTATATGATGCTTCCATCGGCTTTATGCGCCCACGGATGGAAGACGGTACCTTTCGCAAAAACTTTGATGTACTGGAAACTGACGGGCAAGGATTCATAGAAGGCAATTCCTGGAATTACAGTTTGTATGTACCACACGATCCTGCAGGGCTTATAAAAATAATGGGTGGCGAAAAAAAGTTCATTCCCCATCTGGATTCCTTATTTACCATGCATTTGCCGGATGAATTTTTTGAACACACCGAAGATATTACCAGAGAAGGGATCATAGGAAACTATGTTCACGGAAATGAACCTTCGCATCACGTGGCCTATCTCTACGACTGAACCAGCAAACCATGGAAGACACAAAGCACCATACGCATGATCCTAAAAAAGCAATATCATAATGGCCCCGATGGTTTAGGAGGCAACGATGATTGCGGACAAATGAGTGCCTGGTACATTATGAGTTCATTAGGTTTTTATCCGGTAGCGCCTTCCTCTGATCAATATGCAATCGGCAGCCCTTCCATAGACCACGGTGTTTTGAATGTGGCAAATGGAAAACAATTTATCATTGATGTAAAAAACCAGAGTGATAAAAATGTGTATGTAAAAAAAATAGAGCTGAACGGAAAAATTTTAAAAGGATGGTTTCTGAATTATGAAGAAATAAGGCAGGGTGGCAATCTTGTTTTTTACATGAGCCATAAACATGGAAAATAGAAAGGAAATAAAAAAAAATCTGAGAGTATATACCAGTAACTTAATAATCAATTCAATTGTAATGTCAGTCTGAGCTTGTCGAAGACGGGTTAGTATGTTGTGAAGCTCTGTCCATTTAGCACCACCCTGGACAGACTCAGGTTCACAACTCCTTGTGAATGGCCTTCGACGAGTTCTTCGGCAAATCGAGGCAGACAAGGCTGACAACTCACATTTTCTCTATCAAAAAAAAAGATACTATCATTTATGTAAAGTTTTGCGTGCTAAACGCTTAATTCTATAAATTTCTTTTGCTTGCATGAAATTGTAAAGGAAAATCTTTAGACTAGTCTTACTGAAACCAGAAAGAATTTATTTTCTCCTCATTTGCCAAAAAATAAAATGAAAAGGCCTCCTGTGCATAAAATTATAAAAACACCGGGAGCTCCACCTGTAAGTGGATAACCTTCTTAAGAAAAAAGGGTGGTATAAAAGTTCTTTTTTTCAAAAGGCAACGAATCAAAATAAATTGTAAAAAAACAGTCAAAACATAAGGAATTAAAAAATAAATGCTTAATTTTCGTCTATGCGTAAAGCAGTTAGTTTTGGTAAAGTGCCCCCGTTTTTACGGGGGCACTCTAATTACAGGAAAACCATTGACTCAAGAAAATACAATGGTGTCGTAAAAGTATCCAAGAAAATATTTTAAAAAGCAGCTACTTTTCTAAAGGTGCCATTTCATAAAAACAGGGATGTAACAAACTCTTCCGGTCAAAAGAATTCATCAATAAAAGAAGAAATTAACCAACACTGATATTTCCGATAATCCTTTATCATACTGTCTTTCAGGCTTTACGATAATGTTTATAAATCCGGATGGCCATTAGTAAAACAATTGCAAACACGATCAGCACTCCTATTGCCCAGGCAATACTCAATAATTGTTTCACCACTGCGAGCATCACAATGGAAATCAAAAAAATGGTAGCTACTTCATTCCATATTCTCAATTGTTGTGAAGACCATCTGAATATCTCTTTACGTTGTTGAAGAAAAATAAAATGTAACGTAAGGTGGTAGATAAACAGCCCTCCCACAAAAAATAGTTTGATTAAAAGCCACAACGGCAGGCTGCCATACAAGATACCTATCCATGTGCCGAGTCCCAAAGTGAGAATGGCTGAAGGCCATGTAATACCATACCACAACCGGCTTTGCATAATACTATATTGTTTCAGAAGTATGGATCTTTCCGGTTCCTGCCGGGTATTGGCTTCAGCACTATATACAAATAGCCTGACTATATAAAAAAGTCCGCTGAACCAGGTTATAACAAAAATGATATGGAGTGCTTTTATATAGAAATACATGGTAGTGAAGAGTGAAAAAGTCAATGATAAATAAGTGAATAATAAAAGAGCAAATAATAGTAATAATAATCAGTCTTTGCTCATCATCCAATTTAAGATTAAAGATGCTCGCGGCTCATAGCTTGCGGATCACTGATCGCTGCTCACCATTGCCTCAACCGCACTTACCCACAAAGGATTCGCATTAAGGCAGGGGATCATCTCAAAGGTCTCACCGCCGGCTTTCAAAAAAATTTCTTTTCCTCTTATGGCAATCTCTTCCAGTGTCTCTAAGCAATCACTCACAAATGCAGGGCATATAACCAGCAAATTTTTTACTCCTTCTTTGGGTAACTCCTGCAATCGTATATCTGTAAATGGTGTAAGCCATCCTTTTCCTAACCGCGATTGAAAAGAAATACTGTATTTATTGAGTGGTATCCCTAATATTTCTGTCACTAATCTTGTAGTCGTGCGCACCTGATGCCTGTAACAATGGGCGTGTGCAGGCGAATCAACTTCACAGCAATTATCGCGGTGTAAACAATGACAACCGGTTACATCACTCTTGTGAATATGCCTTTCAGGAATACCGTGATAGCTGAACAAAATCTGATCATAAGGACGGTTCAAATAAGGTTTTATGTTTTCTGAAAGCGCTTTCAAATAATCAGGGTTATTATAAAAGGGAGGTACAAAAGATAATTTGAATGAATACTGTTTTTTTTGATAACACGCCTTCACATCTTCTACGGCCGTTTCATAACTCGCCATTGCATAATGGGGATAAAGAGGAAGTACCATCACCTCTTCAATAGATGGATCTTTTTTTAATAACTCTTCAAAAGCAGCCTCGGCGGTAAGTTTCCCATAACGCATGGCAATTGTTACCGGTTCTTCAATTTCCTGTTGAAGCAATTTTTTTAGCCGCTCGGTATAAACTATTAATGGTGAACCTTCTTTGATCCATATCTTTTTATAAGCCTCTGCAGATTTTGCTGCACGAAAAGGCACGATGATACCTTTTACCAATAAGGCTCTTAATAGCCAGGGCTTATCAATCACTCTTTCATCCATTAAAAACTGATCAAGAAATTTCTTAACATCTGTAACCGATGTTGATTCAGGAGAACCAAGATTTAATAAAACAATCCCTCTCTTTTTCTTTGATACCATACTTTATAAATATTTACAAATGTAAGCTCTCTCAAAAAGAAATTACAATGAGATACTTAATTTTGAAAAAAAATTACGAAAAGAATTCATTATAATTGCAGTTTCAAAAATATCATTATTTTATAAAAGCCGCTTCCATCTTAATTATCAGCGGTATCAGTACCACACACCTCTCACACTTACAATAAGTATCAAAAACCTTTAATGACTTTCCAATGACTTTCCAAAAGCATTTTAAAAATAATTTTGCACAGTAAGTATGATTACTACCAATACCACATATCATAACTCATTAAATAGCTTCTGCATAGTTGGGATTAATTTTCGCAAAAATAACGTAAGTGTTCGCAGTAAATTTTCTCTTTCTCCCGAACAAACGGCTATTCTACTACACCGGGCTGCTGCTAATAAAGTGTCGGGATGTCTTGTACTTTCTACCTGCAACCGAACAGAAATTTACGGTATAACCAACGAACCGAATGAGTTCGCAAAAATGCTTTGTACCGATACCAACAATAGTATGGAAGATTTTTTGGAGCAGAGCTACACTTTTCGCGGACTTCCTGCAATAGATCATTTATTCAAAGTGGCCTCCGGGTTGGACTCACAAATCATCGGAGATTATGAAATATTATCTCAGCTAAAACATGCCGCAAAGATTGCAAAAGAATGTGGATGTTTCGATAGTTTTATGGAACGTGCTATCAACTATGCTTTGCAGGTTTCCAAAGAAATTAAAACGAAAACTCAGTTAAGTTCAGGAACGATTTCAGTTTCTTATGCAGCCATAGAGATCATAAAAGAAAAAATGCAGCATTTCACTGAAAAAAAGATCTTATTGATTGGTACCGGGAAATTTGGAAACCATATCGCTCAAAATCTGAAAGATTATCTGCCGGGTACTCACATTTCTTTTGCAAATAGAACCGATGAAAAGGCCGCTGCACTGGCTACAGAATATGATGCTGAATTTGTTCCATATAAAAATATAGCGATGGCCTGCGGCCATGCAGACATTATTATTGTGTGCTCCGGCGCTGCGGATTACACTGTACTCCCCTCCTTCTTCAACACTGGTAAACCCTGCCTGATACTTGATTTATCGATTCCTCAAAACGTGGATCCGGCAGTGAAAGACATTCCTGCCATATCCTTGATGAATGTGGACGAAGTTTCCATCATATCAAATAAGACCCTGGCGCTAAGGCAGGCAGAAGTACCAAAAGCTTTGAACATCATAAATGATACCCTTAATAGCCTTGAAGATTGGCACCGGCAACAATTTAATAATCCAATACTTCGTATCGTGAAGTCAGAACTCTTTCAATTAAGCGAAGTTTATTTCAAAGAAAGCCCCGACAATGAAAGAATTCATAAAGTGATTTCCGCGCTTGCAATACAATTAAAAATAAAAAAGGATAAAGGTTGTCAATGCCTGATCGCTTTAAACAACTACCTTCAAGTGAATCATGGAAAAGCGAGTTAAGATAGGTACACGACAAAGTGAACTGGCGGTGTGGCAAGCCACTCATGTTCAAGATCTTCTTAAAGAAAATGGAGTGGACTCAGAATTGATTTTCATCAAAAGCGAAGGAGATATCAATACCATCACACCATTGTATGAATTAGGTGTGCAAGGTATTTTTACCAAAACACTTGATGCAGCATTGCTCGGTAGAAAAATTGATATAGCCGTTCATTCCATGAAAGATGTACCTACCCTTCCTGCAACAGGAATCAGGATAGCAGCGGTTTTAAAAAGAGCTTCCTTCAAAGATATTCTGGTATTTAAAGGAATCAGGTCACAAGTTGACAGTGAATTATCCTATGATCATTTACCGTTTAAGATTGCAACCAGCAGCACCCGGCGCAAGGCGCAATGGCTACACCGCTACCCCGGTCATATTATCGAGAACCTGCGTGGAAATGTAAATACACGCTTACGAAAATTAAATGAGCACGACTGGAACGGAGTTATTTTTGCGGCAGCCGGGCTTGAGCGTATTGGACTGCGCCCTCAAAACTCCATTGACCTCGACTGGATGTTGCCGGCACCCGCACAGGGAGCCATCGCAATTTCATGCCGGGAAGATGATACTATTTCTATTGAGAAGTGCCATCAACTCAACGATGAATCAACCTTCAGATGCACAACAATCGAACGTGATTTTTTGCGCACCTTATTAGGCGGTTGTTCTACCCCCATCAGTGCTCTCGCAGTTATGGAGCATGACAAGGTTATTTTCAGAGGGAATATTTGCAGTGTGGATGGGAAGAAAAAATTTGAAATAGCAAAAGAAGCCTCTGTAAAAAACAGCTATGATTTAGGGATGAATGCCGCCAATGAACTATTACAAAATACAGAAGTAAAACAAACACTTTACGACATACGTAATGCAGAACGGTAGAATCAATATATTAAGTACAAAAATTCTCGGTAATACACTCAACAGTATTGCTATCGGGCAAGGCATCAGTTTCGACGAAAAATCTTTCATCGAAATTGAAAATATTATTTCTCCTGATCTTACAAAAAGAATAATGGAATTGGCCGGGGAAAATGTTACCGTAATATTCACCAGCCCCCGTGCAGTAGATGCAGTAGGGAAAGAACTTTCAGAAAAGCCATCGTGGAGGATATTTTGTATTGGATATAAGACCAGAGAACAAGCAGAGATTTATTTCGGCAAAGAAAATATTATCGGAATTGCCGATCACGCCAGCCAATTAGCAGAAGAGATCATTCAACATTCCTCTGTAAAAAAAATGATTTTTTTCTGTGGTAATCAACGAAGGGATACATTACCTGAAAGGCTGAAAACAAATGGAATTAAACTGGAAGAATTGATCGTTTATAATACAGTTGAAAAGCCTCAGGTGATCTCAAAGTTATATGATGGCATCTTATTCTTCAGTCCGAGTGGCGTAAAAAGTTTTTTCTCCGTCAACACCCTTACAAATAATAGTCAACTCTTTGCTATCGGCGCTACCACTGCAGAAGCAATTAATGTATTTACAAAATTTCCGGTAATCATATCACCACATCCTCATATTGAAGAAATGGTGCGTATGGCAATACACCATCTTTTACTACAAAAATCACCTCAATGAAACCATTAGAAAATGATCTCATGTTAAGAGCCCTTAAAGGCGAGAAAGTAGAGCGCCCTCCTGTGTGGATGATGAGGCAGGCAGGCAGATATTTACCTGGTTACCGAAAATTGAAGGAAAAATATGATTTCTTTACCCGTGTACAAACACCCGCACTGGTCGCTGAAATTACCATAGAGCCGGTAGATACCATTGGAACAGACGCTGCCATTATTTTTTCAGACATACTGGTAATCCCACAGGCGATGGGAATGAAAGTTCTGATGGAAGATGGACAAGGCCCCTCTCTGCCCAATGTGATCAAAGATCAAAAAGATATTGACGCATTGAACACGGACAATATCGGAGAAAAATTAGATTATGTGACCAAAGCCATCTCACTCACGAAGAGGGAATTAAATAACAGAGTCCCCTTGATAGGATTCGCAGGTGCCCCATGGACCCTTCTATGCTACATGACAGAAGGAAAAGGAAGCAAGACATGGGAAAAAGCAAAACAATTTTGCTTTAACCAACCTGAACTGGCTCATCAACTATTACAAAAGATCACCGATGCTACGATTGATTACCTCAAAGCACAGGTAAAAGCAGGTGCGGATGTATTACAGGTATTTGATAGCTGGAGTGGTGTGCTAAGCCCTGCTGATTTTAAATATTTCGCACAACCATATTTGTTACAGATCGTGGATGCCGTTCACGAATTGGCACCGGTAATCTTATTCCCCAAAGGAAGCTGGTATGCCCTCAAAGAATTGAGTGAAAGCAACGCATCCGCACTGGGTATTGACTGGTGTATTTCGCCGGCTACAGCAAGAGCAATGACTGGTCATAAAATAGTCTTACAAGGAAATTTTGATCCGGCTAAATTATTATCACCGATAGGAGAAATTAAAAGTGCTGTGAAAGAAATGATTGATGAATTTGGCGTACAGAATTACATCGTAAACCTTGGACATGGGATCACGCCAAATGTTCCCGTTGATCATGCAAAAGCATTTATAGATGCCGTAAAAGAATACCATCAAACCAAATCATAATAACAAAGATGCTTACAAAAGACACAAAAGAATTCAGAGGAGAATGGATTCGTTTTATTCACGATCTTCAGGATCGTATTTGTATTGCATTGGAAAAGGCAGACGGTAAGGCCACCTTTATCGGTGATGAATGGCAAAGGAAAGAAAACAAAGGTGGCGGCGGTTTAACAAGAGTGATTGCAAATGGAAATGTGTTTGAAAAAGGTGGTGTCAACACAGCTGTGGTATATGGAGCTGTTACCGATAGAATGCGAAAGCAAATGACATTAAGTGGTTCCCGGTGGTTTGCATGCGGCATAAGTATCGTTCTTCATCCTGTAAACCCAATGGTACCCACTGTTCATTGTAATTACCGGATGTTTGAATTGTACAACGATCAGGACGAATTATGTGACAGATGGTTTGGCGGAGGCACCGATTTAACCCCTTTTTATTTATTCAGGGAAGATGCAATATACTTTCATCAAACTTATAAAAACATTTGTGATGAATTCGATCCATCTTTTTATGCAACCTTCAAAAAAAACTGTGACAATTATTTTGTAAACACTCATAGAAATAATGAGCGTAGGGGAATCGGTGGGATATTTTATGACCATCAGAGACAAAGTGAAAACCATGGTCAGGAGTTCTGGAAGAATTTTGGGGAAGCCTGTGCGAATGCGTTCATTCCGTCCTATCTTCCTATCGTCGAAAAAAGAAAGAATTTACCATTCACTGCAGCACAAAAACACTGGCAGGAAATAAGAAGAGGACGGTATGTTGAATTCAATCTGCTGCACGACCAGGGAACTTTATTTGGCATAAAAACAAACGGAAGAACAGAAAGTATTTTAATGAGCCTTCCTCCTACCGTTAGGTTTGAATATAATTATCAACCCTTACCTGGAAGTGAAGAAGACAAGCTGCAGCAAGTATGTATGGAACCTATAGACTGGATCAGCATTTCCGGCAGTTAATTTCAAAAGCAAAAAAAACAAATCAGATATCAGATATTCAAAAATTATAAATCAATTATTTTATGTATTTGCAAAGAAGAAACAGGATACTAAGGCAATCTCCTGCCATTAGAAATATGGTGGCTGAAACGATCCTTACACCCGGTGATTTTATCGTTCCTCTGTTTATTGATGAGGGCGAAAATATAGTTCACGAAATTACCTCAATGCCCGGTTATTACCGGCGCTCACTGGACAAAACCATACAGGAAGTAAAAGAACTGTGGAGTATGGGAATCAAAAGTGTTCTATTATTTATAAAAGCTCCTGATGAATTAAAAGACAATACCGGCAAAGAATCATGGAACCCTGATGGATTGATGCAACGCAGCATTAAAGCGATCAAGGACGCCGTTCCGGAGATCATCCTGATGACCGATGTGGCCCTCGATCCTTATTCATCTTATGGACATGATGGTATCGTGGAAAATGGTGAGATCGTAAACGATCCTACGGTGGAAGCCCTGATAAAAATGAGCCTGAGCCATGTAGTAGCTGGTGCCGATTTTGTAGCGCCAAGTGATATGATGGATGGCCGTGTGGGTGCTATTCGTCAGGCACTGGAAGAGAACAATTATACCCGTATCGGTATTATGGCCTACAGCGCAAAATATGCTTCCTGCTTTTATGGACCATTCAGGGATGCACTCGACTCTGCACCGGGATTTGGTGACAAAAAGACCTATCAGATGGATTATGCAAACCGGATCGAAGCTGTGAAGGAAGCTGTGATGGATGAAGAAGAAGGTGCGGATATTGTGATGGTAAAACCTGCAATGGCTTATCTCGACATTATTCGTGAAGTGAGAGATAGTGTAAGCGTACCTGTTAGTGCTTACCATGTCAGCGGTGAATACGCTTTGATAAAAGCAGCCGCCAAAATGGGATGGATCAATGAAGACAAAGCGATTCTGGAAAGCCTCACTTCCATCAAGAGAGCAGGCGCAAGCCTCATCGCCACTTATTTCGCTAAAGATGCCTGTAAATTATTAAGCTGATCATTACCTATCATGAACATAACTAAAAGTGTTGAATTATTTCAACGTGCACAACGATCCATTCCGGGAGGTGTAAACTCTCCCGTTCGCGCCTTTAAAAGTGTAGGTGGAACTCCCCTCTTTATACGATCTGCGAAAGGTGCCTATCTGTATGATGAAGACGGGAATAAATATATTGACTTTATCAATTCATGGGGGCCGGTAATACTTGGCCATGCGTATGAACCTGTGCTAAAAGCCATTCAGGAAAAAGTAGCCGACTCTACTTCGTTTGGCGCACCCACCGCTCTGGAAATTGATATGGCGGAGCTGGTGAAAAGCATGGTAAAGAATGTTGACCTCATCCGTATGGTGAGCAGCGGCACAGAAGCCTGCATGAGTGCCGTGCGACTGGCAAGAGGATTCACCGGCAGAAACAAGATCATCAAATTTGAAGGTTGTTATCATGGCCATGCAGACTGTTTTCTGGTAAAAGCAGGAAGTGGAATGGCTACCCTGAATATTCAGGACGTTCCCGGAGTAACGGCAGGAGTTGCCAACGATACCCTCACCGCTCCTTACAACAGCCTGAGCGCCGTAAAGAAATTAGTAGAAGAAAATAAAGGCACCATCGCAGCCATCATCACCGAACCTGTTGTGGGAAATATGGGTTGTGTTCCTCCACAACCGGGATTTCTGGAAGGCCTGCGAAAAATGTGTGATGAAGAAAATATCGTATTGATTCTGGATGAAGTAATGACAGGATTTCGCCTGGCGCCAGGCGGTGCCCAGGAAAAACTACACATCAGGGCTGACCTGGTAACCTATGGAAAAATAATTGGTGGAGGTTTACCGGTAGGTGCTTTCGGCGGCAGAAAAGAGATCATGGAACATATTGCTCCATTAGGAAATGTATATCAGGCAGGAACTTTAAGCGGCAACCCTATTGCCATGATTGCAGGGTTTACCATGCTGAATGAATTGAAGAAGAACCCTTCTGTCTATAGTGAACTTGAAGAAAAAGGTGCATTCCTCGAAAGTCGTTTGAACTCTATCCTGTCGAATAAAAAGATCCCCCATCGTATTAACCGCGCAGGAAGTATGATGAGTATTTTTTTCTGTAACGGAGAAGTAACCGATTTTGAATCGGCATCGAAAACTGACATAGAAATATTTAATAAATTCTTCCACCACATGCTGGATCATGGAATCTATTTACCTCCTTCTGCTTATGAAAGCTGGTTTTTCAGCAATGCATTGAGTGAAGCAGATATCGAAGAAACTTTAAAAGCAGCAGAGATGTTCACCGTTTAAAGGAAAGTAGTGCTTTCAATCAGTGATTTCCGGTTATATCAAATATTTCAACCGTAGATGTGATATGCAACCATACCACAACTGCTATCTGTAGTTTGGTTCACGAAAAATAAAAAGTAGTCTCCATCATCATTTATTTATCTTATTAGAAAAATACAAAAAGACATTCATAAGGTGTATAGCAACAGCGAAAGAACATCCTGCGGGTCAGGTAAAGGACTTCGAGAAAAAGAATTCTCATATTATGAGATCACTTAACAAAGCATATCCTGCTGATTCACAATCAATGAGAGAATCGTTATAAAAAAAATAGATGACTCAATTTGTTAAACCCTGTAATGAACACCGAAATTCATGGTAACGGGAGGATCGAAATAACATTTTACCATGTACCTTTATATACGAGAAAAAAAGAAAATATTTTCTAAAAAAAAAGGGAATTATTTCATTGATAGGTTACCGTATTAATAAAGTAATCCATAATTCTTCGTTTTAATAATAAACCCGGATTGTTAATCTACAATTATTTACAATATGGCAAAGTCAGCAAAAAAAACGACCATCACTTCACTGGAAATTCAGGAGGCATACATAGATCACGTATTAACCAATAATGAACCTCCAAAATCTGTCTATACTTTTGCAAAAGGTTTGAAGATTTCCGAAGCTGATTTCTATCATTTCTATGCTTCTTTCAGCAGCATAGAAAAAGCGGTATGGGCCGAAATGACCACCGCGACAATAAAAAAAATAAAAGAGCAGGAGGTGTGGGCTCAATATTCTTCCAGAGAAAAAATTCTTTCTTTCTTCTATACCTATCTGGAATTACTACAAACACGAAGGAGTTTTATTATCTATAGTTTACAACATCACCCAAAAAAATTATCAGTTCCGGAGGTACTTTCGGATGCAAAGCCAGTCTATGAGAGTTTCGCCGAAGATGTGATCAATAACGGACTGGATTCCGGTGAACTTGCCGATCGTAAATTCTTCAGCAAAAGATATAAAGATGCGCTATGGGTGCAGTTTGCACTTATCATCAATTTCTGGATAACTGATGACAGCAAAGGATTTGAAAAAACAGATGAGGCCATAGAAAGAGGTATCAACCTTTCGTTTGATTTATTTCAACGATCGCCCATTGACAACCTTTTTGAATATGGAAAATTTCTGGTAAGAAATGGAAAACTGAAAGAAAAAATGGGGGTCTAAAAATTATGAAAGTACAGGAATCAATGCCGGTTACCAAGGTGGAAAGATCTGCGAAATTTGTGAAAACAGGTTTTCAGATCGGTGGTAATTATTTGAAACACTATTCTAAAAAGTTATTCAACCCAAATCTTAACCGCGACGAATTAAATGAGGACAATGCCTCAGATATTTATAATTCGTTGAGTGAGTTGAAAGGGTCCGCGTTGAAAATAGCTCAAATGTTGAGCATGGATAAAAATGTAATGCCCAAAGCATACATCAATAAATTTACCCAGGCTCAATATAATGCGCCACCTTTATCAGGCCCGCTGATTATAAGGACATTCACCAAAAGTTTTGGCAAGCCGCCCGATAAATTATACGATACATTTAATCTGACTTCCACTAATGCAGCTTCCATCGGACAGGTACACGAAGCCACGTTGAATGGGAAAAAACTCGCTGTGAAGGTTCAATATCCCGGTGTGGCTGAGAGTATTTCTTCTGATTTGAAATTGATAAAACCTTTTGCTTTCCGCCTGCTGGGAATGAATGAAAAAGATCTGGATATTTATATAAAAGAAGTGGAAGAAAGATTACTGGAAGAAACTGATTACAAACTTGAACTGCGCCGTTCCATCGAATTTTCAAAAGCCTGTCATAATTTAAAAGATACTGTTTTCCCCAACTATTATCCCGAATTATCTTCCGATAAGATTATTACTATGGACTGGATGGAAGGACTGCATTTAAAAGAGTTTTTACAAACCAATCCATCACAGGACCTCAAGAATGAGATTGGACAAGCATTGTGGAATTTTTATAATTTCCAACAACATCAATTGAGGGCTGTTCACGCCGATCCGCACCCGGGCAACTTTTTAATCACTCCGGAAAAAAAACTGGCTGTAATAGATTTTGGTTGTATTAAAGAAATTCCCGAAGATTTTTATAATCCTTTCTTCTCATTGATAGGTTCAGAATTAATGAATAACAAAGAGGATACCATAGAGGCTTTCAGACAATTGAAAATGATTCAATCCGACGATAATGCCGGGCAGATAGAATTTTACTACACTGCGTACAAAACCATGATCACATTATTTTCATTGCCTTACAGCAATGAAACTTTTGATTTCAGCCAACCGGAATTTTTTGAAAATTTGTATGCATGGGGTGAAAAAATCACTAAAATGCCTGAGTTTAAACAACCCCGTGGAGTAAAGCACTTCATTTACATCAACAGGACCAATTTTGGTTTATATACTATTTTGAATGAACTCGGAGCTACCGTAAACACCCATACTTACATGCCTTCTCTACCTGCTATGAATATCAGAATAAAAAATAAAAAATAAAGTTGTGGAAAAGAAGGCTTACTCAAAACCAGAACATTCATCATTGTGTTAAGTTATTACTTTAAATCATCTTCCAATTGAAGGTTTATAGTATTCTTCTTCATTAAAAACTCAAAACTATCTTTACCCAAAGGTCCGACTAACCCTTTCTTTAATTCATGTTCATACTGTTTTCCTACTTTTGAAGTATCCTTTTTAATTGAGATTCGTTTATCAATAATCCAATAAGCATCTATTCCATTTTTGAGAAGCCAATTTGATTTTGCAATTATGTATTTATCGTTAAAATTATACTGAGAAACATTGGCATCAATTATTGTAAATCCCCCCTGTGGCTCATTTTCATCATAAACTATTTCAGACTGATTGCCATCTTCCCAAAACCAATAATTAGCTCCTAAATTTCTATCGCTATAAAAATTACAAGAGGTAAATAAAGAAAAAAAACAGTAAAACTCCAATGATTTTAATAGCCATTATTTTTTATTTCTTTCTGCTTTAAATGTTCCTTTTTTCTAAACTTAGCCACAACTCAATTAATGTCATTGGTTAGAGACCATACGACAGATTCCTTTTTTAACACAAACATTCACTACACAATACAAAGAATGAATCTTTATTTTATTTCGATCGTAGCCCCAATGGGAAAGTGATCTGAAAATAAAACATCGTAAAAAGGTTCGTCTATGGTTTTGAGATAATGGTCTTTATTGACGAGGATGTAATCAATTTTTTCACGTGGATGCCCTGCAGGAAAGGTTTTATAATCCGTACGATTTGCATCGGTAAATAATTCTTTCAGCCGGAGGACTGCTTTGGATTCAGGAGCTGCATTGAGATCACCGAGAAGTAATACAGGCATTTTTTTATCTTTAAACATATTGAGTATGATCGCCGATTGATGAACGCGTGAGCTATCATCCCTGTAATCAAGGTGTGCCACTCCTACCAATATTTTCTTATGATGCGGCACATGTAAAGTTGCTGTAAGAAAAGCCCTTGTATTTCCATTTTCCTGTGTCAATACAGGAAGCCTGTTATTCTCCAAATCGGAAATAGGATACTTCGATAACAAAGCCAGCCCATACGAGCCGCCTTCAAAAGCAAAGTGCCTTACAAACACATAATGCATCCCGGTAAGTTTCCCCAGTATCTTTGCCTGGTCTGTATTCTCCGAACGTTTACAAACACTATCCACCTCCTCCAATCCAACTATATCCACGTTACTTTTCCTGATCAGATCTGCCATGTTTTGAAGTTGTAATTTTTCGCTTGTATCACAACCATGGTGAATGTTATAGGAAAGGATACGAAGGGTTTGCGCGTAAGCAGTGGAAGAATAAAAAGAGGCAATGAATAAGAATAACACAATCAATACATTCCTGTTCTTTACGAATTTACCAGTGAAACAAACTGAAAGAGAAAGATTTTTTTTCATAATTTTTACACTATTTCTTTTGATAAAATATTGTCTTATTAAAACCTTAATGCGTTACTTTAAAAGAAGCCAAAAAACAATGTGGATTTCCTATTCAAAAGTAGCGACGTTTCAAATACCATCCATGGTTTATGAAAAACAGTTTTTACTTTCGCTTTATAATTGGCTACAGTCGTAGAGAAATATTGGTTACTTTTATGTGATAAAAAATTCTTCATTCAGTCACCAATCATGATTCAATTTTATTTTAATTGCCGGCGTCATGATTTATAATATGCGATATATTATATTTTCATTAATGATATTCCTGTTCCAATTTTCCTATGCTCAATCAATCAATAAAGTAAATTCTTCGAGGGCATTATTTCAGCCGGTAAACTACAATACCTCTGAAAGTTCAGCTCCTAAACATGCATTTCTTTTCTTAGACACACAATTGCCAAAGCAAGAAAAGGATTCTCTCAGGAATAAAAACAATTTTCTACATGCTCTCAAAGACAATGGTATTGACTTTGGTGTTGCGGAATCACTTGAAGGTTACTACAATTTTATGGGTGGCAAGCGAACAGGTTCCGCGGTAGCTTCTACTTTTGATGCGAATATCAGCCTGGATTTGAATCAACTGATTCATCTTCCCGGTGGAAAATTATATGCCGACTTTGAAGCTCATTCGTTTCAAAACCCAACCGACTTGCTGGTAGGTGATTTACAGGTTTTTGACAAGAACACTGCTAATCCGTTTTCACAGATATTTGAATTATGGTATGAGCAAAAATTCTTCCGCAATACGTTACGTTTGAAGGTTGGTAAGATAGATGCGAATGCGGAATTCAGCCTTATTGATAACGGGCTTGATTTTATAACCAGTTCGGCGCACGTTACACCTACTTTATTCGTATTTCCAACTTTTCCCGATCCGATGCCGGGTATCAATCTCTTTTTTACACCAGGTAAATTATTCTATACAAGTTTTGCAATTTTTGATGCAAACCAAAGTAATCATTTCCTTGATTTTTCAGGAAAGCCCGGTTCCGTACAACCTACCTTAAACGGCAAATTATGGGTGGGTGAAACCGGCTTAACATGGAATCATCTTTCCGGCCATGGAGATGATGGAAATCTCCGGTTGGGCATCTGGAAGCATACAGGACAATTTACCCGGACCGACGACAGTAGCCCTATACAGGGAGCGGACGGCCTTTATATCGTATTCAATCAAACAATATGGAAACCAGGCTCTGACAAAGATGCCAATCGGGGACTTAGGATGTTTCTGGAATATGCTCATTCAAATGAAGGCGTAGCACCCATTTATCAACACTTTGGTGGTGGCCTTTTATGGACAGGGATAAAAGCAAACCGACCCGATGATGAAATAGGAGCTAGCTCACAATATGGTCAAATCAGCCCACAGCCCGGTTTATTATGGAATTATGAATTGGCGATTGAATCATTTTATAAAATTTCTTTAGCCTCCTGGATAAACGTGCAGCCCGATATCCAATATATAGTTCACCCCGGAGGTGAATATGCTAATGCGCTGATTGGCACTTTGCAATTAAATGTAACATTTTGATTAGTATGGCCGAAGAGAAGTAAGGTAGCATACAGGACATAAAACACGGTTCCTGCTTTCTCATTTATTTGACAGAAAATATTGTTCTGCGCCGTCTCTCCCATCAAAATAATATTTTAATTTTTTAAACTTATACCTAATTTTTTACTTGCAGAAGAGTATGAAAAACCTTTTCAATTTCCACTCTCTGAGAAGTGTAACCTTACACAGAATCATTAAAAAGATAGAAAAAGTTTATCCGTTTAGAGAAATAACAGGCAGAATTATCATAGTCATCCCTTTTCATTCCATAAATATTCTTTCAGCTTTTCAAAATCTGCTTCCAGTAAAACACTTTGCTTCTCTTTACCCAAAATAGATTGTACACTTTGAGGAACAGGAATCTTTTGACCAATTATTGGTTCTACTACATCATAAAACTTCACGGGGTGAGCTGTTTCAAGTATATACCCTTTTTGTTCAGGAAAGTTTTGCTGATAATCATGTAAAGCTTTATAGGCAACTGCCCCGTGCGGATCTAACAAGTATCCATACTCTGAAAACACCTGGCTTATCGTTTCCCTTGTTTGTGTATCAGAAATGCTAACACTGCTCAAAGTATTCTTCATATCTGTAAACTGCTGATGAAACATTTCAAGAATACGGACAAAATTACTGGGGTCGCCCACATCCATCGCATTGGAGATGGTAGCAATGGCTTTTTGAGGTTGATAATGTTGTGTCAGGAAAAAATCAGGAACTACTTTATTGGCATTACATGCCGCGATAAAATGTTTTACTGGAAGCCCTGAAACATGCGCCAACAGTCCCGCACATATATTTCCAAAATTTCCACTGGGAACGCAGATCACCGGCGGATTGGTTTTATCACTCCATTGCTTCCATGCAAAAAGAAAATAAAATTGTTGAGGCAACCATCGGGCAACATTAATAGAATTGGCCGATGTGAGGAATAATTTTTTATTCAAATCTTCATCTGCAAATGCACGCTTTACCATCTGCTGACAATCGTCAAATGTACCGTTGACCTCAAGCGCACTAATATTATTTCCCAGTGTAACTAATTGCTTTTCCTGCACACTGCTCACCTTTCCTGAAGGATAGAGGATCACTACATCTACTCCATCCACATTATAAAATCCATTGGCCACCGCTCCGCCTGTATCGCCTGATGTAGCCACAAGTACAGTGATTTTTTTATCATTATTCTTTACAAAATATCCCAGACAACGGCTCATAAATCTTGCTCCTACGTCCTTGAAAGCAAGTGTAGGCCCATGAAACAATTCCAGCGAAGAAATGGTTTCAGTTACTTTTTTCAACGGAATCTCAAAGTTGATCGTTTCACTAACAATCCTTCTTAATTCATTTTCAGGGATGGTATCACCGATATAGGGTCGAATTACTTTAAAGGCTATTTCCTCCTCTGTATAATCACCAATGTTTGAATAAAATTCTTTTTCAAATTCAGGAATGGTTTCGGGAAAATACAACCCCCTGTCAGGTGCCAATCCCCGAATTGTGGCCTCCTTGAAATCAACGGCAGGAGCCGTTTTATGTAAGCTGTAATATTTCATGCAATGATTTAAAATTTTTACTTCCTTATTTTATTCGTCTATAATTTTTACGCCCGCCGGATTGATGTGGGTTACATACGTTCTATACTCCACCCCAATCTTTTCATATATTTCTTTCATGATGTTCTCTACTTTTTCTGCTGTTGCTTTTTCTTTGCTGAGCATAAAAACCGAAGGTCCCGAACCTGAGATACCGCCACCAAGTGCACCACATTCCTTACTCCGTGATTTCACTTCTGCAAAACCCGGTATCAGGATACTGCGCACCGGCTCTATAATTACATCTTCCAGTGAACGGCCTATCAAATCAAAATCATTTCTCATAAACCCCATAATGAGACCGCCGATATTTCCCCACTGCTTTATGGCATCTTTCAATTTCACTTCCTTCCTTAATATCTGCCTTGCATCGGAAGTACGCACTTCTATTTGCGGATGAACCACCGTTACAAAAAGATCTGGGGTATTGACACGGATAATATCCAGCGGAAAAACAGACCTGATCAATGTGATGCCTCCGTAAATACAGGGTGTTACATTATCAGCGTGTTTCACACCTCCCGCAATTTTTTCACCGTTCATCGAAAAACGCACCAGGTCTTCATTTGTAAAAATCTTTCCCAATAAATAATTGGCACCCACTACTGCGCCCGCCGAACTCGCTGCGCTGGAACCCAATCCGCTACCGGGCTTTATCTTCTTATTAATAGTTACATTAAATCCCAATGGATTCTGATATCCTTTCTCTTTTGCTTCGTCTATGAGTGCCATCAACGCGACACCTGCTACATTTTTTTCGGGCGATTCGGGAAGATTATATTCATCTAAATGTCTGATATGAATGCCCGGTTCCTCGCTCAACGACATTGTCATTTCATCATAAGGTTCATCCAGTGCCATACCCAGTATATCAAAACCACATACCAGATTGGCAATGGTGGCAGGCGCCATTATTTTTATTTTTTTCATCATTTTTATTTAGATTCTTACTGCACGGATTATATCTGCGAATACGCCCGATGCAGTTACTTCTGCACCTGCACCCGCTCCTTTCACCACCAGCGGCTGCCCGGTATAACGGTTTGTATAAAATAAAACCACATTATCTTTTCCATAAAGGTGATAAAAATCATGATCTGGAGCTACCTGTTGCAGACCCACCTGAGCTTTGCCATTTTCATAAGTAGCCACAAACTTCAATTTCTTTCCTGCTTTATCAGCTTCATTAAAAATGGCTTTAAAATGAGCTTCTTCTTTTTCCATGGCAACATAAAAATATTCCACCGAACCTTTCATACAAGATGCAGGCATAAAAGTCTGATTGGAAATATCTTCCATCTCCATCTTTTCTCCGGATTCACGGGCGAGTATCATGATCTTTCTCACCACATCTGTACCGCCCAGATCCAGCCGTGGATCTGGCTCTGTGTATCCTTCTTCCTGGGCCTGCTTTACCACTTTTGCAAAACTCCGGCTACCATCATAATTATTAAAAACAAAATTAAGCGTACCGCTGAGCACTGCTTCTATCTTGTGTATTTTATCTCCGCTCAACAACAAGTCATTCAATGTGCCAATCACAGGTAACCCCGCTCCCACATTGGTTTCAAAAAGAAAATGAATATTAGATTCGCGGGCAAGGTTCTTTAATTTTTCATAATAATCAAAAGAAGAAGAGGCGGCAATTTTGTTGCAGGCAACGATGGAAATACTTTTTTGTAGAATATCAGAATAGGCCTTTGCTACTTCCTCACTGGCTGTTACATCCACAAAAACAGAGTTACGCAAATTCTTTGTTTGAATGGTTTGTACAAATTCAGAAAGGTTCATTTCTCTGCCTTTTTGCAAGAGTTCTTTTGTATTCTTCAAATCAATTCCTTCTTCATTAAAAAGCATTTTTTTACTGTTGGCAACTCCCACCACCCTTATATGTAAACGCAGATTTTTTTGCAGATAACTCTGCTGTTGAAACAGTTGATCCAGCAACCTCGATCCCACATTACCGGTACCGGCCACAAATAAATTCACCTGTTTGTAAGTTGTTTCAAAAAACTCTTCATGCAATACATTTACTGCTTTGCTTACATCATTCACTGCTATCACTGCAGAAATATTTCTTTCTGAAGACCCCTGTGCGATGGCCCTTACATTGATTCCATTTTTCCCCATTGCACTAAACATTTTTCCGCTGATGCCGGGATGACTTTTCATTTTATCACCCACCAGCGCTATGATGGCCAATCCTTTTTCCACTGTGAGGGGATCTACTTTTAATCTCTCAATTTCACTGGCAAAAGCCATATTCACCGCCTCTCTGGCTCTTTCACAAAAAGCTTCTTCAATAGCTACACAAATGGAATGTTCCGAAGAACTTTGTGTGATAAGAATTACATTGATCTCTTCATTTGCAAGTGTTTCAAACAATCTTTTTGAAAACCCCGGAATACCGGCCATGCCGCTTCCTTCCAGACTGAGCAAAGCAATTTTATTAATACTCGAAATGCCGCGCACACTGCTACCATTCCTTTCAGAAGTATTTTCTATCAGCGTACCGTGATGATCCGGAGCAAACGTACTCTTCACCCACACAGGAATATCTTTTCTCATTACCGGTTGTATGGTGGGCGGATAAACTACTTTGGCGCCAAAATGAGAAAGTTCCATCGCCTCCCGATAAGATATATGAGGAAGTATTTTTGCATGAGACACGAGGCGCGGATCAGCAGTCATCATACCGCTCACATCGGTCCATATTTCAAGAGCCTCTGCTCCCATTGCCGCTGCAATAATAGAAGCTGTATAATCGGAACCACCTCTGCCTAAGGTAGTAATGATACCACTCTTGTCAGATGCAATAAATCCCGGTACGACAAAGAATGAACTCTCCGAAGTAGCGAAATAATCCTGTATTTTTTGATTGGTACTTTCAAAGTCCACCTGCGCATTTCCATAATGAGAATTGGTAACAATGATATTTCTCGAATCTATCCATTGATTCCCGATACCCACCGACTGCAACTTTGCAGAAATGATTTTAGAAGATAATAATTCCCCATAGCTCATAATACGATCTTTAGTGCGGGGAGTTACCTCTCTCAACAGAAAAACGCCATTGCATATATCCTCTATTTCATTGCAATGTTGCTTTACCATGCTCAGCACATGGCTTTGTCCGGCAACGGGCAATAATTGATGAACTACTTCGAGATGGCGGTTTTCTATCTTGCGCAATTCCTCGCGGTAAAGTTCATTGCCCGCAGAAGCCTGGATCACACTATTTAATAATGCATCGGTAGTGCCTCCCAAAGCCGAAACGACTACCACGATTTTTTCTGTTTTTACCCGTTCTTCCAGGATGGAAACGATTTTATTGATATTTTCAGCATTGGCTACCGATGAGCCGCCGAATTTTAAAACGTGCATATTTTATTAAATTGATAAAATGAATTTTTGAATGGATAACCCGAAGGTTTGAAAAGCGTAACGCCCAATGGATAATATGAAAATATGCAACCCTTAACGGGTTGTAATAATAGTGGTGGTAGAGATCACAGTCCCGACAAACGAAGATAAAATGGTATGAGATATTTGGTATTCCACTTTTAGTAATAAAGTTGCGAAGATAATATAGAAAAATCAAAAGAATAGATAATAGTAAAGATCTTTTTTAAGAAAACAGCCAATCATTTAAAAATCGTTCAAGAGGAAATACATGACTTTTCAAAAAAATCAGGTGTTCATATTCGATGAACCTATCCTTCATTCACTTCCGTTAACAGTCCCCCAAAAAAAGGAACAACAAAAGAAAGTACCAGGAGTATCCATTCACTTTTGTACCCCTCTTTACAAAATCTTTATTCCTTTCTCTTCCAGTTCTTTATACACTTTGGCATACACATCACTCTTTGCCTGTTCACTTCTGTTCACATCCTTGCACCAGAAATATACTTTTAAATCGGTGGATTGTGAAGTGATGGTGTTGATAAAGACTTCGGGTTCTTTTATCGGAAGCACAAAGGGCGATGATTTTATAATATCAGTAATGCTTCTTTGAATTTCAGGAGTAATATCAGATTGAACAATATTGAAGGTAAGATCAACTCTTCTGAAGTTATTACTAAGGCTCCAGTTTACAAAATTATGAGAAAGGATATCACCATTGGGAATAATAACTTCCGCACCTTCGGGTGTGAGCAATGTACTTGAGCGCATACTGATCTCTTTCACGCGGCCTTTTCTATCGCCTATCTCCACGGTATCACCTATACGCAGGGAACGGTCAAAAATCAGGATAATCCCTGACACAAAATTATTGACAATACTCTGCAATCCCAGTCCGATACCCACACTCAATGCGCCGAGTATCACTGTGATCCTGTCTATGGCAAGCCCCGAGGCAGCTACAGCAAGAAGGAATCCTGCAACCAGGAGAACAAGACGGGTAACCATCAGCCTTGAACGCTCACCCTTATTATCGAAAGCAGAATCGTCGCCCACATCTCCAAAAAAGTAAGCAATATACTTTTGCAGAAAATTGGCCGTCCACATAATCACAAGGAATAAAATAATACCTCCCAGCGTGAATGAAAAATTTCCTATTACCCGCGGCGTGATAAATACTTTGGTAATTTTTTCTGAAAGAATATTATATAAATTAAGATTGGTTAAAAATACTACGATCCAGATAATCACTGCCCAAAAAATGATCATCTTCGAAACACCTTTGGCGATTTGATCATGATCAAAACTTGTCTTATAATCTCTACGTACCCTGCTTGCCTGAATTTGTAATAAAAGAGCTTCTGTAACCGATCCTACAAATACTACCAGCGCTACCGTTTGTATAAAAGCATACGTACCGGTAGAACTAAAGACTTGCATCAGGGTAACCCGACCAAATAAATTACATAATACTGCGAGCGCGTTCAAGAAAGTATATAAAGTTGCCACCACGGTGAGTATTCTGTATCTGAAAACCTGTTTTCTAAATATCAGCAAGGCATACAATCCAAATAAAAAGGAAATTCCGTTTATGAACAGAGAAAACCAGCGATTGAGATAGAAAGGCAAACCGAGGTATCTGGAAAAAGATTGTAGTAAAAAGAGTACAATAAAAAAGCTCCAGAAAAAAAATAATTTCCGCGGCAGCCGTTTCCAGAAAGAAACCGTAAGCACGATCATCATAAAAAATTCAATTGACTCAATATATACAAACGGGGCATCCAGATCAAACAGTGGCGCAAGATTGAGCATAAATACCAATGAAGCAAAGATGGGTACCCTATTCACATACTGGAAATGAAATGATTCAATTGTTTCCAGTCCCTTATTCTTTTTGAGACTCCTGAAATTATACAATATCCAAAAGAAAAAAATCAACCCGCTTACCAGCAGCAGCATAAACTGATTATGCGTATGCGAAAAATAATACTGTGTAATCTTCTTTTCCGAAGAAATTGTTTTTTTAAACTGTTCTGAAAATGACTTAAGGCGACCCGCAGGAATTTTCATCGGCTCCCAAAGATATCTCCTCTCTTTACTGAATGCCCTTGGCCCAATGGTTCCTTCAAGACTTTCCGCCTGTATCTGAAGCTCGCTCGTTGCAATTAAATTAGCAGAAGTGCGTGCCAGCGTATTGTCAATAAGTACCTCCACATATTTTACAAGGCTGTCGGTCCTTTTCCATTTGGTACGAAGTTCCTGCAACTCAGAGCGAAAAGATGCCCGCACTATAGAGTCCCTGAAGAGGTGCCGCAATACAGTATCTTTCCGAATATCAAGAATATGTTTTTTTGCTTCGTCCAGCGTACTATCGTAAACATTCAGGTTACGTGAGAACTTTTTTGTGTTTTTATTAATCTCTCCCAGTAGTATTGTAAACATCTGAAGATTGCGGATATTAAGCCCCCGCTCATTATTAGTGAGCCTGTCTTTTATAATAATGATGGCAGAGTCATCTTCATCAATACGAAGGTTCATTCCATTGATAAAAGGTACCGGCTGCGATACTATGGAAGCCTCATTCAAAGTCTTAAATATCTTTCCGATACTCAACAAATAATCACTGCGTGTGAGTGAATCATCATTTGAAAAGAGAGAGGATTCAAAAGATCTTTTGTGTGTTTTTAAAGTGTCTTTTTTTAGTTGTGCATTCGCGCCAATACATAAAAGGCAAAACAAGACAGCCGAAAAAAATGGTTTCATACGAGTGGTTAAGAAGAAATAAAATTACAGTAAGGTATCGGATTATGAAGTTTTTCTTCAAATAAGGGTTCTCTTAGGAATTCACTCTCCTAAAAAAGAGGCTTCTTTTACGGGCATCTCCTCCTGGCAATTCACTATGGGCAACATGGTGTAGATAAGGGATTAAAAGGATTACGGGTATGAAGTCAAACAGGAACTTTCGCCCATTTCAATTCCTTGATAGAGTGGTTAAAAAAAAGCAGACTTACAGTTTCAATCTTTCTATATCGGAATTTCAATTCCTCTCCTACTTGTAAAACTCTAAAGCGACGGACAGGCAGTTCTTTCCAATTCCACCAAAAAAAATCCCGGAATTTCCGTCCCCACGGCAAGCAAGGTTGGTTTACTGTATATTTGGTTAAACATACTTAAATGACACAAATAGACAAAACAAAACCGGTATTGGTAACAGGAGCCAACGGATACGTTGCCAGTTGGTTGGTAAAAAGACTTTTAGAAGAGGGTATTACAGTTCATGCAGCAGTTAGAAATCCGGATGACGAAAAGAAGATTGAACATTTAAGAGAGGCAGCCGTTAATGCTAAAGGAACCATTCAATTTTTTAAGGCAGACCTGCTAACTCCCGGATCTTACAAAGAAGCTATGAAGGGTTGCGAATTGGTTTTTCATACAGCTTCGCCTTTTACACTTGGTGTAAAAGACCCTCAAAAGGAACTGGTAGAGCCTGCGGTAAAAGGAACAGAGAATGTCTTGAATACTGCAAAAGAAGTCTCCGGTGTAAAACGGATTGTAGTAACCAGTAGTTGTGCTGCCATATATACCGATGCCATTGATTCGATCAATGCACCGGGCGGGCAATTAACAGAAGCCGTTTGGAACACCATATCGTCTTTAGATTATCATCCCTATTCTTATTCAAAAACACTGGCAGAAAAAAAGGCATGGGAAATTGCTGAAAGCCAAAACCGATGGGACCTGATAACGATAAACCCCAGCTTAGTACTTGGCCCTGCACTTAACGCTCAGAACACTACTTCAGAAAGTATGAATATCCTGAAAATGCTGGGTGGTGGCAAGATGAAAATGGGGGCTCCCAAAATGGGAATGGGCGTTGTAGATGTTCGTGACGTGGCAGAGGCACATTTCCGGGCGGGATATACTCCACAAGCTCATGGGAGATATATTACTTCCGCACATAATTCGGATATGCTGGAGATGGGGAAAGTCTTATTGCCAAAATATGGAGATAAATTCCCATTGCCCCGAAAGGCTTTACCAAAATGGTTGCTGATGATTATTGGCCCGATAGCCAACGCAACGTTTACACGAAAATACGTTCGCAACAATGTGGATATTCCATTCAGAGCCGACAATTCCAAAATAAAAAATGAACTGGGAATACAATTCCGTCCGTTGAAGGAAACAATGGAAGATTCATTTCAGGTGTTAATAGACGAAGAAATTTTAAAGGCTAAATAAAACGAACTCCAGCCAAATGTTAATTGGTGCAGGGTTAATGTGAGTGAATTAGCAGGAGTATCCCTCCGGAAGACAGGCCAATTTTACCTATTTTAATTTACCTTCATTTTGTGTTTTTTAAAGAATTGATAACGGCTGAAAATGATAGAATACTACCTGATCACACAAAACCTTTCTGTTGCAAGCGGTGCAGTTTGGTAATTGAAGAAGCGTAATAGCACTTTTTGTTTAAAAGATATAAAGAAATACATCAAAATGGGAAATGATAAAATTGAACTTATCCTTGTTTTTAAAAAAGGAATAACATTACAGAATGCCATAATAATTTTAGATAAAATTGGGGCCAAATACAGAGAAGGTATGGACTCCGGTAAAGGAAAAATTTATTTCTACAATACAGGTCCAAAATTTATTTTAACCTTTGAAACTGAACAGGGAAAAGAAGAATTTGAACTCAACTACAAAAACTTAAAAGAGATTCATAAGATTTATACTCCGGACTGGACACTACAAAAAGATTAAATGACAACCAGATGGCATTCGAATGCCTTGATGGTGCGATTAAAAGTTTTTAAAGATTCTTTTTACCTTCGAGGGCCATATTATTTCAATTCCTTAATGGTGCGATTAAAAGACTTCTCCTAAACCCAATGCAGCAAGTTTTAAAGCATTTCAATTCCTTAATGGTGCGATTAAAAGAGGCCCTTCGTATGAATACTTTATAAATATCCTTGTATTTCAATTCCTTAATGGTGCGATTAAAAGATTATAATGGTTTTACAGCCCCCGTTTTACTTAAATTTCAATTCCTTAATGGTGCGATTAAAAGTTCCCTTTGCCTCTTCTTTGTCATCAAATACTATAATTTCAATTCCTTAATGGTGCGATTAAAAGCTACTATCTGCATTAAACAATTAAAATCAATCTCATTATTTCAATTCCTTAATGGTGCGATTAAAAGAAGGTGTTGCAACATGGGCGTCAATCGCATACATATATTTGAATTCCTTAATGGTGCGATTAAAAGTAGTAAATGATACCCTTTATTTTAAACTTCAAAAATTTCAATTCCTTAATGGTGCGATTAAAAGACAGATAGGCTTTATTATTGCAGCTATCACCGTAGAATTTCAATTCCTTAATGGTGCGATTAAAAGCAATCGAGGTTGTCAATTATGTATTGTCTAAGCCCATTTCAATTCCTTAATGGTGCGATTAAAAGGCCACAAACCACCCCGTAAATAACTTAAGAGATCCATTTCAATTCCTTAATGGTGCGATTAAAAGATCACAGATACGTGTATCGTACATGTCTCCAACGCATTTCAATTCCTTAATGGTGCGATTAAAAGTAGATACCTGGGTGTTTGGTGTGCTCGAGTCTGGCAATTTCAATTCCTTAATGGTGCGATTAAAAGAATTTCCTGCAACAGCCTGCGTACTGCATATTACGGTCAAAGTTTACCAGCATTTCAGTAGCAAAGTTTACCACCGAAAGGACCTGTTGCAGCTGATGTAAATTTAGTTTTTATTTTTCTTCCGTAAGGATTCTCCCTTTAATTCTATTTTATGAGCGTTAGCCGTCAGTCTGTCACATATTGCATCAGCAATGGTAGGTTCATTAATATATTCATACCATTTGTTAACCGGTAATTGTGATGTTACAATCGTCGCACCTTTGGCGAAGCGATCTTCCTGTATTTGCAGCAAGGTTAATCTCATATCATGGTTTAAGGGTTGTAGGCCAAAATCATCTATTATTAACAGCGGCGTTTTAGCTATTATATTGATCCACCTCAAATAAGTACCATCTAACCTGGCTGCTGCCAGTGCTTCAATAAACCTATTCATAGAATAGTAGAGCGTACGGTGTCCCAGTAAGCAGGCATTTCTGCCCATGGCACAGGCCAGATAACTTTTACCACATCCTGTAGCTCCGGTAATTAACAGGTTTTCTGATTTTTCAATAAAGGTTCCATCCGATAGCATAGCAAGCATTTCTTTAGTAATCCCTCTTCCGGGGGTACAGTTGATCTGTTCAGGAGTAGCATGATAACGGAGTTTAGAGAGTCGCAGATAAAGTTGTGTGCGTTGATAGCATCTGTAACTATCTTCTGCTTCTGTGAGCAGAGCTATCATGGAATGCGGTTCCGGTTGCTGATGTACGGGCTGGTTCAGAATGGCTTCATAGCGTTTAGCCATGCCTGTTAATTTAAGTTTCTGTAATTGTTCAAGTGTGCTTTGTTGATTCATTTTTTTTGTTTTTATGATTAATAAATAAGGTGACTATTGATAGCTGTCCGGGCCGCGAAGATTTGGATGGTCGGGAAGCTTAAACAGCTCAGGCTGGTATCCTTCTTGAAGCTTATCAAGATTACCGGTCAGAATGTTTTGAACGGTTCTGTAGTTAAATACGTTTCCGGTTAATGCCCTGGAGCAAGCGGCCTGCAACCGCTGGGCACCATACTGTTTATGGAGTCGTAAAATGCCACGGCAGGCATTATAAGTTTGCTCTGTATAAGCCCTGCTTTTTAGAACCTCGTCCATATACTGGTGTACAGCCGGTCCAATACGCATTGCCTGCTCCAGAAAATAAGCAGGTGTCCATCCCTGTTGTTCAAAGTAATACTGGTGTCCCTGCGGCATATGTTCTCCAACCGTGGTAAAGCCATGTTTTTTATAACTGCGTCTATGCAAGGCAATGCGCTTGTGCTGATAGTAAACCTCTACATTGTCGGTATCATATACTGCACTCACTTGTTTGCCAATGAACTGGTAAGGAACGCTGTAGTGATGATAGTCTTCCCCCAATGTGATATGGTAGTTTTTCTGCACCTTGGCCAGTACCCGGTGCTTTATGATAAATTCTTCTGCCGGCAATGATTGTAATAAGGATTTTTCTTCAAGATTAAATTGCTGAAGCCGGCTATAATCTTTTAGCTGGAATAGTTTTTCATTATGGGCGACCAGCCGTTTATGAACGGCCTCATTCAATTGACGGATACTATAGAATACTTCATCACGCAGTGGTGCATAAATGCGCTGGTAAGCAATCTTCACTTCATTTTCTACTGCGCCTTTATCTTTAGGTTTGGCCACCCGGGTGGTCAGAAGAGTCATGTTGTAATGCAGCGCCCATTGTTGCAACGCTTCGCTAAAAATCGGTTCATAGCGGCATGACTTTGTTACCACCTGTTTCATGTTATCCGTTTTTAAACTTAAAGGAGTACCACCAAAGTAGCAGAGGCAGGCGTTAAGCGCCTTGATCACCTGAGGAATGCTGGCATCCGGCAGCGCCATAGCGAACGAATATTTACTATAGGGTAATGCAGCAACCAATACCGGACAAAAAATTACTTCACCACTGGAGCGGTCAACATAACTCATTTTATCACCTGCAAAATCAACCATTACCATGGCACCGGGATTGTGAACCAGGTGCATACTGGCATTAGTAATATTACTGGCTTGTTTTAATAAAATACAAAATTGTGTATACCTGAAGGGATCCGTAGATTCTTTCCGGTATTCTTCCCAGAGCAATAACCTGGTAACACCGGTGCGTTTAAGTTCACTCAAAAAATAAGGGATAAGCCCGTCAAGCTCTTTCCTGCGGGCACTCTCAGGTAAATGCACTGCAACCGCAGGGGCATACACGATGCCGGCTAAAGCCTCATCAGAAAGATGGCGAAGTTCTTCAAGAGTGTACGGAGCTTTCTTAATCCGGGCTACATAAAAAGTAACCGGCTGCCGGGATAGCCCGATCTGGGCGCTGATGGCACGAAGTGAACATCCTTTTTCAAGGAGTTGAATAATACTGCGGATCTGTTGCATTGTAATCACTTTATTGGCCATGCTTTTTTTACTG
>JBDTGA010000024.1:0-15291 GCA_039937655.1 Ginsengibacter sp.
TGGGGTAGCTGCATTGGGTAATAAAGGTGCCGATCATACGATCGTTATTTTAAAGAGGCAATTACAGCAAGTGATGGATCAGCTTTGTTGTGAGAAGGTTGAAGACTTTCCGAATCATTTGATATAGGATATTACCTTGTAAAAGTATAGAATTTTAGCCCATCACGTCTTCTGAATTTGTAACTATTCCATTTTCTCCCTATTCTTTATAAAACAGAAAATATCGAAGATTTCTATTCTAACATTTTCTCCAGTGCGCCTGCAATCAATTGTATCAATTCTTTATCAATTGTATGACTCTTGTGGTCAATTGCAGGATTAATGATGGCTCTGAAATTTCCTTCCTCATCAGGTTCAAAAAATACAATAATTCCATTTACATCTACTTCAAATTTATAAGAATATCCAAATTGAATGAATTTGGCTATATAAATTAATTCCTGATTTTTATAGGTAACAGGGACTTCAAGATCGTAGTCCATTAAAACCTTATTTTTGATTCCGTTTGCATTTATTGAAGTTTACGATTACTGATATTTTAGATTTACTTTCGTCATATATGGTGCCGGAGGAAGTGATAAACGATTTTTTATTTTTTGAAAAGACGTATAAGAGCCGCATTATTATACGCATCTTTGCACCTCAAAAATACTTTAAAAATGAATGCAGCCTGATTCGATAAGTATCAATATGGTTTGATAACTAATTTTTATCTGTGCTTATAAAAATGGGGCAGGAAGAATGGAAAATGGATATGAAATCTGAATTTATTTTAAAGAATAGAAATTTGGATTGCAAAGGAGTATTACTGAATGCGTAAAAGAAGTGAAATTAAATACATCGAATAATTAAAAATTAATATGAGTCAATTTTCAGAACACGATTTCAAAAATGAAAAGGCATTGGTAAGAGTGGATTTTAATGTACCACTTGATGGGCATTTTAATATTACCGATGATACAAGAATGCGTGCGGCGGTGCCTACTATTCAAAAGATTTTAAAAGACGGTGGAAGCGCTATTGTAATGTCGCACCTTGGGAGGCCAAAGAATGGGCCCGAAGATAAGTTTTCACTGAAACATATTTTACCACATCTTAAAGAATTAGTAGGAAATACAAAAGTTTTATTTGCAGATGATTGTATTGGCGCTGGTGCACAGCAAAAATCCAAAGATTTAAAACCAGGTGAAGTGTTGCTATTGGAGAATCTTCGTTTTCACAAAGAAGAAGAAAAAGGGGATGAGGCCTTTGCCAAAAAATTAAGCGAGCTGGGTGATGTGTATGTGAACGATGCATTTGGTACTGCACATCGCGCACATGCTTCCACGGCGGTGATTGCGCAGTTTTTTACTACAGATAAGAAAATGTTTGGCCTGCTGATGAACGCCGAAGTTTCCAATGCAGAAAAGGTTTTAAATAAATCCGAAAAACCATTTCTTGCAATTATAGGTGGCGCGAAGGTTTCTGATAAAATCCTTATCATCGAGAATCTGTTGGATAAGGCTACCGATATCATAATTGGTGGAGGCATGGCATATACTTTTTTTAAAGCGATGGGAGGGAAAATTGGAAATTCTCTTTGCGAAGACGATCGTCTGGATAAAGCGAGTGAGTTACTGAGAAAAGCTAAAGAGAAAGGGGTTAATATTCATTTGCCTGCTGATTCTATTATTGCAGATAAATTTGATGCAAATGCGATGGTATCAGGCGCATTAAGTAATGATATTCCTGATGGCTGGATGGGGCTTGATATTGGAGAGATAGCGTGTGAGACTTTTACCAAAGTGATTCTACATTCCAAAACTATTTTGTGGAATGGCCCGATGGGGGTTTTTGAAATGAAAAAATTTCAATCGGGAACCAAAGCGATTGCCGAAGCTATTGCTGGGGCTACTAAAAATGGCGCTTACAGTCTGGTAGGCGGAGGCGACAGTGTGGCGGCGGTAAATGAATTCGGCCTTGCTGATAAAGTGAGCTATGTTTCCACCGGTGGTGGTGCTTTACTCGAATATTTTGAAGGAAAAGAATTACCGGGGATAAAAGCAATAGAGAATTGAAAATTGAAAAAGAAAAATAATCCTTAAATAAAAAACAAAATATTTATCTTTAATCTTATTAAAAAAATAAAACATCAATTATGAAATCAAGAACCGGCTTATTTGTTATCCTCGGTATTGTTGTGATCTTACTCTTTTGGGGTTGTAGTGCTTATAATAATCTGATTGGTGTGGATCAGGATGTGAAAACCAAATGGGGGAATGTGGAAACTAATTATCAGAGAAGAACTGATTTGTATAATAGTGTGATCAAGACCATTGAGGGATCTGCCAATTTCGAAAAAGGAACTCTTACAGAAGTGGTAGCAGCCCGTGCCAAAGCCACCTCTATCACTGTTAATGCAAATGATCCTAAATCATTGGAAGCATACCAGAATGCACAGGCCGGTTTACAAAGTTCTTTCAGCAAGTTACTGGCTGTGGTAGAAAACTATCCTGATTTAAAGACTACGACGGCTTTTCAGGGATTTCAAACTCAGATAGAAGGAACTGAAAACAGGATCAATGTGGCAAGGCAGGATTATAATGCGGCGGTTCAGGGGTATAATTTAAAAGTGAAAACCTTTCCTAATAATATTTTCGCAGGAATATTCGGGTATCACGAGAAGCCATTCTATAAAGCAGATCCAGGAAGTGAAAAAGCACCCGATGTTCAATTCAATATAAAATAAACAGATTATCCATGTGGCGATTTTCCCGCAAAAAGCCTTTTTTTTCTATTGAGGAAAATGAGCAGATCGTTCATTCCATTCAGCAAGCTGAAAAGCAAACGAGTGGAGAGATAAGAGTTTTTGTGGAAGGGCGCTGCAAATATGTAGATGCATTGGATAGGGCAGCAGAGATATTTATGAAATTGAAAATGGAAAAAACAGAGTTGAGGAATGGTGTTCTTTTTTATATAGCTATCAGAGATAAACAGTTTGCAATTTTTGCCGATAAAGGAATCCATGAAGCTACCGGAGGGGATCAATATTGGAAAGATGCCGCAAGAGATATCCTGTCTGTTTTTAGTAAAGACAGTGTAGTAGCAGGCATTATAGCTTCTATTCATAAAATTGGTGAAGCATTGAAAACTCATTTCCCTTATGATAAAGAGGTAGATAAAAATGAACTCCCGGATGAAATAGTTTTTGGGAAATAACATGGTGTAACTTATCCTTCATGAAAAAATATATTTTACTGCTTTTTCTTTTTATTGGCTTACAGCCGGTATTTGCACAAAATATCCAGCCGAGGCCAAATCCTCCCATGGCAGTAAATGATTTTGCCAATATGCTTGAGCCTTTTCAAAAGCAGGCATTGGAACAAAAAATCAGGAATTATAATGATACCACTTCTTCGGGAATTGTAATTATCACCGTTCCCGATTTGCAGGGCTATGATATAGCTCAGGTATCCTTGAAATATATGCGGACCTGGGGGCCGGGAGTAAAAGGTAAAAATAATGGTGTTATTATCCTTGTTTCCAAAGCAGATCATAAGGCACGTATCGAAACCGGTTATGGTATGGAGGGCGTATTGCCGGACATTCTTTGCAAGCAGATTATTGATGAGAGAATGATTCCGTTTTTTAAGAATGATGATTATTACGGTGGTTTTAATAATGCGGTAGATGCTATCATACAGGCAGCCGCAGGTGAATATAAAGCAGATCCCAAAGCGGAAAAGAAAGGATCTCCTTTTGGAAGTATCATTCTCCTTGTTGTCATTTTCCTTATCATTCTTTTTGTGTTTTCCGGACGTGGAGGTGGAGGCGGTGGCTCTTACATGAGCCGCAAAGGTTCCAGAAGTTTCCTGGATGGATTGCCCTGGTTTCTGTTAGGAAGTATGATGGGCGGCGGCGGTAGAGGAGGAGGTGGTGGTGGTTTCGGCGGCGGCGGATTTGGTGGTGGTGGTTTTGGCGGATTCGGAGGAGGAAGCGGCGGAGGAGGTGGAGCGAGTGGAGGGTGGTAAGGAACTATTGTGTCTTTATAGTATTTTAGAAATAAATTCCTTTAAAATAATTGCATAGAAAATATCCCGCATCATAGTAAAATGATGCGGGATATTTTTTATCACTATTGCCCGGGTAATACCGGTTATACATATTACCGACACATCGGTATAGACTGACATTTTACCGTAAAATTCATTGGACTCAATTAAAAATACACTTGGTGTAAAATATAGGCAATCATTTGAAATCCTTCACCACTAAGAGTTGTCCTTTTGAATGGTCATATACAGATATAAAAAAACGGATTCAAAAGCTTTGAATTCGTTTTTTTTCAGGCGTATTATCTGCTTTGTGAATTATTTCAACAGTCCACTTATATAATTTGCTAAATCAGCATTGCCGCTGGTTTGTTGTATAGCGCTTATTTTATCAAAAGCCTGTTTATACCCCGGATCCATAAAACCTCTGTATTGTTCAGGTATTTGGTTTCTGAATTTCATTACTTCATCCACGCCTTTTCTTACGCTGGCGGGGTCTTTCACTTTAGTGAGGTAATTGGCAAATAAGAAAGAAGTTTTTATTTTATCTTCATTGAGTGGTTCATCTTTGAAATGATTGTATAAAAATGGAAAATCTTCTTCAGTAGCATTTTTCATGATGATTCCCGAAACCACTACTCCAAGTTGGCCCAATGCGTCATTGCTGTATTTTTTTGCGAGTGCCAGAGCCTGATCAGGCTGAAGAGTGGTAAGCCCCTCAAGTGAAGCGCCGGCAACAGAATATGAAGAGTCATTTATATACTTTTCAAAAATTGGCTCATACTTTTGATCCTTCATCTTTGCCAGTATTTCTATTGCTTTGGCTTGTACTTTTTTGTTGGGATCTTTCACGGCAATCTGCTCAATCACTGATAATACAGAGGGAACAGAATAACCTTTATTCTGTTCTAAACTTTCCAGGGTGAATAAACGCAATCCTGAATATTTATCACTTAGCCCCAGTGCCAGAGAACTCAATTTATTTTTTGTAAAGTATTCGAGAGATTCTCTTCTGTCTAAATAGTTAGGAGCATATTTATATTGCTGCTCAAATTCTTCCGCTGATTTGTGATCATCTTTTCTGCAGAGTAATACTTTATCAGCATCTACATTAATGAGTGAGGGTTTTTGTGCGCTTGCAAAATAGAAGGTATCTGCCTTGTTATCCAGCCAAACTTTATATCTTTTTTTATTAGCGCCTGAACTATATACATCAATCGCAGTTGGTATTTTAAATATCTTTCCTGTATTTTGAGCCTGGTCAATAATCACTCTGGCTTTTCCATTGTTGTAATCATAGTTGATGTCGAGAGAGGGCTGCCCGCTTCCGTAGTACCATTGGTTCCAGAACCAGTTCATATCTTTTCCGGTAATATCTTCAAAGGCAAGCCTCAATTGTTGTGCTTCAGCAGGTTTGAACCGGTTAGTAGTTAAATATTTATTCAACGATTTAAAAAAGGCCGAATCGCCCACATAATTTCTAAGCATGTTTAATATGCGACCGCCTTTATTGTAACTCACCGCATCAAATACGTCTTCTTTATCCTTATAATAGAATCTTACGAGGTCTTTATGGTCGCTGCCACTCATCAGGTATCCCTGCATGTCTTCATAAGCATGTTCATCTGCTGCATCTTTTCCGTGTCTGTGTTCTTCCCATAGATATTCGCTATAGTTGGCAAAAGATTCGTTTAGAGTAATGTTGCTCCAGCTTTCAGTAGTCACGAGGTCGCCAAACCAATGGTGGAATAATTCATGTGCAATCGTGCTTTCCCATCCATTTCCATCAACCAGTTGACGTGCATTTTGGTAAGCACCATCCTGGTGGAGCGTGGCAGTAGTATTTTCCATAGCACCACTTACATATTCGCGACCAACGATTTGATCGTATTTGGGCCAAGCATAAGGTACTCCGGTTATTTTTTCATAAAACCCGATCATTGAAGGCGTTTCGCCAAATATTTTTTTTGCCACAGGAGCATATTCCTTTTCTACATAATAATCTACCGGTATCTTTTTATAATGATCTTTTACGATTACATAGTCACCTACGCCCATAAAAAATAAATAGGGAGAGTTGGGCAGGTCTAGTTTCCAGTCGTCGGTACGTGTGCCATCCGCATTTTTTTTCTGCTTTACTAAAAGCCCGTTGCTCAACGTTACATATTTTGAAGGAACGGTCATTGAGATCTCCTCAGTGGTTTTCTGATCAGGCTTATCAATAGTAGGAAACCATGCACTGTTGGATTCTGTTTCTCCCTGTGTCCATATTTCTATATGTTCGTTGGTTTCACCTTTAGGATTAATAAAGTACAGTCCTTTGGCGCTTGTAATAGCCGCGCTGCCATGCTGTTTCAGTTCGTTAGGCTTGGAGATGTAATTGATATATACCGTATACTTTTCGCCGCCTTTGTAGATCTTATCAAGAGTGATTCGTAGTTGCAGGCTGTCATCATAAGTATATTTCAAAGGGATTTTTGATTTGCCTTTTATTACTGCAATTTCTTTGATCTCCATACCTTTTGCATCAAGTGTCAATGAATCGGTATCATAGAAATGAGGCTGAAGAGTTACCCATTCTTCCCCGTACATCCATTGTTTATCATAATCAAATTTAACGGCAAGTTTGGTATGTACAAGGTCGTTTATACGGGGATAGGTCCCGCGATAAATAGTTTTCCAGGCCGTGTCTTGAGGTTGCTCATCTTGTTGGGCATTCGCGACCACCAATGTTCCTAAAAAGAGAAAAAATAGAAAGATTTTTTTCATAAATAATGAGTTGAAAATGTTTTTTGGGGCAAAAGTAACAGGATAAATTATAAAGAGATACTATTTTTTGAAAGTAGATGAAAATAGTCTTTTCCAGTGTGGAAATAATCTTCAAAACACTGGTTAATTCTTGTTGATTCAGTTTTTTGGCCTTTAACGGGAGCGGGGTAATTAAAAAAAAATATTACCAAAGATTGGCAAATAGAAGAGCCTGTTTCTGTGTGAGATTCTCCGTGCCTTCTGCCAGGATATCTGTGTTACAAAATTAGAATTATACAGAGAGAAGCCGGAGAAGCACTGAAGGCAACGGAGATAAGAAATTAAAAAAAAGAAGACGTGAGGTTATCAACATCTTCTTTTTTTAAAAAGTCATGAATATTGTTATTAATTAAAGAGGTAACGCAATCCTATCTGCCCCTGCCATCTGGAGAAGATACCTGTGTTGTCCTGGTAGCTGTTTACATAAGGAATTTGATTGGTGGCATCCTGGTAAGGGAAAGAAAATTGAGGTTTTCCCAGGTTCGGATCACCCGGAGTTGTAACAATACCTTCAAATTTGAGGAAGCTTGCAGCATTTGCACTCGAATTAAATGAAGTTGACCATGTTTTTGCTACTCCCCATTGCTTGTTTAAGAAATTACCCAGGTTAATGAGATCAAATGTCACCCGCAGAGTGTGCTTGTTTTTACCGGCATTCAGGTAAAAATCTTGTGTAACATTCAAATCAAGGTGTTTGAAATAGGGGAGAACCACTGCATTACGGTCTGCAACCTGTCCGCGATGGCTATTCATGTAGCGATCCTGGCTAATAAAGTTATTTAACTGATTCCAGATAACTGCCGGAGTTCTGGTATCAGTAACGGTGCCGCCACCTGTATTTACCGGTACCAAAACAATATCGCTTTGGTTTTTAGGAATATACATTAAATCATTATTTCCTCCGGTACCATCTTTATTAACATCACCGATGTAAGTATAAGATCCCACTCCGGCGGGTGCAGCTTCAAATATTAAACCGAAGGAGGTAGCGAAATGTTTTGCATATTCCTTCCGATAAGATAGTTGGGCTATGATTCTGTTTGGTTGGTAATAGTTTGAATACCCAAGTTCTGCACTATTTGGATCGTTCTTAACAGGTCTGTCTCTCCAGGTGCTTGCTGCTATAGAGCCGCCATCATTAATACTTCTTGATGTGCTATTGGTATAAGCAGCACTTGCATAAAAGTTCTTAAAAGTTTTTTGTACCTGAAATGTAAGTATGTAAGAATATCCTTTAGAATAATTTTTCATCAGGATGGCATTGGATATATTAGGATTGGTTACGGTAGCGCCACCTGCACCTGAATTTATTTTTGTTGAAGAAAAAACAATGCGATTATCAGGCCCTGCCAATGGTGTGCCGGTAGATGGAAGGTTTACATTTTCAAAATTGATAGCGTTGATGTCTTTATTATATACAAACTCAGTGGTTACGATAATACCGCCGGGCAATTTTTGATCCACAGCAATACTTGATTTAAACACTTGTGGGTATTTAAAATCTTTAGAAGTAAATGCAAGATTATAAGAAGTATTAGGCGCACCGGCTGTAGGCCTGTATGCATTAATATCACTATTAAATGCTTTGCCGGTAACCGAGAACGATCCAAATTGTACTCCATTGTTACTAGCCTGATTGCTTATGTAAACAAATGGCGGAGGACCGGAGAATGATCCGACACCACCACGGACCTGGGTTTTCTGATCTTTGAATACATTCCAGTTAAACCCAACTCTTGGAGAAATTTCAAGATTGGTTCCGGGTTTTTGACCAAGATCGTAATGTACCCCATCTCGGAAAGCTAAAGCAGGAACATTAGGATTAGTTTCAAAACTGTTTTTAAATATCGGAGCATCTACACGCAATCCATAAGTGAGTGTAAAATTATTTTTTATGCGCCATTTGTCCTGCACGAAAACGCCTAATTCTGTAGAACCTACCCGTGCAAAAGGAAACGATCCATCTTTGGTTAATGCGTAGGTTAATGAATAGTTTCTCGCATTTCCAATACCGTTATTGGCACTATTGTAAAAATCAGCAAGGGTATTGAAAACATAAAGCCCTTCATAGTTTGGTGCGAATCCGTTTACAAAAGTTTTTATATAATTCTGTGTTCCAATAGTAAATTCATGTTTCCCTGAATAATAGGTAAATATGTCGGAAAACTGGAAGATATTAGTACTCAGTAAATTGTTATAGGTAAACGGTTCATATCCAAAGCTGGTATAGGTTTGGTTAGAACCGTTAAGAATGTCAACTAAAGGGAAATTACCACCGGCAAGAGATGCTCTGAAATCACGCAATGCAGAATAGCCGACTTGTAATTTATTATTTGCTTTATTATTGATGCGTGTATTTAATTCTGCGATCAGAATATTGAAATTATTGTTGATGGTATAGCCTGCTCCACTGAACGGCAATCCAAAATTACTTGGTTGCCTGCTTCCTATAGCGCCGCTATTACTGGGAACAATATCCCTTAATGATTTTAAATAATTGTATTTAATGGTGAAAGTATTGTTAGCATTTATATTCCAGTCAATACGTGCGGTAATTTTATCGCTCTGTGTTCTGTAATTATAGTCCTGGTAGGCTCCGGGATTATATGCGTATTTCTGAATTAAAAAGTTTTTAAGTGCATCTAATGTATCTGCTACCGCCTGGGATGTAATGCCCGGAATAGCGGTTTGGCCGGGTTTTAAAGCAACCAGGGTCGTAGCCGGCTGACTTATTCTTTCCTGCTCGCCACTTATAAAAAAGAAGAGTTTGTCTTTTATAATCGGTCCGCCAACGGATACACCACGTTGATTATAATTGAAAGTTGGCCTCGGAATAGTTTTTGTATTCACATTGTATCCTTGCAATCCGGGATCTCTGAGATAGGTATATATTGATCCTTTAAACTTGTTGGTTCCACTGCGTGTTACCGAATTTACTCCGGCACCTGAAAAACCTCCTTGCCTTACATCATAAGGAGAAACGCTCACTTGTATTTGCTCAATTGCATCAAGGCTTATGGGTTGAGAATTTGTTTGGCCACCAAGTGAACCTGCCAGTCCGAATGCATTGTTGAAATTGGCGCCATCCACCGTTATATTATTATATAATCCGTTACGGCCGCCTATACTTTGTGATGGGCTTGACGAAACGGTGCTTTGCCCATTCGCTGAGGGAGTAAGCCTTGTGAAATCCTGGAAACTTCTATTAATCGTTGGCAACTCGTCTAGTTGAGCACGGCTGATAACTTCCTGGCTGCCGGTATGGCTGCTATTAAACACCCGGCTGGAATTGCTGGAAGTGATTATCACTTGATCCAGTTGTTTGGTTTCAGGGATTAATTGTGCGTCGGCAGTAAATACCTGCCCTAATAACAAGGTGATATTTTCTTGTTTTTCTGTTTTAA
The DNA here is from genome assembly GCA_039937655.1 of Ginsengibacter sp. GTDB lineage: Bacteria > Bacteroidota > Bacteroidia > Chitinophagales > Chitinophagaceae > Ginsengibacter. Next base: position 10,244 of record JBDTGA010000024.1, read on the forward strand.
ACCCAACGAAGGAAATATCAATTTGGTAAGGTCCCCCAACTTTAAGGTTTGCCAGATTATAGCGTCCATCTTTTCTTGTTGTAGTGGAGTATTTTGTTCCTGTCGGGACATGAGTTGCTATTATAGTTGCTCCAGCCAGAGGACTGTTGTTGGCCTCCGTGATAATACCTTGAATTTCGGAGGTGGTTTCCTGAGCAAACAGTAACATGGTCGTCATGACCAATGTGAAAGACAGAAAAAATATTTTAATTTTTTGCATAAGAAGGTTTGATTTTTAAGAAGTGCAAATATGATTTAGATATTCTCATATTAATGAGAGTTGGGTATTAACAAATTGTTATCAAATTAAAATTAGGTAAAGTGTGGAAGGGTGAAGAAAATCTTATTCACAATTGGGGACAATTCTTTTAGATAATTATTGGTAAATAAATGATATGCGGAATAACAAAATGTAAGTATTTGTAATGCCACTTGTAAGTGATGGTGCAAATCAAAATACTTTCTTAGAATTTCATTAATATACCTTGTTTGGGGTACAGAATCTTTAATTGTAAGTTGTTGGAAGCAGAGAGTTGTTGTTTGATTTTACGCTCATTGGTGCCAATTGGTTTAATGTGTGTAATTGCAATGGGGAAATTTTTCAAAGCATTTTTCCCTGTCAGCTCACTTAAAGAATTCAATTCAGTCATTAACCATTTTGGAGTAAGATGCCCGAACAATTGGTTGTCGGGTTGTTCATTAGGAAATGAAACTTCAATAAATATTCCTTTTAGTTTTTTAGCTTGAATAAGTGGTGTAATGTGTTGCCATAATAGTTGAAGTTTATCCGATTTTTCTATTTCATCTGCACCAGTATCGCCAAGGTAAAGAATGTAAGCACTATCATGCCTTACTAAAAAAGCAGTGCTTTTATAAGGGTTTCCATGGCTCAAAGTGAAAGCGGTAACATACATATCTGTATGGTCAATAGCGGTCTCTTGTAAGGTATCAAGTATTATATAGTGGTATTTGTTTAGCGTCGGCTTTTCACCCTGGTCGGCAAAGTTGGCCCAGCTCTCCCAGGTAAAATACTTATTTTTTAAAATCTCAATCGTGGAAGAGGTTCCGTAAATATTTTTGTGAGAATCATCCGGTGAATTAAGAACCATTCCTGCAATGTGATCAAGGTGCCCATGAGAGATCAGGTAAGCTCTAATGTTGTTTCTCAAGATCGTGTCAATAGGTTGATGGAATACTCCATTTGAAATGGCTTTCCTTATTCCTGAATATAAGGTACCTGCATCCAGGCAAATGTAATTATTGGACTTTTGGGGAGCAAGCATGTAAGAAGACAGGTTGCTTTCATCGCTACCACCTTTTACGCCAAGCGGAATCACTTTAAAAGAATTCTGTTGAGCTTGTAAAGAAGTTCCGGTAATTAGGATGAAGCAAAATAGAGAAATAAAGGCTTTCAAATTAATTGATTTTTTGAGATGGAGGGTCAGTTGTTAGATATACCTGGGGCAATTTAAGACGAATAAAATTTCTCCTGTAAAATTTTGTTTATTATTTTTAGATGGCTTCTTATTATAAATGAGTAAAATCCGAAGAATTTAAAAAGTTCTTATTTTTTTAGTGGAAGGATGTATTTGTTATTATATTAAATAGATTTGCTGATTATGTCTATTCCTTCTTTTAAAAAACTGTTCCTTCTTTTATTGGTAAGCATTTTTTCTTTTTGGGTAAATGCACAACAGCCTCATTTTATTTATTTGCAAACAGATAATGGGCAACCTTTTTATGTGAAGCTGAACAATAAGGTGTTAAGTTCATCGGCTGAAGGGTATGTGATTCTCCCGAATCTTATTGAAGGAGAGTATAAGCTAACGGTGGGATTTCCTAAAAATAAATTTCCCGAAGAGAATTTTGCACTTTCCGTTGATCAAAAAAATGAAGGATATCTTTTAAAAAACTTTGATGAAAAGGGGTGGCAACTTTTTAATTTGCAGACCCTTGCTTTAATACAAGGCTCCCATGATGCGACATTGGTGGTAACGGATAAAAAGGATGTAGATCGCTTTTCAAAAATGCTCGCTAATGTAGTGAAGGATTCATCCATATTGCAAAATCATCAGTCTGTGGAAACGAATTCGGTGAAACCTTCGGATACTCATACCATTGCTGAAAAAAAACCGGATATTGCCAGTAGCCCTGCAACTCCCTCTGTGACTGATACGGCTTCTGTTGTTGTTGCTGATTCGCCGGTGGCTGGGGGAATTAATCCATTACAAAATCAACAGCGGGTAGAAACGAATTCGGCAAAACCTGCTGATACTCTTACAATTGCTGCAAAAAAAACAGATGTTTCCGGTAGTCTTGTTCCCTCAACTGTAACTAATACCGCTTCTGTTGTTGTTGCTAATTCGCCGGAAACTAAAAAGAATTCTTCCATCACTAAAGTTTTGAGTACACAGGATAACAACGGGTTACAAATGATTTACCATGATAAGGGTGCCGGTAGCATTGATACGATATTAATTCTTTTCCCTGCTGATAAAAGTGCGGTAGCCACTCAGACAGATAAGCCTTTAAATGGAGATAATGTCATCTCTACTATTCCTTCTTCTGTTGATAAGAACAGCCTTACTATCACACCTACTGTGGCCGGCGGTATTGATAGCGCTTCAGCTTTGATGCCGGTTGAGCAACCAGAGGCAGACACTGTTCAGAAAATAGTACCGTCTGCCACCTCGCAGGAACGAGTGCAGGAGGATAAGGATTCTTCTTTCAATAAACCATTGCCAGTTGGGAAGGCGGATACGCCTATGATAAATGAAGAAAGAGCAGGCAAGGAAAGTGGCATCGTTGAAAATAAAGAGACTGCAGAAAGCAGGATAACTGTTTTACCTGAAAAAGTGACTTCATCTACTGTAAATTCTGATTGTAAAGCATTTGCCACTGATGAAGATTTTTTGAAATTGCGTAAAAAGATGGCAGCAGAAAGCGATAAAGAGAATATGATAAAAGTGGCTAAAAAGTATTTTAAATCAAAATGCTTCAGCACTGAGCAGGTCAAAGACTTATCATATCTCTTTCTGACTGATGAGGGGAAATATATGTTTTTTGATGCCGCTTATGCCTTTACCTCCGATTCAAACCGCTATTCCATACTGGAATCTCAATTAACAGATGATTATTATCTCAACAGGTTCAAAGCGATGATACGCAAATAATTATTTCATAAAGGCGGTATATGCCAAGATATTTTTTAGAGACCAGCTATAGAGGAACAGCCTATTCAGGTTTCCAGATCCAGAAAAATGCGGTGACCATTCAATCTGAGATTGAAAAGGCACTCTCTGTTTTTTTTAAGCAACCCTTCTCTCTCACAGGGGCCTCGCGTACAGATACCGGAGTACATGCTTTGCAAAACTATTTCCATTTTGATACGATTGAACCGCTGGTAAATATCAGAAACAGTCATCAATTAGAGGTTCTACAAGTCCCGGTTATAGGGAAGGAGGTAGGTGCCGCTTACAATCTTAATGCGATTTTACCTCATGATATTGTAATAAAAAGAATTTTTGAAGTAAACGCGGATGCACATTGCCGTTTTGATGCAGTCTCACGTGAGTATGAATATTTCCTTTATAATAAAAAAAATCCCTTCCTTGCCGATCGTGCTTTTTTCTTTCCTTATTCTCTGGATATAAATAAACTGAATGAAGCTGCTTCTTTACTGCTTGATTATAAGGACTTCACTTCCTTCTCCAAAAGAAATACCCAGGTCAATAATTTTATCTGCGGCATACAGGAAAGTACCTGGGTACAACAACAGGAAACACTTGTGTATCATATAAAGGCAAACCGCTTTTTGAGAGGAATGGTGAAAGGTCTCGTAGGCACCATGTTGCGGGTGGGCACCGGTAAAATTTTGGTGGAAGAGTTTGATAGTATCATTAAGAGTAAGGATTGCACAAAAGTGGATTTTTCGGTTCCTCCACACGGTTTATTTTTAATAAAGGTGAATTATGCATGAGTCCGTCGTTTAGGCTGCTGAAGAGAACGCCACGCCCGAATACAGCCATTCATTATTTTATCTCTTGTGAAATAAAGGTTTCCATTGATCCCACAGTCTGGATTGGTATAGCAGTCTTTTGAAAAGAAGTTAAATAGTACAATACTGGTTACTTGAGTATGAATTTATAAATCCATTCTCCTTTCAGAAAATTTACTCTTGCTCATTGTCTCTGTAAGAAAATATAAGATGTTTTGAGATTGAGGCCTCTCACCACTCTATTGCAACATACTTTTAAGCAGACTGGGCGCTTAAAAGTGATGAACAGGTGCTTTTGAATGGGAGTTTCTCCTGTAATATCCTTGCTTTTATTACTTTGATGGTATCTTATAAAAGCCAGCCGTTTTTCAAGGAGAATAGTAGAAGAATTGACTGGCACAATGTTGTGGAGATGTAGATACGGAATTACCATAGATTGGTTCCATGATATTCTGAAGGGGAGGAATTTTTTAAGCGCTATTTTTTTGATGGCTTCTCATGCTTTGATTTTAATTACTACAAATTATATTCGGGGTTATTTTTTATGCATTAAAAACCTGGGTTTTATAAAAGAAGGAAGATTCTTTAAATTTTTTTTTCTTCTGAAACCCTTTGGTACCGGTTGTTTTAAAAAAATAGTTGGTTTTAAGGAAAAATAATTTTGAATGTAAACATAACTCACATTATCTTTGCAATCCGCTTTTGAAAAAAAGCAGAAAGTTCTCAAAAAAAAATAGATAATTAGCAAAATATTTTAGGAAATAAAAAGAAATATTTGGTTGGTATAAAAAAGGCTATTACCTTTGCACTCCAATTGAAAAAATTGGTGGCAAAAAAAGCCGAAAGTTCTTTGAAAGTTTGGAAGTAACAGCACAGAATTTTTATAATTCTACAAGGTAAAGTTTAGCGTAACAAATTAGAATTTTGACGTTGATTTTCGATGAGAAAATTTGATAGTCAGATCAAACAACATTTACAATGGAGAGTTTGATCCTGGCTCAGGATGAACGCT
>JBDTGA010000025.1:0-64076 GCA_039937655.1 Ginsengibacter sp.
ATTGCCTTTACCGCTTACAGTATTTATAAAGAACTTGAGCGCATACTTTATAAAGAGAAATCAACCGTTTCCATTAAGAAAGCTGCGGAATTAACTTATAACATGTATCAGATAACCTACACTCTTCTGGAATCGAAACATACAAAAACGAAACTTTTAAAAATGGATGAACAACAGACCGAATTATACCAAATTATTGAGAAATATTTCTAGGGTGTTGCAAAGATGAAAACAGGAAAAGAGAAAAGAAGGAATACATTTTTCATTATAAATTCTGTTTATATTTTTCATATGCCGATATTACAAGCTACGAGATGCGTCCTGTCCCTATTTGCTCTAATTGTATTCCATGATTATGGACTACTCTCTGGTGCAATCATCGTTGTAAGAAATAAACTCCATCTCCCACTCCTGAATCAGGATTTTCAAAAATTGTTCTTTCACACTGAGTTCAATTTCACCTTACTGCAATAGTATTTAATATAGGGAACCCTTTCATCATCTTTATTCAAAATTTTTTCCAGAAAAAACACAAGGGGCACAATCACCTATTCCGATAATTTAAAGAAGTTTAAGGCCAAAGCTATCACAGCAATCCATGAAGCATTTGGTTAAAGATAGTTTTCCTCTTAATTTATGCAATCTATAAGCTACATACTTTCGATTATACCTTATTGTACCTGCGATTGCCAAGACTTCAAAAAAAATGGATATCACATCCAATCCACTTTGTTGGACAAAAGCAAAGTCACATTTTGATTGTTGGGAACATCTCCGGAAAAATCAAACGAAAAAGAACTTGCTAAATTAAAAGACATACGATATCCATACCGAGATTTAGGCACCACCACAGATCCTTTTGAAGGAGAGGTACTTGTATAGTTGAATCAATACCTTGTGCAAGTTCAATAGATATAATAGTAAAAAAGGGGAGTAAGAAGTAAAAGATATTTATTCATCTTTTTAACTCATATCCCTTGTGAAAAATTAAATCAGAGACCAGCAAGTTCATCCGGCCACAATCCCTATTTCCAATATTTAATATGGATAGTTGATAGCATACTCCAGCCGGAGTCATCTAAAAAGTATATAACAAGCTATAACCATCCGAAAAGCGGGACTGATTGTAAATTAGAGATGCGATAAATAAACTTCTATATTGCAGAGGAAATTCCGAAATAGCAGCAACCGGAGTAGCCAATAAAGAATAATGTAATTTAAGCAGTTCCGTCCATTCGTTAATGGTTTTTATTGGGTGCATTTTAAATGGCTTCTATTACTCCTGCTTTACATTCTTCTATATTTGACTTTATACAGGGCTTCAGTAAGTGAAGAAAAATAAATGTCACACTTTCACTTTATAACCTGTTGTCTCGTTCTTGAAATTGTTTTTTCTTTATTTATCTTTCAGTATTTACTCTTCAATCATGGCGCTTATTTTTAATTATCCATCCCATTGATTATTTAAAGATGAACCTTTTCCATTTTAGGAACCAAGAAATGCATAATAAACCAGGCTAACAAAAAGGAACTGCCGCAGATCAAAAAAATAATATTATAACCGGCTAAAATATTGTTGGATTTTTTATAAAACTCAAGTATATAGCCAATAAAAAGAGGAAAAAGCACACTCCCTACAGCACCTGCCATGCCTCCTAACCCTACTACGGTAGCGACTACTTTTTTAGGGAACATATCAGGAACAATAGTAAAAATATTGGCACTCCAGGCCTGGTTGGCAGCAACAGACAAGCAAAGCAAAGCGACTACAACCCACATATTATTTGTATATCTTGTTACCATAATCGGAACTACACAAAGTGCCGCAACTAACAATGCCATTTTCCTTGCTTTATATACCGGCCACCCCTTTTTAATAAGCCATGATGAAAGATACCCTCCCCCTAAACTGCCTATCATGGTACCGGAATAGATAAGAACCAAAGGAATACTTGGTTCTCTAAAATCTATATGAAATATGGAACTGAAATAGGAGGGCAACCAAAACAGAAAGAAAAACCATATTGGATCTGTAAAAAATTTGCCGACAATAAAAGCCCATGTTTGTTTTAGCTTTAGTAATTGTAGCCATGTTACTTTAGTGATTGATTCCTCTTCTTCGGATTCCTGACCGCTATGGATATACTTAAATTCTGCTTCGCTCAAATATTTTTGCTCTGAAGGAATTTTATAAAAAATTCTCCATACAATAAGCCACAAAAATCCAATAGAACCTGTTATAATAAAGGCAAACTGCCATCCAAATGAAACCAATAATATGGGTACAAGTATGGGACCAACAGCAGCTCCAATATTAGACCCCGAATCCATAATGCCTACTGCGAAAGCACGTTCTTTTTTGGGAAACCATTCCCCGATCGTTTTTACTGCAGCAGGATAGTTTCCGGATTCTCCTAATCCAAGAATAAATCGAGCTATTCCAAAACCCAACACAGTCCTAACAAATGCGTGAAGCATGGCAGCGATGCTCCAAACGGAAACAGAGATCGTATATCCTTTTTTCGTCCCTATTTTATCAATGATTCTACTATAAAACAACATGCCCAAAGCATAACTTGCGGTAAAAGCCATGATAATCCTGCTGTAGTCAATCTCAGTCCAACCGTAAATCTGCTCCAAATCCGGTTTAAGAAGCCCAAATATTTGCCTGTCAACATAATTTATTGTGGTAGCCGCAAATAGAAGAAAACAAATAAACCAACGGTATTTCTTAATCTTAGTTTTAAGCATTCTGTATCTACTATTTAAAAATATAAAGATTATCGTGTTATAAATTGCACATGGTCGTTATAAAAAAAATTATTGAAATGATTTGAAACTTTTTAAAAAACAATCACTTCTGATGATGAGTTATAATCAAGATACAAATGAAAATCACTATGCTGTTTCAAGATTGTTGACGGCACCTTATTGGTGAGTTTGCTAGATAAAGTTTTAAAAACAGCATTAGATTTAGCCTTGTGAGGCACACACGATACAATTGTTTTGCACTGCATTATTTGCCACACTGACATTGATACTGCCCTATCAGGAACTTCTTCAATGCTATTAAACCATCCTTCATTCACCTGTTGTCTTTTACATTGCTCGTTTAATTTTAATATTTGATAAGCCTCCTTTATGTTGAAATCAGCAGGTGGATCATTAAATGCGATATGCGCATTTTCTCCAATACCTATCAGGCCTACATCTATTGGTTTATTTCTTATTTCCCGGGTTAATATTTCTATGTTATGATTAACATCACCATCTACTTCAACAGCATAAAACTTCTTAATATCAACCAGGCTGAGGAAACGATCCCTCAAGTATTTTCTAAAACTTGCTTTATGGGTTATTGGTAAATTTAAGTACTCATCAAGATGGAAAAGTTCTATCTTATGCCAATCAACCTTTGCCTTTGATAACGCATTCAGCACTTCAAACTGTGAACTACCAGTTGAAACCACTATTCTGGCTTCACCATTTGCTTCTATAGCATCATTTAATTTATGTGCTACGAACTTAGCCGCAGAAATTCCAAGCTCTTCTGCATCAGCACTAATATTAATAATCATTTACTTTTTATTTTAAATTTTAATTAAGAACCTTAAAAAACTTACCCATTAAATTGAGATACTTCATGATTCATTTAACATTATACTATCTCTTCCTTTGAGCGATCCCATGGCTGCGGTTGAGACTGACGCACCCGCTATGGTAGAAAGTGCCGTTCCAGAAATTCTCATTGCGGCTTTGCTGATAAAATTCCTCTTACTCATAACTAATCTTTCTTGATATATTAATAATAGAAGGAACCGTACTTTATGGGCGAAATATTCAGCTATTGTATCCATGTTTTATAAATATCTTTTAAATCTCCGATTGATTTTTCTGGTACAATATTCAATTTATTTCCAGCTTTATGATTATGATAAGCATCCTCGATTACGGAAAAATTTTTATTCATACTTTCAGTAGTAATAGCCTTACCTGTACCATCTGTAGCACCAATCATCAGTAATTTTCTGGGTGCCAGACTTGCGGCCAGGTCAGGAAGATCATAAGCAATCAGAGCGCCTGGAACAGCGCTATGAACAAGAGCAGGACTATAAAAACGATTTGTTACTAGAGAGAGGTAGGAAGAATATGGCTCTATAAGAGCTATACGTGTAATCGCAGAATCAAAGGCGGCCGCATGTAACAGGACAGGTGACATCTCCTTCTTTGCTAATCCATAAACCTCGTCTATTCCTTTGGTCTCTTTCATTAACCGGGCAAGCCTCACTACATCGCCTGCCTGTATCCCTACGATGCTTCTTCCAATCAACATTGAAAGAAACCATATATTATAAGACACCCCTTTAATATATGAATCTCCATGAAAAGCACCGGGACCCATTTCTCCAATTCCCAGCATATCAGGAACAAGTATGGTAAAACCATTCTTTACAAACCATTCCAATTCTCCTCCGGGCCAGGCTTCTGTTGATTTGCCTAAAGGATCCAAATAAATCAAAGCTCTATGATTCGGATGGTCGGGTTTCAATAATAGATAAGGAATAATATAGTCATCTTCTCCTTTTACAAAATACTTCTCAATCACATAACCGTCTTTTTGAAACCGTCCCGCAAAGACAGGGTTATTCGTTTTCGCTGGTTGTCGAAAACCGGATAATCTCTTTGCTGATTGTACTACTTTGGGAAGGAAGTCGTGAAGATCTTTTCTGGAAGTCTGTAATTTAGCTTCTAACTTTTCTGCTACCTTTTTGTTCAAACTAAAAACCGTTTCACTGCCATAAGAAATGGACACCTGGCCCTCTGCCGATACCCGCAGTTCTTCCGGGCTTAAAAGCTCTACTTTTTTTTCATTAGAATCTCCCGGATTCTTAAGGAATTTCTGAAAGAAAGCATATATGGATTCACGGTTTTTTTCTGTTGAAGCGTGTGTCGTATCATCCATAGTAAAATTAAAATATCCCTCTTTATTATATGCCTTATAAATGCGAGACACTTCTTTAGCTGCATCCATAGCCCCTTGTATGCTAAAGATTTCGTCCCGGGTGGTAGATGTCACTATTGTAGGCTTCGGTGCACGAGCGATCAAAAGATCAGCTATATCTAAACCTTGCTCAATAAAATTAAACGGATCCTGCTCAGCATCCTGAGGCCCAGCCGATTGAATTAGCCGGGAAAAACTAGTGATGTAATTTCCCGGGGCGGCTGCTGTTATACGATTATCAAATGCAGCAATATAAGCGCTTTGTGTTCCGCCGCCAGAACGCCCCATAATACCAATTCTTGCGGGATCCACTTCCTTCCTGGTAAGAAGATAATCAACTGCCCTGATGCCATCCCATATCATATATTTTGCAAGAGAACTACCAGTGATGAAAAGCTGAGCGCCCATGTAAGAGTGTTCTTCATCTCGCTCACCAACAATAGATTTTTTAGTTTCAGAATCATAATATTCATATCGCTCACCCTGGTTTATAGGATCAAAAGCAAACACAATAAATCCTTTCTCCACCAAATTTAAAATAGCCTGCTGGTAAACTGGATTGCGATAACCTTCATTTGTATGACCACTGCAGTAAACTATAGTGGGAGCTTTAGCACCTCTTGTCAAGGTGCCGGGTATAAATAAAGACGAAGTGACATAAAAGCCCGGCTGTGATTCAAAAATAATATTTTCAATTGTAAACTTATCCTTCTTAACGGTACTTGTGATTCTTGCATTTAAGGGAGTTCTTTTGGGGAAAGGGCCTACCACATCAAGCAAAGTTTTGTGTATCCATTGTTGTCTCTGTTGCCAATCAGACAACGAATGCAAACCCGCTATTTTTCCCTCCCGTTTATCAAGCAGACTATATGCCTGATTTGCCAGATCATGGTATAATGAATTTGGAGCATCACTATACTGTATCCAGTTATTAATTACATTAAATTCATTCTGAGCCTGCAATGTATGATTGCATATAACCATCAGAAGCGAACCAAGCAGTAGATTTTTAAAAGAAGAAGAGGAGATACTATTCATCCGATATACGTCTTGTCGGCGCTTAATGCAGGTGCCGGATCTGATAAGAAGTTTCCTAATCACCCTAAGGAAAGGGAGTTGATTTATTATATTTATATGCATTTCAAACATTTATGGTCCACAACAAATTCAAAAAGCAACAAACCAGCCACTACTGACAGTAACAGGGAAAATTACAAGTCACCAGTTCACGAACTGAATGGTCAATTTGCCAACATGATTAATGTACCGCTATGCTTCTCTCCTGATGTTTATAAAAATCATAAAGAAAAATTCTTTTCAAGCACCTATATGGTCTGAAACTTTGACAAGAAAATGTATTGAGACCTGTAATTGTTGCCATTTTATTTATAAACTGCCTTCTTGAATTACTAATTTTTCCCATTATTAAAACTTTATCAATAGTGTTTGCTTTTTAGCGTCCATACCCCTCAGGCCCTGTAGGTACAATTACCTCAAAATCAGATGGTGAAAGTTTATACAAATCCTCCAGCCCTTTAAAACGTTGATCCGGGGTAATCGAGATTAACCAATCCAACGCCGAACTACCACCATTATCCGCTACGATAAGTCCATACTTCTTCATGCCCAGTGCAATTGCTTTTGCATCAGGAAAAAATTTTGAGATGTCAACATTTTCTTTAAGCCGGAAGCGCTCCCCCATTCTTGGTAAATTGGTGTCTGCTAATTTACTGGCAGCATGTGTGGCAGGGTAAACGTATTCATTACGTGTATGCTTTACTGTTACCCGTATGACATGTGGTACTATTCCACTCTTTACATCCGAGTAACGCACTGTTGCAGCAAACACCGATAGTCCCGCCGCATCGGTAGATGTCCATCCTTTTGGACGCATCTTATTGGACGAGAGATCAAAAATGCTTACTTGGCCTGCTCTCCATCCGGTGTCTGTTCTGTAAGTGTTGTAAAACTCATACACTTTTTTTGCGTAAGGGTCAAGCACTAAAGCATGACGGTCACCTTTCCCCTTTCTCTGGATTTCATATAGACTCTGACCATGATAACTACGAAGAGGAAAGTCATCCTTACGAAAATCTTTATCCAAAACAGGCCATTCCTCAATAGGGGTATTATCAGGAATTGGGTAAGGCCCGGGATCTGATTCGTCCGGATACATGTACACATCAACGTGTACTTTCTTTTGATTGGCAGGTACAATCACATACCCCATATCCAGATTGTATCCAAATGTGCTTGTGAATTTCCCAGAAATAATCGCCTGGGAGTTTTCTGCAACCGGACGTTGGGAAATGTCTTCATTATATGCGCTCGTAGGCGGAAATATTTGTAAAGCCTCAATGATCTTATCAGCCTCAGGTGTGTTAAACAAAATGGGCTTATGAATAACAGGAATTTTATTTTCCTTAGATGTCTTTTGTGCATAAAGAATCGGAGCAAATGACAACAAAAAAGACAGTATTATTAATAATTTACTTCGTTCTTTTAGATGGGTATTAAATTTTTGCTCTTTCATAATTTAATTTTTGAAAAAATATATTTCATATTGATATCTGTCTCTATTGCAGCCAATCACTTTTACCTCTTAGATTCTCTTTTTATTTCGTCACTATATTTTATATAGTCTATCTGTAAATCTTTATTCTTCATTACCTCCCTGATAAGGCTTTCAATGTTATCTTCCACACTGGTATTGATATTGCCGGGAAATGGCTTTCCTTCACCTAAATTCACCGGCCATTCTTTAGCTTCTTCCACTTTCTTCAAAGCCGTTTTATATTGTCTCTTTTTTAAAGCCTCTAACGACAACATCAATTTGGTTTCTTTATACAAATTATGGCCGCTGGTGGCACCCTCAAAAGGAAGAATATTAATTTTTGCCAACACTTTTTCCGCAGCATCAAATTTATTATTTACTATTAATGCACGGGTATAAAGCATTCCGATAATATAATTTTCCGGATGTACTTTATAATAGGATTCAACCGTTTGGAGTGCTTTTTCATTTTCCTTATTTTTTAAATAATATTCACCAAGATATTTTCTGTAGCGCCATTCATCTTTGTTGAGGCTTACTGCTTTATTCAGGTCCAACAATTCTTTTTCTTTTTCCGAAGAATCGTACATCGTTGCCCTGGTTATATAAAGTGGTGCAAAATCAGCATTTGCAGAAATCCCTTCAAGAAGCTCTTTAGCTACTGATTTATTATTTCTAAAAGATTCGATCAATGCCAGGTAATAACGGGGTTTCCAGTTTTGAGTATTTGCCAACGCCCACTTCATTACTTCAGCCGTTTCTTCCCTGAATGGAAATACCATGAGTGGATTCCCTTTATCAGCAATTCCCAATTTCTGCTTACCATCCTGATTCCTTTTATTGAGAAATGCTTCCCAATATTGCACCTCATTATTTTGCGGGGCCATATTAAGAATAGCTTTACTCTCCTCCATCCTGTTGATATTATAATACCATATCGCCAGTTCAAGATAAGTTTCCACAGGCAGTTCGTTTCTTATCGCATTCATGAAAGTATTCTTCGATGCTTCATCTTTGGTCTTCCAAAATCCTTCAAAAGCAACGAAATGATTCAAAGGATCAATTCGTAGTAAATCTTGTTTAATCTTTTCTTCATCCTGCGTGTGATTCATCAGCCGTGCCGCTACCAATTGCAATTGAAGTGAAGTAGTATTATCCACATTGTTTTCTAAACTTCGTGATGCATATTTATACGCCTTTGCATAATCCTTTTTTTCAAGATGCATTTTGCTCATTTCGGTGAAGGCAGCGCTGCGAAAGGAGATAGAAAGACTCGCCACTTCAAATCCATCAAGAGCATCATAATGCTTCCCTAATTTTTTTGCAGCGAGGCCATAGTAAAAATTAGCGGCGGGATTATAAGTATCTATACTAAGGGCTTTTCTGGCATAATAAAAAGCAGAATCATACTCCATTTTACGATACTGTAATGAGGTCATTTCTACGATGGCAGGCATAAATGATGCATCTCTTTGAAGCGATCTGCGGATATAATTTTCTGCAGCATCGTAAGTCCGGTGATTGGCTTCATCTCTTCCTAACAAATACAAGCCATATCCAGATTTCCAGTCAAAGCCAGGATAAGGTTCTGCAGGGCGGTCAAGGTTCTTTTCTTTTTCATCATTAATCTTGATGATTGAACCATGAAGGTTAATGCTGGCAGCTTTTTCGTTGCCTTTGAAGGAAATAGTTTTAGCGAAAGATTGCAAAGGTTCAAGATCAACTTTTTCACGATAGATAATATTTTCATTATTATCATAAACATACAACGTATCAGAAATTTTGCTGACCGGAGAGATGTAAATAGATAAAGAGTCATTATGAAGCTGCACATCCGTTACTCCATTCAGATCGGCGATGCCTACTCCTCTGGTATGGCTGAATGGATACCAATATTCACTCCAGTTATCCGACTGATAAGGACTGAAGCCTCTTTGCTTAAATGGAGTATAACTACTTTGAAAAACATTTTGATTGAATGAGCGGCCACTTTGTATCTCTGCATATTGCCCACTATTATCGGTCAATAATTTTCCCCAGATCTTTCCCTCGTCTGAGAGTGCCCACATAAAAACTTTCCTGCCTACTTTATCTTCCCTTTCTGCATAATGGATCATACCGAAATCCTGCTCAGGCCAGTAGGCTCCATAATATTTGCTATACGTACCAAAAATGTGATACGATTTGGCGTCACCAAAATTATTTTGCCCGTAAACAGATAAATTCTTTCGATTTATAGAATCTATAGGCCAGCTACCGGGCTTACCGTCATGGCCGATGTATTGCGTACCCGGATCAATGAAACGCAAGCTATCACTGACTTCCACAGCGAGATTCATCCAACTGTAATAAGGTTCCGTTAAAGAACTGGTATTATGCCAGTTCACATGCGTGATGAAATAAGCTTTATCTTTCTGTAAACGAATTTCCAGCACCCAACGAGATCTTGTCAGGAGATCTAAATTGCTGATAATGCAACTTGCGCTGCCATCGTTATTTTTTCGTGTAAGGTAATCAACAGGCGTAGCCACAGTCGGTGTATGGCCAATGATTCCGAAATTGGCCTCAATACCGCCACTCGTCCAGGGGCCACGCATGGCAATATCCCTGAACTTAACTACACCATTATCATATAGAAAGGGTTTCCCATTCTTCTTGTCTATAGCTGCCCAGATTTTACCGCCTATTTCTGGTATTATCTGAACTTTGATATAGTCGTTTTCCAATTCAACTATCTTCCAGGTTTTCTGAACAGGTTTATCTGTAAAGCCATCATAGCGGAAGTAAGGATAGATTTTACCATTGTTCGCTACAGGATCCGGATCAGAAAAGGGGTAGGTAGTATATGTTTTAGATCGCTCTCTCACCGTGGCATCACTCTGGGCTGATATATATCCCGGGATAGATATCAGTAATATAAAAACACAGCCAAGTCTTAAAATAATCTTTTTCATATTATTCCGCCTTTTTGAGGATAACAATTTCTTATAATAGTTCCAATAATTCCTCGCGAACCTTATCATAGTCATCACCATTTTGCGACCAGGGTACTGTACCTTTCATAGAGACTTCACTCAATGCTTTGGGAACTATTTTGTTTATCACATTGATTACGCGATCTTTCCCCGATTTTTGTTCAACCATCCACATAATGAGTGCATCCTGCTGCCCTCTTCTGATATTCTTTAACCTAATGGAAGGTATTATCTTATTCACACCTCTTTCTTCATCGGGATAAAAAGGCATGTGGCCAGGATAAAAAATGATCCCATCCCCATTGCCAAATTGCATGTGTTCATTGATAAAGGTCAAAGGGTTTTTATAAATATTTTGATGAAGATGTCTCTTTGGCCCCTGCCCATTATGATCCCAATGAGTACCATGCCATATAAAATGAGTATTGATTCCATACTTATATAAAATCCAGCTATTGACACGTAAGTCCACCGCCGTGCCTTCTAATATCACGGAACCATATCGTGGACGATTTCCATTATAAAACCAATGATCGCCACCCTCTTTTCTTATTGTCGGTAACCCTTTTAAATCGAGTCCGTCATAACCGGCCCAAATATCTATAGCACTATCTAATTCTTTATTATAAGAGGTGGTAGTGAAAGTAGGAAGTGACTTGCCTTTTCCCGGATTACTTTTTATCCATGAGGCTCTTTCTTTAATCCATGCATATTTGTCCGGTAGAGGCTCGTCAATCATGTACCAGAAATAAGTAACGCCGGGAGCATTTTTCTCAAACCAATCTACCCATAGATCTGACTGCTTTTGCACATCCGTTTTATTGGTTCCTAAAACAGGAGTGGCATACATCCCAACAGGAAAAAGTTTTTCACCAACTCCTTCACCCGGCCCGTGATACCCTCTTGCAGCGGTAAAAGCATTGCCCTCGAGATATGGTTTATAGTCCTCCATCTTTTCTGCACTGAATGGATGTGTATTCACATCAAAACCACCTGCCACATCTATGCGATGCCTGTGTCCCTCGAACTTTAGCATATCATCAACCTGATGATGAGACATTTCAGGATAATATTTATAAACATCCGAGGTGTATAACCAGATATTGGTACGATTTTCATCTGGCAAATAATGTGGTAATAAAATAATTTCAATAGGAATTTCCTGTACGAGATCCCCTTGCTGCGTTACCTGTACCTTACCTTTATATATACCTTGCGGATAGTTTTTTTGGTCGCGCGGTAGATAAACATCTATCCAAAAGCCCTGATTGGAATTTTGGTTAATGTTTACAGGAAAGCCGCCACTGCCGGGCAGGGCATCGGTTGGTATGAGCGCGTCAGGTATCCATCCGGTCATCTTCTTAGGAGCCGAAGCGGGAGATCCGTAAAACCAGTTAGGCTTTGTTGGGTCTTCTACCTGTAGGTAATGTTCGGTAAAGATTTCAATAGTTCCACCGATACCATATTTCAAAGTGTTGCCACCGATTGTTTTCCCTGACATTTTATCTAATGGTGCATCAACCGACAGTTCCACATTTCTAGCTCCCCCACTTCCACTTTCCACTATTACCTGAAAAGCGAGTACTTCATTATAAAGTCCCTTTAATCGAATCGTTTTTCCATCCCAGGTGAAATTTTTAATCTTATCAGGATGGTTCAGATCATTGCGAAAAACTTTCTCACCATCTCCCAATGCCCACACCGTTTTAATTTGAGCAAATCCGCAGGATGATAATAAAAACAATGTGGATAATAAGGCTTGCTGAAATAATCTATTTAATCTTTTCAAGATTGAATGTTTACTTATACCTAATTCGATCATAATTGATATTAATTTATAGAAAGCAAAATGTACTTAAAAATAAGTGTTAGGAAGCCCTCTTCGATGGCGTCTATATTTCAAAAAAAATAGTAACCTGAACTATTTTTTCGATAATTGCTCCAAACGTTTTGCCATTGCTTTACGTGTAAAATACAGATCCTCTTTGTTGCGGGAAAATGCACGCACGCCAACTACCATATTCCTGACAAGGGAATCGGCAAATTGCTTATCACCAAGATCCTTTAGCATATTCAAATACTCATAGTCTTCAATGCCATCACGAAGGAGTTCCATTCGTATTGATGAAACAGGCCCGTCAACATCAGGTTGCCCGGTATATTTTTTAGTGTGATCACCAGGATATAATAAAGATCCTTCTCCATTAAGAACATACCCGCCACTACAAAGAAACCCCGAAATAAAAGTTACCGGATCAAGCCATGGATCGGGTGTTTCTGACCAAAAGTTCATTGCCCAATACAAGATACCTTTCATTTGGTAACGATATGTAATCCATGGTACCATCACAGGATCAAGTGCCGGCGCATCTATAAAATAATTAGGCTGAGGATAAACTTGATCGCATGATATATACCAAGTCATCTCGCCCCCTTTCTTTTCTTCTTCAACAATTGCCTGTTGCACGTCAAGTTTATTCAATGCATTTCCGTGAATGGAGAAATCATTTACGGCCCCCTGAAGTGTTCCCCACTCGGGGTTATCGGTTACTGGTGATTCTGTAGCTAAAAATGGAACCCCCGGAGCGGCATCATGAACAAGGTGCGCCCAATAACGGGTATCCTCATAATCCTGTTTTGTATTAGGTTCATCAATAGGGCTGTTAAATACGAGCCTATCTACCCACCCATGCTTTTGAAAATACATTTTAACCTTTGACAAATAAGATTTGACCTGACGGTCAAACTCCTTCGAAAATTCCTTTGCAGTCAATTGTTTTTTAAGTTGTGACGGGAAGGCGTTTAAAAGTACGCGACGGCTATTAAGCTTATTTAGATAGTATTCGTATCTCGCATCATTGAACTCAACATCTACCTCCCCATTCTTTACATTAATTTTTGGAAGAAGCTGATCATTGAACCAGGGTTCCATTCTGTGTGAGTAAAGAAAGTCATAATACTTTTGAGTAAGTTTATCAATTTCAGGCGAGGAGGCTTCTTTATGATAAAAAGAGGCTAAGGATCCCTTAGAGACATTCATGTAAGTGATCAAATTTCTTTTTTCAGGCAAGGAGAAATTATATACTTCAAGCTCAACGGTCAGTCCTTCAATTTCTTTCCCATCTTTTGTTACAGAAATATTACCGGTATAAGTACCGGCAGGCGTTGAGGATGGAACCGATATATCAACCCATATCGGACGATTCTTTACAACCGAATATTGAGCGGCCATACTAAATGGCACTTTAATGGGAGCCAGCGCATCCGGCCAATACCCTGTAGCTCCCACAGGACTTGATTCTGCATATATCATAATATAATGCTCGAGGTAGAAGCTAACCTGCGTCCGGGGGATTACCTTCCCATGCTGCGAGGTGAAATCAGATGATTTAATAAAAAAGCCATCAGGAGCCTTTGGCCTGTAGCCCGAAGGAACAGGGTTAGTGATTACTACCTGAAAAGGAACATGTTCATTACCAGCACCGGCTACACTAACTGTCTTCTTCCTTTGGGACCAAACCAAATTATCAGTCTCTATAACATCATCCGGACGTACTTTTTGTTCAGCAGGTGCTGCCCATACAGTCGGGCCTTCACCAACAGAAGTTATTTTGTTTATTTGATTATCATTAGCCCCGTTTTTTGCCTGAGCATACAAACCTGAACTTCGAACAAAGAGAAAAACAAGAAGCGTAAGTAGGAACAAAAAGTATTTGTTTACGTAGCCACCTTTTCTCCATGTATCCGATCTATCATTCTTCAGATTATATCTTGTCACAAATGTGCAGAATACTTTTACCATATCAACTATTTATTATCTTAAAAAATGGATATGTTTTTATAGGCAAAGTCTCATTTAATAACCGGGGTTCTGAGTGAGTTTAGAGTTTAACCTTACATCTACTGATGGAATAGGAAACAAATAGGCATCCTCTGTAAAATTTTGCTGTATAGTCGGGTTGCTTTCCTGTTTTAGGATATGCTTTCTGATCAGATCGAACCACCGGTCATACTCAAAACATAATTCCCAGTTTCTTTCCTGAATAACTTTTGTATCAAAATCTGCTTTACTCATGCCTACTGTTGCCAGCGGGTCATTTGTGTTGATGACATGCCCATTTGCACGATCAATTACCTGATTAATAGCGTCAACTCCTGCTTGTGATGGACCGCTATGTGCCATATTATCTGCTTCAGCAAAAATCAGTAACACATCGGCATAGCGAATAATTGGTATATTAATAATTGATATGCCGGCATCAAAATCTGCTTTTGTATCGTAAAGATATTTTTTTATCCCAGGCAAATTCCCTGAGTTGATATAGTCTATGCCAGCCGAATTATAAACTTGTATATAAGCATATTTTCTAGGCTGATCAGGATATTTTCCTGTCCAAATAGGATCGGCAGATTCATCCCCCCATCCATCCATATCAGACCATATATGTGGGTCAGTTGCCATATCAGCATAATTTGAATTAAAACTCCACATCATTTCCGGACCATATTTTGTACTCACACTAAATACATTATTAATGTCAGGCACAAGAGAATATAGGCCATCACTAATTACTTGTCCGGCAAGATCTGCAGCCTTTTGATAATTATCCGGCGCATTCATAGGATAGGTAGCCATTGTAAGATAAGCCTTTGCCAGAAGGCCTTTGGCTGCATCACTAGTAGGTCTTCCTGTTTGGGAAGACGGCCATGTAGCAGGCAGATTGGCAATTGCATAAGTAAAGTCACTAATAATCAATTGATAAACATCAGCAACAGGTGAACGCTTTAGATCACCGATCGAAAGTGGTGTTTCCTCGGTAAGTAAGGGAAGATCACCGAACATTCTTACAAGCATAAAATAGTTATAAGCACGAAGAAATTTAGCCTGTGCTAATAATAAGTCTATAGTACCCCCGGATTCTCCTTTCAAACTTCCCTTTCCAATAGCTCCTATTGCAGTATTAAGATTCATGATAGCGTTATAATGTGCTTGCCATAAATCGCTTCCCCAATCTTCCGGGATAACTAAATCCCCTCCATTTAGTTGATCATCATTAACAAACACTCCCATGCCATAGCCATAAACTGCCCAGGTAGTCCATAATGAATTCATAGAGGATGCAAACACCGCCTCAACCTGTGCAGGAGAGTTGTAAAATTTATCAGGTGTAACGAAACTTGTCGGATTTTCATTAAGTTTTTTACAGGATATGCCGGTAATAAAGAGGATAATGAAAGCGTAAATATTAAATTTATAATTTTTCATAATTAAACTTTTAAAAAATTTTAAAACGATACATTTAAACCAAGACTAAATGTTCTGGATGAAGGATAATTGTTATAATCTGATCCAAGTTGAGCATCGTTTCCAGTAAATGAGCTTACTTCCGGATCAAACCCTGTATATTTCGTAAGAGTAATCAGATTAGTAACCCCCACAAATACTTTTAGATTATTCAGTTTAAGCCTATCTGTAAAGGACGAAGGGAAGTTATAGTTTAAAGTAACGTTTTTTAACCTTATATAAGAACCATCCTCCACGTATCGTGAAAGAGTATTACCAGCGCTTGAGGGGAAAGAAACCTTACTCACTAAACCCGCCTCTTCTCTTGTACGAGCATCAATAATACCTGGAATATCTGAATTCTGGTTCTGCGGTGTCCACCGGTTAAGGAGTCTGGTGCTGGTACCATCGGTCTGGTCCAATTTAATTCTTGCCACATTGAAAATATCATTTCCCTGCTGACCCTGAATAAGAAAGGAAAGATCAAAGTTTTTAAAAGTTATTTGGTTATTCCAACCGAAAACAAATTTTGGCAAAGAATGTCCTATTACCATTGTGTCAAGCGAATTAATTTTCCCATCGTTATTCTTATCGGTATAATGAGGATCACCGGGTAATTGTCCATAAACTGCGGCTTCTGTAGCCTGACTTTCCTTCCATACACCTTCGTACCCGTATCCTATCATTTGCCCAAAAGTTTTGCCTCTTACTAAATACATAAAGGCGCGATTGGTTCCTTGCCCTGACCCTCCTGATTTATAACCAATCATTTTTGTTTTTGTTGGAGAGCCACCTAAATCCAGAACAGTAGTTCTATTAGCCGAAATATTAAAACTACTATGCCATCTAAAATCTCTCTGAGATATTGGTTCGCCCGAAACCGAAAATTCAATTCCTTTATTTCCCATAGACCCCACATTGTCAATAACACTTGTAAATCCTGAATAAGCAGGAAGTTCACGCGGCATCAATAAATTTTTAGTAGTCTTGTCATAATAATCAGCAGTAATCATTAATCGCCCTTCTAAGAATCCCATATCTATGCCGAAGTTTGTTTGAGTGGTACTTTCCCATTTGAGATTTGGATTAGCAGATGAAGAAACGTAAAGCCCCAAATCTGTTGCATCCGTGCCATTGTACGGATAATTACTACCCGAACTGATTCGTGACAAAGTTTGATAAGGCTGGATGGCCTGGTTCCCTGTAATACCCCAACTGGCGCGTAGTTTCAAGTCTGAAAAGAAATTGAGGTCTTTTATAAAGTTTTCTTCCGATGCCCTCCAGGCTAATGCTGCAGAAGGAAAATATCCCCACTTATTATTCTTTCCAAAAACAGAGGAACCATCAGCACGATAGCTGGCAGTTAATAAATATTTACCAGCAAAAATATAATTAGCCCTACCCAAATATGAGTTTATCACCCTCTTGGTCTGTGAAGATGAGGATGTTATTAAACTTGCTCCTGCCATGTCGTAGATTCCAGTCTGCTGATTCAAAAAATTTCCCCCATCTGTAGCGGAAGAATTGTCTATTGAATACTTTTGTTCGGCTACCGCAGTAAAGGTCAGATGATGTTTCTTATTAAAAGTCTTGTCATAAGTTAAGATATTTGAGTTCTGATAATATTCACTCAAATCCGTAAAAATTTCGCCTGAACCATTCGCGGGTAATCCTATAAAAGTTTTTGTATTAAAAAAATTAATGTCTCTTGAATTTGCTAAAATTGCACCTCCTGTAATTCTTAATGTCAATCCCTCAATGAGTTTAAATTCCAGATAGGCATTTATATTGTTCTTAATGATTGTATTCTTGATTAGGGGCTCTACCAGGCTTGCTAAAGGATTCCATAATGCTGGTTCACCATAATTTAAAGCCGCTTTACTATAATTTCCGGTAGAATCAAAAACGGGTATCGTAGGTGAAAACCTAAGAGCTGAGCCAACCGGATTAGCAGGCCAATCAGTAGCACTTCCAAATTGAACAGAATTTGTTCTCTCCATTGTACCCGCCCAGTTTACATTGAAGTTCAACCATTTTGTAATATCCGTTCTTAATACTGCCCGTAAAGAGAATCGTTTATACCCAGAATTCAACATGATTCCGTCCTGATCCAAATAACCCGCAGAAGCCAGATAGCTCGTTTTCTCTGTGGCCCCGCTTATGGAAAGTTGATGATTTTGAGTTATTCCGGTCCGATAAATGACATCCTGCCAATCTGTTCCTCCATTTTTTTCAAAAGCATTTATTTGAGCATCCGAAAAAATAGGCCGTGGATTAACTCCGTTCCCATTCTGGGAAAGTCTGACTGCGTTTATATTTTTAGCATATTCTGCTGCATTCAGCAGGGGTATTTTTTTAGCTATTTTTGCAATGCTATTTTCATAATCATAATTGATTACGGGCTTACCCAGCTTCCCGGTTTTTGTTGTTACCAAGATTACTCCATTAGCGCCCTGAGAACCATATATGGCCGTAGCGGATGCATCTTTCAAAATTTCTACAGAGGCAATGTCATTAGGGTTTAGTGAATTCAGATCACCTCCCTGTAAGCCATCAATAACGATAAGTGCATTGTTGCCTCCATTAATAGAATTTATACCACGGATACGGATGGTCGTATTTCCACCCGGGGCACCGTCAGAATTCAAAACCATCACACCTGCAGCACGCCCCTGCAATGCCTGGTCGGCTCTTCCTGTAGGTAGAAGCGCCATATCTTTACCTTTGATACTGCTTATCGAACCAGTCAAATCACTTTTCTTTTGTGACCCATATCCCACTACCACTACCTCATTCCCCACCATCACTTCAATTTCCATAACCACATTAATATTACTACTCCGTCCCACAGTTACGCTTCTTTTCTGATACCCTACCATTGTTAGCACCAGTACCTCTCCCACATTGGCATCAATAGTAAAAGTACCGTCTGTCTTCGAACTGGTTCCTTTATTAGTTCCTTTTATGATTATTGATACTCCCGCAAGTGGATTCCCTTTTTCATCTTTTACCGTTCCGGTAATTATATTAACGGGCAAAGCAGGAAGGACAGATAATGCCTGAATGGCAACAGGTAAGGGAGGCCTGGCTTTGACTACAATAATCTTATCTAAAATAGTAAAAGATAATGGCTGATCTTTGAAACATTGATCCAGCGCCTCTTCAAGAGACGCATCCCTTACGTGAATGCTCACATTCTCTGCCTGCCTTAGCAATTTGTCTTTATAAAAAAAATGATACCCACTCTGATTCTCTATTTCTTTGAAAACCTTTTTCAAAGAAACATTGTTTTGTGACAAAGTGATCTTTTGTGAATAGCCCGTAGCGCTTACCTGCATACAGGCGGCAAAAAGCAAAATGGCTGTAAACTTCATGATCAGCAAGGTTTTTTTGAAATGCCTTTCTTTAATAAAAGGCAATTTGAACATAAGTTTTAAAAACATAACTTTGTTTGTTTTTAGGTTAAAAAATAAGCAGTTCGTAACTCGCTTTATATTGATGCTTTCACTGGCAGAGATGACCTAAGATTATAGTCAGTAGTGTTATCGCACTACTGATTTTTTTAAGTGGTCTCTTTTGGATTAATCAGAAAATTAAAATTATTCACATTTACCTGCCTTTCCGTCAGAAAGGCCGGCCTACTGTTTCTTTCCCTAAACTTAGCTTACGGCGATAGTAACTCTTCTTCCCACTGTTTTTACATGTACTCCATTTAATTGAAGCACTTTCAAAAAATCGGATAGCGGCACATTCCTTGAGATTTTTCCTGTAAAGCCATCTGATGGTATTTTACCTTCAAAATTTACTTCTATATTATACCACCTTGCCACCTGTCTCATGATCGTTTGTATATCGGTATTGTTAAACTCAAAAAGACCTTCTTTCCATGCTACTACCTGGGTTATATCCACATTCTTTTTCACTGTTATACTATTACCATTGTTGTCCACCATTGCCTGCTCTCCCGGTACAATTAAAATACTCTCTTTTCCTTCTCTTACTCTCACAGAACCTTCCAGTAAAGTGGCTTTTATTGCATTCTCATCATCATAAGCATTTACATTAAAATGGGTCCCCAACACTTCTATTTCTCCTGTCCTACCTGTCTTTCCTCTAAACTCTACTCTGAATGGTTTTGATGCATCATGGGTCACTTCAAAATAGGCTTCTCCTGTTATTTCCACTTTTCTTTCATTGCCCGCAAAGGATGTGGGGAACCGAATAGAAGAAGCGGCATTCAACCAAACCTTTGAACCGTCTGCTAATATCAACTGATATTCATTTCCATTTGCCGTAGTGATGGTATTATAAATAGGTTTTGTTTTCATATCTCCGGTCCCTGTTTTATTGTAAGCAATTTGCCCGTTTATTTTCAGCACTTTTACGTTGCCTTGTTGCACCAGAGTGCCATTGGCTGCACTATCCAGAATAATGGTAGTTCCGTTGTCAAGCGTAAGTATAGCATTATTAGTTCCTGGCGGTATATCATTTGTCTGATGTGTCTGGTTCTCTTTCTGAGCAACTATCTTTTCATTATTTTTTTGAAGAAAATAAAAAGCAGATGTTGAAATTGCTAAAAGTAAAGCAGCGGCTGCGCATATCCGAAACCAGGTATGCCTGTAAAAAGGAACTACTTGTACTTGTTTTTCTTTATTATCGCCAGCAATAGCATTTTTTATTTTGCTAAAAACAGTATCCAATAATTTTTTCGATGCTTCATCAGGAATATGAGAGGTATCGTTGAACACATCCGACTGCTCGCGGATGAGACTTCTCAGCAAATCTTCCTTTTCACCTGCATCAAAATGTAGCAACAAAATTCTTATTTCATCAGGCGTACATTTATTATCAAGGTATCGTTGAAATAAGTTTTCTATGTATTCTTTCTTATCGTGCAACATTCATTTTCTATTTATCGTAGTCTTATCCAAGGCGTATCAACTGCTACTTATTGAGCTAATACGCTTGAAAGATAATTTCCATCTGCTCCGGAAAATAAAAAATATATCTTTCTCCCCCGGAGTCTCAATAATTATCCGGAGCAATGTATTTTTTAAATAGTGAGGGATAGAAATTTAGGACAAAGAATTTACGATAGCAGAAAGACAATAATAATACTGATTTTTGTTAGTTGGTAAGGTTCCAGTTTTTCACGAATGGATTTAGTGGCTTTCACAATGTGATCATTAATAGTGGAGACAGATACATGAAGAATTGAACTTACTTCTTCATAAGACCTTTCTTCCATTTTAACCAGTTGAAAAACCTGACGGCGTTTGGGAGGCAATGCATCTATGGCATTCTGAAGAAGCTGAATGTTTTCTTTTCTGCAAAAGTTCTCTTCTATATGCCGATATTCACCACAAGAGTTATTGATCAATACTGCCTCTAATTTTTTATTACGTGCGGCTTTCCGGAAAAAATCATACACAAGGTTTTCTGCTACACAGAATAAATAAGAACGGAAAGATTTTTCAGGATCAATATTTTGCCGGTTATTCCAAATCTTTATAAAAAAATCCTGCAATAACTCAGAAGCAATACCTTCAGATTTTACTAATTTAATGAGATACCCTAATAAACGATTACTGTATAAATGGTACAACTCTTCAAAAGCGGCTTCGCTACTATCTCTCAGGAGAACTACTAAATCCTTTTCATGTGAGGTATTAATATACAAGGCAAATAGTTATTTAGGTAAATCGAAGTATGAAGTTATCGTTATTTATTAAGAAAAGTAGAGCAACCGTTTGCGTAAAATAGGATATCAGACTGTTTAAAAACAATATTTAAAATTATCCTCATGCAAAACTTTAGTAAAAAATCAGAGTTATTAACTTAGATAGAATAAGCAAAATATTTCTAAACCCGGGCAAGGAATTTAATTCATCAAATTTTTATACTGCTGTTACTTTTCAGCATATAATAAATATGCATCCCCTCCAATCATTTATCCACTTTCTCACGAATAGCATTTAAAAAACTCTGTTTAATCTTCCTTGAAAAACCACTATCCTGATTGATCATTCTTTCCGGATGCCATTGTACAAGCATCAGATAGGCTTTTCCGTTCTTTTCCTTCCGTTCCATTCCTTCTACAATACCATCAGGCGATAATGCATTCACTACAAGCCCGGCTCCGGGTGTATCCACACTTTGATGATGCGCACTGTTTACCCAACCTTTCTCCTCGCCTGCTATTTGATACAATTCAGAATTAGGATCAATGCCCACCGCATGTTCCCTGTCATTTCCTTCCTTGAATCCCGAATGATTAAATTTTCCGAATGATGGAATATCCGGCACCAATACTCCACCGAAATAAACATTTGCTACTTGTAAACCTCTGCAAATACCCAACAGGGGTTTTTGTTTCTCGTCTATATGTTGCATTATCTTCCACTCAAATTCATCCCGCTTTACATCTACATCATTGGGATCGGTATAGGGAAGAAAGTCAGGCCGATGGTATAATTGCGGATCAACATCTCCTCCTCCTGTTAGAATGATTCCATCACATCTTTCAATCTCATTAATATTATCCAGACGATAACTTAATTTAATTACCTCCACACCAGGTTCTTCTTTAATCCAGTTTTCATAATTATGATACTTAGAACCTTCACCTATTCCAACTACTATTCTTTTCATCTCGATTATTTATATTTATCAACAAAATTAATCGCTTTTTCCTAAACCCTTCCCATAAATGGATCGCTTTTACTATGATCGCCTGTTTCTACACGTCCTGCATATCTTATTTAAAGTTGATTATTCCTTTTTAAATGAATATGATAGTTAAATCGGCCAGACAATCTATTCAATTACATTCATTAAATCTCTCAACCTGATATCTTTAGATGAAGCAGTTTTAAACGATTGGGGTGTGATATTGAAACCAATTTTTTATCCTCACCTGCTTTTAAGAATATGTGTTTAAACCCTTTTAATAATTTCACGGGTTGTGCTACTGAAGGAATTGCCGGATGAATATACAACTACACCACTTTCTCACCATCACGGTTATCCGTGCTTTTAACCATGCAATACACCATGGTAAAATCATCTTTTACGAATTGTTTTTCTAAAAACTAGAAACCGTTATACTTATAAATTGAATGGCTCATCTGGAATCACAAAGCTTTTAAAATTTATTTGTTTCTTCAACTTCTCATTCAGCAACCAATTGCTGGCAGTGCAAGAGCTGCCATTTAGGGGATTATAAGCAGTCACCAAACTGCAGCTACCACCTCTTTCAAAACAAGTTTTGAATGGAGGAAGATAAATCTCTCCTAAAAGCCTTTCATCAATATTTATCGGATAGCTATCACTGCCACCATCACCACAGTTGTCAATAAAATGTTTGGCATAGTTACCACTCCCATCTTTTCAAACGGATAAACAAATGCCACTCTCATCTCAGAGTATCATAAAAAGTTACTAAAAAATTTCTTCATGTGGCATCCCGCCAGGAAGATCTTTTACTCTTTCTTTAATCGGCAGTTTAGTATTTTCACAGAACAAAACTGTTTAAGAAAAAATGATTCGGATTAATAATACAAAGCCAATAAATTCAAAAATATTTTTTCATAACCCTTCTGATTTTAATTTATTATAGATTGCTGTGTCCAAGAAAAGACTACTATACGAACATATATTGTTTCCTTTCGAAACTATAACTTCTTTCTTCAAAAAGAAAAGCAGCGAATAGTTAGTTTTTGAGAATTTACTTCACAAAGATTTTATGTTAATCATTTCACTGATGAATGTTTTAAAATAAAGCCTGTTGCCACTAATGGTTTCAGCGTTTTTCCCATTTCGAATCAACACCACTTTTTTACCGGGCCATGGATTAATAACCGTGCATGGCTTTCCTTTTTCACTAAAAATTTTTACATCAGCAATATTCCCGTCTATTAGTTTTGCTGAAACCAGGAAGGCTCCCCACGCCCTTATGTTTTTAAAACTTGCATTTTTATTTTTTGGAAATACTCTGAACAGGCGAATAACATTGCCCACACTCATACAGAGCATTTCATCAAGCGCATTGGCCACCGTGCAACTGTTCTCAATACCATGTGGATTGTTTAATTGAAATCCATTGGGATAAGTATGCAGAGCATATTTGTGTAATTCATTCATGACAATATTTGAATCATACCCAACCCTGATAGCGGCCATAAAAAAACTATTACTTGTATTCAAGTCATCCCAGCGCTGCATTTCGTTAATAGTGTTACGCGAAACGGTCAACAATGCATTACTGCTAGCAAGTGTAATAGCATTGGCCGGATAAATTTGTTGAATACCCAACCCATTATCCGGCCACCAGTCAACACCTTCTTCGGTATAGCGAAATACTTTTTGGCCGTTTCGCGTTTGAACAGGAAAACTGCTGAGTTTATTCAAGATATCCTTCCATCTTGGCCGCCTGTTTTGATCAATATTTAATACAAAACTCAAATCAAGAATAAGATTCAAAGCATTTCTAATTAACCCAAGCGACAACACCGGGTTTTTATCTTTTCCTGAACCTTCATGGATAGCATCCCCATAAATAACATATCTGCCGTTTTCAACCTTTAAATAATCTTCCCAAAAATTCACTACTGCCAGTGCATAAGGATAAATTTTCCTTCCATATTCTTCATCATAGGTACAGCGCCATTGTTGGGCCATATTGATCAAACCGTAAACAGCATTGGAACGTTGTCCATAAAATAATCCTCCCTCTTCAATATCTCCTTTCTTCTGATAACCTCCTACCGCAAAATCTCTGGTTGTTTCAATTCCCAACGGTCCAATTCCCACAGGATATAGAATACCTCTTGTGTGGGTTACATTTTTTGCATACCATTCACCCCTGGGCATAAAATCAATCAGCGGCGCATCCTGCGGAGTTCCCTGTTCCAATCGGTTGGCTGCATAAAGGCCATAAAAGGGCGCTTGAAAATTATAATTCAAATGATAATCGCCATTCCATGCAGGGGTATCGGTAGTAGTCCAACCAAATATTCCCGGGGGAAATTGTGTGTTGCGGCTGCATGCCGCCATTGTATAAAGTCCCTGGTAATATGCTTTCATCAAAACAGTATCTTCTATACTTATGGACGATTTTCTCCAATAAGCTTCCCACCATTTATCGTGTTTCTGCAATAAGGGCGCAATAGAATTTTCGTTGATTCTTTTTATCTGCTGTAGCACATAATTCAAAGGGGTTTTATTTTTAAACTTACTTTCAATTGCCAGTGCTATTATCAATTTCTTACCAGGTTGTAATAAAACATTAAGGCCATTATAATTAATGGTTTTTAATGTAACCGCTACCTCTGTAGATATATCTACACTATCATTGAAAGCACGTGTGAACCAATGGATCTGTTGTACCTCACCTTTTTTTAATTCGGCTCTTTTATTTTCGGGGGCAGAATAAGAAATCGAAATGTTTGTTGCTTTACTGATGGCTTCCAATTCAATAAATACCAGGTTTTGCGTAGCCTGCACCCATGATTTCACTTTTATTTTTTGGCTATTTTTTTGCAAAAAGCAAGTGGTAATTCCATTGCTGATGAGTTGCGTGGCAGTAAACCCGGCATTATTAAAACCATCCATTTTTATGTCCACAAACCCTACCACCCGCGGTCCCGATAAGCCATCGGCTTTGGAACGCAAACGCCAAAAATCATTTTTTGACAAATAATAACACAAATGATTTTCCTGATACCCAACACTCATGGTCACATCACCATTGCCCATCAATGGAGCATCAATTGAAACATTATTTGGAATCTGTTGAGGAGCCTTCGTCCATATATTCTTAAATTCAGGTTGAGCTACTACTGCCGTCCTCTTTTGTGCACGAAGTATAATTATCGAAAAAAGTGATACAATAAAGATTAAAAATCGGGATAGCATCATTATTTACTGGTCTGATTTTATTTTTAGAATTCTTTACTTCTCTCCCCTTAATCCATTCATTTTTTTATTCGTTGGAATATCCGGATTCTCATATAATCCTATTTTCTGAAAAGGGATTTCATTAAATGACGGGATCTTTTCAAAGATAATCGAATGCTTTTTCAATGAAAAATTCCGGTTCTTCCAACCAGCAAACCCCGGATCCTGGTCTGTTTCCCAATTGTTTAATTTAAAATTTAGCCATTCTTCGTTTCCCTCAATAATTTTTCCCACCTGAATAAAGACATTATTTTTCAGCAGGTTTCTGTGCGGGAATGCTGCACTGTCGAAATAACTTTTTAATTGTGGGTATTGGGCGCTATAAGGTGGATGTAGATAATTTACAGCTTCCAATCTTTTTCTGTACAATCCATCCGCAGCCAATAATCCTTTAGCCCAGTTTTGTAACCTGTTGTCAACATGGAACCCTGCTTTATTTCCGATAAAAATATTATTGGTATAAGCATTATCAGAACCGCCGCCAATCAATACATTCCGTTTTCCCGCTTTATAAAAAATATTACCGGTAACCGTCAATCCACAGGCACCGTCATCCTCATAAATGGCACAGGTACTAAAATCGTCCGGAATATTTTCAAAATAATTATAGCGAATCATAGTTCCTCTTTCTGAAGGGTCACGGCCAAAATAAAAGGCTCCCTGATCCTCCGCTTCTGTACACACATCATGGATGTAATTATATTCCAGTAAATGATTATTGCCATGCATTAAAATAGCCATACTCGGAGTGTTATAAATTTCGCAATGCCGTATTTTATTTCCTACTCCGGTAAGAAGAATTGCGGGACGATATGATTTTTCTATCCTATTCAAATCATGAAACACACAATTCTCTACTACATTGTTTCCTACCTCAAGTGTGAGCCGGTTTCCACCTCCCAAAACAATACCTCCGGCACCCAGCTCATAAAATTGGCAACTGATGATTTTATTATTGTTGCCTCCTTCCCTGTTGAAGGTAGTATTGGCATACAAATGTTGTTGTAAACTTCCTACGATACCATCTTTTGCGATCCCTGTTCCTTCATGACGATAATCTTTGAAAGGCTCAATCCCTTTCCCAACAGTAATAGCAAGACTACCCAGGTTTCTGAAACTGCATCCCTGTA
The DNA here is from genome assembly GCA_039937655.1 of Ginsengibacter sp. Lineage (GTDB taxonomy): Bacteria > Bacteroidota > Bacteroidia > Chitinophagales > Chitinophagaceae > Ginsengibacter. Next base: position 26,903 of record JBDTGA010000025.1, read on the forward strand.
TGGTAATATCATTGGTATTTTCCATAGCTATCCCTAGTCCCCTTGCACACTCAAAAGTGATTCCTTTAATATTCACATCTGATGTATTTGTCAATAAAAAGAAGGGATCTTTCAGTATGGAAAATTCCAATGATTCTATTTTCTTATCGGGCGGAATAAAATATAAAATCCCCTTTACCCGGTCTATATAGTATTCACCTACCGTATCCAACTCTGAGAGGATATTCTCTCCATACCATCTTCTCCATGACTCTCCGGATGCAAATCCATAAAGGGTTGCAGAAGCGGTGGATATAGTTTTGTTCGTGGTATCAATACTCTTAATTTTCACCATATCATCAGCATAGCCCCACATAAAGTAGCCCGACATCCAGGCATCTTTTTCTTTTACCCATGTATTAATGCGTAAAGAATCGTATTGAATCACTCCGCCATGATTGGAATAATCTCCATCCCGTGGAATACTTCCTTTATCCAGAACCTTTCCCATTGGAATCATTTCTTCATTGGGCCACCGGGCTAAATGCATCGGTTTGCTATTGATAAAAATCTCACCCCATGAAGGGCCGTAAGGGCGTGCGAAACCTACATTACGAATTTTGCCATAATCAATTAGTCCCAACTTTTTAAGATTTACTTCGTAAACTTTTTTATCAGAATTACTATTTATTTCGGACGCGCTGATTGCTTCTATTTTATTTAAAGGAATATGAACACCACCAAAAAAAATCACTTTCTCCTTTTGATAAGCCTGAATATTTATATTAGAAAATTTACCATCCAGTTTAAGCGTATGGTGAATAGGATAAATGCCTTCCCGTAAATTAATCGTAACCTGTTGCATTCGCCCATCGTTCCTTGCTTTGGAAATTTCTACCAAAGCTCTTTGTATGGTTGCGCAAGGATTCTTTTTAGTACCATTTCCTGAATCATTCCCTCCAGGATCTACAAATATATTCTGAGAGTAACCAAGATTTGATACCATGATTAAAACTGTAAATAAAAAATTTCTTTTGCCTTCTAATAGAGAATTATGCATACGCTTCTTAATTATTAATTGCTATCATTTGTAACAAAATTAAATCAGCGATTGAAATTAAATCACTTTTAAGATAAAGTCCATCTCACCAAATAATACTTCAAACAAACAAGTTAAAGACAAAGCAAGTAAAGATTATAACACCAAGGAATACTTTTCCAACCGGTTATTTATAGTTTCAAAAAAGATTTTGCTAATACCCCTTAGCCCTGCTAAGCGTTGTTAAAAAATCACTTCCCGATAATTCTACTTCATATAGTGTCCATGTATTTTCATCAATTTGTTCTAAATGAAATTGCCTATTGGGGTCTGACAATATTTTTTTAATTATTCGCGAAAATACATTGGCGGCTCTTGCATTTTCCCAGGTCCGTATCGCATGAAAGATTTCATACTTGAGTGGACAACTTTCTACTGATTTTTGGTTTAGCGGCATTAGGTACGTTACCCCACCACCAACAGAAAGAGCTTCAATATGCTCATATTCTTTTGTCGTTGATGAAGAATCTATTCCAAAATTACCTCCAAATGTTGCCGGGAAATAATTAGCAACCGCCACATTCCGAAGATCCTTTCCTTCACTCGTTGTACTTCCCCATTGATCAGTTGCAAGATCATACATATTTTTTCCGCCACCTACATTCCAAACACTTTGATAATGCCATGAACCTTCTGATAACGTAGCACCGGATATACGCAAATAGGGTATATTTTCAAACGAAGCCCTGTCAAATAATTTTCTAAAAAATCGTTTCACAGAATAATAACCATGCCCGTTGTTAAAGAGAAATTCCTGCCCGTCTAAATCTATAAATCTTATTCCATTAATACTGCTGACACCAGCATAGTATTCAGCTATTTTGTCTTGCAAATAGACATCAGGAATCAAACCATCATATCCGTAATTCAAAGTGACCTGCAATTTATATAAAGTATCCCCGGCCTCGTGATTCGATTCCTTTGTACCCCAATACCCACGCTTCACATTTTTTAGCGTATAAGGTGGCGTATCTGAAACACCCCAATAATAAATAAGTTCTTTCCCGATCTTTATCATATTCAGGTTAGAGCTATGACCTTCCCATGAAGCTACTTCGTTTAAAAATGTGGGATCGTTCACGACAATATTGGTATCTGTTTCATTGACACTTTTCGTAAGAATCCTTTTTTGCTGGTAGCACAAACTATCGCTTGGTATAGGACTGGCATCCTTTGTTCCGGGTGCCAGTGCTGTTGTTATGGTATGCCTTCCCATTAAAATGCCAAGAGGATTTGACATGTCTGTAAACTCTTTATGCGATTTATTTCCACTGGTAAAATGGAATGGTTTTATATCAAAAATTTTTCCATCAATATACCCTTCATTCCCACGGTCCACTTTAAAGTAAGGTAGGTCATTGGCTTCTATTGCTTTAAACCCCATTTGTGAAACGTAACTGATGGTACTGTCAAATAAATTCCCGGAAGTAGTTACATCCGGAATATACCGTGCCGGATCCTTTACCCATTTGCCATTGATGGTTGGATGTGGCAATCCTTCTGACAAAACAACATTTTGAACCACATCCAAAAGAGCCGTGCTATCAGGGCTTCCCCATAGCGCAATGGAGGAACCGATAAAATCCACACCGGACAAGGCTTGTACCTCCTGGTGATTAGGCTCATCATTTTTTAAGAAAGGAATCAGTGAAAACAAAATATCTCTTTTATTCGTCCTGTCTCTGGAGTGATAAGTAATGGCGATTCTTCCCTCGTTATCAACGCTTGCTGTATTTCCGTATAGAATTCTATAATATTCTTCGGGATGAGAATAGAAGGCAACATCACTGATTCCATCGCCGCCTATTGGGAATAACTGGCCTTCGTGCAGATGAGCCGGCAGGGGGAAGCGTTTGGTATCGGGCGCATGAATCACATATTGAAAAGGAGCTGCATCCCCTTCGGTAGTTGAATTTCCCCCGATTGTTATATCATTCAGAGCCAATGCTCCAATCGCATAATTAACAGCTTCTGAGGTGTCTCTTGCCACACCAATAACTTCCCCAAACAAATTGGTAATATTAGTGTTAAAAGAACCCCACTCAATATCGTCTATGCCTTTTCGTTTGGTAAGAGACTGCAATGTGAATTTAAAATATTTCTCATGTACACTTATAGCCACTTTTGCTACCGAACCATTGAGATACCTTAGTACAATAATTGTATTATTATTTTCAAAGGTTGCTTTCTCTGGTTCGTAAAATTCTTTTTTGCTGCTATTGTAAAGACACATTAATGGGGAAGGGTTATCCTTAAGGCTGAACTCCTGGAAAGGTTTTACGGTAATGTTTTTCATACTTGTGATAAAACCTTTATTGTTAATGTGGATTTTAAAATAATCGGTTGACAAATCTAATTGCGCGTAGGATGAACTAATAGTTATGTGCATAATACAAAAAAACAGGAAAACAATTCTTTTTGATTGGAACATGTTCTTATATTATTGTTTAAAATTTAAGAGTTAAATACATTTACTTCAATTCGATACCATTTAGTTGGGCATTGGATTTTCACCACTAAACCGAAACCAATTGAAATCGGCATAACCACCAACACCTTCTTTTTTTGTACTGAAATTAAACAAGGCGAATCTATTCGCCGTCCAGTCATAACCTAAGCCCATCTTTAACTCGTTGCCCAGAGGAATGAATTTGTCCCCATCAATACTATATGAGAAGGTAGCTATAAAAGATTTATCCGTCGCATTTGCACGGATCCACACTTTGTTTGATGTAAAATGATCCATGCTATCTATAACTTTTCCATTGTTTACCATCAGCAAACATTTCTTATCTCCCTCCTTTTTTACAGCGATATAGGCATAGGGAGATTGAAAAATTCCAAATCCCGCTATGTTACCGTCTTTTAATCCGGCAAGGTCTATTTCAACAGTTCCCTCTGAACCCGGTCCCTGAACTCTCTGTGTAAGCGTATTACGAGCCGTCGGTAATTCATTTGCAAATGATGCATGTAAACGAAGACCCCCCTTCCTTTCTTTTAATGACCATTTTCCATTATCAGGATTATGATTCCATTGCCATTGTAATCCGAGAACGGGAGTATTGAATTCATCGGATGTAGAGGGAACAGCGATAGAATAAGTTTTCTCCCGCCCGGATGATCCCCGCCAGAATGAATCTTTCGGGCTGGCGTTCGGACAGGCAACATTTGGTTTTTCATAGACCAACACACCTTTCGCGTTTCCATCTTTACCCAACATAGGCCAACCATTTTCCCATATTACCGGTTCCAGGTTGGGAACCCTTCCAATTGGCCCCCTATCCTGCATAATTATAAACCACCAACTGCCATCTTTGAGTTGTACCATACCGCCCTGGTGCAGGCCATTATCAGGATACAAAGATTCATCCTGCATAATTATTTTGCTTTCATAAGGCCCGTAAATATTTTTACTTCTAAAGCACATCTGCCATCCTTCAGTACCTCCAGCAGGACAAGTGATGTAGTAATAACCATTGATCTTGTACATGTGTGAGCCTTCTATCCCGTAATTACCAGGCGGAGCAGTCGAACCCGGCGGAACGGGAATCCTTTTATCCCAGATCAATTTATCTTCCCCTATTACAGAAAGGGCATCAGTAGCAAGTTCTGTTATATACAATTTACCTTGCCCATGTACTACATAACATTTGCTATCATCATCGAAAAACAAGCCCGGGTCATACAGATACTCCGGGAAGATGGTACGGGTCCATGGTCCCTTTATGTCTTTGGCAGTGCAGATAGAGAAGTGGCCTTTTTCATTACCCCAATCAGGAGTACAAAAACCAACATAAAATAAGCCATTATGATGTCTGATGGTTGCCGCCCATGAACCTCTGAGGTACCTATCACCTCCCTGCATATTGTAGCGTGGATCTTCTTCATATCTGTCAACTGCATATCCTGCCATTTGCCAGTTTATCAAATCTCTTGATTTTAAAATTGGACAGCCGGGCACATAGTGCATACTGGTGGAAACAAAGTAAAACTCATCACCAACACGAATCACATCCGGATCGGGCCAATCACCCCAGAGCAACGGGTTTTTATAGGTTCCATTTCCATTGTCTGCTTTCCAAACTTTTTGAGAAGTGACATCCTGATTTTCCATAGTTCCCTTCTGCATCAACTTCCCTTTAGTTCGAGACTGTGCAACCGCAATCGTTCCATTAAAACCCAGCAATAATATATAGTAGCTGAATAACCTCAGCCATTTTATGGTCTTCATTTATCTCAATTTTTGTTCATACTTCTGTCAATAAAAACATCTCTAAGTTTTAGAACTTTATACATTTACTTTAGCTTTGGCAATTCTTTTCTATAAAGATGTGGGGCCAATGAGGGAGTTAAAAACTTTTGAATTAAGATGACATATATTTAGTTGTAGTAGTCACATAAAATTATTAGTTGATAAATAAATTGGATTATCTAAATAAGAATATCCATAATTTTTACATTCAATTCTCTTTTCTGTATTTTAAACTCTTCCCATAAATGGATCACTCTTACTATGATCACCTGTTTCTACACGTCCTGCATATCTTCTCTCAAACTGATTGTTCTCTTTTATTTTTAGAGAAATATCATACCAGTTAAAACTTTTCTGAAGATTCAAAACCACTTCTTTAGTATCCATTTTATTTAGAACAAAAGATTGTACGTCATTTTTATAAGAATTATCGCTGATTTCAATGAGATGATTTTCATCACTTCCATTTTTAAACAGCAACATGATATTTCCGGAAAATTTTTTCGGTGAAACTTTAATTCTTTCATATTCCAACTTCACACTGATTAAAGGATCATTTTTATTTCCACCAAATTCCCTGAAAAATCCATTGGGGCCATACACTCTTAAATGATATAAATTATTTTCAAAATCCTTTAAAGGCCATTGTGCATTCAGCTCACTGCCCGCATGCAATGCATAAGACCAGGCTTTTACGTCTTCATTCAATCTCTGATTGCTCCCCTTATTGGAAATATATTTTCCCGGAGCATATACATTAAATGGTGAACCTGCAGATCGCTGGCCGAACAATTTATTTGCTGCAGAAAAAAAGATGTCAAATGTTTTTTTATCATCGTTTAATTTTCCATCGGCATATAACTGGTATGGTAATGAGCAGGAACTTCTGATACCTGATTCCTGGCGTGGAAGTAAGTCTGAATTATACAAATTCTTTCTCAATTCTTTTATTTCCTCTTTTTGCAGTGCTCTAAAATCTGTAGGCAATTTTTTAAATTTTGCATTATAAATTTCCTTCACAAAAGGATCCCGTTTTACAAAATCAGGCAATTTTATTTTTTCGCCATTATAAGGCCTGAACACAGAAGTGAGATCGCCGGTAACTGTCCTACGCCAATCACTAATATTAGTTTCTTTAATCTCTTTGCCTGTTTTTTTTGTCAAAAATTTTTCCAAAAACTGCAAAGTAGAAGTGTGATCAAATACCTGAGAATTGACCCATCCTCCACGTGACCAGGGTGAAGCAATGATCATCGGGGTTCTATAACCCAATCCCACAGGGCCTTCTCGGGCATCAATTTTATCAAAATTTTTTCTGCTCAATTCTTCCTGAAGGGTTACATATTCAGGAGCCGTGTCTATTCCCTCCGATACCTTTCCGCTATTGGGATCATTTGGTTTTGGCGCGGTAAAAGGAGGAATGTGATCAAAGTATCCATCATTTTCATCATAGTTTACAATAAAAATTGTTTTTTTCCATACCTCCGGATTTTTGGTTAATATATCAAGCACTTCAGAAACATACCAGGCTCCAAGCCACGGCGCACTGGGATGATCTGAAAAATATTGTGGTGCTACCAACCATGAAACAGTCGGTAATTTTTCACTATTTACATCTTCCCTAAACTGATGTAATACGTCTCCTTTGGGCAATAAAATATTTCGCTCCGTTCCATTATCATTGTATGAAAACATTTCTGTTTTGTGATAATTTGGATCATTTACATTGGTAGTAAATGCCTTCTTATGAAGGTTTTTTTCATAGTCAGATAACTTCTCAAAATTTTCAGGGCTCCATATCTCTAACTCCTTTTGATACTTTTCAAGTTGTTGTTGTTTCTGATTGATTTTCTTTTGGATTTGGACTGCCTGATTCTTTTTCGACTTTTTTAATGCATTCTGCAGCCTATCAATTTCTCCAGGTAATTCTTCTGATCTTTTCTTTAAAAAATCATAATGTGCTTTGTGAAAGCGGACATTGTATTGAGTAAACCATTCCAGATTATTATCCGTAAAATTAGAAAGCCAGCTTTCATCGTCCCCATCCAGATCCGATTGTACACTTATTTCATTTTGATATACACGCCATGGAATTCCATTTTCTTCCAGCCGTTCCGGAAAAGTTTTCCAGTGCGCTTCTTCATTATAATACAATTCTGAATTGCGCACCCTTGCCGGGCCTCCGCCATCATCACGTATTTTTCCAGTCCATAAAAAAGTACGATTAGTAGTAGTGCCTGTAAGTGATGAGCAAAAATTTTGATCGCAAACCGTAAAAGCATCTGCGAGTGCATAATAGAAAGGAATATCTTCACGATTATAATATCCCAGGGTTAAGGGCATACCGCTATAATGTATGCTCCCGGAGTTTTTCGCCTCAAGCCATTGATCATATTTTCCTTTATTACGTGCATCTGTTTGATCTTCCCATGAGTGAGGCAGACCGCCCATCCAGGTAGCCTTGGTATCTTTCATATTTAACCGGAATGGGACATACTTTTTCCCCGCTTCATTGCTTTGCAACCAGACAGGATCGGCCCCCGGCAAAGTAATGAAACGCGGATCATTAAATCCTCTTACACCCTGTAACGTTCCAAAGCAATGATCAAATGAACGGTTTTCCTGCATCAGAAAAACAATGTGCTCTGCATCTTCAAAAGTAGTACCGGGAGCTGGATTAATGGCAATCGCCTTTTGAATGGATGCGGGTAAACTGTTCCAAATGCCTGCACCACCCGCCAGCAGTGAAGCTTTCTTAATAAATTCTCTTCGTGTGTCCATGATGAAAATACAAGTTTACGTGTTTTTTTATTTTATTAATCAGACGGGAACCACATTTTCAATCTAATGGACTCCTTCCGATTGGTTTCGTATCATTGCCGAATACAAATTTCCTCTATTAAAGGCAGATGGCCTTTCATTTATTTTAATAACAGATGTATAGCCTGCATCTTTAAACAACTCTTTTAATGATAAAAAACTTATTGGATAGGGGACCCAATGATTGGAAATTTCAGTATCATACTCCACTATCAGAAAACACCCTTTGTTGTCAAGGTAGGATTTTATTTTTTCAAGAAACTTCATTTTATCTTTTACAAAATGTAGGGAATTGGCCATCAATATTCCATCAAGATTGCAAAAAGAAAACTCCTGATTTTCAAAATCCAGTTCTACCGGCTTTACAGTAATACTTTTGAAAGAAGCAATCTTTTTGAAAGAAGAAACATTTTTGTCAATCGCATAAACAATACTTTTTTCGTGTAACAAGTTTGCCAGTGCATAAGTAAAAAGGCCGGAACCACATCCCAAATCTGCCCACACACTTTTTCTATCTGAAATAATGTCTTCATTCTGAATTAAAGTAATGGCTTCCTGTAATGTCATCTGTATATTTTTGAGGAGGTAGTCTCAATAGCTCCATTCTAACTTTCTGAATCAAAAATAACAAAACACAAAGCTCTGAGTTTCAGTTTATCTCCTTTATAGTTTTATGGTATTTTTTCAAGACAGCCTTTTATAAAGCTAAACCTTTACAGTGAGCAATCTTTTTAAGAATTCCAATTTATAAGAATGAACAAATACTGGCTGATAAAAAAAGAATTCCCGAACATCGGAAAACATCCTCATCTACAAAGTGTGAATTAGTAATAGCTGATTAATCCGCACTTTGCATCCAGTCGGGTAAAGGTGCTCCTTTAAGGAAATGGTCAAAAAACTCTTGTTCTTTTATGGAAATATCTTTCCTGTTTTTTCTTTTCACAAGATTGTGTTTTTCTCCAAGATAATTTAGCATCCATACCGGCTTACCCAGCCTCCGTAAATCAGTGAATAATTCAATACCCTGATACCAGGGAACTTTTTCGTCATGATCATTAGCCATGATCACAAGAGGCGTATGTACCCGGGGTAAAAAAAATAAAGGTGAGTTTTCAATATACAGATCAGGACGCTCCCAAATGGTAGCACCGATACGGCTTTGTCCATGCTCATACTGAAACTGACGGCTTACCCCACTTCCCCAACGGATACCGCCATAAGCACTAAACATATCCACAACCGGAGCTCCTGCCCATGCAGCTTTGAACAGAGGAGTTTGTGTGATGAGGTAGGCTGTTTGATACCCTCCCCAACTTTGCCCCTGTATTCCGATTCGGGTGGAGTCTATCCAGGAATGATGCAATAAAGACCGAACCCCGGACATGATATAATCATACGCGCTTTTACCCGGATGACCAATAGTATAAGAAATATCAGGTGTGAATACCAAATACCCGCGGCTTACAAAAAAAGAAATATTCAAACGGGAAGGTGTCGGTTCAGGCGGTATATAATAGTTAAAACGATCTGTCAACTTTTCATAAAAATATACGATCATTGGATACTGATGTGTCGAGTCAAAATCTTCAGGTTTATATAAAATTCCTTCTGAAGGCTTTCCATCATAAGTCTCCCATTTTACCAATGAAGCCGTCCCCCAATTATACTTTTGCTGCTGAGGATTAAGATCACTAATACGTGTTGCCCCGTATAGACTACCTACATATAAATCGGGTGATTGAACAAAATTTTCTCTGGTAAAAATAAAAACATTTTTATCCCGGGCTTTTATGGGTGACGAAAAATGATAAGGCCCTGAAGTGAGAAATGTTGGATTACCGGCTACCCCTATTCGGGAACCGTAAAAGCCCCCTTGTTTATTTGATTCATAAAAAGCGTTTAGCGTTAAAAACTGATTGGGTGAAAAGGACGGTTGCTCTTTACTTTTATTGACTACCCTGAAAACGATACGGTTCTTTTGTCCAAACCCATTGGTGATATTCAGGGCTTTTTTTTCTCCGGCAGGATCAATCTGCCAGATATCATAGCGCCCGTACAACAATACGCTTCGATCATCTTTTGTCCATCCGGCAATTCCATAAGATGGAGGAAACTCTGGCTGGTCATATTCCACATCATAAAAGGAATCAGCCACCAGTTGTGTCATATCTTTTACTTCACCCGTCCTGACATTATAGGCAAACCAGTTTTTCTCTTTTCCGTTATACCATATCACAAAATTACCGGATGATGATATAAGAAACTCACCACGAAGGGTATCTGTTATTTTCTTTCTACTTCCATCTTTCAAAGAGATTAAATATGCTGTTTTCAAAGTATTCGTTCTCCATTGTGATGAAATGCGATCACCTTTATCTGTAACACCCAGGGCAACATCTGATTTACCTTCATCTGAAAGTAATACCGTGGGAATATTTTTATCTGCCAGTTGAATAAGGTTTTCAGAAGGTAAATCCACCATAGCCAGATAACCTCTTGCAGAATCCTCCATGAGTTTTTGCTGTCTGGTAAAAAGATAATCGTCGTTATACCGCCACACATCAACCTTTGCGCGATCCGAATTATGTAAAGTATCCTTTATTACAACCGGTACTGTATAAAAAAATAGCTGTCCCCCATTTTTACTAAAGAAAATCTTACGGTTAGCATTAATGGTTTGCAGATAAGGCCTGGTTTTAATTTCGGATTGTGTTAATCTTCTATCGTGTCTTTCTCCATTGCGATAGTAATGCAGTGAAAATAATTTTTGTTCTTTACTGTTGGTATCTTGCTGGCTAAGGTATGCGAGCTGGTTACAACTGCTATCAAAAACAAAATTACGGTACCCGGCTGCCCCTTTATTAAGCGTATCTGTTGTATGATTTTCGGGATCAAACCACAAAGCAATACCGCTTTTCTTTCTACTATGATTTTCCAGGCCGCTCAACGAAAGAGCAATATGATTATTACTGTCGCTGATAAGATAGTTTTCAATCTCTGAGAAAAAACTCTTTTCTCCCGTCTTCAGATTAAAAATAAAAAGGGTATCGGTATGGTCGCCCTTTATAGAATCTCTTCTAACATGATAAGCAATCCATCCGCTACCCCTTTTTGGTACCTGAAAAGACATGAGCCCCGGGATTTTCAGCAAACTTTTATTTCTTAAATTAAGGATAGCCAGCGTATCCTTGCTGGCACCTTCTTTTTTTTTGTTCTTTTCTTTATTCGTCTTTTCTACATCCTTGAAATCAGGATGAATACGAAACAGGAGGAACTGATGGTCCGCAGTAAATACAGGATCAGATGACCTGTCCATTTTTAGTGTGGTTCTTTTAGAAACATTATATACCACTAATTGCTCATTACCTTCCTGTGGTTTAATAGTATAAGCAACCCAACTGCCATTATTACTAATTTCCTTTGCACCGATCTCCTGCCAGCCATCATACACTGCATGATCCAAAACCGCTTTCGTCTTTACTTGTCCCTGTGAAATGAAGTAACATCCGGAAGTAAAAAGTAGAAACAGCCATAGGTTTTTAATAACCTGCATTCTGTTGAATATTTGTATTGGCATCAGTTTCAATTTCAGGTATAATCAGGATAGTCTTTTCCATAGGATAATCTACAACTATGGTAACACCACCTAAAAGATATTTTTTACTTTTTTTTGTTTTATAAAAAGATAAGCCTCCATGTTGAATATGAGACAACTCCTTTCGTTTCTCCCATAACTTTAAAAAAACATTAGAAATAATTTCTTCTACTGCTTCTTTGTCTTTAATATAATGAACGCAAAAGTTGAGTAACCTTTCATAAAATAATTTAAAGAGTTTCTCAAAAGACTCTTGACATTTTTTTCACAAATCTTTTCTAAGAGTTGGTTAGTATGTGTTTTTGATTCTTTCAATTTATGTACTCTTTCAAAGTGAAATATCTTGACAGCAGCCTCGTGCTAAGTTGACACTTTTTTTTGAAAAACCGCTGCATCGTGCTTTAAAAATATTATTCTTCAAAACCTCGAATCCGTGAAAGTAAAAGGTACTGTGGTTTATCACCCGAAATTCATTATAAAAAAATTCATTCTTCAGTGGTGGTCTTTTGACGCATGCTTCCTATACCTCTTACCGCATCTCAAAAACAATCCGTCATTTAAAATTCTCTTGAAAGATAAAAATCACACAAAAGGCAGCCAAAGAATGACTGCCTTTCTTAATAAATTTGCTGCAAACCTGTAAGCCGGATTCTGTATCCGCTCCTTCAACAAGTTCAGGATAACGGATGGCTATCATTTATCTTGCTGCTGCATTACTGCAACAGTCTTGCTGCCTACCCTTCGGCATCGGACGAGCCGCCCTTTTTCAACCGGCTCCGGTAAATTACCGGAAACCAGGCCGAAGCACCGATATACGTGGCATTGCAGTACACAAGGTTTACCCTCCCGGTAAGTTACCTCACCGGGACGTGAGCTTTTACCTCCCATTTTCACCCTTATCCCATCCCGATCACTCGGGGCAGGACGGTTATTTTCTGTGGCACTTTCTTCTCATTCGGGTTGTTACCAAAATAAGACCGGCCGTTAACCGGTGTGTTGCTCTTTACTGTCCGGACTTTCCTTCCCATCCCGATAGCTATCGGGACTTACTGGAACGATAACCCGGTTTGCAGCCCAGCAAAGGTAATTCATAGTTGCCCCCGAAGAAATTTTCCTCACTTACTTATGTTATCGCGGAGAGATGAAACGGAATAGATAAGAAAATAAAGCCTATATGATTATCCAGCCGGAAAGAAACCACTTTCCGCCGAAAAACCGATTTAACCCTTTCAATAAACACGTAATCTTTATCTTGCAGAAAAAATTTACATGAAAAAGACAGGCATACTTGGCGGAGGGCAATTAGGGAAAATGCTGTTACAGGCAGCAGCCAATTATCCGGTAGAAACTTTCGTATTGGAAAACAGCACAGAATGTCCGGCGGCTCATTTATGCCATCATTTTACCAAAGGTGATATTACCAACTATGACGACGTTTACAACTTTGGGAAAGGCCTTGATGCGGTCACTATTGAGATAGAATCGGTTAATATTGATGCCTTAAAAAAATTAGAATCGGAAGGAGTAAAAATTTACCCCCGCCCGGCGGCACTGGAGATTATTAAAAATAAGATTTTACAGAAGAAATTTTATAAAGAGCATGAGATCCCTACTTCCGAATTTGTAATCACTTACAGTAAGAGCGACCTGCAGAAGCATCTTGATTTTTTGCCTGCCGCACATAAGATCGCACTGGGCGGCTATGATGGAAGAGGCGTGGAAATTTTAAAAAATGAAAATGATATAGAAAGAGGTTTTGACAAAGAAGCGGTTTTGGAAAAACTGGTACTTATCAAAAAAGAAATCTCATTGATCGTAGCAATCAATGAAGAAGGGAAAAATGTTGTCTATCCTCCTGTGGAAATGATATTCAATCCTGATCTCAATCAACTGGAGTTTCAGCTAAGCCCCGCTACTTTACCCGAAAAAATTTTATGGAAGGCAGAAGCCATTGCATTAACGGTGGCAAAGAATCTCCAAAGCCCGGGTATCTTTGCCGTGGAATTATTTGTAGATATTGATGACAATGTACTGGTCAATGAAACAGCTCCGAGAGTTCACAACAGTGGCCATCATACGATTGAAGCCTCTTTCTCTTCACAGTTTGATATGTTGTGGAGGGTCATACTCGGTTATCCTCTGGGAAATACAAAGAGTATTATGAATTCGGCAATGGTGAATCTGATAGGAGCGGAAGATTACAGAGGCGAAGCAAAGTATATAAACCTGGAAGAGGTATTACAAATAGAAAATGTATTTGTACATATTTATGGTAAAAAAGAAACACGCCCAGGCCGGAAAATGGGACATATAACCATTTTAAGTGATGAAAGGCAGCAATTGATTCACATAGCCAATAGAGTGAAACAATCACTAAAAGTTATTTCTTAATAAACAATACACAGGTTTTGTTTATTTTTAACGTCTTACTCATTCAGATTAAAAACAGGAATTCTTATAATGAAATTGAAGTACGCCGGACTACTCCTCTCAGGAACTATTTTACTATTTTTTATTTCCTCGTGCGCAAATAAAAACAAAAAGGCAGACCCTCCAAAAAAGAATCAGGAAGCGTCCGCTCATTCGGCCTTATCAGTGGAGGGTTATGTGATACACCCTTCCGTTTTACATTCAAGTATTGAAGTAGCAGGTACCCTGCTGCCTCTTGAAGAAACGGAAATTCATCCGGAGGTTTCGGGAAAAGTAACCTACCTCTCTATTCACGAAGGCACTCATGTAAAAAGAGGCACCTTACTTGCAAAACTTTTTAATGGCGATCTACAGGCGCAACTGCACAAACTGAGTGTGCAATTACAAATAGCCCAGAAGACACAGGAAAGACAGGAAGAATTATTAAAGATCGGAGGCATCAGCCAGCAGGACTACGATTTAAGCGTTCTGGATGTAAGTACCATCAAAGCTGACATGCAGATATCGCAGGCCGCTATTGACAAAACTATTATCAGAGCGCCCTTTGACGGAAAGTTAGGTTTCAAAAATATCAGCATCGGTGCATTCATTACTCCCACCACTATCATTACTACCATCAGGCAGGATACCAAACTCAAACTTGAATTCAGTGTTCCGGAAAAATATACTTCAAAAGTGGGATTGGGTAATGTGATCAATTTTACCACAGAGTCGTCCAATAAAAAATATCAGGCAAAAATCTATGCAACAGAATCGGGCATTACCACCGAGAATAGAAGTCTGAAAGTGCATGCCCTTGTGGAAAACACAGATAAGAATATTACCGCCGGGTCTTTTGCAAAAGTAGCTTTCGATATGGGCGATAATAACGACGCGGTCATGATTCCTACGCAGGCTATTATCCCACAGGCAAGGGATAAACAAGTGATTGTTTACAATGGAGGAAACGCTGATTTTAAAATTGTAACCACAGGTACCAGGGATTCCGCTAAAGTAGAAATCATCAGCGGGCTTTCCATCGGTGACACCGTTATTACTACTGGATTACTTTCTATCAAACCCGGAAGTAAAATCAATCTTTCATCCTTAAATAATTAATACAAAGAGTGAATATTTCTCAGATAAGTTTACGAAGGCCTGTATTAGCCATTGTTTTGAACCTGGTGATCTTATTATTTGGAATCATTGGTTTTAAATTCCTTGGGGTAAGGGATTATCCTGCGATAGACCCGCCCAATATCTCTGTAAGCACTTCTTATGCCGGTGCCAACTCAGATATTATAGAATCACAAATAACAGAACCTCTTGAAAAAGCAATCAATGGAATTCCGGGAGTAAAAAATATAAGTTCTTCAAGCAATCAGGGGAGAAGCAATATAAATGTAGAATTTGATTTGGGTGTTGATTTGGAAACTGCTGCCAATGATGTAAGAGATAAAGTAGGCCAGGCAACCCGAAGCCTGCCGCAGGATATTGATGCTCCACCGGTGATTTCAAAGGCCGACGTGAATGCACAACCTATTATTGCGGTAACAGTACGAAGCAGCTCCCGCAATCTGTTGCAGGTTACAGAATACGCCGAAAACAATATTGTAGAACGGTTACAAACAATTCCGGGTGTTAGTTCCATTTCAATCTGGGGCCAAAAAAGATATGCGATGCGTATCTGGTTTAAGCCACAAAAATTACAGGCTTATGGACTCACTGCCAACGATGTTCAAAATGCTTTGCTCACTCAAAGTGTTGAACTTCCTGCAGGAAAGATTTCGGGAGATTATACAGAATTATCGGTCCGGACTTTTGGACAAATAAATACCGAAGAACAATTCAATAACCTGATCGTAAAAAATATTGATGGGGTAAATATAAAATTAAGTGATGTCGCCGATGTGGTTTTAGGCCCCGAAAATGAAGAGTCAGGATTAAAAGAGAGTGGTGTACCTATGATCATGCTGGCTATCATTCCTCAACCTGGTTCCAATTACGTTTCTATCGCAGATGAGTTTTATAAAAGACTGGAACAGATAAAAAAAGATGTCCCGAAAGATATAAAGATGGATGTAGGAATGGATCAGACAAGGTTCATTAAAAAATCCATTTCAGAAGTGGAAGAAACACTTATGATTGCTTTGGCTTTGGTAATCCTTATCATCTATTTATTCTTCCGCGATTGGATACTGGCACTCCGGCCTTTATTCGATATCCCTGTTTCTTTGATAGGTGCCTTCTTTATTATGTATATATTCGGCTTTACCATCAACGTGCTTACCCTTCTTGGAATCGTACTGGCCACGGGACTTGTAGTGGATGATGGTATTGTGGTCACGGAAAATATTTTTAAGAAAATTGAAGCTGGTATGAATAAATACCAGGCTGCCAGAGAAGGTTCCCAGGAAATTTATTTCGCCGTAATCTCTACTTCCATCACCCTGGCGATTGTGTTTTTACCCATCGTTTTCCTTCAGGGGTTTGTGGGAAGATTGTTTCGGGAATTTGGAATTGTAGTAGCCGGTGCTGTGCTTATTTCAGCCTTCGTATCACTCACATTGACCGTAGTACTCAATGTAAAGCTGACCCATAAAAGTATCGGGCACTCGTGGTTTTACAGGAAAACAGAACCATTTTTCCAGGGAATGGAAAACGGCTACAAGAAAAGTCTTGCAGGTTTTATGAAATTCAAATGGGTAGCTTTAGCAATGGTTGCGGTATGTCTTGGAATTATTTATTTTATTTTTAAAGGGTTGCCTTCAGAACTTGCCCCTTTGGAAGACCGTAATCAATTTCGATTAAGCGTTACCGCGCCGGAAGGCACCTCTTACGATTACATGGATTCGTACATGGATACTCTTAATAAGTTTTTAACAGACTCCATACCCGATAAAACAATGCTCATAAGCCTTACTTCTCCCGGCTTCGGTGGTGGTTCTGTAAATAGCGGATTCTTCAACGTTATGCTCACCGACCCGAAAGACAGGAACAGGTCACAACAGCAAATTGTAGATATGGTAAACAGGAATCTTAAAAAATTTCCACAGGGAAGAGCCTTTGCAAGTCAGCAGGAAACAATCTCTACTAACAGACGCGGTGGCCAGCCTGTTCAGTTCGTAATACAGAATAATGATTTCGATAAAATAAGACAAATACTTCCTGAATTTTTGGAAGCTGCAAAACAAAGTCCTGTGTTCATAGGAGTAGATGCAGATTTAAAATTTAATAAACCGGAGCTTCGCGTAAATATTGACCGGCTTCGTGCAAGTGAACTGGGCGTAAGTGTCGGTGATATTAACCAGGCACTTGAACTTGCTTACAGCGATAGAAGGCTCGGCTATTTTTTAAGATCGGGAAAACAATACCAGGTGCTTGGTCAGGTAGATCGTAGCGATAGAGATGACCCCAACGACCTTAGTAAAATAATGGTAAAGAATAATCGGGGTGAAAATATTGGCCTTGATAATCTGGTTACTACTACTGAAGCATCAGCACCCCCAACCATTTATCATTTCAACAGATACAAATCTGCGACAATCTCTGCGGGGTTAGCACCCGGAAAAACCGTGGGCGATGGTATAAAAGAAATGAAAAGGATTTCTAAAAGTCTTTTAGACGATACTTTCACTACTGCCCTCAGTGGCACTTCCAGAGATTACTCTGAGAGTTCAGGAAATACATTGTTTGCCTTTATATTGGCACTCATTCTTATTTATTTAGTGCTTGCAGCTCAATTTGAAAGTTTTATTGATCCTTTTATTATCATGATTACAGTACCGCTTGCATTAGCAGGAGCTTTACTTTCACTATGGGTATTTGGACAGACTTTCAACATTTTTTCACAGATAGGAATGATCATGCTTATAGGCCTCGTTACTAAAAACGGAATATTGATTGTGGAATTTGCCAATCAAAAAAGAAAAGCAGGCATGAATAAGATGGACGCGGTAATAGAAGCCGCTTTCCTCCGCTTGCGCCCCATTTTAATGACAAGCCTTGCAATGTCGCTTGGTGCGTTGCCTCTCGCGCTTTCTATAGGAGATGCTTCCACCAGCCGTATTCCACTTGGAATCGTAATTGTGGGTGGAATTTTATTTTCCCTGATTTTAACTCTATTTGTTGTGCCAGCCATGTACGCATTTCTTTCACGTAAAAAACCACCCATGAATGAAGCGTTTTTATAAAAAATCTTCTTTGTTTTTTTGTTGCCTGATCGTATTTACCAATTGTGCTGTTCATGCTCAGGATACGTTACTTTCTGCTCAGGATGCGGTACAGTATGCAATCGAACACAATTACGGTATTATCATCAGCAAAAATAATATCGAAATAGGATCCATCAATAATAATTGGGCCAATGCCGGCGCTGTTCCTGTTATAAGTGCCACCGCCAATAAAGTAATCGGATTAAATAACCTGGAACAAAAACTGAGCAATGGAACCGTGACACGGAAAAACGGGAATATAACACACAATCTTACTGCAGGAGTAGCGGTCACCTGGCATGTGTTTGACGGGCTCAAAATGTTTGCTACCAAAGAGAAACTTGCCGAGCTGGAACGCGCAGGAGAATATACTTTCAAAAAAAGCCTGAACGAAACGGTGTATAATGTAATCACTTCTTACTACAACATTGTAACACTGAAAGAACAAAAAAAAGCCACACTCGAACAAATCAGTTTATATACCGACCGCTACAACCTTGCGCAGCGAAGGTTTGAAATAGGCACCGGTGCTAAATATGAAGTACTGGAAGCACAGGTAGATCTCAATGAACAACGGTCCAACTTACTGGTACTTCAAAATTCCATTGCGCTGGCAAAATCCTCTTTCAGTAATCTCATAGGAAAGGATGATACGGATACCTCCTTCAATGTAGCAGATACTATTCTGGTGATGCCTTTACCACTCTATTCAGATATACAGTCGAAGATCGAAAAACAGAATCCGGATGTACTCCTTGCCAATAGCCAGCTAAATGTATTGACACAGGAAAAAAAAGAGGTGAATGCAGAAAGGCTTCCAACAGTTGATCTCAATGGTTTCTACAATTTTTCAAAAAACAGTAACGGCGCGGGTTTTACTCTCTTCAATCAAACCTACGGCCCATCCGGATCGGTAGGATTAACGATCCCACTCTTCAACGGTGTTCTCGTAAAAAAACAACTCGCTATCTCCGACATACAAATCAAGAATCAACAACTCTCCATTACCCAGACAAAAAGAGACATTCAGACTGCCGTAAACAATGCCTACATTAATTACAACAACGCATTAAAAGCAATAGATCTGGAAAAAAACAATCTCGTGCTGGCTACTGAAAATATTATGATTGCGGTAGAACGTTATAAAAAATTAAACATTACTTCGGTGGAATTGCGACAGATACAAATAAGTTATAACGATGCGAAAAACCGTTTATACAATGCCCTGTATCAGGCGAAAGTGGCGGAAACAAGCGTAGCATTGCTATCGGGAGATATCGCGAATTTATAAATCCTTACATTTCCAAAAAGGAGCTTTCTTTAAATCTATCAATTTTTCAAAATCAGACCTATAAGGTTTTAGAAACCAGACCTATAAGGTTTTAGAAATCAGACCTATAAGGTTTTGGAAATCAGACCTATAAGGTTTTGGAAACCTTATAGGTCTATGGATACTATTCTAAAGTAATTGCATTTTTTAAATAAACTGGCTGTGAATGAAACTTTACAAATTCTGCTTCATCCCCAAAGAATTCCAGGACTTGCCGGCGTTTTACTTTCGTTGGCGATTTAGATAGAAACGTTTTATAAGAAGTCCATCGCCAATCGGTAATACATTTGCAATAACCATGATGCACAGCATTTCTGTGAACATAAAATATGGTCGAGGAAAGTTGAGAATCATCCTTTATCAGTATCCTTCGAATGTAATCCATAAATAAAGAACCTTTCCGATCGTTTATCTTATTGAATGATTTGGTATAACTATTTAGAAAATTACTGAATTGTTGCATTACAAAATTATGCTGCCAGCCTTCATATTGCTTGTTTAATTTATTTTTAGATTCATATAAAGCAAGAATCACATCTTCAGTTTTGACCTCAATTATGAAATGAAAATGATTAGGTAACAAATTATAGGCTAATATATCTGCAACCGGAGAAATATATTTATCAAACCTCTCTAAAAAAAAATCGATAATTTTCATCATTCAGAAACATCTTCTCATCTCCAACCGCCCGGCTGAAAATATGATAAGAATTATCAGGCAATAACTGTTGATAATAATCCATATCCGAAAGATATTGATTATAACTAAATCTACAAGGTATTAATCAAACCTATAAGGTTTATGAAACCTTATAGGTTTTTCCACAATACTTCGAATATTTCTTTAGGCTTTGCTTTATCTTTAACCCTTTAATTAATTTATGGCAAAAACAAATCAGCCACTTGTTGGCATCATCATGGGTAGCGACAGCGATTTAAAAGTTATGAATGCTGCTGCAGAAATCTTACAGAATTTTGGGGTTCCCTATGAACTCACCATTGTTTCGGCACACCGTACACCGATGAGAATGGTAGAATATGCTTCTACAGCGGTTGAGCGCGGATTAAAAATAATTATTGCCGGCGCCGGAGGCGCCGCACATTTACCTGGTATGATTGCTTCATTGACAATCCTCCCAGTAATTGGCGTTCCCATAAAATCTTCCAATTCCATTGACGGGTGGGATTCCATACTTTCTATTTTACAAATGCCCAATGGCGTACCAGTGGCTACTGTAGCACTCAATGCTGCAAAAAATGCAGGGATATTAGCGGCAGAAATTATGGCGTTATCTGACAAAAACCTTGCAAAGAAATTGACAAATTTCAAAAAAGAAATGAAGGAAGAGGTAGAGGAGAAAGCAAAAACTATAGGTTTCCAAAAATAGAATCACCTGTCGTTAGCTATCAAAGCAGAAACAACACAAAACTTTTGCTCCAAAGTCAATGAATTTTCATACAGCATTTTAAAGAAATCATCACCCCATCTTGAATAAAAAAGCATAAAATTCTCGGTTCTCTCCTGCAAACCTTCATTGGGAAATAATGAAGAAAATATTTTGTTCAATTGGCCTTTCTGGTTAGTAAATTTTCTCTTCTCTGCACGTAGCATTTTTTTTTCCAGAGAAGTTAAAGCCTTCTTATGCCTTGTTTCCAATGCTGCTGTATGGGATTCCAGCGTAATGTCAATATTCTTTACAATCTCTTTGATCTTTTTATAAATATTTTCAAATTCTATCTTTTCTTCTTCCAGATTCAGAACAGATTTACTTTCCCTATTTATTATTTCATTGAAAATATCTTCTCTTCCTTTAAAAAGATCCACTGCATGAAGATCCAGTTTATTTAATAATGAACTGTATTTTTCATCTACTATCAAAAAAGAATTTCTTACGATCAATACGGGATAAGGAACTGAATAATTTTTAAACAGATCCTTTAACTGAAGCCAGTAAGCAAGTTCGCCACCACCACCGATCCACGCCACATCAGGTAAAATTACCTCCTGAAATAATCCTCGTAAGATCACATTGGGGCTAAAGCGCTCGGGATAATCTTTTAATTCTTTTTTAATCTCATCTTTTGAAAAGGTAATATCAGTACCATGAATTACAAAACGATCCTCTACAGGAACGATCCTGTTTCTGAGATCATCTTTTAAATAAAATAAATTGATCTCACGAGGATAAGCCTGTGCTTTGTAATTCTTAGCCAATTCCCCGGATGTGTGATTCACAATTTCTGAAGAAGTGTGATTAAAAATATCATCTTCAAAAACAGAGATCAATTCTCTTTTAAAAGCAGCATCATCCGGCAATAAAACCAATAAGCCAAAATCTTTAAATAAATAATGAACGAATAAAAAAGTAGCCCTTTCAATAGTAGTATTTTTTACAAAACACTTCCTTAATAATTCAACAATCGTATTTCCATATTTCTCAACTGATAATCTTCCGGCAATTTTATCTATCAATTGGATCAATTCATTGTCCACCTTCATTCTACCTACTGCACCCGTTTGCTTAGTCTCCCACGCATACTTCTCTCCTTCTATTACAATATGGTTCAACTCTTCCAGGTCAGCATCTTCACTTCCCACAAAGAAAGCCGGAACAAAATGATATTGTGGCAATTCCCTTTTTAAAGAATCGGCCAGCTTTATCGTATGTAAAATCTTATACACAAAATAAAGATGGCCGGTAAAAATATTAGGCTGATGCGCAGTACAGACCGTAAAAGTATCTTCGCTCAAAAGGGTCTGAATGTTGGCTTGTATGGTATCACAGTCAGTAAACTCTTTATACTGATCTGTAAACCGGTCCACCAATAACCGGCGATTGGTTTTGAATTTCTTTCTTTCAGTAATTGCCGCTTTTATTCCTTCTATATTTACAGGATGCTCATAAAAATTTTTTAGCGCAGGGCTTTCATTGATATAATCCAGGGTAATTTTAGTGAACTTTCCTGTTTGTGAAAACGGTATATATTGCGATTGAAATTTAGTCTCCAAGTCCTCTGAATTTTAGTTGCAAAGATAGAGGTAAAATAGAAGTTTCCTTATGCTAAAAGAGATGGGTAACGATTCCAGCTCGTAAACACCCACCAAGGCTGTGAACAAGAGAGTAGTTTACGTTTTATTTAAAATACCAATACATCTTTTCAAACTATCTTTCCATTCCGGAATATTCAACTGAAGTAATTCTTTTATCTTAGAAGTATCCAGGACGGAATACAGTGGGCGCTTTGCAGCGGTTTTATAAGAAGAAGTAAGGATGGGATTTATTCTACAATTACTATGAACCAACGTTTTTATTTGTTTCGCAAATTCGTACCAGGTAGTAACTCCGGCATTACAATAATTTACAATTCCCGAAAAATCATTTCCCTGTTTCATTTCCTCTACAAACTTCATAATCACTCCGGCCAGGTCTGCCGCATAAGTAGGTGATCCCAATTGATCATTGATCACGTTTATCTCTTCCTTTTCTTTAAATAAACGCAGCATCGTTTTTACAAAATTATTTCCGAAGGATGAATACACCCACGAAGTGCGAATGATAAGCGTAGCGGGATTTTTGTCCAATGCCAGCTCCTCTCCTTTCAATTTTGAACTGCCATAAATATTTACCGGACCAACGGCATTATCCTCTCTCAAAGGAATATTCGTACTACCGTCATATACATAATCGGTAGAAATATGAATCAATTTGGCCTGGTGGGTCTTACAAATATCTGCCAATTCACCTACTGAATCCCCATTGATCAAAAATGCTTTTTCTTTTTCTGATTCGGCTTTATCAACGGCGGTATAAGCGGCACAATTAATACAATAATCAATACGATTTCTTTCAAAAAACAATTCTACAGCTTCTGCATTTTCAATAGGAAGATCTTCTTTTGTAGTAAACAAAAATTGACTGTCAGGATAATGCGCAGAAATGATTTTTATTTCATTAGCAAGCTGCCCGTTGGCACCCGTAACTAATATCATAACCTTAAAATCTGCGGAAGACATTTATTTAATTTATCAATCTTTAAAAACGAAATTATGTACACTCTTTTCTAATAAAGGATGTTTTTTATCTTTATCAGAAACGGTAATTTTATCGGCAGGGATTTGCCAGTCAATCTGTAATGCAGGATCGTTCCAGGCGATGCCGCCCTCTGCCTCTTTATGATAAAACTCATCACATTTATAAAATACCTCAGCTGTTTCACTGATCACAGAATACCCGTGTGCAAAGCCTTTCGGAACCAAAAGCTGTTTCTTATTCTCTGCTGAAAGCAAGATCGTAAATGCCTTACCATAGGTAGGTGATTTTTTTCTGATGTCAACCACTGCATCAATTATTTTTCCACTCAAAACCCTGATCAACTTTGTTTGAGCAAAAGGATCATTTTGGAAATGCAATCCACGGATAACACCAAAATCAGAACTTGCCTGATTATCCTGAATAAAATTAATTTCAACCCCTTCTCCGGAAAACACTTTTTGATTATAGCTCTCAAAAAAATAACCCCTGTTATCTTCAAACACCTTGGGGTCAAAGACCAACAGTCCCGGAAATTCAGTTTTACTAAATGGCATTAAAAAAAATTTAAACCTTTGCTTGCAAATTATTTTTGCGAATATAAATCTTTAAAGTATTCAATTGTTTTAATGAGTCCTGTTTCAAATCTTGTGGTGGGTGCATAGCCCAATAAATTTTTTGCCATAGATATATCAGCCAGTGAATCATGTATGTCGCCATCCCTTGGATCGCGATGTACTGCTTCAATATCACTTTGCAAATATTTTTTGATGGAATCGTACAGAAAATTGACAGAATAATTTTCTCCAACTGCTACATTATAAACTTTATTTTTTGCTTCTTCATTGGTTGTCAGCATTCCTCTAACGTTGACCTGTACCGCATTTTCAACGAAAGTAAAATCCCTTGTTTGCCCGCCATCTCCATTAATAAATGCAGAAGTGTTATTCATAATAGCTTTTACAAAAAGCGGAATCACCGCAGCATAAGGGCCGTCGGGATCCTGACGTGGTCCGAAAATATTAAAATACCTGAAACCTAAAACCGGAATATGATAGGCATCTGCAAAAACCCTTGCATACAATTCATCGGCTCTTTTACTTACTGCATAAGGTGATAAACAATTGCCAATTCTTTCTTCTTTCTTCGGTAAAGTAGGCTCATCGCCATACACAGAAGAGGAGGATGCATACACAAATTGTTTCACGTTCTTGTCAACAGCAGCTTTCAGCATATTTACAAAACCACCCACATTCACATCATTGGTACTGGAAGGATCTTTTAATGAGCGCGGAACCGAGCCTAAAGCAGCCTGGTGGCTTATGTAATCAATTCCTTCACAAACCTTTCTGCAGGTTTCAATGTTTCTGATATCGCCTTCTACAAATTCAAATCCTTTGTATGCCTGCAACAAAGCAACATTGCTTTTAAAGCCATTGGCAAAATTGTCAATTACCCTTACCTTTCCGGCACCATTCTTTAAAAGATATTCTGCGATATGGCCACCAATAAAACCAGCGCCACCGGTAACCAGAAAAGAAAGTGTGCTTAAATCCTTGTCATAAAATTTGTTTTCCAATTTATTTTCTTTTAATTTTTTAAAGACTCCAATATTTGCGGCTTGTTATTTTTCCGCGATACAATCCCTTCACGTCAGCAACCATGCCGTGTGGCTTTGTAATATCTGCAAAAGCTTTATCATCCATGCTCAGATAAGCATTATGAGGCACCGTTACAATCACTGCTTCATAATCATTATCAAGTTCAGGTGTCAATTCAAAACCGTATTCACGTTTCAACTCATCACTATTGGCATGGGGATCGGTAACATGTACCTGCAATGAATATGATTTTAATTCTTTAATCACATCGGCCACCTTTGAGTTACGTATATCGCTCACATTCTCTTTGAAGGTAGCACCCATTACCAGCACTTTAGCATTTTTTACATCACTGGTATTTTGAATAATGTGTTGTAATACTTTCTTGGCCACATAACCCGCCATACTATCATTGATTACCCGGCCTGCAAGAATTACCTGCGAATCGTAGCCGAGCTTTTGTGATTTGTAAGTAAGATAATATGGATCTACCCCAATACAATGGCCGCCTACAAGGCCCGGCTGAAAGTTTAAAAAATTCCATTTGGTTCCTGCTGCTTCCAGTACTTCAAAAGTATTGATTCCCATTTTATCAAAAATAATAGAGAGTTCATTCATCAATGCAATGTTGAGATCCCTTTGTGTATTTTCAATAATTTTTGCTGCTTCTGCTACTTTAATACTTGAAGCACGATGTACTCCGGCAGTTACTACCAACTCATATACTTTAGCAATCGTTTCCAGGCTTTCTGCATCACATCCGCTCACTACTTTCACAATACTGCTGAGGGTATGTTTTTTATCTCCGGGGTTAATTCTTTCAGGCGAATAACCCAATTTAAAATCTTTGACATTTTTTAATCCGGATAATCTTTCAATCACCGGCAGGCAATCTTCCTCTGTACAACCGGGATACACGGTACTTTCAAAAACCACATAATCTCCCTTTTTTACAACTTTACCGATGGTGTCACTTGCTTTCTTCACCGGAGTAAGATCAGGTACATTGTGCTTATCAACAGGTGTAGGTACGGCAACTATGAAGAAATTAGCCTCACGCAGTACATCCAGACTATTGGTAAATTTAATATCGCAACCGACAAAGGCTGATGATTCCAGTTCATTGCTGGGGTCAATGGAATTCTCCATCATTTTAATTCTATCAGCATTGATATCAAAGCCGATCACAGACATTCTTTTTGCGAATTCAAGTGCAATGGGAAGGCCTACATAGCCCAAGCCTATTACAGCAAGTTTCTTTTTTTTGTCAACTAATTCCTGGTACATGATTTTGTTTATTTTATTATACGGACTTTTTAAATACAAATTTTATTTTAATCACGAATTACACGAATTGTGTAACACATAAATGATTCAGACCTGTCACGACATTTTACTTTCAAAATCCTTTGGTAATTTATACCAATCTTCTCTGGGCAATGATCTGAAATAATCGTACGTGATTTTCAAGCCTTCTGCACGGTTCACTTTTGGTTCCCAGTGTAAAAGTTCCTTTGCCTTTGTAATATCAGGTTGCCTTTGTTTGGGATCATCCTGTGGCAAAGGTTTGTAAACAATCTTTTGTTTTGTTCCGGTAAGCTTAATTACCTCTTCTGCAAATGCTTTCAAAGTAATCTGATCGGGATTACCGATATTAACCGGAAGCGAATAATCACTCATCAGCAAACGATAAATTCCTTCTATCAGATCATCTACATAACAAAAACTTCTTGTCTGGCTGCCATCACCAAATACCGTAAGATCCTCACCACGCAATGCCTGACCGATAAATGCAGGTAAGGCCCTTCCATCGTTGAGCCGCATTCTGGGGCCATACGTATTGAATATTCTCACGATCCTGGTTTCTAATCCATGAAAAGTATGATAGGCCGTAGTAATGGCTTCCTGAAAACGTTTGGCTTCATCATACACACCGCGGGGACCAATGGGATTTACATTCCCCCAATAATCTTCCGTTTGCGGGTGTACCAAAGGATCACCATACACTTCACTCGTAGAAGCTACTAATATCCTCGCTTTTTTTGCGAGGGCTAACCCCAAACAATTATGTGTGCCCAATGAACCCACTTTCAATGTCTGAATAGGAATTTTTAAATAATCTATCGGGCTTGCAGGAGAAGCGAAATGTAAAATATAATCAAGCTTGCCGGGTACATGAACAAATTTGGAAACATCACAATGATAAAATTCAAAATTTGCCAGCTTAAAAAGATGCTGAATATTTTTTAAATCACCGGTGATCAAATTATCCATACCAATTACATGCATTCCTTCTTTGATAAACCGATCGCAAAGATGCGAACCTAAAAAGCCGGCAGCACCGGTAATGAGAATACGGCTACCTGCCCCTCTGGAAGGGGAATCGGTAAGCGATTCAGATGAATTATTTGTTTGCATATTTATTTCTCTATTCATTCATTATTTTAAAAACACGAAACACGAATTTTTTTCACGAATGACACGAATTTTGTTTTTATGTAAGAACATTCCCCTTCTCCCCTAATCAACTAATTAATTAATTAACCAACTAATTAACAATTCCCCTCCCCACACTCTCATAATGAAACCCACTCTCTTTCATCTGATACAATTCAAAAAGATTACGTCCATCAAAAATGACAGGATTCTTTAAAAGCGATTTTATCTTATTAAAATCAGGCGTTCTAAACTCGCTCCACTCTGTGGCGATCACCAATGCATCTGCATCTTTTAAGGCATCATATTGATTTTGTGCATACTCCACTTTATCGCCTATTTCTCTCTTTACATTCGGCATCGCTTCAGGATCATACGCTATCACCGTAGCCCCGGCACTTACCAAATCCTTAATAATACGAAGAGCGGGAGCTTCCCGTACATCGTCGGTATTTGGTTTGAAAGCTAATCCCCACAATGCAATTTTTTTTCCTTTGAGATTATTTTTGAAATACGATTTTATCTTAGGCAGCAGATGAACTTTCTGATTTTCATTTACCTGCATTACGGCTTCCAGAATTTTAAACTCGTAGTCAGCTTTGCGCGATGACTTTACCAATGCCTGTACATCCTTGGGGAAGCAGCTTCCACCATAACCGATTCCCGGAAATAAAAATCTTCTTCCAATCCTTTCATCACTTCCCATCCCTCTTCTCACCATGTCCACATCAGCGCCGAGCTTTTCGCACAGTTGCGCTATCTCATTCATGAAAGAGATTTTAGTAGCAAGGAATGAATTGGCAGCATATTTTGTAAGTTCTGCAGATTTTTCATCCATGTAAATAACAGGATTACCCTGCCGCACATAAGGTGCATATAATTCTCCTAAAATCTTCCTTGCCTTATCAGAAGAAGTACCAATCACCACACGATCCGGCTTCATAAAATCATCCACTGCAACCCCTTCACGCAAAAACTCAGGATTGCTCACTACATCAAATAATTTCTCCGCATTTTCAACACCCGCCTCTGTGGCGCTCTTCAAAATAATCCCGTGTACCTTTTCGGCTGTCCCAACAGGCACGGTACTTTTATCAATAATGATTTTATAATTACCTTTTTTCAAAAGTTTACCGATATTTTTTGCAACGCTTAAAACATATTTCAAGTCTGCAAAACCATCTCCATCCGGTGGTGTGGGCAATGCAAGGAAAACCAATTTTGCATTTTTAATTCCTTCCTCCAGAGAAGTAGTAAATTTCAAACGGCCTTCTTTGCTGTTTCTGTGAAAAAGCTTTTCAAGGCCTGGTTCAAAAATGGTAATCTTTCCAGAAGTCAATTTTTCCACTTTCTCTTTATCAATATCCACACAGGTTACCACGTTCCCGGTTTCTGCAAAGCAAGTTCCTGTTACCAATCCTACATATCCTGTTCCTATTACGGCAATGTTCATTTATTATCTATTTACGTATTCTAACACTTTTTTGGTAATAAAACTTTGTTGTTCCTCATCAAGCTCGGTATGTATCGGCAATGAAATTACACGATGCGTAAGCCAGTCCGTTTTCTCCAGATGATAATCAGCGCCGCCAAATGCAGCAAACATCTTCTGCTTATGCGCCGGCACCGGATAGTAGATCATGGAAGGAATGTTATTTTCTGCCAGAAATGCTACCAGCCCGTCACGAAAGCTTTCGGAATGATCACCATTTTCAAGAATGAGGGTGTATTGATGAAAAACATGTTTGCAATAATCAGCCCGGTAAGGAGTTGTGATCTTTTCATTTCCTGCAAACGCTTTATCATAAAAATCTGCCGCTTTTCTTCTTGCTTCTATATAGCTGTCCAATAACGGTAATTTAATATTCAATATTGCAGCCTGCAAAGCATCCAACCGTGAATTGCAACCCACCATATCATGATAATGCCTTCTGCTCTGCCCGTGATTGGCAATCATTTTTAATTTTTCTGCCAGTGTATCATCATTGGTACACATCGCACCACCATCGCCATAACAACCCAGGTTTTTACTGGGGAAGAAGGAAGTACAGCCAACAGTTCCGATACTTCCTGTTTTTTGTCGGGTACCATCTTCAAAAGTATAATCACTGCCAATAGCCTGTGCATTATCTTCAATTACAAACAGGTTATGCTCTTTGGCAATGGCCATTATTTCTTCCATCTCAGCCGCATGGCCATATAAATGAACGGGAACAATTGCTTTGGTTTTTGGAGTAATAGCCTTCTTAATAGCTTCAGTATCAATACAAAAAGTATGTGGATCCACTTCCACAAAAACCGGTTTCAATCTTAATAAAGCAATTACTTCGGTGGTAGCCACATACGTAAAAGAAGGGGTAATTACCTCATCGTCGGGCTGCAGCCCAAGCGCCATCATAGCTATTTGCAGTGCATCCGTTCCATTGGCACAGGGAATTACATGTTTTACGCCCAGGTATTCTGCCAGACTCTTCGAAAAAGCATTTACCTGAGGGCCGCCAATAAAAGCAGTGCTATCCAGAACCCCCGCTATCGCAGTGTCTATCTCACCTTTTATTTTGAGATATTGCTGCTTTAAATCAACCATGTGTATAGGCTTCATATTAGCATTTTTTTAAACGGCTGCAAAGATAGGGATTGAGAGAGGAAAAAAACAGGATCGGGGCGTTTGGAAGAGTCTATATGGTTTAGGGACTTAGGAGAGGATGTTGTTTTAACAGGATATCTTATTTTCAAACGTCATAACTGTCTCCTGTTGAATATATGCAGCAGAGATTGATTTTTATTTTTTTGAACTATCCTATAAACTAAAGTGTATTTTAAGGTTTTCTTTCAGACATGACCAACATCTTTTTCTATGAAAGAAAGATATTCAGTCTTATAGAACGCATTGGTATTACATCAGTTTTTATTCCAGGAATGGCTTCTATTTCATCTGCCAAAGCCACAAAATTAAAATCCCATAGTGCCATCAACATCCACGACTATAT
The DNA here is from genome assembly GCA_039937655.1 of Ginsengibacter sp. Classification (GTDB taxonomy): domain Bacteria; phylum Bacteroidota; class Bacteroidia; order Chitinophagales; family Chitinophagaceae; genus Ginsengibacter. The sequence goes on from JBDTGA010000025.1 coordinate 57,659, forward strand.
CAATATCGCTCTCCTGATTAGCCATGCCCCTTGCATAAGAACCAAAAACACCGATACAGGTAATTGAATATTTTCTTTCCAATTCCGGCTTTACTTATTTTAATTTCTTTACTATGCTTTGAAGGGTGTACATATCTGTAACATAATTTTAATTGTTTAAAAAATGAATAATGTTACACTTATTTCGGTTTTGTCTGAATAGGAATTCAAAAAGTCTTTTAACTCTGCTCCATGGCAGATGTTCGTTCCAAACAAACACGCAGCTATTATATGAATGTATTGCCCTGATTGGGCGTGAAAAGAGCTCATTTTTGAATATCAACCCCTCTCAATAATATAGTTTACTGAAGTATATACTATTTTGAATATTTTCGCATGTAATGTTCAAGTAAAAACTATTAGTTTAACAATGAAGCCCCTTACAGGCATCACCTGAACTTAAAGTTTACTTTTTCATAACGTTTAAAGACACTTTAAACTTTAGCTTTCTATGGGGAATACTGATTCTATTTCGAAGGATGATTTGCAGATGATTATTTTTATAGAGGAAAGAAATCAGCAATCTATGGACTATTTCTATGATAAATTTTCGCCTGCTTTATACGGGATCATATACCGGATAATCAATAACAAGCTTTTGGCTGAAGAATGTTTAAGGGCAACTTTTATAAAAGCCTGGAATGAAATAGCCAATTTTCGGTGTTCAGGCACTTCGTTATTCACATGGTTACTCAATATTGCGCGTCAATTGGCTCTTGAGGTTATAACAAAAGAAAACGAAAGAAACTCCGGGATCCATACTTGCGTTAATGGCCATGATCAACATTATTCAGCTTTTGAACTGGTATATTTTAAAGGAGTAAGCGTTATGCAGGCCGCCGAATTATCAGGCATAACTGTTAATGAATTTAAAACCAACCTACGAATGGATTTACAAAACATGAAAGATAAAACGGAAAAAGTATGACCAGTAAGGAATATATTGATTCGGGGATTTTAGAAAATTATGTGATGGGGATTGCCAGCCATAGTGAGCAGGAAGAAGTGGAAATGATGGCAACAGCCAATCCTGATATCCGACAGGAAATAGACGAGATCAGCGATGCCCTTGAAAAATATGCCCTGGCGCATGCTATTAAGCCCGGCCCGTTAGTTAAACCATTTTTAATGGCCACGATTGATTATTCTGAACGCATAAAAAATGGGGAACCCATTTCTTTTCCGCCGGTACTTCACGGAAATTCGAAAGCAGAAGATTATGCCACCTGGCTAAAGCGGCCTGATATGGATTTTCCCGATTCTAATGAAGACAACTTCTTTGCAAAAATTATTGGTTACACGCAGGAGATGATTACTGCCATTGTTTGGATAAAACAAGAAACTCCCCGGGAGATACATAATAAAGAGCATGAAAGTTTTCTGATTATTGAAGGGAGTTGCGACATCCTTGTGGGTGATAAAAGCAACCATCTTGTTCCCGGCGATTACTTTACCATTCCACTCCACGAATACCATAATGTAAAAGTTACTTCTCACATTACCTGTAAAGCCATCCTACAAAGGGTTGCAGCATGAGCAGGCCGGAAAACAAAACTTAAAATGATATTGAAGGTTTCTGTATTCCAATGGATTCCATTATAATCTCAGCGATAAATGCCTTCTCTGCAAAGCCGGTTGGAAAAATAGTAATGAGCTAAAGGCTCAGTTTCGCAATGCATCGGTAATCAGTGGTAAAAAAATAGTGTTTAATATTCACGGAAATAAATACCGGCTTATTGTTGATATAGAATTTCATTTAAAAATTATCTTTATCGTATGGATAGGCACCCATGCTGAATACGATAAGATTGATGCAAAAACCGTAGTGTATGATAAAACCCATTAAAACAAAGAAAGATTATGAAGCAGCTTTACAGCGTTGTAATGAACTGATGCAAAAAAATATTAAGGCAAAGTCACCGGAAGCTGATGAACTTGAAATAGTTTCGATCCTGATAGAAAATTATGAGCAAAAGCATTATCCTGTACCTGCCCCCAATCCTGTGGAAGCTATTAAATACAGGCTTCAGCAAACAGGAATAGATGAAAAAGAACTGACTAAAATATTAGGTGGCCGTAGCCGTAAATCTGAAATACTTTCCGGAAAAAGAAAACTTTCTCTTAACATGATCCGGGAATTGCATAATAAACTGAACATACCGGCGGAAACATTGATTGCGGAATATTAAGAGGAACAAGAATTTGCTGGCTCGCTAAATGACCCATGCATAGTAAAGCAATAAAAAGGGAAGGTTTTTATTTTGACGCGTGAATTTTCCAAAAGTTCCTTTCAAACGCTGAAATCATAACGTGTTTTGATTATCCGAATAATTTCTGAAAAATAATTAACTATCAACTTTTGGAAAGTTTTTCAAATGTCTTTTCGGATCACGAAACCTGCAATGAACTTTCCAAAAGTTTTCAGAACATACGCTCATCCCGTATTCGCAACGCTGATTATTATTCTACCGGATCAAAACAAAACTGCCTTTATCCGTTATCACATTTCCGTTAATATCTTTTCCTCTTGCTATCCACACAAATACGCCCGGGTTTTGTAAAATTCCCGCGCGAAATCCATCCCAGCCATCATTCAACCGGTGCGTTTCATAAATCAATTCGCCCCATTGATTATAAATTTTAAAATAGTCAAGTTTAATAGATCCAATAACCTGTACGGAAAGCCTGTCGTTTAATCCGTCACCATTTGGAGTAAATGCATTAGGAATTGCAAAATAGGATTTGTCCACCACTTTTATGTTCACCTTTACAACAGGAGCCGAACAACTGCCCGAAATCAATTGGATATAAAAGCTGGCATCTGCCGCTATTTTTGGAATGATAAAATTGCCGTTATTATTTTGTTGCAGCGTAACAGACCCTGTTGCATCTGCCCATAAGTTATAATCACCCGGTTCACCATTTTGGATCACTATGGCTGCATCAGCATACCGGGGAATGGTAAGGTTTTGGTACAAAGGCGCTTCCAATTCATAATTGGTATTGGTAATAACAAATGGATGAGACTGTATATTGCAAACACCGCCATCCGTAATTTTTAAAACATAAGTTCCTGCGCCAGCATTTTGCAGATCAGGGCTATTGCCTGCGATGTTGTTGTATTGGTCATACCAGGTAAACGCAGATGGCCCTATCAGCCCATTCACCTTCAAATGGGAGACGCTTCCTTTATTCAGATTGCAATTATCATCTTTGTTAATCACCGCTGAATAATCAAAATCAGGAACGGGGAAACCGCTGATATGCGTGCTGAATATTTCTTTTTCACAACCGTTGTTATCTTTTGCAAAAAGCAGGTATCCGCCAGCATTCAAATTATTAAGCGAAGTACCAACACCCATAGTTTGTGTAGAGGTACTATCCACCCAATGAAAAATATAATTACCAGGATCTTTATCAAAATTATTGATCTTAATAGCACCGTTATCCTCTCCACACATTGCATTTTTAGAAGTAAAATCAGTTACACTTATCCCATCAAAATCTGCCTGCGGCACAGTAATAACCGGCGATTCATTACTACAACCCAGATTATTAATCACCTTCAACTGATAATTCCCCGGCGCCAGATTAAATACATTAAGCGAAGCACCAGCTATCGAATTATCCGACAGGTTGATCCATTGAAATGCGTCTCCTCCCATGACCTGTAACTGTTGAATACTTCCCGAAACACCTGAGCATTTACTGGCGGTAACTAATTTACCGGAAGTGTCAATTAAAATATTGCCCTTACCGGGTACCAGGTAATAAGGCGTAATAATAGTATCGCAGCCGGTTTCATCTTTGAATTGAAGACGATATTTCCCCGGCAACACATTTTCCAGGTCGAAGCCATTTCCTGCCGGATTGTTCAAAGAATCCAGCCATTGAATAAACGGAATGCCTGTTGCATTTGTAGCGGTAATACCCCCGATACTGCCGTTATTATTATTGCAGGTGGCAGAAGTGATTTTAATATTTGTCGTGTTTAAAGTGGGTCCAGAAAGATTCTTCAACACAAAAGTTGCTGTGTCTGAGCAGCCTCCCCCCGGCGTTGTATCTACTGCTACAAAGCGATAGGTACCTTCACTTAATCCTCCAATATTCCACTGTGTGCCTATGGTTTCATCCTTACTATTGATCCATTTATAATCTGAATTTAAACTGTAAAAAAGATTAATGCCCATAATAGAACCGTTCGAAAGGCCGCACGAAGGCTGATTAGCATTTGCATTATTGGTATAAATTTTTGGAGTATGATCTTCCAGATCAGCATAATCAAAATAACTGATGCAGGTTCCCCCATGCACGCCATACAAAAGATATTTTCCAACGCCCGCGTTTAACAAATTCAAAGACCTGCTAACCGTGTCGCCGGTTTCCATATTTAACCAAAAATAAGCGTCAGCACCCTCAGCGGTCAGGCCAGTTACGCTTCCATTATTTTTACCGCAGGTCGGATATACTTGTATCGCTTTGGAAACATCGCAGCGAGGCCTGGAAAATTCACTGCTATAACCTTCGGATGAAGTGGCGATTGCTACCACGGTTGCGGATACCGGGCCTTCGTATTTCCAGTTGCCTGCGCCATCTGCATTCGTGGTTCCCAAAAACTTCTTTCCTTCACAGGCAGTGCATTCATCATCGTAATATAAATCAATTTTTGTATCAGGAGCGGCTGTTCCGGAAACAGAATGATCTGTAGTATTACTTATCTGAACGGAAGGAATTTTATTGTTGCCATTACCTACAACAGTAGTGGAGCCTAAGCTTGAATTACATTCAAAAACATTTTTGCCTATCGTGACGGGGCCACAATCTATAATTGCAAGAGAAGTGTAATCAGTATTCAGGTTTTTTGTCAAAAAGTAGTTACCATCAGCTTCATTTTCATTTCCCACAATCGTTTTCCCGGGACATCTGTAGAAAGCCAATTTTACGGTCAGATTGCTGGTGCGATAATCCTTTGCAAACCTGTTTCTTAATACAGTTATCATTCCGCTCACAAAACTAAAACTGGCATGAGCGGGAATATTATTATCTAAAAGGTCAATTTTATAATCTATAAAATTGTCCAATGTCCAGTTAACCGGACTATTTCTGTTTCTTCCGATAGTTATATAATAAGACCAAAAATCTCCTATACTCTGATATAATGTTGTTTTATCATAAAAGCAACCAAAAAGATTGAATTGTATCAGCAGAAATCCATTTCCCTCCGAATATTTGGAATCAATATTAATTGCTCTGAGAGAGGTCCCTAAAATATTCCCTTCAGCCGCCGTAATTCCCCCGATAGTAATGTTTTTCACATTAGCCAGGGTAATACAGCATTCAGAGCCTAACACCACCGGATCAATATCATCCCCGGTATTATCGTAAAATTTTCCCAGGCCGATATAATTACTTTTGATAAGTATATCACTGCAATTTTCCGAATTGGAATAAATACCATGCTCCACCCCGGTTATTACATTTCCTTTAGAGGGCCCACCTATTTCTATATTAGTTGAGTTAATAATGTTGACGCCATAAAGCTGCGATGACCGGAAAGGCATGCTAAAAGCACCTTGCCAATATCCATAATATAAGTGCAGCCCAAAGATTTTAACCTTGCTGGCATTTTCTACCCTCATCATGGAAAAAGAAGGAGCATAATCATTTTTCATGAGGCAGATCTTAGCATCTGTGGTCCCGTAAGCCAAACCCGGCTGGGTAGTACCGTCTATGGTAATATTGGATGAGAGCGATGGCAGTTCGGTAACCAGTTGAATAATTCTCTGATTATAAGTGGCAGACGAAATATTAAAATGAATATAATCTGTAACGGCTGTTCCATTACCATTAGCCAGCTTTATAGCCTCTCTCAATGAGCCAGGGCCGCTATCAGCGTTTGAGGTAACAATAAAAGTATCTGCAAATGCCGTATAAAAAATGCACACAGCAAAAAATAGTACAGTTAGTTTCTTCATGGTATTAATTCGTACGCAAAATAAAAAAAATAGTTGATTTTTATTGTAACGTTACTAATTCCGGTTTGTTGCCGCCATTTATAGCCTTCACTTCAAGGGTAGATTCGCGGTCGGCGCTGCGATAACAGTGAACGTATAAATAATACCATTTATATTTATTATTTAATCCAAACCTCTGTGGTATAATGCCGATATAACAGCCGTTTAGTTCAATGCAACTGGACTATTACGGATGAATAATCGGTATAATTTAGAAACGGTTCAGGGACTTTGTACACTTTATGTATTTTTACTTCTAAAATTTTTTATATGCGCTTGATTTTTAAACAAAGTTTGCTTTCCTCAATTTTTATTTTATTCTCCTTTGTAATACTTGCTCAATTCAGGGCGAAAGAGATCAATTG
>JBDTGA010000026.1:0-28903 GCA_039937655.1 Ginsengibacter sp.
CGTAATTTCTTCGGGGAAGAATCTTTTACAGTAGTGGTCACTGTCAAAGAATCCCTGCCCGCTTCGTGGGCCCCCCTGAAAGAATTGGAGCAACTTGTAGCTATAAAGAAAATTAATGTTTCTGAAAAAGCCATTGAGTTTTCATGCACAGAAGATCTGACCCCGTATATTGTTCGTTTTTTTGTAGAGAAAGGGTTGAATGTGATGGGAGTACATAAAAAGGAGTTCGGGTTGGATGAAATTTATCAACGATATTTTGAAAATAATCTAAAGAAAAATATTTCCGATGGAAAATCCGCTGGTTTATTTCAAAGGTCTTTTTTCAAAAGGAGTAAAATACAATAGTAATATGCTACCTGTGGCGAGTCCATTCACAGTGATGGTGCGCAAGGAAGTGGCAGACCATGTACGTAGTTGGCGTTTTATCATCATGGTTATACTAATCGTATTGACATTCCTGGGGGCTATGTATGTGTCATTGAGTAATATCCGTAACGTAGTTGCTAATGAAAAGGATCCTGATCATATTTTTGTATATCTGAAACTATTAACCACAACAGATGGATCACTTCCGCCGTTCCATGTATTTATTAGTTTTTTGGGGCCCCTGCTCGGTATAGCTCTTGGCTTTGATGCCGTTAATGCCGAGCGGAATAACGGCACCCTGACACGCCTTTTGGCGCAGCCTGTTTACAGAGATAACTTTTTGCTGGCAAAATTTATCGGAGCACTTATTGTCGTTAGTGTTCTTTTTCTTAGCCTGTGCCTGCTGATGATTGGAGGAGGGCTTCTTATAACAGGAGCACCCATGGAACCGGTAGAATTTTTCCGGATTCTTGGTTTTATTGTATTGACTATTTTGTATGTGGGCTTCTGGCTTAGCCTTTCGATCTGTCTGTCTGTTGTTTTCAAACACGCAGCTACTTCTGCACTCACTGCTATAGGAATTTGGTTATTTTTTACAGTTTTTTACAGTATTATTATCAATATAATAGTTACAGCCTTGTTGCCGGATAGAAGCTTCATGGACCCGGGCACTGCATTAGCCTACAATAATTTGTTACTGGATTTATTAAGAATTTCACCTGGTCAGCTATACATGGATGCTACTACGACGCTGCTGATGCCTTCAGTGAGAAGCCTTGGCCCGATGACCATGGAACAAATGGCGGGAGCAATACCATCACCTTTGCCACTGAAAGAAAGTTTTATGATTGTGTGGCCGCAGGTATCCGGGCTTATATCAGCAATAACGGTTTGCTTCGCCTTGACCTATTATCTGTTTATGCGCAGGGAGATAAGAACCTGAGCCAGAATCACATTTTGACTCTACACAGAAAAAATGAAGTACCGCAAGTCTGGGATTATCTTTTATTCCTGATCATTACACGAGTCCTGAATTATAATCCAACTCTATCCCAAAATAATTTTCAATCCAATTCTATTGAGTGAATTTTACACTGCCGCTTTTCTGCACTGCTTGTGAGTGGTGAGTGCACCGCCCTTATCGTGCAAGGGTTCTTCAATTTATTTTAATACCTCCTAAAGGACACGAAAGCATTGATTGAATTAAATTTCAGTTGACAATTAATTGAAACTACTGTAGATATTTGCGCCAAAAGGATTTGTTTACAGGGCACTAAAAACAGCAAATACAAGGTGTCTGATAATTCAGGAAGACAGAACCGATATTTTCAAGACAATACTTGGTTAGGTCAGCTTAAAATCGTATGTTCATCCACTTGGTTACCGTAAGATGTAACCTTTTTTAATAATCGCTAAAAATGTATGAATGCAGCATAACCAATTTAACGAGTTTGAGATACCACCACCTTTTGTAAATATAGTAAGAGCCGTTATTCGGAATAGAAAACCAATAATTGTTGGAATAATATTGTTGGTGATTATTTTTGGAGCTTTCTTTCAGATTAAACCGGAAGAATTAGGCGTAGTCACCAGGTATGGCAAATATTCCAGAACGGTAGAACCGGGGTTGAACCTGAAGATCCCATTTTTAGAAACTGTTTATAAAGTGCCGGTAGAAAGACAGCAGAAACTGGAATTCGGATTTCGCACTACCGGTACGGGGCCTGCTCAATCTACCTATACAAAAACAAATACGAAGGCTGAATCCCTTATGCTTACCGGTGATCTTAATTTAGCTGATGTGGAATGGGTAGTGCAGTACAGGATTGACAATGCTTACAATTTTCTTTTTAAAGTAAGGGATCCTGAGAATTCGCTGCGGGATATTTCTGAAGCTTCCATGCGGCAGGTGGTGGGCGACCGAACCGTGAATGAGGTATTAACGGTGGGCAGAACCGAGGTAGCAAGCAGTGCCCAGGCGATGATTCAGCGATTAAGTAATGAATATTCTCTTGGCGTAAAAATAGACCAGGTGGTACTTCAGGATGTAAACCCACCTGATGCGGTAAAAGCAGCTTTTAATGCCGTAAACCAGGCACAGCAGGAAAAAGAAACACTGATCAATGAGGCAAAATCTGCTTATAATAAAGTAATTCCTAAGGCAAGGGGACAAGCACTGGAGACCATACAAAAGGCAGAAGGATATGCATTGGAAAGGGTGAACAATGCGCAGGGAGAGGTGGCCCGGTTTAATGATTTATACAAAGAATATATCAAAGCTCCCGAAGTTACCAGGAGAAGAATTTATCTTGAAACGATGAACAAGGTATTGCCTCAGCTTGGAAACAAAATTATTACGGATAAAAATGGAAGTAATGTGCTTCCTCTTCTTCAGATGCCAATGCAAAATACAAACACACCCAAAGAAAACTAACATGACAAAATTGAAACTCATTATAACAGGCGTGGTTTTAATCTTACTGCTGATAGCAATTACCGGCACCGTATATATTGTAAATGAACAGGAGCAGGTAGTGATTACACAGTTTGGCAGGCCGGTAGGCGATGCGGTTACAAAACCCGGCATACATTTTAAAGTACCCTTGATACAAAAGGTAAATGTTTTTGACAAGCGATACCTGGAGTGGGATGGTGATCCGAACCAGGTACCGACAAAGGACAAGAAATTTATTTTTGTTGATACGTATGCCCGTTGGCAAATTACAGACCCGCTCCAGTTTTATAAAAGGCTTACCAATGAAAGGGGCGCACAATCAAGGCTTGATGATATTCTTGATGGCGAAACAAGAGATTATATTGCCAACAATAATATAGAAGAAACCGTTAGAAACAGCAACAGGACACCGGTTACAACAGATTCTATTAGTGAACCATCCAGCGATTCGCTGATAAGAATATTGGTAGGGCGCGAAAAAATAGAGCAAATGATTCTGAAAACTGCTAATGAAAGAGCTGCTGACCTGGGAATTGTGATCCTGGATTTTAAAATCAAAAGACTCAACTATGTAGAAGAAGTGCGCGACCAGGTTTATAAAAGAATGACAAGTGAAAGATTCCGTATTGCCGACAAATTCCGGTCCGAGGGGCAGGGTGAAGCCTCAAAAATTAATGGTGAAAAAGAGCGTGAATTAAAATCCATACAATCAGTGGCCTTTAAAAAATCTGAAGAAATTAAAGGTAGGGCAGATGCTACAGCAGCAGCTATCTATGCTGATGCCTATAACCAGTCTGCTACATCCAAGAACTTATATACCTTTCTGAAATCAATGGAAACTTTTGAGAAAACTTTTGATGAAAAGACGTCCATTATTCTCTCTGCCGATAGTGAAGTGTATAAATTCCTGAAATCTATGCAGTAATTTGAGGCTTGGCTAATCAAATAAATTTTATAGGCGACATGGGGCTGTGATTTTACTCTATTGAAAAAGTTGTCATTAAGTAAACTGGTGGTTTCTGTTGACTGGAAAAAATTGGAATTGTTTTTTCTAATCAATGGTATTTATACCAGCTTCCTGTATTTAAAATCAAAACTGTTTCTTCTTTTTTAATCCAATTATCAGCCAGTAATCTTCGTGTAGCACTGATACATGCTGCCCCTTCGGGGGAAAGCAACATTCCTTCAAGGTGCGCAATATGTAAAATTTCTTCCCGGATTTCATGGTCAGAAATGGCAATCGCATTTCCATCGCTTTCATGTAAAACCTGTTGAATCTGATTTTGTGCGAATGCAAAAGGAACCGCAAGACCCAGGGCGATTGAAGAAGTAGCCTTATAATTTTCAGGAATTGTGCCCTGGTGAAACAAATGAACCATCGGTTGGCAATTTTCAGTTTGTACCACTACCATTCTCGACATTTTTCCTCTGATCCAATTTAAATCCTGCATTTCTTTAAAGGCTTTCCAGATCCCTAAAAGACCTGTTCCACCTCCGGTTGGGTAAACGATTACATCGGGTACTTTCCATTCTAATTGTTCTGCAATTTCATAACCCATTGTTTTTTTCCCTTCCAAACGATAAGGTTCTTTTAAAGTGGACATATTAAAAGCACCGGTTTGGGCAGCAATCTCATTTGCCCGAACGCCGCAATCATTTATCAATCCTTTAATAGTTATTAATTCTGCGCCGTATGACCTGCATTCTTCTTTCAAAGTTTCTGCGGTGTGTTCAGGCATGATAACAGTAGCTTTTATATCGGCTTTTGCACAATAGGCACTCAGTGCACCGCCTGCATTTCCGGCTGTTGGCATTACACAATGGCTGATGCCAAATTCCTTTGCTTTTGATATAGCCATGCTTATGCCACGTGCTTTAAATGAACCGGTAGGATTAACCGATTCATCTTTTACTAGCAGGTTTATTTCTAATTGTTCACCTAGTTTTTCTAAGGTATGTAAAGGAGTAAAACCCTCGCCAAGACTCACTATGTTCTGCTCTTCCACAAATGGCAGATAGTCCCGGTACCGCCACATAGAACGAATGTTTTTTCTGATATCATCTTTGGTTTCCTTTGAGAAATCAAATTCGATGATTAAAGGTTGATTGCAACAGGTGGCGTAATGTTGAATCTCATTTTTGTTATAGATTTTTCCGCAAACCGGACAAATCATTTCACTGATACGGTCAATAATTGAAGCTGTTTCCATGGGCTAAAATTACCTACTTGTTATAAACATTAGTTATGTCAATTGGTTAATGAACATAACTAAATGTTATAAGACTTTTTTGCCAGCCTGATAAACTGCTCATTGAGTGGATTGGTTTCGTTTTTTCGTTGAATAAAAAAGAAGCTTCTTTTTATTTGAAAATCTAGCACCGGTATTTCCTGCAACAAACCTTGTTGCAATTCAGATAAAACGGATCGACGGGGGAAGAAACCCAGGCAATCGGATTGAATAATAAAATTTTTTAACGCCTCTGTTCCCCCCAGCCTTACCTTGGTATTAAGGTTTTTTAATTTCAAACCATGTTCTTCCAGTCCCATTTTAATTGCATTCAAAGTTCCGCTTCCACTTTCCCGCAATGCGATCGGTAGTGTGGTCAGGTCAGATACCAGATACTTTGAATGATTTTTTTTATTTTTCCTGTTTCCAACCAAAATAACTTCATCTTCTAAAAAAGGAAGGGTATCTACCTTAGAAATATTTCGTGTTTTTTCAATTACCCCAAGGTTGATTTCTTTGTTTAAAAGTGCTTCCAACACTATCTCTGAGTTTCGGTTAAGCAGGCTGATTTCGACTTGCGGATATTGTTTGTGGAAGCCGGATAGAATTTGCGGAAGCACATATAACGTAATGGTAGTACTTGCTCCGAGCCGCATAAAACCCTTTGGTTGTAACCCTTTACTGAGTGAAGATAATTCAAACTCTAGCTGATCCTGCATGATTTTTACCTCCTGTAATTTTTCAAAAAGTAAAATTCCTGCGGGAGTTAATTCAATATTATTGGAGTATCTGTTGATCAGTTTGGTCTTATAATATTCTTCCAAAGCCTTTATATGTTTGCTTATGGCAGGCTGCGAAATGTACATGGATTGCGCAGCTTTTGAAAAGCTTTTAAGTTTGGCTACTTCCAAAAAAATAAGATGCCGGGTTGATAACATACTTCAAGGTAAAAATAAACGGGCAAATTGTTATTCATTTTCAAACATCATTTTTTTCATTCTTGCATCGTGTCCATAGATGTCGTTGCGGAAATGTAAAGTGCCATCTTTGGTTACCCATGCCGTAAAATAGACAAGGTAAACCGGGATCTTATGCTTTAGTTTTACCCAGGTGTTTTTGCCACCATGTATCATAATGTTATTGATTTCTGACTCAGGCCATTCAGTATTATCTCTCAGGAGATAATCTGCAAGCCTTTCAGGTTCGCCGAGCCTGACACAACCGTGGCTGAATGCCCTATCATTAAGATTGAATAAACTTTTGGCAGGTGTATCGTGAAAGTAAATATTATAATTATTGGGGAAAATGAATTTTACCCTTCCCAAAGCATTCGATGCTCCTGGCCTTTGTCTGATGACAGGTAACCCGTTACTGAAACCGGTTTGTTCATAATTGTTTCTTCTGAGATAACTTCCACTTCTTCTCATCGCCGGTAATATCTCATTTCTTACAATGCTTGCCGGAACATTCCAGTACGGGTTGAAAACAATATAGTCCAGGGAATCAGTAAAAATAACGGTATTGTGCCCGGCTTTCCCCACTACAATTTTCATACTGAATTCCTGTTGATCCCCATTAAAAACATGTAACCTGAATTCAGGAATATTAGCAACCAGCCTGATGCCGCTGCTCTCGTTGGGCATCCATTTAAGGCGTTCCATATTTATGAGCATTTGCTCAATCCGGTCTTTCACGGAAACATTCAGTTCTTTTGCCGTTTGAGGTCCAAATGTCCCGTCTGCATTTAATCCCAATCGTTCCTGAGCATGCTGAAGTCCCAATTCTAATTGGGTAGTGAATATGAGAGAAGTGTCTTCACCTGAATAATCACCGGTAATGGTTAAACGCTTTTTTAGGGCAAGGATATCTTTGTCTGAATCGCCGGCCTTGTATGCTTTATTCTTTATATTGATTGAATCCCACCCGCCCTTTTTGTCAATTTCGTAATATATGATTAGTTTGTTTCGCAGCAAAGGATAAAAATGATTTACCGGTTCCCATCCCTCCAGCTTTGTTCCGTTTTTTGATACCAGTGAATCAAGTAACGACACAGGATCAATTTTTTTCTTTGGAATGTGCCATTGTAATTGTAAAGGATCAATAGTTCCTTCATATTCCTCTTTGGTGAATTTGAAAAAGTGTTGCGTAAGATTCAGTTCTGTTTGGGTCACTGCCTGCGGAGTCAAAATAAAGTTGTCGTCATTGAGTAATTTTTCCATTGTTGTATCCAGCTTCTTATCATACTTCGATGAATCCATATCAGCCTTTACATAAGTATTGTGAAGATTGTAAAATGCCTGTGCCTGCTCAGTAAGGCCATCAGTGCTGAACCAGGCGAAATGATAATTTCGATTTTTGTAAAAATCACGCATCTTCTCTGCCATCGAAGATTTTAAATCATTTTTTGAAATATAATTTTCAAGTGACAGGCTGTCCAGCTCCAATGATGAGTAGGCATTGGCCTTAGTGATGGTCGTATCTCTTTTTACAGGTAAATCTTTCTTTTGTGATGAAGAATTATTGCAACCGGTAATTGCCATAATTGCCAACATTACGGGTAGAATATTCTTAATGAAAAATAAAATATTTTTGCTCATTTAAAATTAAACTTTTACAAAAAATGTGGTTTATAGTTGACCCATAAGATACTTGAAAAATTCAAATTTTGATACAGGTTGGTTGTTTTTTATTTATCTTTTATTTATTTTGATTCTAATTTGCTGACAACCTCAAATCTCTGCCACCTATTGCACAGCGTTGTAGATCGTGTCATAGTACAGGTGGATACTTACGCCATCGCGGAATGAATTAATATACAGTAGAAAATGGTGGAACGATAATCTTTAAATTAGAAAAACACGATTAAAAATTATCGGTTAGTTTGTGGCTTTTAGTTTCACACTTATGGTTTTTAAAATGGGTGATCTTAGCAGATAAGTAACCCATAGCAAGTGCTAAGGGATAATCGCTCACCCAATGTACCTCTGTATTTACCATTGCCAACCCTACCAGGCCCATTACGGTATATCCTACCGGTTTTATCCATCTTTTTTCAGGATAGTCCAATGCTAAGGTAGTGACGGTACCCATGATGGTTGCTAAATGCCCGGAAGGAAACGCATCATAATGAGAGGTATGTTTTTGGTATTCACTAAAAGAAGGTAAAGGTGACCAGCGCCCTCCCTTTTGAGTAGCCTGATAGGGACTTTCTCTGCCTGTGATCCGTTTTACAATCTGTGTCGCAATGCCCATCGAAATAAATGTTTCAGTTAAATCACCTGCGGTATAGATAGCTCTCTTGTCATTTTTTATTTCTCCAAAAATATAGATTCCTCCGGCAAGAACCATTGTGGTGGCTCCTTCGCCTAACTGGTACAAGAAGCTGGTAGGGTTTCTTGGGAACTTCAGGAGTTTGGTCCCGCCTAATTTTAAGGGGATATAGTAGCTGGTTTCGGTGCTTACACCTATAGCCCTACTAAATTGTCTGACTCCTTTAGTAAAGGGCTCATCCACGAATAAAAGTAATCCTGTGGCGGCAGCCGTTGCAACCAGACCTTTCAGATTCTTTTTTTGAAAAGGAGCTTTTGCAAGTTGAACCATATCCCCGGGAATGTTTTTTATGTAGAAAAACTTTTTGGGTATGCAATCTTTTTTAACATCTATTACCTGATTGCTATCTGATTCATTTTGCAAATTAACCGGAGGTAATTTCTTTTGTTCTTTGGATAATTCTTTGCTACTATCCGCTTCCTGCGGTATTTGTGCCAATAAAAAGGTATAAGTGAAAACCATTAGAATGGTTAGAGATGCTTTTACGAAAAATTTGGTTCGCATTTTCTTAATTTGTCCTTTTTATTTTTAAGTTTATAATTATCAGGATACCATACTTAATGGTACACTTAGAAACTAAAGACGAGTCGAAGGTATTTGAATTGTAGCGAATGAAAGCGATTGTTACTTAATAAAACCAAATTATTTCAATCTGTAAAAAACGAAATGCATCACATAGACTCCTCCTTAGAATGTAAGGTTGTAGTTTGTGTATTAGCGAGTGTCAGATCCGTGTCATTTATTTAGTAGGAATGCCGTCGTTTGGATTTTTAAAACTTTTGGATAGTACCTGCTGATTAAATGAGAATCTTTTGAGGCCCTGCTTTATTTTGCAAATAGTTGATCCGGATTTTGAAATGCTTTAAACTCCAGCGCATTCCCGGATGGATCTTTAAAAAACATGGTTGCCTGTTCGCCTACTTCACCTTTAAACCGTATATAAGGCTCAATGACAAAATCTATTTTTTGCTTTTTCAATCGGTCTGCAAGTTCGTTCCAATCATTCATCGTAAGTACTACGCCAAAGTGGGGTACCGGTACATCATGCCCGTCAACGGGGTTACTGTGAGCTTCTTCTTTTTGCTCTGCAATGTGAAGTACTAGTTGATGCCCATAAAAATTAAGGTCAACCCATCTCTCTGAGGATCTTCCTTCTTCGCAATTAAGAACGGTATTATAAAATCTTCTGGTTTCTTTAAGTTCTTTTACAGGAATCGCCAGGTGGAAAGGTTGTAAACCATGCATTGGTTATTGTTTTAAAATATGAGTAGATATATTGATCGTTTTCACAGACCTATAAGGTTTAATAATACGAACGATTTTATGAATACGAAATTAAAAACCTTATAGGTCTTTTAGATTATAGGTCTTTTAGCTTCTTCAAATTGAATCATCAGTCCGGAAACTCCTGCTTGGTATTTTATCCGGTTTCCGTTGTCTTTTTTGTCTGCATCTTCAACTCAACTTTATGTTCCTTTTGATCGTTGATAAGAGAGATGATTTTATCCGGCTGTGTAGCACCATCTACCATTAAAGTAATTCCTTTATTATCCGCGATAATCTGCTCTACATAGATATGATACACAGTTTCCCGGTAATGATATTGAATTGCAAAAGAATTCCATCCTGCCGGAATGCATGGTTCCAGCCTGAGTTGATCCCCCTCACGCCGTATTCCTAATAGCGACTCTACAACTAAACGATACATCCAGCCGGCAGATCCTGTGTACCAGGTCCATCCGCCGTGGCCGGTATGCTGTTTTTCAGAATATACATCAGCCGCCATTACATAGGGCTCTACTTTGTAAGTAGCAATTGCTTCAGGAGTGTTGCCATGATTTACCGGGTTTATGAGTGATAAAAGTTCCCATGCCCGTTGATTGTCACCCATAGCAGCGAAAGCCATGGTGAGCCAGATTGCAGCATGGGTATATTGTCCGCCATTCTCTCTCACTCCGGGAACGTAGCCTTTGATGTAACCCGGGTTTAAATCGGATTTATCAAACGGAGGGTCTAATAATTGAATAAGCCTCTTTTCTCTGCGGACCAGATGCTTATCAGCGGCATCCATACCCATTTTTGAACGACTGCTTTCTCCCCCTCCCGATAATACAGACCAGCTCTGCGAAATGGAGTCAATACTACATTCCTCGTTGGTAGCTGACCCGAGTGGTGTCCCGTCGTCGAAATAAGCGCGGCGGTACCATTTGCCATCCCATCCGTTTTTTTGAATATTAGTTTTTAACTGCGCTGCTTCTTTCTCACATTCATCAGCGAAGCCGGTATCATTTTGTTTATTCGCTATTATTATAAATTGGGTGAGTACTTCATAAAGGAAGAAGCCTAACCAAACACTTTCTCCTTTGCCGTGCTGGCCTACTTTGTCCATGCCATCGTTCCAGTCGCCACTGCCCATGAGCGGCAATCCATGTACACCGAAGCGAAGCCCATTCTTAACTGAACGCACACAATGATCGTAGAGGCTGGAGGACTGATCGGAAATAGCGGCGAGATCATAGTAAGATTCTTCATCCGGATTAAGGAGCCGGCCTTCAAGAAACCTGACAGGTTTGTTAAGTATTTCGAAATCTCCGGTGATTACTACATAATGAGAGGTTACAAAAGGAAGCCAGAGATAATCATCAGAACAGCGGGTACGTACACCGCGCCCGGAAGGTGGATGCCACCAATGTTGCACGTCTCCCTGAACAAACTGGCGGGAAGCAGCAAGCAGAATATGTTCGCGTGCGATATCCGGCTGTGTATGCAGAATAGCCATTACATCCTGTAACTGATCGCGGAAGCCAAAAGCGCCTCCCGACTGGTAGAACCCGCTGCGTGCCCATATTCTGCAGGCCAATACCTGATATATCAACCATCCATTTGCCAATAGATTGACTGACTGATCAGGCGTTTTTATTTGTACAGTACCGAGCGTCGTATTCCAGTAATTACGAACTTTTTCAAGGGCATTCCTGGCAGCGTCAGGAGTATTAAACTGTTGTAGTAAAGTCACTGCCTCCTCCGTGTTTTTTTCAGTGCCTAAAAGGAATATGATCTCATGTTCCTGCCCTTCGGCAAGGTCAAAAGATACCTGTAAGGCTCCGCATGGATCCAGTGCTGCACCTGTTTTTCCGGATAGGTGCTGCCTTAACATAGTATCAGGATTCCGAAGTGTACCATTACGTCCGATAAATTCGGTGCGATCTGCTGTAAATGTTTTATTTGCATTATTTACGGCAAAAAAGCAAACCCTATCCATGAATTCTGTGTTGTAAGGATTTCTGGCAAAGAGTGCACCGGTAGCGGGATCCATTTCGGTAATAATATACTGAGATGTTTTCGATCTCAAATCCCCCAGCACCCATTCTACATAACCTGTAACGGAGAGCCGTCGTGGACCGGTGGAGTAGTTACGTATTTTTAATACGATGAATTTAATGGAGGCTTTTATATCCACGAAAACGGTTACTTCTGAATCTATACCGTTCTCGTTGTGTCCGAAAGTAGTATATCCAAATCCATGCTTGGTGAGATACGGTGACTTTCCACGCGAGGGCAATGGTACCGGAGACCAGTAATGTCCTGTTTCTTCATCACGTAGATAAAAAGTTTCTCCGGCTGTATCGCTTACCGGATCATTATTCCATGGAGTAAGGCGGAATTCATGCGCGTTTTCTACCCAGGTATAAGATTGTCCGCTTTCTGAGATAACGGTTCCAAAATTCGGGTTGGCCAATATATTTACCCAGGGTGCGGGCGTTACCTGCTTATCTGCTGTGGCAATAATATATTCCTTTCCATCAGGGGAAAATCCGCCTGATCCATTGAAAAATTGTAAACCACTAAGCGGTAATACAGGTGTTTCATGAGGTACGTAGGGTAGGGATGGAGTAAGAAGAGGAACAATGGTTTTTGTAATACCGCGGCGCTTAAGCTGGTCTTCGAGGGTACCATGGCTATCAGAAATATTGACGCGGGCTACTGTTTGTATTAGTATCCGGTCTTCATTGGAAATCTGATCGGCGGCCCTTACGAAAATACCTCCGGGCCGGTCTGCTATTTCTGCTCCCAATCCTACGGTGATAAGATTCATAATCTGATTTTGCAGCGATTGGCGATAGCCGCCACGTTCTTCGTTCCAGATCACGAGGTCTATTACCAATCCCTTAAGGCGCAAATAGGCGTGGGCCTGAACAAGTTGTTTTACCAGGTTTATATTGGCAGGGTCTTCGATCTGTAATAATACAATAGGCAGATCGCCTGATATGGAATGGCTCCATAAGCCGGACTGGCCGCGATGGTTTTGAATAAGAATTTTTGGGTCGGCACGTAACGATGAATGTGCGTAAATTATAGTACCCGCAAGACGTGTATAAAGTTGTGCATCGGTTTCTGTTGCATTTATTTGTCTCAGCACTACCTGGCTGTGGGTCCAGGCCAGTTCAAAAACACGATCGGTAAGATAAAGGTCCTGATATTTATCAACCAGTCCCTGGCAGGCTTCCTGTGTTTCACCCATACCAAATACAAGATTAATGGTTGCCATTTCTTCAGGTTCGATGGTTATTTTGTAGCGGATAGAAACTATGGGGTCCAGTACGGATCCCTCACTGCCCGAAAGGTCCCCGGAATGGTTCATGACCTCCGGATTAACGATTGTATTTCCACGGCCTATAAAACGCATTCGGTCGGTTTCATAAGAGACAGCTTCTATTTTAGCGTTATGGGTGGTCATCAGATGAAACATACAGGGCGTTTGTTCATCAGTAGAACGTGGCCGGCGTTTACACAGGATGGCATGTTGTTCAGGAAGAATCTCGGTTTGAACAAAGAGGTTGCTGAATGCAGGGTGCAGCGCATCTGCTACTGCAGAGCTAAGCACTACTTCTGCATAACTTGTGATCTCTATGGTTTTCCGCCTTCGGGAATGATTGGTGATGTTCAATCTCCTCATTTCGATATCATCTTCAGGCGACACCACTATTTCGGCATGTGTTTCCAGGTTGCCGTCACGACGGCGGAATTCTGCACGGCCCTGTGAGAAAACCACTTCGTAGCTTTTTTCCGGTTTAAGTGTGGGCTGAAAAGCGACTGACCAGAAATGATCGTTTTCTGTGTCCCGGATATAACAAAAGGTTCCCCAGTTATCACAAGTACTGTCTTCATGCCAGCGGGTGATGGCAAGATCTTTCCATCGGCTGTAGCCGCCACCTGAGTTGGTAACCATTACATGATATCTGCCATTAGATAATAATTGTACAGCAGGCAACGGCGTATTGGGATTGCGGATAACACGCATCTCTGTATTGTTGGTTGCTATACTGATATCTTTTACCTCGAGGGCGCGTGAATAATAAGAAGTGGCTTTTGGAATGCGTTCCTGCAGGAGTAATAAAGTTGCCCGGAATTGAGGCTCAGACCGGAACCTTTTCTGCATGGGCTGGTTGAGCAGCAAATAAGATAATGAAAGAAAACTCATTCCCTGGTGATGTGCCATAAAGGAGCGTATGGTAACGCTTGATTGTCCTCTTGGCAACCGTGAAGGTGTGTAGTCTATAGCTTCAAAAAAACCAAATTCTCCTTCAAAGCCATTCGATTTCAGTAATTCAAGATTTTCACATGACTCCACCGGCGCTACCATCAAAGCCATAATGGTGGCATAAGGCGCTATCACCAGATCTTCGCCTAATCCGCGTTTGAGCCCAAGCCGGGGAATACCAAAAGCACGATATTGATAGTTGAGGCTGGCATCTACCATATTGTATCCCGATTCCGAAATACCCCAGGGTACATCATGCAACTTCCCATACGTTATTTGTCTTTGTACGGAGGCTTTATAGGTTTGATCGAGAAGGGTGTTTTCATAAGTAGGCATAACGATAAGAGGCATGAGGTATTCAAACATGGATCCACTCCATGAAAGAAGGATGGGCACGCCTCCTGGATTGGTAAGCTGTCTTCCTAAAGCAAACCAGCTATCCTGTGGTAGTTTCCCCTGTGCAATACCCACAAAAGTGCATAGCCGTGCTTCAGATGCAAGCAGGTCGTAGAAGCCGGGGTCGCGGCGGCGTTCTTCTACATTGTAGCCGATTGATAATAAATGTAGCGGGCTGTCGTATAAAAAATCGAATTCAATATCAGCGAATTCTTCACATTGTGCTGCAAGATATTCTAGAGATACGATGCGTTCTCTGGCATAGTGGCTCGCTTTTTTAAGAGTATCTTTCAATGCATCGAGCCATTCTTTTTCCTCTGAACTATTTTCAAGCGAATACTTTTGAGTAATTGTGGGTAAAAGATCCTTTTCCATTCCTGCTACGGCCTTCAGATCCGGAATCACCTCTGTTGTGATAATATCCTTGAATTTCTCCGGCGTTTCGGATATCAGCAACCATGGAGCAAGCATTAATAGTTCTTCCTTAGCACTGTTACATTGATTGCTAATTGCTTCAGCCCATGCCAGCGCTTTATTCTGACTGTTGGCCTGCAATGCTGGTATGATTTTTTCAATGGCTGCCGATAAATTTCCGAGAGAATGTATTGCCTTTTGCAAGGTAAGTAATGGAGGATATTCTATCAGATCAAGTTCTTTCTCAAATGACTGGATCAAACCGGTATCTTTTAGTTCATCTTTCATGACCCACAAGGTGTCCCGTAATCCTGCAAACAATTTCGGGGTGATTATATTTTCGTGGCGGATGCCAAGGATGCCTTGCCTGAGTGTAATTAAATGCCCCGCGAGATTCCCGCTATCTACTGTTGAGATGTAAGTGGGAGGCAACGCTTTTAAAGTAACGGTATCGTACCAGTTAAAGAAGTGCCCCCGGTATTGTTCCAGGGTATTCATGGTATTGATACTATTGGTAGTGCGTTCAATAAACTGTCCTGTGGTAATGTAACCAAAATCCAAAGCAGTCAGATTAGCCAGTAGTGAAAGTCCCATATTGGTGGGAGAGGTGCGATGAGCCACTCTTTTTACAGGATGTTCCTGGTAGTTATCCGGAGGAAGCCAATTGTCTTCGGGCCCTACAAATCTCTCGAAGAAAGTCCAGGTCTTCCTGGCAATTTTATGTAAAAATATTTGCTGCTCATTCGTTAATGCCATTTCCAGTTTTGCTAATGGAGCGCTTATCCACCAGGCAATACCCGGAGAAAGGATCCATAATATCAATATCGGTAACGCAAATATTAGATTTATAGGAAAATAAATAGTTAAGAAGATAAGCATGCAAATGCCGGTGAAAGGGGCAATCCACATAGTGGAATAAGCAGATACCATGGTTTTTCCCTGAGAACGCTTTGAGTGGGAAGAAGGGGTCCAATCCAGAAGCCGTTTTTTACTTACAACCATTCTCCAGTTAGTCCTCAGAATAGCATCAAGTGTATAATAAGCTTCGTAAGGAAGGCATATAATGGTGAAAAGTGTTTGGATGAGATTATTGGCTAATGAAGAAATTGAATCATCGAAATGTTGGCGTAGTGGTATTTCTTTTGGTTTGTGGAAGATATCCCTGCTACTGGTTACCAAAAAAGGAAGAATGATTATGGTAATAACCACCGTAGTCCAGAAGAATGGATTGTGTAAAGTTGTCCAGCCCAAAATCAACAGTATAGTAAGTGCTGCAGGTATTAAACTACGACGAAGATTGTCGAATATTTTCCAACGCGATAATAGTGAAAGTGGATTTCTTCTCAGATGCCGGCTTCTGTCCGTAACGAAGGGTAAAGCCCATGCGCCTATCTGCCAGTCTCCTCTTATCCAGCGGTGGCGGCGTTTTGTATCATCGAGGTATCGGGTGGGATATTTCTCATACAATTGCACATCACTTAGAAGTCCGGAACGGGTATAGCAACCCTCCAGCAGATCGTGGCTAAGGATACGATTTTCCGGAAAGCAGGCATTTAATACATTTGCGAATGTATCTACTTCATAAATGCCTTTCCCAATAAAAGAACCTTCATCGAATATATCCTGATAAGCGTCGGAAGTAGCACGGGTATAAGGATCAAGGCCGGCACCCGCACCGTGCATGCGCGCATAGAGAGAACTGCGCGATCCCGGCAAGCTCAATTCTACTCTTGGCTGCAGAATTCCATAGCCTTCAGTTACCCGTTGTTTCTTCTCATTATACACAGCACGGTTCAGAGGGTGCGCCATGGATCCTATTATTTTCCATGCTGAATCTCTTGGCAGCCGGGTATCTGAATCCAGGGTGATAATATATTTTATTTCCGGAAACAATTCCCTGTTGCCGATAATATCAGAAAAACATTCCCGGGCACCTCCACGCAGCAGGTCGTTCAGATCGGTAAGCTTTCCTCTTTTACGCTCATAGCCCATCCATATTTTATCATAATGGTTCCATTTGCGCGGACGGTGAAAGAGGAAGAAAATAGAATTATCAGTACTACCGTATTTTATGTTTAGTTTTTCGATTTTCTGTATGGCGAGTTGTACACGTGCATTGTCTTCAGGAAGTGTTTCCTGCAGGGCATCCGGAAAATCGGTTAGTAAACCAAAATGTAAATTTTCATCCCTATTTGCCAGGAAATAAACTTCCAGTGCTTCTGCCAGGGATTCAATTTCAGTATTGGAAGTTAGCATGGAAGGAATGATTACCATGGTGCGTGACTCCTCTGGAATTCCGGACGAAAAGTCCATCCGTGGAAGTAGTGAAGGCATCACCACCAGTGATGCTACCCAGTTGATAAGGGTGATGACCAGTTGTCCCGCTGCCAGAAGCGAAAGAATTCCCACCGCTATTGCCAGCCAGTTCGTGGTTCCGTCTAAGTAAGCTCTGGCAAACATTCCCCCACCAATAATCCAGGTAAATAAGGTAATGATGCCTGTATAAATCAGTAAAGGGAAACGTCGAATTGTTTTTTGAATGCTCTCCGAAAAGGAGAATTGCATTTGCGTCAGCTTTTCTGTCTGGCTTACTCCTTTTTCAACAAGGTAGAAGCCAACATGTGATTTGCGATCTTTCGGTCCATTTTCTTTAGCGCTGTCTTTCGCAAGCTGTATCACTTTATTGGCCACTTCATGTTCGGAGAGTTCACTATTTTTGGCTATTTTCTCTACCACATGCCGGTAATGATCGCGCGTGCTAAAATCCATTTTACCATAGACCCCATCAATGTCTTCCCGTAATGTTTGCTCAACAAGACTGGTAGTTTCCACAAAATCGCGCCAGTTGGTAGTACCCAGAAACCGAAGGCTGCTGATACTGTTGCTCATGGAAACCTGATCGGCGGCTTGTTTTTGAATCTCAGATTGTATCAGATCACTGCTCGTTTGGTCATTTTCTGCCAGCCGGTCTTCCAGCCAACTGAGGGGGATGGCCAAAGCGGTCCCTTTGCCCTGGAGTCTGCGTGTTAACTCGGCCACAAAAGAACTCACTAGAGGTGGAGCCGAACGGGCCATATCAGCGATCACCAGAATCAGGCTTTTGGGATCTTTTTCGGCGGTATCTATCATTAGTTCGGCCCAATAATCGGCATAGTTTTGGTTGACCCTGGTAATGGCAATCTGGGTAGCCATCCTGCGCAGATTCTCTATCAGTGCCAGCCTGAGCATGATAGGGATGGCCCATAGTTCACCCAGCTTCAGGCTGGTAACTGATTGGTAGGCCAATATAAAGCTGCTTAAACTATTGAAATCTACTCTGCCATCACTATGTGAAATGATTTCTATAGCGATATCATATACCCGCGGAAGCCCTGTAGAGGGGCCCTTTGTAAGGCGCGGCAGATCTTCACTATAGCCTTTGGGCAAATGCTTTTTACCTGTGTTTACCTGTTCCTGTATAAGATAGAAATTGTCAAGCAGCCATTCACCGGCGGGTATGATTCTTCTGTTGGCTTTTACCGCTTCTGTAAGCATGTTATGCACTTCCACCAGTACAGATTCATTTTCGGCGAGGCGCTTCAGAAGCTTATTGGGAGCTCTTCCAGGGATAAACCGGTGCTCCTTTGCCAGCGTCATGCCGTATTGTACCATGTGTTCGGCACTGAATAGCTCAGACCTGAGCGGTGGTTTCTCATTTGCATACTTTCTCATCAGTCCCTCTCCGGGAAAGGAAATTTTCAGATGCGATAAAATTTCCTGGATCGTATTACTTTTCACCGAGAGAAAGTATTACTTTTTTTTGATAAAGCAGGATAAATATTTTATTAAATGAATTTATTTTATCAGGATGTACACTTTGGCAAACCTGGCCGTACAAAAGAAATTTTAAAAGTGCCTGAAGAGGAAATTGGATTTTGTTTATTTTATAGTTTTACAGACCTATGAGGTTTAAGAATTTGTGGTCAGCCTGAGCTTTTCGTTGTTAGTTTTGCTTGCCCTATTTTGTCGGGGAGCCTCCTGAAAAACAGGGACAAGTGGTCGAAAACGGGTTAATAAGTTGTGAAGCTCTTTTTGTAAACCTATAAGGTTTAAAAATCCTAATGATTTTTTGAATACGAAATTTAAAAAATTTATAGGTTTTTTAGCTTCATCTAATCATTCGCCACCATCATCTGAGAAAAGCATATTGTACAAAAAAGCCTGAATCAGGATTCGCGCAGGGCGTCCTGATTCAGGCTTCTTGAAATTTATTGAGTTATAGTTGCTCTAGTTAGTTGGAGCGCCTTTACCAATGAGATCCATAAACTGAGTAAGCTTAGGAGTAATGATGATCTCTGTACGCCTGTTCTGTGATTTACCAGTAGCAGTAGCATTGCTCGCAATAGGATTGTATTCACCACGGCCGCCTGCAGTGAGACGTTGTGGATCTACACCATAATTATTTTGCAGCGCTTGTACTACAGAAGATGCCCTTAATCCACTCAGATCCCAATTGTTACGAATGTTGGGTTTGGAGATAGGCACATTATCAGTATTACCTTCTATCAACACATCGTAATCTTTATAGTCTGTGATAATTTTTGCAATCTTTGATAAAGTAGAACCGGCTTTATCTGAAATTTCATAGCTGCCGGATTTGTAAAGCATATTATCTGAAAGAGAAATATACACTACACCTTTCAGCACTTTCACATCAACATCCTGAAGTTCATCTTTGCTTAATGACCTGGTGAGGTTATTGGTAAGCACCATATTCAGCGAGTCACTCTTACCCTTGGAAGCGATTAATTCCTGAATGTATTTATTAGATGATTGAATCTCATCTACCAATTTGGAAACGTTTACATTTCCCTGCCCTGCGGAAGTAAGGCATTTGTCCAGTGCTGATTGCAGGTCTTTTATATGTTGCTGCTCGGCATTGATACGTTCCTGAAGACTTGCTACCTGTGTAGTAGCCCTGTCCAGGTTGTCTTTACATTGTTCACCAGTCCTTGTAAGCTGGCTATTGGTAGCCTGCAAGCCATTATAGCTTGCCTGTAGTTTGTTAAACTTTTTGGTACTTACACAACCGGTAGTAAGCATCAAAGCTGCAGCAATTGTAACTAAGCTAAAATTAATTTTCACGATAATAGTTATTTAAATTAAAAAATATGGTTATCGGGCAAAGTTAATAGAAATAGGTACTTATGTAGTCTCCGGAATATTAATATCTATATGTACAAGGCTGTGAGCTATATGTAACAATAATATAGCTGCACTTTCTTTTTTACAAATACTTATATACCGGTAATCATTTTATATTACCCCATTCTACTAAATAAACCAACGAATCCCTAATGGCCGTATGTTAAACAAAATCCCCGCCAATGTATTTTATCTTTTACTTTTTGAGATGGTTTCGAAAGAAAATTTTCTCAGGATTATGGATGGCACTAACCTCTAAAGGAAATTGACAGAGCACATTTAACAAAAGATTTAATTTTGTTTAAAAAATAAAGCATCGCAGTGAAGACTCTTTGTGGATAAAAATGGACGAAAAATTTAAAGTATTGTGGATGGGATTCTGGTAATCCCCTCATCCTTCGACCACTGATCCCGATTTTTTTTGATGGCTTCCCGGAAAATTGAGCAGGTGAGGCTGATAGTAAACCTACTCCAGCATCCCGTTCAGCCCTTCCTTTTCAAATAAGATACGGCCGATCTTCAGATCGGACCAGCCCGGTTTTAATTTATATGTAAAAACAGGCGTATCTTCCTTTAGTTCACATTCAATATAGCAGGTTTCCACCTGACCATTTTGGATCACATCCATACTCTTTAACTGGTGCAGGTGTGTGGAAATAAAAAAGTATGAGTGTGGGAATTTAGTAAGCCCTTGTATTGTGGCAGTACTAATCTCCAGGGCATCTTCAATATTGGTACCCCTGAATAATTCATCAAATACCGCAAAACATTTTCCTCCCTTCAATGCTTCTTCCAGCACTTTTTTTAAAGTAATAATTTCCGACATAAAATGGCTGTACCCGCTTACGATACTATCCGTAAGGTTAATAGCTACGGAGAGATTATCAAAATAAGGGAACGCTGCCGCAGTGGCCGGCACACCCAGCCCCGCATGCCCCAGATACACACACAAGCTTATGGATTTCAGAAAAGTGGACTTGCCCGACATATTAGGCCCTGTCAATAAAACCACATTGCGGGTAGCCGTAAAATCATTCTTTACCGGATCTTTCAATAGCGGGTGATAGAGGTCCTGTATAGAAAAACCAGTCGTGTCAAAAGAAGGAAAAACAAATCCATGCTTCACAATACTTTTGCTCACCGAAAGATAGGCTTCAAATAAAAACCAGCATTTCCAGAAAGCAGCCACTTCTCCATTCGTTACTTTTCGTGTGATGATGCCTGTTAGTTCTACAATCTGTGCTACATGCAGTGTTTTCTTTTTGCTGTATATCTTTTCGTAATGCGGTAAATTGAAATCCCGAAAAAAATCATTAAGCTTTTCCAGCTCGGCGGCATATTCTGCAGGGAATACTCTGGTATCCAGCCTGCTCATATAATTCTTTTGTATTTTACTAAAAAGCAGGATGAGTAAAATCAGCCTTCCTCTTTTTGCACCTCTTTCTTTTTCCGAAAATCGTAGTTTCCATTTCATTTTACCGGCATCAAAACCACCTATGCCAAAGCTTTCGAAGAAGTCATATATTTCTGACAGGTTAAAACGCGAAAAAGAATACTCTTTCCATATTTCATAGTTGTGGATATATCCCTTTACTATTTCCTGCCGGTGCAATATCTCCGGTAGGGCAGGTGGAGGCTCCGTAACCAGGCGATGAACTTCTTTGCCCGAGTAAGCATTGAAGGTATAATCAAACAGGGGGAGTATTTCTTCTTCTATATGTAAATCGCCTGTGTTACTCATGTTATTTTATTAGATGAGTTGAAGATAGATAAAAGATGAAACAAATGTGGGTGCGTGTTGCCCGGTCGGGGCGCTTTCTTCCGCGACCTGAACGATTTTGCCCCAGTACTACTATTGGCATCCCTGCCAACGGCTTATTTCACCTCGCCTCAACCCTTCTCCGAGGGAGAGGGCCGTGTAACGTAATGCCAGTAAGTGGTTCGATAAAATTTATGATTTTTTAGCCGAACAATAATCATAGGTTTTATTAACCTTATCAGGTATCGCTATAAAAGAAAAAGCCCGTGATTTTATCACGGGCTTTCTACAAAAGAAATTGAAATTATTAATAAGGGAAAATATACGTATAAACTTTACCGTTGTTTCCATTGGTCCAAACTAATTTTGCATAATAAAAACCTCCTCCGGAAATCGGACATGCGGTGGCAACATTACCGCTTGCATCGAGTCCGTAAGTGATTACAGAACTAATCTTATCAGACCTTACTATTGAATCCTGACCACTGATTAAATTAAAATCACATGACTGTGCAAATACTCTTGGAGAGGTAATCATATCAGTGAAGGTTACCCCAAAACGGTTAGTACCCCATACGGCAATATTATTATTAGTGCCATCAGAATGAGTGCCTGTAACTGTTTCCACTAACCCATTATCATAAGTAAATACCTGGTGTTTTGAAACCTGCCAATTGCGTGTCAATCCACTGGCGAATGTGATAGACAATTGGGCGGTAACATCATGTACAATGGAGGGAGTGGTGGCTAAATCCAGAAGAAGTCCGCCGTTTGTGTTGGTAATTGTTTTAGTACCATTTATTACAATTGTTTTACCATCCTTTACGCGGGTGATTTTTAAATTGTCAATGGTAATATTTACGGATGAACCGGCTTTTTTCCACAGTTGGCCTTTGGGGACGGCAATAGTTACCGTACCTGTGCGGGTGCGATTGCCACTGCAATTGTTGCCATTATAAACAATAGTAATTGTTTTAGTAGTGGATGTAATGTCGTACGTGATGGTGGCATCACAAACAGTAATGTTAATGCCCTCAGTTCCATAAGTCCTGCCAACGACACCGGCAATAGTTACATTGCCGTTCAATGCTGCTATGGCATCGTCGGTTACTGCGCTACTTTCATTTGAGACCATAGTGAGGTCTTCGGAAGAGGTCTGGATGTTGGCGGCTGAAATGGCTGTTCCATCTGTGGTGGAACTGGTATTATCTTTTTTACATCCTGATAATACCGTGGTAAAAGTTGCGGCCAGGATGGTAAGCTGGAAGAGATTTTTTGTTTTCATAAAGTGATTTTAAGTTTCAATTCAGACAGGGTTGCCTGAATGTGGTTTAATGAATGTTGAAAAAGTAGTCAGAAGAAATTTTTGCCAAAGACAAAAGGATCAAATTTATAGGCATCGGTCTAAAACGAAAGAAATGCCTGTTTCATTGTGATAGGTAGGTGGTATTTTTTACTGACGCAAAGGTGACAATTAGTATAAGGGCTGCTGTTGGTGCCCCCGCCAACAGCTTTTTTAGCCTCACCCCCTAACCCCCTCTCCCCATCCCAATAGCTATCGGGAGGAGAGGGGGAAAGTCCGGTACACCATTACGCGGTATATTCTAAAAGTTTAAGGTGAAATATAAAGATCCTTATGCTGTGGAGGTTTATCCGGTCGGGGCGTTTTCTTCTGCGACCTGAACGATTTTTAATCGCACGGTTCAGACCGCCGAAGCGTTCCGACCCTCCACACGAAAAAGAAAAAGATCCTTGTGCCATGATGGTTTATCCGGTCGGGGCGTTTTCTTCTGCGACCTGAACGATTTTCCAGTCACACGGTTCAGCCCGCCGAAGCGTTACGACCCTCCACACGAAAAATAAAAAGATCCTTGTGCTGTGGAGGTTTATCCGGTCGGGGCGCTTTCTTCTGCGACCTGAACGATTTTTCAGTCACACGGTTCAGCCCGCCGAAGCGTTACGACCCTCCACACGAGAAAGAAAAAAATCCTTGTTCCAAGCCTGGTAGCCGTAGGCTGAGCGATCTCATCTTTAATTAAAATCCTTTACATAAAAATGATAGGTTGATTTTATTTTGTAAAAAAAAATTACTGCAATACTGTACATTTGAAGTAATAGTTTATCAAACCGGAAAAAGAACTGTAACTCCTTAGAAAGTAATATCATAATTATTAAATTGATTCACTATAATTAAAATGGCTGAAGCAAAAGCAAGAATAAAAATTAATAAATTATTGGAAGAAGCAGGATGGCGCTTTTTTTCAGAAGATAATAAGCCTCCTAATATTATTCTGGAAAGCAATGCTAAGATTACTAAAATGCAATTAGATGAGTTTGGCGATGATTTTGAGAAAACCACTACCGGATTTATTGATTATCTGCTGCTGGATGATAAAGGATTTCCATTTATTGTTTTAGAAGCAAAAAAGGAAGAGATCAATCCGCTTTCAGCGAAGGAACAGGCAAGGAGATATGCGCAATCTCAAAATTGCCGTTTCATTATTTTATCAAATGGCAATCAGCATTATTTATGGGATCTGCAGAGAGGAAATCCAAATATCATTTCAAAATTCCCCACTCCGGAAACAATGGAAGGTTATACATCTTATCTACCTGATCCACAAAGCCTGATCAATGAAACCGTAAAAGAAGATTATATTATCCTTACCCAAAATCCGGATTATAATAAGGATCCACGATACATAGATGAAAGCCAACGTAAAGATTATTTAGAAGAAAATAAACTTCGCTTATTGCGAAAATACCAGGTGCGCGCCATTGAAAGAATACAGGAAGAAGTAAAAGCAGGCAAAGACCGTTTTCTTTTTGAAATGGCAACCGGTACCGGAAAAACGCTTACTTCTGCTGCAGTTATCAAATTGTTTTTACGCACAGGAAATGCAAGGCGTGTATTATTCTTAGTTGATCGCCTTGAACTTGAAACGCAAGCTTACAAGGCTTTTAAAGATTATTTAAAAAAAGATTATCAATGTTGTATTTATAAAGACAATCGCAATGATTGGCGAAATAATGAAATAGTAGTTTCTACTGTTCAATCTTTCCTTTCTAAAAATAAGTACAAAAGAGTGTTTGCTCCAACGGATTTTGATCTGGTAATTTCTGATGAAGCACATAGAAGCATTGGAGGCAACAGTCGCGCCGTATTTGAATATTTCATAGGTTACAAATTAGGATTAACAGCCACCCCAAAAGATTACCTTAAAAAAATTGATAAAGAAAAATTGACTGAAAATGATCCGAGAGAATTGGAAAGAAGAATGTTGATGGATACCTACACTACCTTCGGATGCGCTGATGGCAAACCCACATTTCAATATTCGTTGCTTCATGGTGTCAAAGATGGTTACCTGGTAAATCCTGTGGTAGCAGATGCAAGAACAGAAATCACCACGCAGCTTTTAACAGACAAAGGATATAGCGTAATGATAATAGATGATGATGGGAATGAAACGACTGAATCTTTTTATCAAAGAGATTTTGAAAGGAAGTTTTTTTCTCCAAATACTAATAATATCTTTTGTAAAACATTTTTAGAAAATGCCTTTCATGATCCTGTAAGTAGGGAAATAGGAAAGACCATCATTTTTTGCGTAAGTCAGAATCACGCTTCAAAAGTAGCACAGATACTTAACGAAATGGCGGATAAATTATATCCGGGGAAATATCAATCGGACTTTGCTTTGCAGGTAACTTCA
This sequence comes from Ginsengibacter sp., assembly GCA_039937655.1. Lineage (GTDB taxonomy): Bacteria > Bacteroidota > Bacteroidia > Chitinophagales > Chitinophagaceae > Ginsengibacter. The sequence goes on from JBDTGA010000026.1 coordinate 25,391, forward strand.
TTGGTTCAGAATGCTCAACAATTCACGATTAATTTTGCCAATAATAATTTAAGCGGAACGGGAAATTTTAACCCGCTATATAAAACCAGCAAAACACGGGTATGCGTTACCGTAGGTATGATGACGACCGGTTATGATTGTCCTGACCTGCTCAATGTTTGCCTGATGCGTCCTATATTTTCGCCTACTGATTTTATACAGATCAAAGGGCGGGGGACCCGTAAACATAATTTTTTGAAAGAGTTGCTCGATAAAACACTTTACAAAGATGTGTTGCAACCCGATAAGAAGAATTTTAAGCTTTTCGATTTCTTTGCCAATTGTGAGTTCTTTGAAGAAAAATTTAATTATGATGAGGTATTAAAACTACCATTAAATCCATCCAAAGGAAAAGGTGAAGGCGGTGGTACTTATACATCAGATGATGATTACGACAGCACCAATCCTGATCCGTTAAAAACGATGAAAGTGAACGCAGTGGGTGAAGATGGAATGAAGATAGACCGTATGTATTTTGACCGGTTTGAAGAAAAAGTAAAGGAAGATGCTGAAATACAAAAAATGATAGAACGGAAAGATATGGATGGAATAGAACAGTATATTCTTCAACACATATTTGATAAGCCAAAAGATTATTTCAACATAAGCCAATTGCGCGATGCGGCTAAAGTAGATAGACGGTTATCGCTGCGTGAGATTATTGAAAAGATCTTTGGCTACATTCCCTATTTCAAAAATAAAAATGAATTGCTGGAAGATGAATTCGAGAAATTTGATTCCCGCTATTTACCGGAAGACAACAATTTTGAATACGCAAAGAATTTTTTTAAGAGTTACATTACCGATTCTGAATTCAGGGAAATAATAGAGAATAAAAATTACGCATTACTTAATACGAATCCGAATGGTGGGGTATTCAGAAAATTATCACCGGAATTGAGGGCAATGATTCCTGAGTATATTAAGGATAATGTGTCGTTGAATAAATTTATGGCGTAAAATTAAAAGCTAAATCTGGCACAATGAAAGAAAATACAGACATAAAAATATTTGAGGATAAAAAATTAAGGACTCTTTAGAGATGAAGAAAATAAAAAATGGTATTTGTCCATTGTAGATGTAATTGCAGTTTTAACTGAAAGCGCCAATCCGAGAAGATATTGGAGTGTTTTAAAAACGAGGTTAAAGGCAGAAAGAAGCCAGTTGGCTACAAATTGTAGTCAACTGGAAATGCAGAATAAAGACGGAATAACAAAAGCCCGAAGCGGTGAGAGAATTATACAATAAGGATGGAATAACAAAACCCTGAAGGGGTGGGAGTATTATAGAATAAGAAATAAAAAATGTGACAGAACCCTGAAGGGGTGATATAAATTTTGTCAGGAACAAATTTTATAAACAAATCTAAAATCGAAATTATGCCAGGAACATTTTCAAAATTATACATCCAAGCTGTGTTTGCGGTCAAGGGGCGAGAAAATCTCATTGCTAATTCATGGAAAGATGAACTGCATAAATATATTGCAGGAATTATAAAGGGAAAAGATCAGAAATCAATAATTGTGAACGGAATGCCTGATCACATTCATGCATTTATTGGATTGCGCCCTGCGATGGCGATTTCTGATCTGGTGAGAGATATTAAAAATAATTCGTCCAATTTTATTAATGACAGAAAATTAGTGAAAGGGAAATTCTCATGGCAGGAAGGTTATGGTGCATTTTCATATTCTCATTCTCATATTGACAATGTATATCAATATGTTCTAAATCAGGAAGAACACCATAAGAAAAAAACATTTCGCCAAGAGTATATTGAGTTTTTGAAAAAATTTGAAATTGAATATGATGATAAATATTTGTTTGATTGGATTGAATAATAATGTCACCCCTTCGGGGTTTCGAGTTGGGACGTGAAATATTTATTTGCTATAATCCTGGCACCCTTTCAGGGTTGGTGGAAGGGTGAAATATAAATGGTAAAAACTTTTGAGATTGATAATTATAGTAAAACAAAAATAATTGAGTGCAATTCCCCAAGGAGTGGAAGGACAATTGAAAACTAATAATTAAATAAATTAAATCCCGAAGGGATGAAATGATTATAGAAAGTAAAATATGAATAGTAATAACCCCGAAGGGGTGAAATGATTATAAAAGCCTTTTCATAAAAATTACCATTCATCAATGGGTAAAAGAGAGAATAATTTAAAAATATATTTAAACGGAGGAAATAAGCACACAAAGCCTTTAAATCTTCCAAACCTTGCTGATTATAAAGCCTCGGATTATTATGCTGAAATATTTTCAATTTATCAAGAGCTGGGAGGGATCCAAAATGAAATTCCATTTTTCATAAGCAAACTGGATTATTTTAGTAATGGAAAGATTATTGAATTAGATGAAGAAAATCATTTCAATAGGTACAGAGAGATTACTTTGCAAGCTAGTATATATGAAACCGAAAAAAACTCTTAATAAAGATTCATACATTGAATATTGCAGACTGCACGAAAGTAATTGCCAAAAACATGGTGGATATTGGGGAAACTCATCAACTAAAAAGCAATTTGGTTCGTCAGACGATCTCGGAATATTGGGTGAGTTAGGTTCTTCAAGATGGAAACAAAGAGCTTTTTATGATATGTTGAAAGATTTTATTCCTTACTTCGCCGATGTTTCCATAAAACGTATTTCTATTTATGACAAAATTGATTACAAAGGAAATAAACTAACAGTCGGTAGTATCTTACAATCCGGTGATTTAAAATATCGGGAGATTATAAGTACATTGATTAATTAAACAAACAAATGCTCGACACCGAAACAAAAAGACGTATAGATACCGCTCGTGATATATTGGTAGGAAAAGTGCCCGACCCAAAAAGCCAGGTAGAACAAATAACCATTGCGCTTATTTACAAATTCATGGACGACATGGATAAAGAATCGGTGGATATGGGAGGCGTGGCTACTTTCTTTTCCGGGGAATATGCAAAATATAGCTGGACAAAAATCTTTGACCCAAAAGTGGGTGGACATGAAATGTTGAATCTTTATGGAGAAGCCATTTTAAAACTTAATCAGAACCCCAGCATTCCACAACTCTTCCGCGATATATTTAAGAATGCTTACCTGCCTTACCGCGATCCGGAAACACTAAAATTATTTTTAAAAACCATCAACGAATTTCATTACGACCATAGTGAAATGCTGGGTGATGCATTTGAATACCTGCTTTCTGTACTTGGCTCGCAGGGTGATGCCGGACAGTTCAGAACGCCTCGGCATATCATTGATTTTATCATACAGGTATTGCAACCAAAGAAGAATGAAACCATTTGCGATCCGGCATGTGGCACGGCGGGCTTTTTGATTTCTTCTTATAAATACATCCTGGAACATAACACCAAAAATCACAAAGGCGATTTGCTAACGCCGGATGACAGGAAGAAGTTAATGAAGAATTTTAGAGGTTATGATATTTCACCGGACATGGTGCGGTTGAGCCTG
>JBDTGA010000027.1:0-7717 GCA_039937655.1 Ginsengibacter sp.
TATGAATGGCTGTTGATTTTCTTTTGAAATTTTTTTAATTGGAAATTCTTTGCAATCCTTAATTAGTATTTTTTGAAACCTGTCTTTATATTCTTCAAGAAATTTTTTCTTATGATAGAAAGTCATAAGCGTACTATTAATTAAAACAAGTAGATATTCAGTTGTGTAACCATCTCTTGCAATAAGATTAAAAGCGTTTTGAGTGTTATAAAGTTCTTCTTCAGTAAGTGCAGCCCAAATTCTTTTTTTCGACCAATCAATTATTTGCTTTACCAGAATTCTTTTTACAGTAAAAAATCTTTGATCTCTTGGTGCTCCCAACCAATCACCGTAACTTATCCACTCTTCACCTTTCCAACTGACATTATAACGTTTAACATCATTGCCAGCTAATAATTTTTTAAAAGTCTCATCCTTCTTATAATTGGAATAATATGGAGAATGATGAGCCAAATTCCTCATCCTTATCCACTATTAAAAACTCTTTGCGCTTATTCTACCTAATCCTAAAGATTTATTTAATCCTTAACTAAATGACATTTGGTGGACGCTTACTATCTCGGAGTTTAAATTAATTTTTGGGAAGGGAATCATCATGCACTAAATCAGGAGGAAAATAAATTTTGGAAGGATCTGTTGCAGTAAAATAATATACCTTTTCTGTACAGGGTGATAAAAAAATGCCAATACTCTTGCCCTCTCTCGCCGATAATATACCTTCGATTAAATGCCTTAACTTTTTTATTACCGGCGCAGTTCTTTTTTCAGGATAGTTTTTATTAATTCTTTTTCTATTTTGTCTGCCTCGATGGTCAGCCATTGGTGCAATTCCGGTTGCCTATTCCTTCTTGACTCGTAAGGTATGATAAGGGATATGCGAGGAAGGCATTCTTCAGAATCGGATATTATGGAGTAATCTGTACTTTTTTTCATAGTTGATTTTTTAAATCGGATTGTTGTAAAATTAGGCAACGACTAAGATCAATTTTATGATTTTCAGGATTTACTGTTATGATTTTTATCATATAACCGTCGTCACTTTGTTGCTAAAAATGAATTATCAACTTTCATTTAGAAAACACTTACAGTATAACGAAGATCTGCGTCCGTTAATACTGATAAATTATCTTCCCGCGAACTGGAAATAGTTCAGCATCTAACTCAAGGCGATTCTGTAGTAGTAATCTCCCGAAAATTGAAAATACATACCTCTACAGTAGGGACCTATAAGTTTAGAATATTTGAAAAGCTACAATGTCATAACACTATTGAGCTGAGCCAACTTGCAAAGGTTTACAGGGTTACTTATTCCTGATAAAAGAATGCTTTTAACTATGTGTAGGAAATTTTCTACAAACAATTCTATCCCTTACTACAAAAACATATTTAAGAGCAAATTACTTTTGCATCAGATTTTACATCATACACTGACATGATTTAGAATACCTATCCAGTAGAGAATCTTTGATTACCAAAACTAACAAATAAAAGCGGCCGTCCATAAGCAGTCGCTTTTTTATCTTTTTTCACGAAATGAAGTTTTTGAAATCCTTTTGTAAGAATCTTCTATAAACAATTCCTTCCCTTATTAGAAATTCCACATTTTGGCGAGAGGTTGAGGTTCGTGAATTAGTGCGCAGCTTGTGTAGTCGGTAAGAAGATGTTTGTACATTTACTTTATGAATCGGAAATACAACGACACAGTCAGTTGCTGAGTCAACACGAGTATGAGAGGAATCGTACCCGGGACGATTAAACACTTATTTCAAAGAATGATATTGATTCAACTACCAGTAGTTGGGTTGGCCTGAGCCGGGAGAACAGAGGGATAGTTCTATTGTTGAGAGTTCTATGTATGAAAGAAAAAATGATAAAATCAGGGTTAAAAATTATTTTTATGTAAGACATGTCAGGTATGCAGCCTAAAGATTTTATAAGACTCAAATAACTAAAACTATTAATAATCACAAATTATTTGTTATCTATCTCCTTTATCCAGAGGTCTACTTTTTTTTAATTTGTGTTGTTGAGTTCCCTTAATGTATTATTTTAAGAAATATGTGATGTTAGGGTTTTTAATGGCTAACTTTCAATCCATAAGAAAACCATTACTAGTCTATTTGATGTTTAAAAGGACAACACCCTTTTTCATCCTTCTTTATTGATACGATGTTAATTTAATGTGTTATTGAAAATAAACAATGGCAGAATCAAATCAGGATCAAACAAAAATTCTTTCTAATAATCTTTTTCCGGTTGTAGGGATAGGTGCGTCCGCAGGGGGGCTCGAAGCTTTTAAAAAGCTGGTAAAGGCCATACCCGAAGACTCTGGAATGGCCTACATATTGGTGCAGCATGTACCTTCCGATCATAAGGGCGGCTTGCCTGAGATTTTACAAAGAGAAACGCGCGTTCCTGTTAGTGAAATAACCGATAATGTAAAGGTAGAACCAGATCATGTGTACGTTATTCCTGCCAATAAAATGCTGGTAGCAACTGATGGTATTCTGCAACTAAGCCCAGGGCATTCTAAGGATCAAAAGAATATGCCTATTGATATTTTCTTTACCTCTCTGGCCGAAGTGCACCAGAGTCATTCTATCGGTATTGTGCTATCAGGTAATGGTGCAGATGGTACATTAGGCCTAAAAAATATTAAAGATTATGGCGGGATAACCTTTGCCGAAGACCCTGGCAGTGCTGCTTACGATTCAATGCCTCAGAATGCTATTAAAGCAGGGGTAGTGGATTTTATACTTTCTCCTGAAAATATGCCAGGTAAGTTATTGAAATTCCTCCTTGAAAAGCAACGGACGCAGATGATTCTGGATCAGACGCTTCTTATTGCTATCGTTAATGCTTCTAATGACGGAATCATCAGTCAAACATTAGATGGAACAATTACCAGTTGGAACCTGAGTGCCGAAAAGATTTTTGGTTATTCAGCAGCAGAAGCTATTGGTAGTAGCATCTCAATGATTATTCCACCTGACCATTTAATAGAGGAATCTCAATTTTTAAAAAGCATAAAAAAGGGTGAGTCAATAAAGCATTTCGAAACCATAAGACTTAAAAAAGACGGCACCAGCGTCGATGTTTCTCTTACTATTTCTCCCCTTAAAGACAACGATGGAAAAGTGATTGGCGCAGTTACAATTGTGTATGATATTACGGAAAGAAAAAAGGCGGAACAGCAACTGGCAGATAGTGAGAAATTCAATAAAGGAGTGCTTGCTTCGCTTAGTTCGCACATAGCTGTGATTGATAAAAGCGGGACGATCATAATTGTTAACAAAGCATGGGATGATTTTGCAAAAGAAAACGGCGTTACATCTTTAGAACGTGCTTCAATAGGAAGTAACTATTTTGATGTTTGTAAAAAAGCTATAGAGACAGGTGATATTATTGCAGAGCAAGCTCTGGCAGGCATTCAATCAGTATTTAAAAAAAGAAAGAAAACATTTGAACTGGAATATCCTTGCCACGCTCCCGGCCAGAAGCATTGGTTCATTCTTCATGTAATGAAATTTGGCAGCGATGATTCTAAAGTAGTTATATCGCATCTGGAAATTACTGCCCGTAAACTTGCAGAAGAAAAAACAATCAATTCCAGCCGTCTTTATGCATTTATCAGCCAGATTAATCAAACGATTGTGCATGCCAAAGATGAGGCGACTTTCTTTGATGCGGCATGTCGCGTAGCCGTTGAGGTGGGAAAATTTCCAATGGCATGGATTGGGATCGCGGATAAAGCAACCAAAAAGATAAGCCTTAAAGCAAGTAGCGGCATATCAGAAAGCGATATAAACTTGCTTACCGATTATTCTTATGATAAGGGAGGTCCAATTGAAAAAACATTGAACGGACTGGATTTTTTTGTTGTGAATGATATCAGGAATGAACCTGGTATCAGATTGCAACAATATGCTTTGGATCGAGGCATTCAGTCCGGTATTTCTCTGGCTGTGAAAAGATCAGGCAAATCAATTGGCTGCTTCACTGTTTATTCTACAGAAATAGATTTTTTTGATGCAGAAGAAATTGCTCTATTGACACAAGCCACAGGCGATATTTCATTTGCCCTGGATGTTTTCGAAAAAGAAAAACTTAAGCAAGAAGCAGAAATGGCCCTGAGAGATTCAGAATCAAACCTGCGGGCAATTTTTGAAAATACTTCTGACGGATTTATCCTTGCAGACAGCAAAGGAATTATTAAATCTTTCAACAGTAAGTCAAGGGAAAGCGTGTGGTTGAATTCAGCGCAGGAGATAAACGTAGGCGATAGCATTTTTGATTTTATAACTGAATCCAGGAAAGCAATATATAGGGAAAGCATTTCTAAAGTTCTTGCGGGCGAGGTATTGCACTACGACTATTCTTATACATGGAAAGATGGCGAAACAAAGTGGTTTTATTTTACCGTTAATCCTGTTTATAATATTGGTAAAATAGATAGCATATCTATTACCTCTTCAGATATTACTGAAAGAAAAATAGCAGGCGATTTACTTAATTCCACTTCAATGGAATTGAACAAGACACTTACAGATCTAAATAAATTATTGGATTCTTCAATAGATGTTATTTGTACAGTTAATGTTATGGGGGAGTTTGTGAGTGTTAACGCAGCATCACAAAAGGTTTGGGGTTACACACCTGAGGAATTGATTGGTACAAAGTTTATGAATCTTGTATTTGATGAAGATGTTGATATTACCGCTAAAGCAGCAGAAAAAATAGTAAACAATATCCAGGTTCCCGTATTTGAAAATAGGTACCTGCATAAAAGCGGGAAGGTTGTTCTCATACTATGGTCAGTTAACTGGGATGAGAAACTACAATTGATGTTTTGCATAGCCAAGGACGTAACGGAGAAAAAAGAATTAGAGAAAGCCATAAAAAATGAAAGGGATCAGTTCCTGGATATATTTTTAAAAGCTCCGTTAGCTTTTGGTACGTTGAAGGGTGCGGATCATGTTTTTGAAATCGTTAACCCGCTTTTTTTAAAATTAATTGGTAAAAAAAGTGTGATAGGAAGAACAGTGGCAGAAGCACTTTCGGAATTAATTGAGCAAGGGTTCCTAAACATATTAGACACTGTTTATGCAAGCGGTAAATCATATACCGGTACTGAAGTTTTAGTTAAGCTTGACAAAGAAGGAAGTGGTGAACTGACTGATACTTACTTAAATTTTGTGTACCAGGCTTATAAAAATAATGAAGGCAACATAGAAGGTATTTTCTTTTTTATAAATGACATAACAGAACAAATTTTATCACGGAAGGAAATAGAAAAAAGCGAAAAGTTCTTTAAGGGAGTTATCGAGAATAGTAATGACATGATCGTGGTAATGGACGCTACAGGAAAAACAATTTATGTAAGCCCGGCGGTTTCAAAAGTTTTCGGATATACTATACAGGAATGTTTAGAAATAAATATGGCCGATGTTGTTCACCCCGACGATGCGTTGATATTGCAGGAATTTGTGGGTAAGATAATGATGCATCCTGGAGTGCCCATGGTAAGCCCCTTGATACGGAATAGAAAAAAAGACGGAAGCTATATTTGGATTGAGGGCACTCTAACTAATTTTCTTGCAACCGAAGGCATCAATGCCATCGTTTCCAATTTCAGGGATGTTACTGAAAGCAAAAAAGTAAATGAAAAAGACAGGTTCAAGGCTCGTTTATTAAGCACTATTGGGCAAGCGGCAGTCGCAACTGATTTAAATGGTATTATAAATTACTGGAACCGGGCAGCAGAAGATATTTATGGTTGGACAAAAGAAGAGGCTTTAGGAAAAAATGTAATTGATCTAACTCCTTCTGAGGCCACGGCTGAACAAGGTATCCAGATAATGGAAAAGCTAAAAAGTGGACAAACATGGTCCGGCGAATTCAAAGTGCGGAAAAAGGATGGAACTAATTTTCCTGCGCATGTCACCGATTCACCAATTTATGATGAGAATAATATATTTTCCGGTATAATTGGAATATCATCTGATATTACTGAAAAGAAGAAATTGGAAGAACTATTGGATAAAACAAATAAGCTTGCAGCGATTGGCAGTTGGGAAATTGATGTTATTAAGGGAACAGTTTTTTGGTCTGATATAACAAAACAAATTCGTGAAGCTGATCCCGATTTTATTCCTGATTTGACCTCTGGCATGCAGTTTTTTAAAGAGGGCAGTCATAGAAACACTATTTCAAAACGGGTTATGGATTATATTGATAATGGAATTCCCTGGGATGATGAATTACAAATCCTAACACAAAAGGGAAATTTGAAATGGATACGTACGATAGGTGAAGGAGAATTCATAAATGGGAAATGCATCAGGATTTATGGAAGTTTCCAGGATATTGATGCAAGAAAAAAAGCAGAAATACAAGTTTTGAAAGCTTATGAAGAAAAGAACATCATCCTTGAAAGTATTGGTGATGGCTTCTTTGCGGTGGATACAAACTGGGTAGTAACTTATTGGAACAACCAGGCGGAAAAATTGTTGCACAGGAGCGCAGTAGAAATGATTGGCAAAAACTTATTAGAAGTTTATTCTCATAATATCGATTCCCTCTTTTATGTCAATTTTAAAAAAGCTATTGAAGAAAATTGTGTTCAGCATTTTGAGAGCTATTCAGAAAAACTGGAAACCTGGTACGAACTAAGTGCTTATCCATCCGTCTCCGGCCTTTCAGTTTATTTTAAGGATATAACGCAAAGAAAGCTGTCAGAGCAACAGATAAAAGCAGATAAAAATCTTTTGAGAACATTGATAGACAATTTGCCTGATACCATTTTTTATAAAGACAGATCAGCAAAAAAACTGATCAGTAATAAATTTGATTATTACTCAATTTTAGGTGCTGAAACAGAACAGGAAGTGCTGGGCAAAACTGACCTGGAAATATCCTCGCTTGCAAATGCATTAGTGACCTATGCTCAGGACATGGAAATATTAAACACAGGTAAGCCGCTTATTAATTTTGAAGAATATTTTACAACTGCCGATAATAAACCTTTATGGTTGCTTACTTCAAAACTGCCTCTTCGAAATGAAGACAATGAAATTATCGGCTTACTGGGAATAGGCAGAGACATTACGCAAAGAAAAATTGCCGAAGAAAAACTCCTGGAATTAAATGCAGCTCTTGAAAAGAATATAAAGCAATTAGTAATATCCAATGCGGAATTGGAACAGTTTGCTTATGTAGCATCCCACGACCTGCAGGAACCGCTGAGAATGATCACCAACTTTCTAACATTATTAGAAAAAAAATACAGAGGCATTATAGACGATAAAGGCCAGCAATATATTGACTTTGCTGTAGATGGCGGCATCCGAATGCGGCAAATTATCCTCGACCTGCTTGAATTCTCGAGAGTCGGCAGAACAGAAGATAAAATAGAAAATGTTGATTTGAATGAAGTGGTAAATGATATACTTTCTCTCCAGGCTCAGCAAATTCAGGATTTACATGCAGCAGTAAAAGTTGAAAAATTACCTCGCCTTAGTACTTATAAAGCACCTATGAGGCAGATTTTTCAAAATCTTATAAATAACGGTTTAAAATATCATAGGGATAGAGTAGCACCGGAAATTTCTATATCAGTAATCAACGCCGGGAAATTCTGGCAATTTGCTATATCAGATAATGGAATAGGCATTGGCCACGCATATCTTGATAAGATTTTTATAATTTTTCAGCGATT
>JBDTGA010000028.1:0-15851 GCA_039937655.1 Ginsengibacter sp.
AAATTTTATTTATAAATTTTTCTAGCTTGATCAAAATCAATTTATAAAGGTTTGCCTTAATGGTATCAAGTCAATTATTTTTTCTAATAAAATAAGGATTATAAACTTAATCACCACTTTTTAATAGTTCTATTTCTGCTGTAAGTTTCCTTGTCATTCCTTTTCCTTCAAAACCAATTGTTTTAAAACGGATATTCCTATTCTTATCAATTACGAAAGTTGCCGGAATAACATTGAAACCCAATTTATCTCCAATCGTCCTGTCTTTATTATAATAAACAGGAAAAGAAAATGTTTTGTTTCCCCACCAGCCTTGTGCATCAGATAGTTCATTCTGAGAGCCGGAATTTACAATCATGAAAACCACATTCGAATCATTTTTATATTTCTCATACACCTGCTGCATATAAGGCATCGCCTGCATACAAGGCCCACACCAGGTTGCCCAAAAATCCATGATCACAATTTTGTTATGAATAAGTTCAGAAGATAAAGGGTTTCCTTTTAGATCAACATAACTACTCAAAACATTTGGCAGAGGTTTTGAAATAATTTCTTTCTGAAGTTGTTTGCTCATTTCAACCATCCAATGATCTTTAATTTCCCGAACATATTTTTCTATTCCATTCATACTCCCTTTCCAACTTTGATAATTTGATTCCATCAAACTATATGAAGTTGTATCGCCCGGATCATTATACGATGCTCTTCTATATGCATTGAATGCCGATTGAAAATCATGAAGTTTAGTATAATAAATGCCGGCATTTATTAATGTCTCATTATCAGTTGAATTCTTTTCTGCTTCAGCCATTAGCACATGTGCCTTATCTTTTTTCCCTTGTTTAAAAAGGATTAATGCCATCAATGATTTTAATTGTCCTGTAACCGCTTTAACTGATGTTGCTCTTTGCTCTCTAGTTACAAATGATGGCAAATAGCCTGTTTCTGGAAAATATCTGATCAGGCTAATGGGAAAGGTGTCAACATAATCCATAGACCTTTTGGCCAATGCCATTGCAGTATCCAAGGCAATTGAATTGTTATAAAGAACTTCTGCCTGCTCTTTTAAATCGCTGGGAGTGTATGGAGTAAACGGGTGCCTGAGGTAGAATAAATGATGAAGTGTTTGACGAAGATTCCCTTTCCTTGCATAATATTTAAACAATATCCGGTGTGCACCGGTAAGATATTTTTTATTCTTCGCATTTTCCTTCTTAAGCAAACTTTCTAATCCACTCACCATTTTTGCTGAATCCTTTAAAGAGGCAATGTCATCAATTCTCAATTCGTATCCAGCTTCTGATGTTGGATACTTTTTCCTGATCTCATCCCTTAAAGAATCCAGCCTTGTCTTTTCGCCCATAATTAAATAACCCATTGTCGTCAGGTTTGTATAGGCCATTAATCCGGGATCGGTATAAAATTTTTTGGCAATAATATCATTTGCTTCCTTGTACAATTTTGCCTTTTCACTTTCGGGAGCTTTTGATATCCGGTAATTAAGCAGTGTAAGTTTTGCTGAATAATTATCGGGATAATACTGCAATTCTTTCTTAAAAAGTGCTGCCTGATTATCCTTTAATTTCGGAATCCTTCCTTCCTGTGCACTCAGGCTATATGCCTGGTATAAGTAACTATTCTCAACCCTCTCTTTCTTCTTATTATACACTACTAATTCATAATGCCTTGTGTCAGAAGGTTTAACTGTTATCTCTCCATCATCGATTACAAAAGTTGCTAAGACAGCGTAGGGAGGTAGTTTGAATGCTATCCGCCAATTAGCGCCAGATGGTTGCATTTCTATCTTTTGCGGCAATTCATAAAAGTTGGAATAGGTAAAATCAAGGACAGGATTCGGTTCATCTCTGTTTTCCTTTAAATCAGGATGATACACAATCACTATAGAATCACCTCGCATAGGAAATTCGGGAGAAATCGTCACCGTTCTCTGCCCTTTGGTAGTGACTATTAATCCAAAGGAAAAAAGAACCAGTAAGAAATGTTTTTTCATAATCGTCCTAAAATTTTAAGAAGGCAGCTTCTTTTGTTAATTAATTGTAACCAGGGTTCTGAACCAGAAAAGGATTAGTTCTCATGGCAGAAAGTGGAATCGGATATATCAAATCATGCTGATCAATTTCCGGTTTGATAGGCTTAAGAACTTCAATGGCTTTTCCTGTTCTAACCAGGTCAAACCATCTGTGCCCCCACTCTGCGAAAAGTTCTACCCTTCTTTCCTGTGCTGTTGCTGCCAGCAATTGGTCTTTGTTCAATCCTGCTGGCAGATCCTCCAAGGCAGCTCTTTCTCTGATCTTATCCAGGTCATCCCGGGCATCATCAAGTTCCCCCTGCTGTGCACGTGCTTCAGCCCTGATCAAAAACAGTTCTGCAAACCTGATCACCATTGTGTATTCCTGAACAGGTGCTGCTGTCCTTATTTTGTATTTATAAGGGAAATGATACGTTTTGCCACCTGTAACGTAGGTTTTAGTCCAGTTGGCTAATCTTGCGTCTCCGGGCTCAAATGAATTTACCAGAACATCATACAAATTGTAATAAGCTCTGCCTGTTGGTGAGAAAGGAACGATATTAAATCCTTCCCATGTATTCACACCTGCAGTTGATTTATTAACTGATTGTAATTGCCAGATAGCTTCTTCACTATTTTTCAGAAACACATCATTCAGATTATCTAATAGTTTGTATTTCGGATCATTGATCACTTTGGTAGCTTCAGCTTCAGCAAGGTCCCATTTACCAAGGTATAAATAGGTGCGTGCAAGAAGTGTGGTAGCGGCCTGTTTATTAGGTCTGATCCTTTCTGTACCATTGTAATCACTTGATAGCATTCCCTGTGCGTCAGTCAGGTCTTTAACAATTGCATCCCAGACCTGGGATTTTTCTGTCCTCGGCATTACTGTATTAACCTTATAATCGGTATTCAAAATCAAAGGAACATCGCCGAAACGATTTACCAGATAGAAATAACAAAATGCCCTGACAAACTTTGCTTCTCCCATAAGTTGATTCCTGGTATTTTCAGAAAGGGACGTTGATTTATCAATTCCTTCCATAACCGCATTCGCCTGGTAAATAGAAGAATAAGAACTCTCCCAAAAAGAATTGACATAACTATTATCAGGTGTGAGTGCATCATTTTTAAACTCATCAAAATTGGTATTGCTGAATGCATAATAGAATTCATCAGATCCGAAAGCAGGCATGAAAGAACTTAACACATTTCCGAACTGATAGTTATAAGCATTCATAATGCTGTAAAGGCCCGCCATTGTTGCATCTGCTGTCTTATCATCCGCAAAAGCATTCTCACTCACCAGTTGATTTTCCGGGGGGGGTATCTCCACAAATTTTTTACATCCGATAAATAGGGAACTAAAAAATATGATTAAAATATATTGTTGGTATTTCTGAATATGTTTCATTATTAAAAAATTTAAAGCTGTCATGGAAAATAATTATAAAGAGAATTTAAGTCCCACTGTTATCGTTCTCAACAATGGTAGCTTCGGAGATTTGACCGATCCAAAAGGATTGATTGGGTAAACAAATCTTCTGTCAAATCCATTGATCTCCGGATCCAGCCCATCATATTTCGTGAAGGTTAGTAAATTCTCACCCTGGACATAAATGGTAGTCCCTTTTATTTTCCATTTTTCAGTTACAGAAGAAAGATCATAAGAAACAGCAACATTCTTAAGTCTTATATAAGAAGCATCTCCCCATGCTGCATCAGAATAGCGATATTGGTTTCTGAAGAGTTTGTAAGCACTATTTGTTGAAGTCGTGGTTGGTCTTGGAATGCTCGTCTGATCACCCGGCCCATTCCAATATCCCAATTCATCGGTTGTCTCATTGATCCTGCTTCCTATAGTATTCACAAGTGGGCCATAATTCAGTGTTGGCGCTTCTTGTTTTACAAATTGGAAAAAGATATCAAGGGTCAGGTTTTTATAGCTGAATGTATTGGAAAGCCCTCCGAAAAACTTAGGCATAGTTTGACCAATAACAACATAATCTGCATCTTCACTATAACTACCATCCTTATCAACATCCAAGAAATTTGGATTGCCTGTAGCAGGATCAATACCTGTAAAGTGATACCCTTTTATCATTCTAATAGATTGTCCCACTTCATAGCTTGATGCGTCAGATGAACTTTCAAGACCAGGATAAGAAAGCAATTTATTTCTGGGAATAGAGAGGTTGAAGGAAGTAGTCCATTTAAAAGAATTATTATCGAAGTTGGTAGAGTTAATATCAATTTCCACTCCTGAATTCTCAACTTTAGCCGGAAGGTTTGCTGTGTATTCGGTAAATCCCGACTGTGAAGAAAGTGTATAACCAACTAATTGGTTAGAAGAACGATTGTTGTAATACCCTGCTGATACTAACACTTTATCCTTAAAAAAGCCCAAATCAATCGCTGCCTCAAGTTTCTTATTCACTTCCCAGCTATAGTCAGGATTATATACCCTGGAAGGTGCAAGTCCACTAACACCACCATAAGGAAACCCAGCCGAACTCCAACTATCGAGATATTGATAATCTCCAATCTGATCATTACCTGTAGTACCATAACTGGCCCTTAACTTTCCAAAACTAATTGCGGGGATATGAAAGAAATTTTCCTGTGAAAAGATCCATGCAGCACCTACAGCTCCAAAGTTTCCGAATTGTTTACCAGGCCCAAACCTTGACGATCCGTCTCTTCTAAAAGATCCGTTGATAATGTATTTTCTGTCAATATTATAGTTGATCCTTCCAAATAAAGACTGGTATCGGTATTGCGCATAATTCGAGCTTCTAACAGTAATGTCAGTAGCTGAAGCAATATCCTTTAGCAAAGCATCACTTGAATAACCAGAACCCAATAGATATTGGCTTTCTGAGATATTCTGTTGCCAACTTGCTCCTGCAAGAATATTTATTTTACCAGGTCCTGCAATACGGTTGTATTCCAATTGTGGCTCCACAATAAATGATCGAACGGATGAATTTCCAAACTGGCTACTACTTCCTGAATAAGTCAGTGGATTAAAACTGTTTTCAGGCAGTGTCAGAGTCTGATCCATATTAATATCCGTATATCCAAAATTTGTTTTAACATCAAGGCCTTTCAGCAACGTATATCTTGCTGTTGCATTCCCGAGAAAAGTGTGTGTTGAACTTTCGTATCTACGATTAATATAGGCAAGAGGATTGTCCCCTGTCGAGTAATAATAAACCGAACCATCATCGTTGTATCGCGGCATATTTGGTGGCAGGTTAATATACATGGTGAGGTCTGTCGCAATATTCTGGTTGTCATCAAGGTTGTAAATCACCGATCCGCTGACGGCGAATTTTTTATTTTTCGAAGTATGATTAACTCCAAGGTGTGCTCCACCCTTTTGGTAAGGTAAATTTCCAAGCATCACACTTGTTTCTCTACGATAATTGGCACTAATAATAAAATTAGACTGATCATCTCCTCCTGAAACAGATGCCTGGCTTGAAAATACATTTCCTGTACCACCAATCAATAATTTCTGCCAGTCGGTATAAGCATTTTGATCCCAGTCGAATAAATCAGGTGCATTGCTTTCCGTTGGCGCTACACTATCGAACTTAAAAGCATCCTTACGCATCTGTAAATATTGGGCTGTATTCAGGAAATCCAGTTTATGATTGATCTTTGTAGTGCCCGTATATACATTAAAAGACACTTTATTATCACCGGATTTCCCCTTCTTTGTAGTAATTAATATCACTCCATTCGCTCCACGTGAACCATAAATAGCAGTAGCATCCGCATCTTTCAATACATCAATCCTGGCTATGTCATTCGGATTGATAGTACTCAAGGGATTCTGTAATCCATTGGCACCTTCAAATGTATTCAGTGCATCGGAAATAAATGGAACCCCATCAATAATATAGAGAGGGTCGTTACCTTGTTTGATAGAGTTTTCTCCACGAATTCTCACAGTATAACCAGAACCTGCCATACCACTTGAAGAAGTGATCATCAATCCGGATACTCTCCCTTGCAATGCACTTATCGGATCATTCACCGGTTGTTTCTCTATAACATCACTGGTTACACTGGATACAGATCCTGTATTATACCTTTTTGAAGTAGTGCCATAACCAATGATCACCGTCTCATCCAGTCTATTGATCTCCAACTCCAGTGCAATTGTAAGCTTGGTCTGGTTTTGTACCTGGATGAATTTCGTTTGGTATCCTACAAAACTTACAATGAGTGTAGCACCTGTGCTTACATTATTTAAAATAAAACCACCATCGGCACCCGTAGAAGTTCCGTTACTAGTTCCTTTTACGGTAACGGTAGCACCACTTAATGGCTTTCCACTCCCATCTGTAACAATGCCATTAATTTCAATTGCCATATTATTCTTCAGACTATTGATCTCTATCTTAGGTGATCTTTTTAAAATGATTGTCCTGTCAATAATCTGAAAAGAAAAAGGCGTCTTTTCCAAAACTTTTTTCATCACATCACTGACATCCGAATTACTCACATTGATGGAAATTTTCCTTGCATTTTCAAGTTCCTCACTCTTATAGAAAAACAGGTATCCGGTTTGTTTCCTGATTTCTTTTAGCACCGTTTTTATTTCCACGTTCTTCAAGTCAAGACTAACTTTCTGTCCGTAGCTTTTTGCTGAAATCTGGACACAAAAAGCGAACATAATGACTACAAGTAGTTTCATTGTTTTTAGGGATTGTGCAGTAAGTCCAAAACTGCATTTGGCAATAAATTGCATAGTTTTGATTTGTTTAAGGTTATAGTTACAGTTCAACGTTATTATTATCCTTTACATGTGGCCTTTCCGGGTGCAACCGGAAAGGTTTTCTGTTTACGATCACTTATTTTTTTTCATTCACAATTATTTTTCTTCCTACAATGGAAAAATTAACATCACCGGCCAACTCCAGCATTTTTAACACCTCATTAATTCCGGAGCTTTTTCTGATAGAACCTACATAATGGCCTACGTGGTTAGAAGCATTGTAAGCAATATCCACGTTGTACCATCTCGAGATTTGCCGTAGGATGGCAGGTAAGTCGTCATCTTGAAAATCAAACAATCCATTTTTCCACGCGATCTCATGATCAATAGCAGCTTCATTTTTTATGTCAATCTGCTCATTGGACACAATTGCCTGCTGGCCAGGTTTCAATATTTTACTGATTCCACTCTTTGATAAATTAATGCTTCCTTCCAATAACGTAATCTTTTGACTTGGCTCGTTTGCATAGGTCATTACATTGAAAACGGTACCTAATACCGTAATTTCTTCTCCTTGGGCAAGATGAACTCTGAATGGGTTTTCCTTATTCTTCGCTACTTCAAAATATCCTTCTCCTTTTAGCATGACATTTCTTTCACTTCCCAAAAATTTCGATGGAAAAGTCAATTCTGATTCTGAATTCAACCACACATTACTTCCATCAGGAAGTACAATTTTAAAGAAACCACCAGTGGGGGTTGAAACAGTATTAGAGATGATCCGCTCTTCCTGTTTCGCATTGCTTGCATCATATAACAATTCACCGTTTTTATCAAGAGAAACAACCGTTCCGGAAAGGTCAGCTATCTTACCAACTGATGAAGAGTCAAGCAAAACTGTTTTTCCATTATCCATAGTAAGCACAGCCTGTTTGTGACCAGGAATGATAACATCCTTATTTGCAAGGGGCTCGTTATTATCCCTGTCTGATTTTTTCGTAACAAAGAGAAAATAAAAGCTAAATATGATTGCGATAGATGCTGCCGCTGCAATTGCATATTTCCTGAATGGATGCAGTCTAATCACTTTCGCCGGTGCACTTTCTACCTCACTGGCATTATTAAAAATAAGGTCAAATTCTTTTCTTAAGTCCTCTTCAATTGCATTATCCGATTCGTGTAATTTGAAAAAATCAAATAATTCTCTTACCTCGTTAGGTGTACAGCTTCCATCCTTGTATCTTGACAGAAGTTTTTGAAAATAATCAGTGTTACTTTTTTCCAGCATAATCAGGCCTTGTACTATTAATATCCTGAATCAGTGTTTTAGGGTGGGTGGGTAGAGATTTTTTTTATAATCTCGCAAAAAATATAGCCAGGATCACCTGCAAAAGATATAGTGAACGATTTTTTAAATGGTCTTTTATAGATTTCATGGCCAGCACCATGTGTTCCTTAATGGTATTTCTTGAAATACCCAATTTTGCTGATGTCTCATCATAACTAAAATGCTCTTCTTTGCATAAGAGAAAGACCTCTTTCCTTTTTGGAGGTAACATTTGTATAGCTTTTTGAATTTCAATTCCAAGTTCTTTCCATTCCATTAAATTTCCTTCGTTAGTATCATAGGGGGTAATGCTGATCATGATTTCATCCAGAACGTCTTTATTATTGGCTGCATTTTTAAGGAATTTAAACACCATGTTCCTGGTGATTGTGAATAAATATCCACTGAAATATTTTTCAGGATCTATGCTTTCTCTTATCTCCCATACTTTCAAAAATGCATCCTGCACAATGTCTTCCGCATATTGGGGCACCTTGACAAACCTCAGTACATACATTCTTAATTTGAGATAATACCTCTTGTATATTTCATCAAAAGCTTCTTTGTCATGGTCGCGTACACGATAAAGCAAATCTATCTCATTATAAGGCTTCATGGAATGCATGCATGCAAAATATGTAACTTTTGGAGGATACAAAGATAATGCATGGTCCACCATATAATGACAGAAATAATTTCTTTATGATGTGTACATTAGTTTTGCCTATATAAAAACGATGCATAAAAAAAAATTTTAATGGACTACTATCTTGAAGTCCCTGTTACTTATAAAAGTGGGGATTGATTTTTAACGCTAAATTTATTCAGTTTGGTTATTCTTATAAATTTGAAAGGGATGTAAACAGAGTTATTGTCTTTTTGGACCGGATAGAGAAAGAAATTTCATAGTCATTCTTGATCCTTCAATTGATCACGGTAATCATAAAAAAAATACTTTTTGTTGATCTTCATTCCAATATCACCAATTATGTCCTGCGAATGGATTAAATTTTTCTATTAAGTTCCTTTTCATCATAGATTTCTACAAGTTCTTTTTTGGATAAATGTTCAATACTCTCTGAATTTGTGAAAGATGTTTGCGTACTCTATTGCAACTGATATCTATGCAACATGCTATCCCTCTGGTTTTAAATTTATTTCCGCTGTGGATAATGATAAGGCAGGCAGAAGATACACAGAGAAGTTTCAGAATGCCTTTTCAGAGAATTTAATTGTTGACATTCCATTTTTAAAGGATTTTAATGAAGATTTAAAAAGAAGTCGGGGAAAGATTAGGAGTTTGAAAATTTAGATTTATTCGAAATTATATTGCTGGACTAAAAAGTAAAAATGTAAAAATCAAAATATGATTAGGTATTCGGTTTGGTTGAAATGATTTAGGTAAACAAGCTTGTCTCTCTGAGTCAATTCATAAATTTGAATATCATTAAATTAAAGGAATGAAAATGGCAGCTTTCTATTTTTCATTTAACTTAGTTCCAAAGTGGTCCCTTAATCATGGAATATTTTAAATCTTTTCAATAAACAATCATGTGTTACTATAATGGACAAAGAATAACAATGGATGAATACATCCGGTTGAAACAACTGGAAAAAACAGTAGCTAATTATGATTTCTTGAATCGTGATCTGCAGATAGGTTTTGATTACAGCATGAATGCAGTACTTAAACCAATTCCTGATAAAGAAGATTTTGATATTGTACAAATGGAGTGGGGTTTTATCCCTCCCTACATAAAGACGAGAGAGGAGGTAGCAAAAATGCGAATTGGATATACCGATAATACCGGTAAATTTCATCCGGGGTTTAACTTACTGAATGCAGTGAGTGAAGAATTATTGAAGTCCGGGAAGATATACAGGAATGCGGCTTTGGAAAGAAGATGCCTTGTTCTTTCGACCGGGTTTTATGAGTGGCGGCATGTTTTTCCTTTGAATAAGAAAACCGGCAAGCCTTTAAAGACGGCCATCAAATACCCCTATTTTATAAGTCTGAAAGACAAAGGATATTTTTATAAGGATTTTCGTGCGGCATTAGAACCGGCGAAAGAATTTCTTTACGAAGACTTGCCCGCATTAGAATTGAATACGTGATTACCGCAAGGCATGACTTAATTTCTTGCTTTGACAATAGCCTGCTGCGCTCATCAGATATTTTTCTCCATATTGCTTTTTCACGCTGTCAATAGCCTGGTAGAGCTTAATCATTTCCTGCGTATCGCTAAACAGATTGATTTGATAAGTTCCCTCAATCAGGTCGGTAAAACGAACTCCAATCAATCGTATTAGTTGTCTCTTTGTATAAAGTTTATTAAAAAGCTCCTTTACTTTTTTTTGCAATACCTGGTCAGTAGAAGCATATTCAATTGAGCATTGCTTCTGTTCTGTCTGAAAATCGCTGTACCTTATTTTTACTGAAACACAACCTGTGAGTTTATTTTCTGAGCGAAGCTCGAAAGCTATCTTCTCTGTCATCCTCGTTAATTCTTTATTTATAAAATTGATATCAATCGTGTCGGTTTCAAAAGTGTGTTCGGTAGAAATGGATTTTTGTTCCCTGTAAGGAACGACGGGCGATTCATCAATTCCATTGGCACGGCGGTGTAATTCGCTTCCGTTTTTGCCCAAAAGATTTTGCATGAGTGGTACCGGTATCTCACTTAAAGTTTTTACGGTTTCCACGCCCATTTTCAACAATTTGTATCCTGTCTCTTTACCAATGCCCGGGATCTTCATGATGCTCAGCGGTGCGAGAAATTGCTTTTCATCACCGAAAGGAATTTCAATCTGTCCATTGGGTTTTATTTCGTTGGTAGCTACTTTACTGATGAGCTTATTGGAGGCAAGGCCGTAAGAAATAGTAAGACCACTTTCTTTGTTGACTTTCTGTTTTAACTGATCCGAAAATTTGCGACAGCCAAAGAAACGATCCATACCGGTCATGTCAATATAAAATTCATCAATGCTTGCTTTCTCAAATACCGGCACGGTATCTTTTATAATTTCGGTTACCAGTTTTGAATATTTTGAATAGGCCTCAAAATCACTTTTGATTACCACTGCATGAGAACACAAATACTTTGCTGCCCTCATGGCCATGCCACTGTGGATACCGAATTTTCTTGCTTCATAACTGCAGGAAGCCACCACACCACGATCGCTCATACCACCGATTAAGACAGGTTTCCCACGAAGTTTGGAATTACGCAAGTATTCTACCGATACAAAAAATGTATCCAGATCCATGTGGGTGATATGTCTGTCATTTGATAAAAGCATTATCCTAAGTTTGCATAGCTGCGGTTTTTATACCCTACTTTAAACAGGGTGTGTACTTCAATACTTTGTACCCCAAAATCTTCTACCACTTTGCCTGTGATCCGATAAAAGCCACTGTTACTGATCGGATATCTTTTGGCGACATCCGGAAAATGAACCGTATCAATCCAATTGAGTTCTTTATCAACGAAAGTCCCGAAATACATGGCATCATTGTTTTTGGTAATGACATGCTTGTGTGCTATAAAATAAACAAGGCAAGTAATATTCTTACCAACATGATTTATCAAATCTTTGGATAAAATATATTGATCGCCATCATCATCTACCAGGTCAAACGGATTAGATAAGGTAAATCCCAGGATCTCCATTTGGTCATAGAGATCATCCAATGGATTGTCTTTGAGTTCGGGTAAAGAGAATTGTAAAGGTTTCTCTTCAAACAACGGTTGCCCTATGTGAAGTTGTGGCTGATTTCTTTTCTGCAAAAAATTGGCTTCCCACAGTAAGCTTTTTTTTGATTTGCCGGTAAACCGAAAAGCACCTACACTAATCAAGGTATTTAATTGTTCGAGTCCTGCATTGGTACGCTCAATAAAATCCTGTAAATGCAGGTATGGCCCATTTGCATTTCTTTCTTCAAGGATGGTCTCCACAAGTTTTGATTGCAATCCTTTGATGTGAATAAAACCAACATACACTTCGACACCTCTTATATTCGTATAGTCATCACTGTTGTTTACGCAAGGGGCTTTAATTTCCCCACCTGTCTTTAGTAATTCAAGAAAGTACAATTCGCGGGAATAGAAGCCTCCAAAATTATTAATGACCGCTACCATAAATTCTTTTGGAAAATAGGTTTTTAAATAAAGGCTCATGTAACTTTCTACCGCGAAGCTGGCCGAATGTGCTTTATTAAAACTATACCCTGCAAAGCTTTCCATCTGTCGCCATACTTCATTTGCCAGTTCATCTGTATGACCTATTTCTTTGCAGTTGGAAAGAAATTTTTCTTTCATCATAAAGAACCGGTTGTTGTTCCTGTATTTTCCGCTCATGGCCCTTCGTAAGATATCTGCTTCACCCAAAGTAAGTCCCGCAAAATAGTGAGCGATCTTTATCACATCTTCCTGAAATACCATCACGCCAAATGTTTCACCAAGATGTTCTTCAAAAAGAGGATGAATGTAGGGTATCTTATCTCGGTTGTGATACCGGTAGATGTATTCGCGCATCATGCCCGACTGAGCCACACCCGGACGAATGATACTGCTCGCAGCCACAAGGGTGATATAGTCATCACAACGAAGTTTCTTGAGCAACTGTCGCATGGCAGGCGATTCAATATAAAAGCAACCAATGGTATTTGCTTCACGAATCTGTTTTTTAATCAGTTCATCGTTTTTGAATTTCTTAAAATCATGGATGTTTATATCAATACCCTTGTTTTTTTTGATCCGGGCCACGCATTCTTTGATGTGCCCCAAACCTCTCTGGCTTAAAATATCAAATTTATTAATACCGATATCCTCTGCAGTGAACATATCTATCTGTACACCCGTAAAACCTTTTGGTGGCATAAAGCAGGTGGCATAATTGGTAATCTTTTCTTCTGTAATCAGCATTCCACAAGGATGGATAGACAGGATGTTGGGAAATCCTTTGAGTAAAAGACTATACTGAAAGATCAGTTTTTGTATTTGATCGGTTGGATGAACCGTTCTTTGGAGTGCTTTGATTTCATCTTCGGGTAAACCGAATACTTTTCCCAGTTCATGAATGGTTGCATCGTGCTTAAAGGTAGAATAAGAACCACAGAGGGCCACATGATCTTTACCAAATCTCTTGAACACATAATCCATGATTTCATCTCTGTCGGTGTAACTGAAATCAATATCAAAATCCGGTGGGGACGTTCGCTCTGAATTTAAAAATCTCTCAAAATATAGGTTCAGTTCTATCGGATCCACATCAGTAATTCCAAGACAGTATGCCACGATAGAGTTGGCACCACTTCCACGGCCTACATGATAAAATCCACGGGACTTTGCATATTGTACAATATCATAATTGATGAGAAAATAGGCATTGAATCCTAACTGGTCAATTACGCTCAATTCCTTCTCTAACCGGGCCAGGGCAATTTTATTTTTTTTGCCATATCGTTTTAAAAACCCATCCTGAGCCAGTTTTAATAATAATACTTTATCATCTTTTTTGGTAACGCTAAAAGATTGCTTGTTCTTGTCAACACCAAAATCCATTGTAACAGAGCAGGCATCCATTAATTTATAAGTGTTGGTAATGATAAAAGAATATTGTTCAAAGGATTTTAATAATTCAGAGGGTGAAACAAAAGTCTCTTTTTCAGAAGCCTGAGATTCAACGGGTAGTTTGGATAACAAACAATTTTTGCTAATGGCACGCAAAAGCCTGTGAAGGTTAAAATAAGTTTTGTTTTGAAAAGTAACCGGCTGGCGTACTACTAATTTGTCTTTGTATTTTTTATAATCAAGTGTTATCAGTTTATTAAGTTCCCACGGTAGTATGCCGATCACCTCATTAGATGCTAAATCAGAAAAGGGTTTTGCGAGCAATGGATAGATTACAAATCCATCGGATTTATTTTCAAAGAAGACAGCAGTTTCAGGGAAAGTCTTTTTTCCTATAAGATGTTCTGACAAAAAACTGTTTATCCAGGCAAGGCCTTTGTTATTTGCTGCAATTAAAATATAGAGAAGGGTATCACCATTGCGTATTTCTGCACCGGCAATGGGCTTTATTCCTGCTTTAATGCAGAGTTTTACAAACTCCCATGTATCACAGGTGGAATTGACATTGGTGAGTGCCATTGAAGCAATTCCTTTATCCACTGCGGCAGTGATTAATTCTGCTGTTGAGAAGGTCCCGTAACGGAAGCTGAAATAGGTTTTGCAATTAAGGTACATTAAATACTAATATTTATAGCAAAGTTTAGCTAAAATATTGAGTGTACCAAAAATATCAGAATAAATACCCTCTTCGTTGTCATAGGCAAGAGAATTGATAGAAATAAGGGATTGATTAGTGTTTTCCGAAAATAGCGATCCCGATAATGACCCCGATTATCAATGCAATTATAATTGCTACCCAATTAATACCGGAATTTGATTGTACCTGCTGCAATTGCTTTTGATAATTCGAAGCAAGATTATTTGTCTGTTCAATTAATTTATCTTTTTGAGACTGCTGGTTTTGGAGGGCCTGAATCTGTTCATTCAGCGACTTCATTTGTCCCGCTTGCAAATTGTTTATTTGTGTAACCTGGGATTGATGCATAGTGGCCAAATCCTGAATTTGTTTCTTAAGATTCGTGACTTCAGTTAAATGCAGATTCGTCTTTTCATCTGTGGTCTTTTTGGCTAAATCTTCAAAGGATTTTAATTTATTAGTAAGGTTAAGTAATTGTTCGGAATGATTTTTATTTGACTCAATGATTGATTTTTCATAAAGAGCCCGGGAAGCAATCATCTGTTCGTTTAAGTTCAGAATTTGTTTTCCATAATTAGCAGTAAGCTGAGTTGTGATGTCTTTTGCTAATTTAGCTTTTGATTGTTCAAATTCCTCTACAGTTGAGTTATATATTTCTTTAAGATAATTACCGAATTGAGTAGGAGTAATAAATTTTTTATCCGATAATTTTTCAAACAGGGTGATGTTATCTGCATGCCCGATTGCGGATGCAATAATTACTTTTCTCTCAAGAATACTCTCGCAAATATCGAGATTCTCAAAAATATCAAGATTCTCTCCGCCACCTCTCGCAACACAGATCAAATCTGTTCCGGGAGTGTCCAATGATTTTATCTTGCTTATTATTTGATCCGGAGCGGACAAAGAAATACGGTGATATTCTATATCGTATAAAGCAATGGCTTCTTCCATTCCTTTTTTTATATCGGAATCAATGATACCGGCTTTGCCCATAATCACTTTTATCGAAACCCGCTGATTATTGAAGATGTGATTTTTTATCAAGGCATCCAGGTCTTTGAAACCAATATCTACCTTTTTGTTTATTAACAGGATTTTCTTTGCTTCCTCTTCCGAAAACTTATTGACTCTTTCAGATAGTAATTCTATCAGGTTTATAATTATATCTATACTGCCTTTACTAGTGGTCTTTCGTGTAATAAACCCTTTGAACTCAATAGTTTTATTATCCTCAAGTTGGTTGTGCATTAAAGCCGACGTAATCAAAGTAATGTAACTTTCGCCCGCTTCGTCTTTTAATCGATTATAATAATAGCCTCCATAATTTGAGGTACCCGATTTCTTGAAAATACCCCGGATATTTATAATTTTCTTTTCCTCTTTTGTGACCGTGGCTGCATTAAAAATTGCCACAATGGAAGATGGTGAGAAAAATACTTCTTCTGAAATAGGTACATTTTCGTCTTGGCCTTTAGGAATTTTTATAATCG
>JBDTGA010000029.1:0-6341 GCA_039937655.1 Ginsengibacter sp.
GCGCAGGCCTCCGGCCTGTGACTGTTCGTTACTTAACTTTCAACAAAAATATTCTGCGTTTGTAAAAGCATTTTGAGACCGTTGCAAAGCAATTATGTCATAACAAATTGACAGTCAATAGTTTGTATTATATTTTGTATATTCGTGTATGGAAAAAAACACCTCACAACTTAGCTTTTCCTCAATTTCAGTATCAAAACGCAAATTGAAGAATGAGTTTTTTACCCAAATAAATCTATTAATAGATTGGTCTTTAATCGAAAAAGAGATCCGTCGCTATTATAGTAAGGGTTTTAGTGTAGCCGGACGTTGCTCTTATAGTGGTTTATTACTTTTTAAGATGTCTCTATTGCAAACCTGGTATGGCTTAAGCGATTATGAAGTTGAGGAACGCGTGAACGATTCTTTGAGTTTTATGAAATTTGTAGGATTAACCTTAGAAGATTCTGTACCTGACAATACAGTATTGAGTAGGTTTAGAACCGAGTTAACTAAAAAGGACGCATACGAAAAGTTGTTAACTAATATCAATGATCAATTAGAAGCAAAAGGTATTTTATTAAAACAAGGAGCTATCGTTGATGCAAGTATTACCGATACCTTACGCAAACCAAGAGGCAAGAAAGAGTACGAAGTGGTAGAGGACAGAAAAGAAGATGCATCGGCCGAAAATTCACCCAAAGCATTTGTAGTAAAAGTGCAAAACCACGTAGATACTGAAGCCGCTTGGGTAAAGAAAGCAGGTAAACTACGCTATGGATATAAGAAACACGTAGCTACTGATGAACAAGGGATGGTAACGGCCATAATCACAACATCAGCTAACGAAAGCGACATTGTTCATTTAACAGATGTTGTATCTAAAGTCGATTTAAAAAGGGGTTCAAGAGTGAGAGCGGATAAAGGTTATAGCAGCAAATCCAATAGAGATTTTTTAAAAGATCATCAATTAAAAGATGGCATTATGTACAAAGCTGCAAGAAATAAAGTTCTTACCAGTCATGAACAAAGATTTAATAAAATAGTTAGTAAAGTAAGGTATAAAATAGAACGAACTTTTGGAGGAACACAAAGATGGTTTAAGACCGGAATAGCCAGATACGTAGGAAAAGCCAAAACACATACCCAACACTTAATGGAAGCTATGGCCTACAATTTATATCGATCACCTGGGATAGTTGCGTCCAATGCAAAATAAAATACATAACAAAATAAAAAAAGGGTCAGCAAAGCCTCTAAATATTTAAAAATGATAGAAATACATTAAATCAAAATTGGGAAAAATCCGAAAATTTCAAAATTTAACCCCTAAATGAGTAAGGCTTTATTTTGCAACGGTCTCTTATTATTTATAAAAATTACTATCACTTCAATATGACCAAATTAATCGGATTTCTTTTTGTTTTCGCACTAATAATTTCCTCCTGCGGAACAACAAAAAACACATCAGATGAAGCCCGAATTTCCTACACCAGATATGTAGACCCTTTTATCGGTACGGGCTTCCATGGCCATGTATTCCTTGGTGCCAATGTTCCTTTCGGAGCGGTACAATTAGGTCCTACGAATATTTCCCAGGGTTGGGATTGGTGCTCCGGCTATCATTATTCAGATTCTACTATTATTGGTTTTGCGCATACACACCTGAGTGGGACGGGCATAGGCGATTTGGGAGATATTTCTTTCATGCCGGTAATTGGAAATGTAAAAATGGCTAGAGGAACCGTAAAAGATCAAAACAGCGGCTATTATTCTCTTTTTTCGCATGCTAATGAAAAGGCAGTTCCTGGTTACTATTCCGTTTTCCTAAAAAGATATGGTATACAGGCTGAAATGACCGCGACAGAAAGAGTAGGTTTTCATCGCTATACCTTTCCTGCTTCCAACGATTCAAAAATAATTATTGATCTTGAAACAGGTATTGGCTGGGATTCTCCTGTAAGAACTTTCATCGAAAAATTGAATGACAGCACTATTGCCGGTTATCGGTTTTCAAAAGGATGGGCAGCCGACCAACGGATTTATTTTACGGCGGTTTTTTCAAAACCAATGAAGGATTTTTTAGTGTATGACAGCACCGTTCAGCAACAAGGAACTTCCATAACTGCCCGTAGAATTCGGGGAGCCGTTTTATTTAATACTGCAAAAGATGAAAAGATCCTTGTAAAAGTTGGTATCTCCCCGGTGAGTACAGCAAATGCACTGATGAATATCCACGAAGAAATTCCAAACTGGGACTTTGCGAAAGTGGTCATAAATGCAGACGCTGCCTGGAATAAGGAATTAAGCAGGATACAAGTAAAAACCAATGACACAGCACGTTTGCGCACTTTCTATACTGCATTATATCATACATCAATCGCTCCTTCCATTTTTAATGATGTGAATGGTGATTACCTGGGAACAAACAAAAAGGTTTACAAAAATGCTCCTTTTATCAATCTCACTACATTTTCTCTTTGGGATACCTATCGTGCAGCACATCCTCTCTTCACTATTTTACAGAAGGATCGGGTCAATGATATGATCAATTCTATGCTGGCGATTTATCAACAACAGGGGAAATTACCGGTATGGCATCTGATGGGAAATGAAACCAATACAATGCCGGGTCATAGCGGTATACAGGTAGTGACGGATGCATACCTGAAGGGCTTCGACGGCTTCGATAAAGACCTTGCCTGGGAAGCAGTTAAGAACTCCGCCATGCAGGATGAAAAAGGAATGAAATTCGTGAAAGAATTGGGCTATATCCCGGCAGATAGTATGCTTGAATCAGTCGCCAACGGATTAGAGTTTTCGCTATCCGATTGGGGAATTGCAGAAATGGCGAAAAGAATGGGTAAGACAAAAGATTATGAATATTTCAGAAAGCGCGCCAAGAATTACCGTAATTATTTTAATAAGGGTACACATTTTATGCGGGGCAGGCTTTCAGATAATTCATGGAGAACACCATTCAGCCCGTTTGTTTCGGTTCACCGTGCGGATGATTTTTCCGAGGGAAATGCCTGGCAATATACCTGGCTGGTACCACAGGATGTGGAAGGATTGGTAGCTTTGCAGGGAAGTGAAGAAGCGTTTATTGCCAAATTGGATTCCTTATTTACCGTTGAAGGGGATATGGGAAAAGAGGCATCAAGTGACATCACCGGCTTGATCGGCCAATATGCTCATGGAAATGAACCAGGCCATCACATTACCTACCTCTACCCTTTTGTAGGTCAGCCATGGAAAACTGCGGAGAAAGTACGATTTATCCTGGACAACTTTTATACAGATAAACACGATGGCATTATCGGAAATGAAGACGTAGGGCAGATGTCAGCGTGGTATATTCTTTCTGCGCTTGGATTTTACCAGGTAAATCCATCGAATGGCATGTTTGTATTTGGAAGCCCTGTAATGGACGAGGCCACCATCAAATTGGGAAATGGAAAAACAATGAGCATTACCTATAAGAATAACAGTAAAGAAAATATCTACATTCAAAGAATTAGTCGTAACGGTAAGGAGTACACGAAATCATTTATTCATTATAATGATCTGATGGCTGGAGGAAATATAGTTATTGAAATGGGACCGGTTCCTTCTAAAACATTTGGTGTGAGTAAGGATTCGAGGCCTTACTCCGGAATGGATGAACGGTAATGATATTTTCTTCGGACTATTTTATCAATCAAAATAGTGCTATTGTGTAGTGCTATCCCTTGCTGTTACCCTTTTACGTCCATTGATATCCAGTATGAATTAATTTATTGTGTGCAATCACAAAAATCCGATATCAATGATGTAATCTTTTTTCTCTATTAATTGGCTATCTTTTATTGCAACATGGCACCCGTAAAGGGATGCCCCTACAAATACTGCGACACAAACAATCCGGTGTATCTTTAAATCGGTTGTTGGGAAAATAATTAGGAGGTAGATTATTATTTTATACCGTAGGGCCTTCGACAATCAAAAACTGCAAATAAAAAAAAGTCACTCTATTGTAGAATGACTTTTTGCATTTTAGATTAATGGTTATTAATCTGTCAGTTTTGGTACTTGAAACAATAAACATATTTCTACTTCTTCTCCAAAGGTTTTGTTGGCGTGCTCTCTTTATTTTCTGCACTTATAGTAGATACACTATAATAACCTGAAGAAGTAATATCCAGTTCTTTTTTATCCGTTACAGCAAGAACAATAGCCTCTCTTTTCAAATCAGAAAAGTAATATACTACTGACCTCACATTTCCGGAAGTATTCCATGTTAATTTGCTTCCATCTATTTTCACATCCGTCGCCGCACCAGGAGCTGCCATGATGCTGCGACCCATAAATGGTATGACCGAAGGATTTTTAAATATCTCTGCAAGCTTTGTGGTGATGCCAATCTTATTAAGTGGGATGTATTGGGCACTATATAATAGATTACCAACTACTTTTTTATTTCTCCTTGTCATTTCAAATTGTCTATCCAATTCTGCGGTAGATTGAAATGCAGAAGCACTTGCCGGGTCGCCAAATTTATAATAACCGTGGCCAACCATAAGAGCTGCATTGTAACTGAATTGAGTCCACCAGCTCAATCGCCCCTGAAAATCATTATATTGATTTCCTATTTCCTGGTATAATTGGGGAATTACCAAATCAACCCATCCTTTTTCGCACCACTTTTTTACATCAGCAAAGAGTGTATTCAAGTTGTAATTCGGATCAGGTGCCGGAGAAATTGAAAAGACAACGCCGGGTTTGGTAGCCACAATTGTCTCATATACTTTTTTGATCGCTTCATCTACATTCCCTCTTCTAAAGTCTCCGATATTCGAGTATGCTGCGCCATATTTCTGAAAATCGCCGGCATCTGAAACCATGGATCCTGCTGAAGAAGGATCCGGATAAAAGTAGTCGTCAAAATGAATTCCATCTACATCGTATTTGGTAATCACATCCTTTACAATATCTGCCAGTCGCTGCCTTACCTCAGGCAATGCCGGATTGTAGATCTGAATTTTTTCATGACTCACCAACCATTCCGGTTTTACGGACGGATGAGGATCGGGGTAGGTAGTTGCTGCACTTGCTCTTGAAGCTACACGATAAGGATTCATCCAGGCATGAAATTCAATGTTTCTCGCATGGGCTTCATCAATCATAAATTTCATTACATCATATCCCGGATCCTGACCTCTGACATTGGTGATACTTTTGCTCCATGGCTCATATGGAGAATTATAATAAGCATCTCCGAAGCCCTTTACCTGGAAGAAGATGGCATTAATATTCAGTGTTTTGAATTTATCCAGATAATCGGTGTACGATTTTTTTTGCGAAGCCATATCATACTTACCCATGGGCCAATCAAGCCCAAAAACAGTAGCCATCCAAACTCCGCGCATTTCTTTTTTTGCATAAAGTATGCTGGTAGTATCTTTTGGTGGATCAGGAGTGGGATTAGGATTAGGCGAAGGAGTCACTTTTTCTTTACCACAGGAGATTAGAAATCCGATGATTCCTATAAAAAATATAATACGGATTATTTTGTTCATTATAAGAGGATTTCAAGGGTTTATCAGGAAAGAATAAAATCCCGTGTAGAAAGTGCTACACGGGATTTTTAAATTTTATTAGTCTTTTAATGTTTTTTTAGGGAAATCCAGGATTACAAATCCGGCATCTGCCGATGCAGTATAGATTGTAAGCACATCATCCTTTCCTTTCGCATCTTTTGACACAGACCAACCTGTTTGAGTTGCCGGTGCCGAGTTAGCGGGTCCCAACAAAGAATACTGGAACACAGGAGATTTATCTGCTTTGTCATTGAAAATCTTGAGTGCATCTACAATACCATCTCCTTTGGTGATGTCATATAAATATAATACTACTGCATCTGATCCACTCCTGGCAGCAGTGGTCATGAGGAGATATCTTTCTCCATTATAGTACACCACTCTTGCATCGGAGCCGCGAACAGGGACCGCTGTATTGCTCATTGCATAGGAAACTACACCGGATTCATTGGCTACTCTAATAGGAGCTTCATATCCTGTATAGATATAATCACCGGTATTCCCTACCCTGTTAAAGGACATTATAAAAGTGGAAAGAGGTGAATTCGTTAATACGGTAGGATCTGAAATGGTCGTATAGTTCGTTACTTTTAATCGTAGAATTTTAGATACTGCATTATCTCCAAAATAAAAGAAACCGTTACCATCCTTATCCAGGTTGGCAGACATATTATCTCCATGTCGATTACCAGCTCCGGGGATAGAAGCGATGTTGATATTAGAAATTAATTCAGGTTCAGCGCTTGGATCTGTCCAGTGATAAATTTTAAAAGGAGATGTCTG
>JBDTGA010000030.1:0-52196 GCA_039937655.1 Ginsengibacter sp.
CTAAATATAATCTGACATTATGTGCAAAGGTTTTCGATGATACCATCCTATTTCCTTGCACTTGATTACGGTGAAATTGAATAAAAAGCAATGCTACAGAGGGTTCTCAATTAATCAGCAGACCCTAATTAGGGCTGTATTAAATATTCTAACAGGAAACTTTCGAGAGGGGTTTAAAAAGTAAACTAAAATTGTAGAAGTTATAATTATTTCTACCAATCAAAAATCTTTACACTTTTGCTAAAAAATCTTTGAGAACTTACTTATCTGGTGATTGTATAATCTTCCAATTGGAATCTCTATTTGATTAATTTCCACATCCTGGTGGGTAAAAGCTGTAACCTTATTAATAGCAATAATATAGGACCTGTGTATTCTTGCGAATTGATTTTCAGGTAGCATTTCTTCAAGAGAACTTATAGATTGCTTTACAACCAATGGCTTCTCAATAATTCGGATGATCTTTACATAATCTTTAAGACTTTCGATATATAAGATATCATCCAGCTTTACTTTTACCATTTTTCTATCTACCCTGAAATATAAAAACGAAGTACTTCGCGGAACATTACTTTCCGGAATGTTAATTGGCGGCATTTCAGATTTTGAATACAATTTGGAAATGGCCTTTACAAAACGTTCTAATGAGATTGGCTTCAACAAATAATCGACTGCATCCAGTTCAAATCCTTCCAGGGCATACTCCTTGAAGGCTGTTGTGAAAATTACTTTAGGGGGATTGTGGAGTGTTCTAAAAAATTCTGTACCGAGGAGTTTAGGCATTTTAATGTCAAGGAACATTAAATCAACCGGTTTCTCCTGCAGTACAGCCATGGCTTCAAAAGCATTCTTGCATGATCCTGCAAACTCCAGGTTGTCGATCTCTTCGACATAAGATTTTAATATTTTTAAGGCAGGAGGTTCATCATCCACCAACAAACATTTTAGTTTCATGTGTTATTTTTTTTATCTTCTGTTTGCTACATAGAATTTCAAATTAAAATAATCATTGTCAGCTTGGAGAAATTATTGGATGATTTTCATGTTCGATTTCATAGGATTGAGTTTGACTATTAGTGAACTGTATTGCGCTTGAATGAGCAAGCATGGCACTAGTTAATTTTAGCGATAAGGATACCGTAAAATTATCGTCTGCCGGCCTTAGTTTTAGTGTGTAATTATTGCCATATATCAATTGAATTCTTTTTTGGACATTTTGCAAACCTATTCCGCCTGAGGTTGATTTCCGGGATTCAGAATTATTTTTACTATTGATCAATAAAAATTTCAATTCGTCATTTTCTACATATAGATCAAGGCTTATCCAACACTGATCTATTTGTTCACTTATGCCATATTTAAAGCAATTCTCTAAAAGTGGTAAAAAAAGTAAAGGGGGAATTAATTTATCCTTAATATCGCCTGAATAATTTGCTGAAATGTCAAGCCTTTCGCCATATCGAATTTTTTCTAACTCGATATAGTTATTCATAATCTCAATCTCTTTCTCCAATGGAACAAAATCTGTATCGCACTCATAAAGCATATAGCGTAACAAATCAGATAATTTGAGGATAACCGGAGCGGCAAGTTTGGACTGCTCAAGAGCCAATGAATAAAGATTATTTAGCGTATTAAACAAAAAATGTGGATGGATTTGCGCCTTCAGCATTTGTAGTTCTGCAGAAAGTTGCCTTTGCTTTGTCTGCAAAATTTCCTGCTTTTGTTTATACCAATATCTCAACATTTTGATAGAAACCGCAATTCCAAGAATCGTCAATTGGCCAATTAAGCTTAGCCCTAAACTCCATTTTGTAGCAATTTCTTTCACTCCCAGAATAGAATAATTTATCAGGTTAGAAAAGTACATTGAAGTAGCAATACAAATTATCCCGCCGACAAAAAACAAAATCATTTTATTTTTTAAAAGAAATCGAGGAATTAGAAGATAAATGAAAATATATACGAGCCAGATATGATTAGGTACAAAAGCGAGGGATCGGAATAACTCTACTTTATAATGTCCCGGGCGGCCATATCCAAAAGTAAAATATATTGTTACAATAATCCAGAAAAGAACATGTAACAATACCCGTTGTTTTAATAACCGGTCAATAAATTGATTTGATAAATCGTCTTGCATAACGAAAAGCTACTCAAATTTACAAAATAAGCTTTCCATTATAATGCGTTTTTTATTTTTATAGACAAACAACTTGTTTAGGCAGACAAACTACATTTAAACTATCTAAAGCTTCTTGTCTTTATCAATCTGCCTTTTGACCTGATTAAGATGATTTCTGTCCATTAACTAAGAATCGCCCCTTTGGATATTTTACTTTTACTAAGCAATTCAATAAATATTTAATTAAAATATCCAAACATTTAAAAACTCATTTTATGAAAAAGTATCCCACTTTCTTTTTAATCATTTTTGCCACTTCAATTTTATCAACAAATGTATCGGCACAAAAGAAAAAAACAATTCCTGATAATGGATTTTGGGAATTGGTTAGTAATATTCATGTTGAAAAAACAACTATAGTTCAGTACTATACCAATGATGCGAATTTAATTTACGAAGAAAAAATTACGGGTGTAAAACTTAACCCGAGAAGAAGAAAGACACTAATTCGGTTGAAAGAAGGTTTAGAAAAAGCTATGATTGCCTGGAATGAAAAAAGAGAAACATTGTATGATAAAAACTGGGTAAGCCTCCTGGTAAAGAAACAGAATCCGGGACTCAAATCTTTGAAGTAATACTATCTCGATTTATAATTTAGTCCGAAAGAAAAACGGCTTATAGCTGTGAATCTGAGCTTTTGTGAAGGTTCCCACTACTTAGACTTCCTGCTTGACGCAAGAGTTAACCTTTGTGAGTGTTTCCTCTAATTAATAATCCTTACTTCATAATCATGTGAAGTCGCCGTATAATCTTTGACCAACATCAAAATGAATTGTTTTAGATTTAGGATTGGGACACTATGAGGTAGCTTTTGAATGCATCGTTTATTTGTAACAGAATAAAAATCCTCATGATTTTTTATGATAGCTCAAGCACCGGCACTTTGGACATTTGAAGAAGATATTTTAAACAGAAGTTGGCGTGATTGGTTAGCCGCCCATTTATCTTTTGGAAAACCTCTGCATAGATATGAAAGTATCCTAACACTTTATACAAACACACTTGAACTTACTGGTCTGGATGTGAAAATGAAAGAAGGGTTTTCTATGGAGATTTACAAACAGGAAATTGAACAACTCTATCTTGGATTTGATGAGGCTTTCAATGCCTCTGAAACAAATACATTTGGAGTAACCTGGCTTCCACTAAGGTTGATGTTTACCCGAGACGATCAAATCAGAAAATTATATTTAATCATAAACTATAGCTTTGGAAAGACAGATAACAAAGAATATTTTGAATTTTTAAAACAGTGGGTGTCCTGAATGATCTGTGCTACTTTTTATAGTGGGAGTTATATATGAACAGATTAGAGAAAACATGGCAATATTAACCGGATCTTGATAGGGAAAAATAATTTCGGATGAGGAGCAGGCAGAATCAAATTTTAGCATAAATAGATACTCTTTTAAAGCAGTCAATTCCAGGAATGTTTTAAGGCTTAACAGCAATATATTCCAATCCACATGGCTCGAAACATGGAAAATGTATTGTTAGAATATTCCCCGCAACGTGATACCCAATGGAGAGATCTTCATTATTGCGGGAAAAGATCATGGTGCTGTCACTTGTTACGTTATATCGCTCTAAATTGTTGGGGTTTGTTGGTGAATAGATCAGCATCCCATCGGCCGTGAATTCAAGGTACTGTGGTTTGAAGAGATCAGCCGGCTGCCAGGTCCCACTTCCATCTCCGGGATCTGCAAGAAATCTTGTTAATTTCCATTTACCAATAATGCCATTGTTTTGAAAATCCTTTTTGCAGGCTGAAAAAGCAACCGCAACAATGACTAATAATAATACTTTTCTCATTTTATTATTTTTAGCATGACCATTCAAACAGGTAAAACGTTGCACAAGGAAATCAAAAAGAGCTATTCTTACCAAATTTCTCACCTTTGCTTTTATTGATATATGCTGTGCTGATATGGTTGTTCCTGTCAACATTCCATGAATAAAAATGCTGAATAATAAAAAACTGTTGGTAAAAAAGTCACTTCATCTCAATCGAATAAAAAAATCATTATTTGTATAGGGTTTCTGTACATTTACTAAATGGAGTACCGGAACTAGCAGGGCCTAACATCATACCCAATTCAAATTGAGTTCGTAATATCATAACAAAAGAATCTTTTAATCATTCAAACAACATCATAATGCACCAATTCTTAAAAAATATTTCCCTTCTAAGCTTAGTATTCTTTATTGCTGCCTGTAATCAAACCGGTACGACTACCGACGTAACCGGTGATGCTGCTTTTAATGCTGATAGCATGAAAGCTGATATTGCAATACTCGCTTCAGATTCTTTCATGGGTCGCAAACCTTTCACTGCGGGTGAAACTAAAACGCTTGAATTCCTTCAGAATAAATTTAAAGAAATTGGTTTGGAACCCGGTAATGGAAATAGTTATTTACAGGCGGTTCCTATGGTGAATATAGAAGCAACTGCTGATTCGCAAATGGAAATAAAATCAACCAAAGGTAATTTCTCATTGAAGGCATTCGACGACTATGTAATATGGACAGATAAAACAGACAGCAATATTTCTTTAGAAAATACGCCATTAATTTTTGCCGGTTATGGAGTAGTGGCACCTGAATACAACTGGAACGATTATGCAGGATTGCATGTGAAAGGGAAAGTGGTATTGGTGATGGTAAATGATCCCGGATTTTGGTCAGGTGATACTACTTTATTTAAAGGGAATGAAATGACCTATTATGGACGCTGGACTTATAAATTTGAGGAAGCTGCCCGACAAGGTGCAAAAGGTTGTTTGGTAATCCACAATACCAAAGCTGCGAGCTATCCATTCAGTGTTTTACAAAATAGTTTCAACACCTCCAGACTCCTGTTAGATAATCGTGGCAAAGAGAAAAAAAATTGTGATGTGATTGGATGGATAACAGAACCAACTGCCAATAAATTATTTAAAGCCGCAGGTTACGATTCCACTCTTTTGGTAAAAGCCAATGTTCGTGGTTTTAAAGCCGTTCCTCTAAATCTCCAGGCATCTACCAATATGAAGGTGAAGTCAACTTACAACAAATCATATAATGTGATAGGAAAGGTTACAGGTACCAAACATCCGGATGAAGTGATCATTTACACAGCTCATTGGGATCATTTGGGTATTGGCCATCCGGATGCAACAGGCGATTCTATTTATAATGGTGCTTTGGATAATGCTTCCGGTACAGCAGGGTTAATAGAACTGGCACGGGCATTTAAACAAATGAAAACCCCACCGGAGAGAAGTATCGTCTTCTTGTCAGTAACAGCTGAAGAACAAGGCCTGCTTGGTTCGCAGTACTATGCGGAGAATCCTGTTTATCCTATTGACAGTACGGTTGCTGATATTAATATGGATGTACTAAGTCCGTACAGCAAAACAAAAGACATCACAATAGTCGGAAAAGGACAAAATGATTTAGAAGATTATTTGAAAGACGAGGTTGACAAAACGGGTGGTTATATTTCTTTTGATTCACACCCGGAATCCGGTGGCTATTTTCGCTCTGACCATTTTAGCTTTGCAAAAGTAGGTGTACCTTCTTTATATACAGAAGGTGGTATAGATGTAATAGGGAAAGGCAAAGAGGAAGGATTGAGACGCGATAAAGATTACAATGAGCATCATTATCATCAACCATCGGATAATTACGATTCCACCTGGACAATG
The DNA here is from genome assembly GCA_039937655.1 of Ginsengibacter sp. GTDB lineage: Bacteria > Bacteroidota > Bacteroidia > Chitinophagales > Chitinophagaceae > Ginsengibacter. The sequence goes on from JBDTGA010000030.1 coordinate 5,872, forward strand.
GAAGGTGCCATTAGTGATTTGAAATTATTATTCGGTGTGGGCAAGCGTCTGGCTTTTGAAGATAAATGGCCTCAATGGAAACCTTCTTCAGAATTTAAGGCCATTCGTGATAAAAAGAAATAGTACTAAAAACTCTTTGGATAAATTGTTGGGTTTAGTTTGGCAATAGAACGATACTCTATTCATGTATTTTCTTTAAGAATCTAATCAGCAAGGGAATCGTTCGTTTTAAATTATGAACCTCAATAATCAGGTTTAGTAAGAAAGGCTATTACCGGGTTATTAAATAATACTGGATTATCCTGGTAAGATAGTCTGTGGTATTGGGGATAATCATCAAGATGCCTTTGGGAATAGGCAATGCAATACTCCTGGTATTAAAAGTGAAAGATTTATTTGGTATGCATCCTTTTGATTAATTCGTAAACCCGTGTTGAGAGTTCCTTCATTCGCGGCCTCGCATCTTCTTCGGTAACAGGAGTAAACAAGGCGATGATGTATTTTATGTGTCCGTCATCTACAATACCCACATCGTTGGTGAAATAACTCCACCAACCCGATTTATGATAAAACATTGCATTGTGTGGAAGTCCGGTAGAAAGTTTAGTGGTATCCAATTGCCTGCCCAATAAAACTTTTAGTTGCTTGCTTACCCAGGGATTTATTAACTGATTTTTCTCAATTTTATACATGAAGTCAGCAGCGTGTAAGGCGCTTGTAACTGTACTTCGCACGGTATCATAACCGGGGGCTTCGAATTTTCTACTCAAAAATTTCCTGGTCACTTCACTTCCATACCATCCGTTTTCATGCATGGTTTCATTGATGTTTTTTCTTCCTGCAATATCAATCATACAATTGGCAGCAGAGTTATCACTGCGTGTGATCATCAGATCCAGTAAATAATCAACCGTTACAGAATCTCCATCTTTTAAAAGAGGGCGCGGATCCCAGCTTATCTCGGAAGTGCGATCCACATCATTGGGAGATTTTACCACGTAAGATTGATACAAAGAATATTTTCCTTCACTCACCTGTTTTAAAATTTCCATCGCTACATACATCTTATATACCGATGCGGGATAAATGAAATGTTCCATGTTAACGCCGCCCATTAAGGGTTCTTGGCCATTGAGGTCAATTACCGCCAATGATATCTTTTCCATTCCATCCTCGCCGGCGTTGTATATGCCATCCAGGTTTACATCATGAACTATCTGTTTCAGGGAATCATTGAAACTTTTTTTCTGAATATAATAATCCGGAATACTGGTATTGCCTGCGCCGGGCTGTGCATTTACGCATGAAACAGTAAATAGGAAGAAAATAAAAATGATAATTTTCAAGCTTATAAGTTTTATAAATAAATGTAAGAATAAATCGGGAAGGAGTTCATCGGAGAGTTTCGATTTTCAATTCCTTGTAATCATTTATCTAACGTCTTCTCTTTCCTCTACTATTTTTATCACAGAGTTTTTCAAGGCATTATTGATCATGATCTGACAGGACAACCGAAGGTTTGGGTTTTTAACAGCGCATTTTGCAAGAGTACTTTTTTCATTCCTGTCCATGATGGAATCATCACCTTCCAGTCCTTCTGTTTCTACCAGGCACGTACCACATCTGCCAATTCCTTTGCATTCACCAAAATCTTCTACGTACAGTTTTTCGTTGATGAGTGCCATGAGATTCCTGAATTCGCCTTCATAAGTTTCGATAGTTATCTTTTCATCAAGGCAGATCAACGTAAAGGAAATGTCGTTTTTGTGGGTAAACATAGGTTAGTAAGAAAAGTTGTGCAATATCTGCAAGGAGATTGAATGAGATGATTTTTTATAATGAGGTGGGTTTATCCCAGAAATTGTATTCATAATTATCTTTTAGAGGCTCATCCGAAATCTGATTACCCATCATCTCAAGTTGTTCATCAGAAATCATTTCTTCCAGATGAGGAAATAATATTCTTTCTTCATAACGCACATGCTCATCTACCGTATCGGCGATCACTGTTAAGATATTTGTACAACCTTTTGCATCAGTATTTTCCAGTTCCTGGATCAATGATTTTATTTTTTGATGATCGTCTATTGCTCTCTGCACCATGTCATCTGTTACCACTGTAAAGAGGATATCTTCCTCTTCTTTAAAGTGGGGAGTAATATGTTGCTCCCTGAAATATAGAACGTACTTTATCATTCTGCCAATGTCGGCGTGGCGCTTTATACCCTGTCTCAATTTCCAGCAAAATAAAAGGCTTGCGTGATGGTCCTGTGAGAGTTTTACGATATGGATATTTCGCTTGATTGGTTTTTTATTCATCTTTCTTTTTTAATACTGGTATGAAATGAATGTGAGTCACAGTTCGTTTCAAAGAGTAGTAAATAGATTTTCAAAGATAGTTATGAAATTGAATTAAAGATAGATTTCTGTTTTCAAACCTTTTTGATGATCCATCCTGTCTGATTATTTTACCCACTCAATGAATGTGCATTAAAATAAAGACGGAAATACTACCATAAAATGCTTTGCTCATTATAATGAAAAGATATTCTCCTAACCAATCTTCACTACAATTTTCCCTTTAGTACCATGGGTTTCTATGGCTTTATGCGCCCTTGCAATTTGGTTGAGGGTAAAAATTTTATCCACGAATACCTGTATTTTTTCTTGTTTCAATAGATCCGCAATGATTCTGAGTTGTGTACCATCGGTATGCATCATTGGCCATATCAATTGAATGCCAAGTTCCTTTGCAATTTCTATTGCTTTGGGATCGTCTTTGGTAGAAGAAGGAAGGCATACAACCACACCACCGCGTTTTACACATTTAATGGTACGATACAGAACATTGCCCCCTATCGCATCAATTGCGGCATCTGCATTATGAACTATTTCGTCAAACTTTTCTTTTTTATAATCAATAAACTGATCAACACCCAGTGATTTTAAAAATGCCTTATTTTTTTCGGAAGCTGTACCGCTCACATAACCGCCATTGATCTTTGCAAACTGAACAGCGAGATGTCCCACGCCGCCTGCGGCGGCCTGTATCAAAATACTTTGTCCGGAAGTGAGGTGAATTTGCTCATGAATCGCCTGCCACGCCGTTAATCCCACTAACGATACTGCAGCAGCTTCTTCGAAAGAAATATTATCTGGTTTCTTTGCCAGCACTTTTGGGTCAGCTAGAGTGTATTCTGCGTAAGCACTCCCTAAACCGGGGAATCCGATACAGCCGAATACGGCCTCTCCTTCCTTAAAGTCAGAAACATTCTTTCCCGCCTTCACAATGATACCGCTCACATCCCAACCTAAGATCGCGGGCAATTTTATCCGCTTTGACATGCCGCTTGTTCCTGCCCTCACTTTGGTATCCACCGGATTAATGCCCACTGCCATCACTCTTATTAAAACCTGTTCGTCATTTATTTCAGGGTTGGGCACATCAACGATTTCTATATTTTCCGCTTTACCAAATTCTTTTAAGATAGCTGCTTTCATTCAAATATTTTTTAAGATTGATAACTCGGATAAGAGAATCATTTCTTTCTTTTTTGATTTAATTGCAATCATTTCGTTTTTTAGGGCGAATGATCAAACGCAAGGTGGGGTTGTTAGTAATGAATGACCAGAACCAGCTAAAAGCCAGTTTTACTTTATTCCTGAATCCTACCAGCGGGATGATATGAACAAAAAGCCAGATGAGCCATGCGAAGAATCCCGTAAATGAAACCTTTGGCAAATCGGCTACTGCCTTGTATTTTGAGATAATAGCCATACTCCCTTTGTTGTTATATTCAAAAGGCTTCCAGGTGCTACCCGAAGCTATTTTCTTGAAATTTTTTGCGAGAAGAGTTCCCTGTTGTATCGCTACCTGCGCCAGTTGCGGATGGCCGTTGGGATAATTTTTATCAGATGTTTGAAAACAAATATCACCGATGGTAAAAATATTTTGAGTGCCATTTACTTTGTTGAACTCATCCACCAGCACCCTTCTTCCACGCCCAATTACTTCAGCAGGTAATCCGGGAATTTCACGACCGGTAACTCCTGATGTCCATACTAATGAATTGGTAGGAATGGATGTACCATCGCCCAATATCACTTCGCCGTTCACGTAGTCTTTCACGGCGGTGTTGAGTCTTATCTGGACTCCCAATTTACTCAATACTCTCAAAGCCTCTGCCTGAGCAGTTTTGCTCATTGGCCCCAGTAAATGGGGGGCAGCATCAATGAGATGGATGCGGGAGTTCCCTCGTTTGATTTCGGGATATTCTTTTAGTACGATCTCTCTTCCCATCTCTGCCAACATACCGGCTATCTCTACTCCCGATGGGCCTCCTCCGGCGATTACGATGTTTAATAACTTGGTCTTTTCATTCAGGTCATCGGTAATCACTGCTTTTTCCATGTTTAAAAGTAAATGATTACGAAGGTTGATCGCATCTTCGATTGACTTCATCGGCAATGAATCATTTTTCACATTCTCCATCCCAAAATAATTCGTTTCTGTACCCATAGAAAGTACCAGGTAATCATAATCGAGGGTGCCGGAATCTGTTTCAATTGTATTATTCTGTGGATTTACTTTTACAAAAGAACCGTAATGAAAACGTAGATTATTTTTTCCCACAAACATTCTCCGGTAAGGATAGCTGATATTGGAAGGCTCAATGAATGCCGTAGCAACCTGATATAATAAAGGCGTAAAAAAATTGTAATTATCCCTATCCACCAGGGTGACCTGAAAATCGGGAGCATTCCACAAACTTTTCATGAAATTGATGCCTGCAAATCCTCCTCCTACCACTACTACTTTTTTGACAGATTGCTTCATGTTATTTTTTCGCAAAATTAAACCAAATTTGAAGGTTTCTTTTTCTTAAACCGGAAACATTTATCCTTTGTCAAAAAATAACACAACGTAGAAATTATAAGTGTTTCATTAAATCAGCCTATAATAATGGCGATAAAAGCCTTGCTGTTTTTTGCCCCAGTTGCTTAATCTTCGACCGATGGCACCAGGTAACTTCATTAACTCTTTCTGCATCTTTAATATCATCATAAAAAACATCAGCAAGTTCATTGGCAGTGCCGCTATCATACACGATGGCATTCACTTCAAAATTGAGGTCAAAGCTTCTGAAATCCATGTTGGCTGTACCCACCACCGCAATCTTTCTGTCGGCAACCAGTGTTTTGGCATGTACGAATCCTTTTTTGTACAAGTAAATTTCCACACCTGCTTTCAACAGATCATCGTAGTAAGACCTTGCGGCAGAATTCACCAGAATTGAATCCGATTTATCAGGCACCAGTATCTTCACAGAAAGTCCGCTTAACGAAGCAATGACAAGTGCATCGAGCATACTTTCGCCTGGAATAAAATAAGGTGTAGTGATCAGGATTTCTTTGGTAGCAAGATTAATGGCCTGCAATAACGAAAATAAAATAGTAGGCGTTTTAGAATCTGGACCGCTCGCAGCTATTTGAACTATTTTATCATCACCGGTATTAAAATTATTTGTTGAAGGGAAAAAAAGCCGGTCGGGCTGAATTTTTTCATTGGCACAAAAATTCCAGTCGCATAGAAACAGGTATTGAAGATGCAATATACCCGGCCCGGTAATGTGTAAATGAGTATCGCGCCAGTAAAGGCTTTTTGTATCACCTGGCCTATTGATGTATTTGTCACTCACATTAATTCCACCTACAAAAGCCGTATGCCCGTCAATGACAATTATTTTCCGGTGATTCCGATAATTGATGCGGTTGGCAAAAAACAGAAAAGAAATTTTGAGAAACGGGAAAGCCTGTACGCCATTTTTACGAAGGTTTTTTACGAATTCGCGGCGAATAGAACTGCTGCCGAAATCATCATAAATAAATCTCACAGCCACGCCTTCTTTCGCTTTTTGTATCAGCAGGTTTCCTATCTCGGACCCTATACCACTGTCTTCAAAAATATAATATTCAATGTGTATGTGGTGTTTTGCTTCGCGCAGGGCTTTCAGTACTTCAGGAAATTTATTTTCTCCATTGATAAGCAGCTCTACTGAATTTCCCGAGGTGAGGGGGCTCATCCCGTCATTCAATAAAAGGTAAGCAAGTTCCTTATTACTGACGATCTCGGGGCCGCCTTCCTCAAATACTTTTTTGCTCGATAGGTACATTTGTTCCTGTGCATTTTTCAACATGACACTGTTTTCCAATAACTTTTTACTATACATTTTTCTGCTGCGGTAATTAATACCGAAAAAGAAATAAAAGAGCATCCCAAAAATGGGCACAAAGACTGCGAATAGAAGATAGGCCAATGTTTTAGTAGTGCTCTGCGTGTCGTAAACAATGCGAAGGCATACCAGGATTACAATAACCGTGTAGATAATTTCGGAAATAAGAATCCAGTCCATATTGATTGATTGAAAGGAATTGATACTAAAAATAGGTTATTTATTGATGTTGTGATGAATGGACAGGTATTAAATCCTTCAATAGGATACAAAATTTTTTGTCAGAGGCCTTTCTTCTTTTAATTAATGATGAGTTGTAAAATGATAAAATGGATAAAGAGTAACTTTAGTATCCCCTTTACTGTTGTATTTGTTTTTTAGTTGTTGCCAGTGCAAAAAAAATAAATTTCTGCTTCTATGTATTTTTCTTTTGTGGTGGTACTTTGTTTTTTTTACAGGAAAAATATTGCCGGTCATCGCTTATTACGCGGTGTAGCCGTCGGCTTTTGATAGTTTTCGTGTAAGGAATTTGACTGAACTTATTTTCAGTTTTGCTCATCTGAAAGACAATCAGCTCCATCTCAATAATGCAAGGGGCCCCTCTACTTTGCAAAGGATAATTTCGTTAAAAAATAGAAATTCACGATTTGGAGTGATTATTTCCATCGGTGGATAGGGTGGTTTATTTCCAGTCCCTTTTCGGCTTCTTAAGAAGAGAGGGCGCAAAGAGTAAATAGTAAAAAAACATCCATATATCAAAGAATACAAACCAGGGGAATAAATCCTTTTCATCTAATTTCTGAGTGGTTTTGAAAAGTATAATTGCTTGTACAATCAATCTTATCCCGAATATTATCAATGCCAATCTCCAGTCGAAAAGGATTAATGAAGCAATGAACAGAGGATAGAAGAGGAAAAGAGTGAATGCATACAATCCTAATAAAAGCTTATGAATGCCTTTGTAGTATTTGCTGGTAGTATAGTGCCTGTTCTTTTGCCGTATCCAGTGCTTCCATGAGGCCGGCGGCTCCGATAAAGTGAAAGCATCTTTATCAATTACGATTGTCGTATTTTCCGGGGTACTCGCATTATTGATGAACAGGTCGTCATCGCCCCCGGGAACATGGTTATGTGCTGAAAATCCTTTGTGCCTGAAAAAAATTGCTTTCTTATAGCTCAGGTTTCGTCCTACTCCCATATAAGCCATTCCTCTTTCTGCGTAAGAAAGATATTGCAGAGCGGTATGGAAAGTCTCCCAACGAACCATCTTGTTGAAAAATCCTTTCTTTTTATGAAGAGGGCCGTAGCCCAGCACAATTTCGATGCCGTCATCAAAACCGTTCTGCATTTTTTCGATCCATAATTCTGAAGCAGGAACACAATCAGCATCGGTCAATAAAACGATTTCATGTTTGGCTGTTTTGATTCCGATACTTAGCGGGAATTTTTTGCCGGGAATAAAACGTGCTTCCTGCTTGAGTTCTATTATTTGTAATTGCTTAAAAGTTCTTTGATATTCTTCCAATATATATTTACTCTCATCCAGTGAATTATCATTTACTACGATCACTTCGTGAGTAGTAGGGTATTTTTGTACCAGAGCACCTGGAAGATTTTTTACGAGGTTTGCTGCCTCATCTCTTGAACAAATAATTACTGAAACAGGATGAGTTTGTGAGATGGTCTTCGATTTGGGTTTGAAAGAAGCCAGCCTTAAGAAGAAAAATAAGTAGTAGAATAATTGTATAGAAGTGATTATACAGAATCCCAGAAATATCCAATTTCCCGGAGAGTTAAAAAATTCAGTTAGTTCCATGTTAAGTGCAAACTTACTTTGCTTATGGAGAGATGCAAAAAATATATTTATCCTTTCTGGTGCTCTACGGAGGCAATGTATAAATGATTGCTCTTTATATTTGCACACTTTAAAGTTATTTAATGGCCTCGTTACAATTTGATCTTCAGCGTACGGATTCACTTTCCAGGGCAAGAGCCGGCAAGATCACAACCGATCATGGTGAGATAGTAACTCCTATTTTTATGCCGGTTGGGACGGTAGGTAGCGTTAAGGCAGTTACTCAGCAACAGTTGCATGACAATGTACACGCTCAGATTATTCTTGGAAATACATATCATTTGTATTTACGTCCCGGACTGGAAGTATTGGAGGCCGCAGGAGGATTGCACCGTTTTATGAACTGGAATAAACCAATCCTTACCGATAGCGGCGGCTATCAGGTCTTTTCTTTGAGCGGTACCAGGAAGATCACTGAAAAAGGAGCTGTATTCCAAAGCCATATTGATGGCAGCAGACATTTATTTTCTCCCGAAAGGGTAATGGATATTCAGCGGATCATCGGGGGTGACATTATCATGGCTTTCGATGAGTGCCCTCCCGGAGCAAGTGAATATGATTATGCAAAAAAATCTTTAGAACTTACGAACCGTTGGTTAGACAGATGTTTTGAACGGTTTAATCATACAGATAGCAAATATGGTTATTCGCAAAATTTATTTCCGATTGTACAGGGCGGTATTCATCATGATCTTAGAAAAATATCCTGCGATCATGTTTCTTCCAAGGAGGCTACAGGTAATGCGATTGGAGGATTGAGTGTGGGTGAGCCTACCGAAAAGATGTATGAAATATGCGCACTCTGTTGCGAATATCTCCCACAAAATAAACCCCGTTATTTAATGGGAGTAGGTACTCCCTGGAATATTCTTGAATGTATCTCGCTTGGTGTGGATATGTTTGACTGTGTGATGCCCACCCGCAATGGACGCAATGCCATGCTTTTTACAAGTAAAGGCATCATCAATATTGATAATAAAAAATGGGAAAAAGATTTTTCACCCATTGATGACGGTATTGATTGTGAGGTAAGTAATTTTTACAATAAAGCGTATTTGCGTCATTTAATAAAGGCCAAAGAGATTCTTGGTTTGCAAATAGCGAGTATTCATAATCTTGCTTTTTATCTGGATATAGTGGCCAAAGCGCGGCAACATATTATTGATGGAACTTTTTCTTCGTGGAAAAATGAAATGTCTTTAAGATGGCAGGAGAGATTGTAAAAGAAGAAATCTGAGAGAAAAATCAAAGACTCCTGCTTATCAGGTGTTGATTAATCTATTGTTTTCATAGAAAGAACAAGGCCCGAAGGAATCTTTAACAGGTAGTTTACATTTTATAATTTCCTTAATGCGTTGCTTACATTTAGAATAATTATTTTTACCCATCTTTGCAACGATGCATTTACGGATGTACTCGTTTTTTTTAAGCAGTTGTAAATTTTTTTATTATGTCTAAATGGTTCATCGCTCTTTTCTTTTCTATTATTACAAGTAATGCTTTATGGGCACAGGATGGTAACCTCGAAATAAAAGGGACAGGTACTGATTTATATTTAGAGCATACGGTAGTACCCAAAGAAAGTTTTTTTAGTGTGGGCAGACTTTATAATATAGCACCTAAAGAGATTGCCGCGTATAATCATTTGCAACTTGCTGCGGGATTAAAAGTTGGGGAGGCATTAAAAATCCCAATGAATAAAAATAATTTCACTCAAACCGGAGCTTTGGCAAGAGGAGAGGCGTTGGTGCCTGTGTATCATAATGTAGAAGCAGGAGAGACTTTGTATCGTCTGGGAGTTAATTATGATAAGGTAGCATTGACTTCTTTAAAAAAATGGAATCGCCTTTCATCAGATGAAGTGAGTGTTGGCCAACCGATGATAATAGGTTATTTAAAGGTGAATAAGAGTCAATCCGTTCTGGCGAATCGTAAAGCAGCCCCTGTAGTAGAAGCGACGGCGGTTGTTCCACAAAAGGAAGAAAAGACCGTTGTGAAAAAGCCTGAAGTAGTTGCTGTTGCTGAACCCGCCGTAAAGAATGCTGAAGCTGTGAAGGCTGCCAGTAATGGTGCTGCAAATGTAAAGACCGACGAGTCAAAAGTTCCCGTTCCTCAAGTCAAAACAAGGAGGAGCATTTATTTTTCAGGAGGTTATTTCAAGAATTTGTATAATCAGCAAACTGCCAATAAGGTTCAAACGGATAATAATGGAGTAGGTGGTGTTTTTAAATCTACCAGCGGCTGGCAGGATGGTAAATATTATTGTTTTAGTAATGATGCTGCTCCTGGATCTGTTTTGAAAATTACGGACAATGCTACAGGGAAAAACATTTATGTTAAGGTGTTAGATGCTATTCCTGACATTAAACAAAATTCGGGATTGTCTATTGTGATAAGCAATGCTGCATCAGATGAATTGGGAGTGGGTGAAAATAAATTTGATTGTATCGTGAGTTTTGCAAAATAGCAAAGATGAAATTCTTTTAGATGAAAGCTGCGGATACGATTTTATTTTTTTCTCTCTTTCACTTTGCTAAATAACCAGTAAGTAAGTTTGGTAGATAAGATGCCAAGGCCTGCACCGGCGAGTACTTCGGTGAGAAGGTGGTCCTTGTCGTATATCCTCAATAACCCTACGCCGACGGCTGCCACATAACCACTATAACTGACTACAGGATGATCTTTCTTTAGCTCCTGATGGAGAATTTCTGCACCCCGGAAAACATTGGCGGTATGACCGGATGGAAATTTGGTACCTTCTTCATTATACACTTTTATGTTTCGGGAAATTATCCTCATGCCGTACCCAAATGCACCCGTAACAAGGATAGAGCCTGCATCAATAATAAGGTGTTCCTTGAAATTGTGTTCTGTTTTTACTTGTAATGCATCCATAGCATATACAGAAGCTGAAGGTATCCATATAATGTAATCGGCTGCATTGGTGTGGAAATTAGGATAACGTTGTTGCACATTGTACATGATCCTTCTGTCTAATGTAGAAATGCCTTTTATCAATGGTTTTAATCCCCCATACACGAGAAAAGATCCGGGTATTATGAAGGCGGTAGGTTTCAGATAATGATAATTGTGGTCATTGATATTTACCGGATTGCTTGTATAAATCGCAGGCGGGATTGAAGTGGTATCCTGTGCCTTTACCCGACACGGAGAGGATAAAATAAACAATGATAAGGAGAGAGCGTAGAATGTTTTATGAAGCATAGCAGAAGTTTGTCCTCAAAAATAAGTAGTTATCTCAATTTGAATAATAAAATTACTGCTGAAAAAGAATTACGAATTTATTTTCTACGAAATGAATATTTATTCGTGTATCTACTTCTATTTCCGATTGTTTTTTGTTTAGAAAAGGATAGCTATTACACCTGGATAAATTATCTTCTACTTTATTTATAAATTTTTTTAATAATTCATGCAACGTTTTTAAGTACTGGGCGGTCATGACTGAGAAAGCCTAATGTCCCGAAATTAATATTGTCAAAAATGCCTGAGGATACTTTGAAAAAATTCCGGACGGTTGCTTTACTATTCAAAAACAGAGAGAATTTTATAAATTTTTAAAATAAAAAAATGAAAAATAATCTTTACAAATTTGTATCCATAGCCATTTTTGTATTAATAAGTTGTTCGAAGCAAAAGACAGCAGACGGTACTATCAGTAGTGAGTATTCAGACAGTTTTGTAAAGACCAGCTCCACTCCCGTTGGGGGTGGAAATAACTCCGGGCCGGGAAATCAGGCGCAGCCCGGCGTGGTTACGGCAGGTGAATGGAATGATCTTGGCAACTGGAGTTTTTGGAAAAATCTTTTAAAAAAAGATGATTACGATACCATACCTGCTCGCTGGGGCTTTTATACTTCCGGTAGAATTTCCGTAAATATTAAAGGAACCGACAATAAACCCCAAACGGATATTCCTGTGAGACTTATAGAAAATGGTCAAACATTATTTTCTGCGAGAACAGATAACAAGGGTAATGCCGAACTCTATGTAAACTTCCTGGGAAACAGTGGCTCAACGAATTTTAGCAATCTGCGATTGAGTATTGATAATGGCTCTAAAATAATTGCCGGGGTAAAAAAATATGAGGAAGGAGTCAATAATGTGGTACTTCCCGCTGCCGTTGTGGCTAAAAATAATATTGATATCTCTTTTGTGATAGATGCCACCGGATCTATGGGAGATGAACTGGAATATTTAAAAACAGAATTGTATGATGTTATCAACCGGGCTAAAAAAGCAAATCCAGGTTATTCATTATCCACTTCCTCCATTGTTTACCGTGATGAAGGGGATGAATACCTGACAAAGGTTTCTCCTTTTACCAATAATATTGCTTCAACGATTGGTTTTATAAAAGGACAAAATGCATCCGGTGGTGGTGATTTTCCCGAAGCTGTTCACAGTGCACTTGATAAGGCTGTTAATGAATTGCAATGGTCTGCGAATGCAAGAGCAAGAATTATTTTCTTAGTGTTGGATGCACCTCCTCATGATACCCGCCCTGTTATTGAAAAGATGCACAATTTGATTATGTCTGCCAGCGAAAAAGGGATAAAAATTATTCCTGTTACAGCAAGCGGTATTGATAAGGACACTGAGTTTCTGATGAGGTTCATTGCGATATCTACCAGCGGCATGTATGTATTTATAACGAATGATAGCGGTATAGGAAATACCCATCTTGAGCCAACTGTTGGAGAATATACGGTTGAATTTCTGAATAATTTAATTCTGAGGCTTATCAACAAATATGCGGAATAGGATTGAATACGGGCAATAACATGATTCAAAAATATCTGGTGGGTTATAACTATCAGAGGCAATCCGGACTAATGACGGAATTATATTAATTTCCTCTCCATCCTCTTAGAAAATCCTCTATTTCCATTTTCTTTTTTCCTTCCGGTTGAATTTCTTTTAGAGAGATCAATCCATCGTTGGCAGCAAATTTTAAAAATGTTTTGTGGTCGGTTATAATTTCTCCCGGTTTATTGGCAACACTATACTTTTCTTTTTCTGCGAAAAATATTTTTAATTTTTTTTCATTGAGAAAAGTGAAAGCTGCAGGATGAGGCGATAGCCCGCGTATGAGATTGTAGATATCATCCACATTTTGATGCCAGTTTATTTCGCAGGTTTCGGTGAAAATTTTTGGGGCGTGATGTAAATTGGCAGGAGTCGATTGTGCTGTATCTCTGAGATGGCCACTTTGCAATTGGTCAATCGTTTTTAAAAGTAGCTCCGCACCCACTTCCATCATTTTATCGTGCAGACTTCCGGCAGTTTCATCGTTGGTGATCTTTATTTTTTCCTGTAGTAAAATATTACCCGTGTCTATTTCATGTTGTAGTTTGAATGTAGTAACACCGGTTTCTTTTTCTCCGTTGATAATGGCCCAGTTGATAGGTGCTGCACCACGGTATTGTGGCAATAAAGAACCATGAAGATTAATAGTTCCCATCGGGGGCATATTCCACACTATTTCGGGAAGCATACGAAAAGCCACCACTACCTGCACATCAGCTTTCAACGATTTTAGTTCTTCAGTGAACTCCGGGGCTTTTAATTTTTCAGGTTGGAGTATTGTTAAGTTCCTCTCTAAAGCGTACTTTTTTACCGCACTTTCTGTAAGTCGTAATCCCCTGCCAGCGGGTTTATCTGGTGCCGTTATTACAGCTGCAATATCGTAGCCTGCTTCGTGTAATATATGTAATGAAGGAACCGCAAATTGAGGAGTTCCCATGAAAATGATCCGTAAACTCAAATGTTTTTATTTTAGAAAGGCTGAAATTATTAGCTGTTGAAATCTTTATACAATAAATATTTCTTTCTGATCTTTTTATAATTACTCAGTGCAGGCTCCCAGCTTGCTCTGATCTCTTTTTCAGAAACTCCGGTTATAATTTGCCGCCACAGATTATCATTTCCTGCCAGTTTATCAAAGAAAGAATTTTCCATATTTCCTGATTTGGGAACGATGAAAAAATTGTCTTTATTCGGAAACAGGCTATAAGCTTCCATCAGCCATTTTAACTGAATCTTTTTATCGGTCTTTTTCAAAACTTCCCGGGGAGTGCCATATAAGTTCCATCCGTAGCAAACTTCACCATAATGCTTGCTGTTTTTTGCACCTTCGGTGGGGTGTGGAGTAAATGAATAAAGATTTTTGGGCAATGATGGATCTCCGAATATTAAAAAAGGATTGTCTGTGCCACGGCCTTCGCTCAGAGTAGTCCCTTCAAAGAAACAAGTAGATGGATAGATATAAATAGATTGAATATCCGGCAGGTTGGGAGAGGGTTTTACCGGTAGAACGTATTTACTGTTATGATCATAATTCTGGTTTTTGATTACTAAGAGATGAAACGGACTGTCAACTGTTTTTTTTGCATGTTGGTAATAAGCATACTTTTTATTGGCTGCATCACTCAGCCATTTTTCACCCGTGAGCATCATGGCGTATTCTCCTACGGTAAGGCCATACACTATGGGGATGGGCTGCATTCCTACTCCGCTTTTGTATTTTAGATCCAGTACAGGCCCATCTACATAAAAGCCGTTGGGATTTGGGCGGTCAAGAATAATCAATGGGATGGAATTTTCCAGAGAAGCTTCCAGATATTTTTGCAAGGAAGAGATATAAGTGTAAAAACGAACGCCAACATCCTGAATATCAAACAGCATAATATCAACACCTTTCAGATCTTCGGGAGAAGGTTTACTATGTTTCCCGTAGAGGCTTACCACTTCAATCCCGGTTTTTTGATCAATGGAATTCCCTACTTTTTCACCGGCATCGGCATTGCCTGAGAAGCCGTGTTCCGGGCCGAATATCCGTACTATTTTTATTCCTCTTTTTAGTAAAGTATCTACCAGAGAGACATTCCCTACCATGGAAGTGGGATTGGCAAAAATGGCTACGGATTTACCTTTTAAGAGAGGAAGGTATTGATCCATTCTTTCTGCCCCGGGAATAATTCTTTTTTGTGAATAGCCGCTGAACATAGTTATCAACAGACTAAAAACGAGAATGATTTTTTTGTTCATAATTCAGATTTCAGCAAAGTTTTTTTAATATAAAGTGATTGTAAAATAACGGGAATTACGTTAGAAACCTGATAAAATTATTGTAAAAAATGATCTTTTGTATTTTAAATCATGCCAAATAAAATATTATTGCCAACTTTACTAAACACGAAATACATTTTCATAATAAAGTATTTCTATTTTTAATCTCAAAATCAAAAATTATGAGCACAGCGAAAAAAGGCGATAACGTGAAAGTGCATTACAAAGGAAAATTGACTACCGGCGAACAATTTGATTCCAGTGAAGGAAGATCCCCTCTTGCTTTTACGGTAGGTGCCGGACAAATGATCAAAGGATTTGACAATGCAATTCCCGGTATGGCTGTGGGAGAAAAAAAGACTATTAACATTGCTCCCGGGGATGCGTATGGAGAAAAAAATGCAGATGCTATTATTGAATTCCCCAAATCGAATATTCCGGAAGATATGAAACTGGAGCCCGGTATGAAATTGCAATTGCAAAATCAGCAGGGACAACCGGTTCCTGTAGTGGTTACAGAGATAAAGGACGATGTGGTAATACTTGATGCCAATCATGAGCTGGCAGGAAAGGAATTGATCTTCGATATTGAACTGGTAGAGATTTCATAAATCTGCCGTAGAAATCAATAATGAATGTAAACAGTAGAGTTACAAACCATTAAGAAGTGAAGGATAGAGGGATTCCCCTAATCAATATTCACTTCTTAATGGGTTTTTTTATGAGAGAAAAAGAGGGTTGATTTCTTTCTCATCCTTCACCTTTTAGTTTTATAGAATTGGGCGTTTAGCTTGTAGAACTTTACACAAATAATGGCATCCTTTTTTTTGACAGGGGATACTTTAAAGTGTAAGTTGTCAAGCTGAGTCTTTCGGAGGTGGTGCTTTATGGGAAGAGCTTCTCAACTTATTGACCTGTCTTCGACAGGCTCAGACTGACATACGATTCGATCACTTATCCCGATTTTTTCGGGAGGCTCTCTGAAAGATCGGGGCAGGCAAGGATGAAACAATGCGGCAGGTGCAGACTGTGAGTACAATAACATTGATTACTAAGTAATTTTTACATAATAGCCTGGTGAATGTTGGGATAGTGGCTTAAACGCCTGATCCTAAATTTTTATTATTCTTTTGCACTTCTCTGTTTGTAAAGGCAATCCCTATTTTGTACCTTTGGATAAAATAAATAAGATGGAAACAGAAACTTTATCTCCTTCAAAAAAAGAGCAGCAGACTGACTTCCTTCCTCTGCTGGGTACAGATTATGTGGAATTGTATGTAGGCAATGCAAAGCAGGCAGCCCATTATTATAAAACGGCATTCGGTTTTCAATCTATTGCTTATGCAGGTCCCGAAACCGGTGTAAAAGACAGAGCAAGTTATGTTGTGAGGCAGAATAAGCTAACTTTTGTTCTCACTACTCCCATAAGAAAAGGAAATGAAATTGCAGACCATATTGCCAAACACGGAGACGGAGTTAAAATGCTCGCATTGAAAGTAGAAGATGCTACCAGTGCGTGGGAAGAAACTACCAAACGCGGAGGTAAAAGTTATATGAAGCCTACTACACTCAAAGATGAGCATGGCGAAGTCGTTATGAGCGGTATTCATACTTATGGCGATACCATTCATTTATTTATTGAAAGAAAAAATTATTCAGGCGCTTTTATGCCGGGATACAGAAAATGGGAAACTGTTTATAATCCTACTGAAACAGGGCTTTTGTATGTAGATCATTGTGTAGGGAATGTGGGCTGGAACCAAATGAATCCATGGGTAAAGTTTTATGAAGAGGTGATGGGATTCAAAAATATTTTAAGTTTTGATGATAATGATATTTCTACCGAATACTCTGCCCTTATGAGTAAAGTGATGAGTAATGGCAATGGTTATGTAAAATTTCCAATCAATGAACCTGCTAAAGGGAAAAAGAAAAGCCAGGTAGAGGAATATCTTGAGTTTTATGATGGAGAAGGTTGTCAGCATGTGGCACTCGCTACTCATAATATTATTGAAACTGTGACTGAATTAAAAAAGCGCGGTGTTGAATTTATAAAAATCCCCCCAAGCTATTACGCTACAGTACTGGACAGGGTGGGGCATATAGATGAAGACCTGAAGCCGTTGAGCGAATTGGGAATCCTTATTGATAAAGATGAAGAAGGATATTTACTACAGATATTTTCAAAACCGGTGGAAGACAGGCCGACTCTGTTTTTTGAAATCATCCAGCGCAAAGGGGCAAAAAGTTTTGGAAAAGGAAATTTCAAAGCCCTCTTTGAGGCTATTGAGAGAGAACAGGCTGAGAGAGGAAATCTATAAAAACCTTTAAAATCCTTACAGGTAAAGAGGTTTAAAAATAGGTTAAGATGGTTTAAATCAGGCTTTTATTTTAATAAAAAAATTAATTTTACGTTCTTATTTAAGAACAATCTTTTGAATAATGTACAAGATGGTGCTACGGTATTTATTTCTTTTTCTTTTTTGCTTATCAGGTGTGGCTCATGCACAGGATTCGTATTTGCCTGTAAAGAGGGCCTCTTTCAGGATGGCAGGAGTTTTGGGTGTGAGGGAAGATTCAATTGAAAAAGAATTTAAAGCGAAGGGATTAAAATGGCCCGCGAAGTATGTTTTTATCCGCAGTTTTAAGTATGACGGGCAATTGGAAGTTTGGGTGAAGAATGAAGTCAAAGAAAAGTATAAACTTTTTAAGACGTATAAGGTTTGTTTACAAAGTGGTTCGCTTGGCCCCAAGAGGATTCAGGGCGATTACCAGGTACCAGAAGGGTTTTATTACATCAATGAATTCAATCCCAACAGCGCCTATCATCTGGCGTTGGGACTAAATTACCCCAATACTTCCGACAAGATATTGAGCGATCCTGTAAGGCCGGGCAACGGTATTTACATTCACGGTAGTTGTGTTTCGATAGGGTGTATTCCTGTAAACAATAGCGACATCGAAGAAATATATGTGGTTGCAAGTGCTGCCAGGGCCTCGGGTGAAGATTTTATTCCGGTACATATTTTCCCTGTGAGGTACAATAAGAAATCTTCTTTAGAATTTTTTAATAATTATACAAAGAATAATCCTTCCCTGCACAAATTTGCGCTTCGGTTAAAAGCCGCGTATGACAAATTTGAAGCTACCAGAGAAGTCCCCATTATATTAGTAGATCCGAATGGAGATTATGTGATTGACTAACCTTCCTTTATCAGCAGTTGGATTGTATCAGGTGTCTTTTGCTGCAAGACAATCTCTTTATCTTTTATAAGGTGATCAATTGAGTCGGTAGTATAATGCCTGATGGTTAGCAGGGATAGATCTTTTTGAATAGTTACATCAAAGATGGAGGAGGCTTGTAAGGCAATCTGCTCTATTTTTTCGGGAATATCGTCCACACATATCATCAGGCTGATGGCTGCATTCTGTGTAAGATTGGGCTTTACTCTCAGATTCTTTATGATGTCAAGTATGGTGTTCAAAGGCTTTCCTTCTACAAAGGAAAAATCGAGTGTTTGCAGGGTAATGAGTGCTTGTTTGTGTTTGTAAACGGTGATTGCAGGCAAATGATGATTTTGTTTGCTGGTAATGATGGTTCCCGGAAGCCGTAGATCCAAAAATGATTTTACATAGAGAGGAATATTTTTATTTTGTAAAGGTTTGATGGTTTTGGGGTGCACTACCTGTGCGCCGTAATATGCCATTTCTATGATTTCTTTATAACTGAGATCATCTATTACCACGGCTTCTTTAAACTCTTTGGGATCTGCATTCATGATGCCTTCCACATCTTTCCAGATGGTGGCACTTTCTGCACCGAGCAATTCTGCAAAGATCGCTGCTGTATAATCGCTTCCTTCCCTGCCGAGTGTAGTGCTTTCATTTTCGTCGGTGCCACCGATAAAACCCTGTGTGATTATGAAATTACTCTTTTCAAACATAGGAAGTAATTTCTCTGCGACGTTTTTGCGGGTATAATCCCAATCTACTTTTCCGTCGCGGAAAGTGTCATCGGTTCTCAAAATATCTCTCACATCTATCCATTGATTCGGAAATTTTTTTTCATTCAAAAAATAGGAGATCAGAGTAGAGGAGAGTAATTCACCACAACAAACAATCTGATCGTAATAGTAGTTATAATCCTTGATCGGCTTATCATGCAGCATCCATTCCACTTCGGTAAAAAAGTCTTTTAGGTCGTTGGTGGCTTTTTCCCATTGCAGGGTTATCAGGAATTTCAGAAGATTCAAATGGGCTTTTTTTATTTTATCGAATAGCCTCAGCGAATCTTCCTGCCTTTCTTCAAAAAAGGCTTCTGCTACTTTTTCCAACGTATTGGTCATTTTACCCATTGCTGAGATCACGATGAGAATTTTTTCATCTTTGTGATTTTCAAGGATGTGTGTGAGATTTAGGATACGTTCATAGCTGTTGATACTGGCTCCTCCGAATTTAAACACCTTCATTTTGTAAAATTTATTTTTCCTCCTTTACACAAATGTGTAACTGGTTATGTGAGGTGCAAAAATAATTAATAACGGCCGCAACTGAGAGGATGTGGTATAGGATACCATTTATTACATCAATTGTATATTTTTTCTGTAAGTAGAAAGTGCTTTATCGGCAGGGTCGAGTTCAGTGATGAGATAATCTATCGTATGCGGGCTGCATAGTTTCATCTTATGCTCCGAATTGAGTTTTTCTGAAATGGAGAGTACTGCCAATTTTGAGGCGCAATTGATCATGGCCTTTTTTACCTGGGCTACTTTCCAGTCAATTTCGGTAAGCCCTGTTTTTGCATTCAACGCGTTTACTCCAAGGAAGCACAGATCAACTCTTATGTCAGAAAGCTCACTTACCGTTCTTTCTCCTACTGTGATCTGTGCCGAATTATCTATTTGCCCCCCTAATAAGATAACGGTGAGCAAAGGGTACTCCGAAAGTTCTAATGCCATAAGAGGACTTACGGTAAAAAAAGTTGCTTCGATATTATCAGGTATAAGCCTTACCATCTCAAGCATGGTGGTGCCAGCTTCGGTCAGAATCACCATTCCACTTTGAATAAGTCTGACAGACTTTTTGGCAATGATCTTTTTTTCATTCTGTGCATACACAACATTTTGCTGATGAGGGTGGTGATAGGCTCTGGATAAAGCGCCGCCATGTACTTTAATGATCTCTCCGGCTTCTGCAAGTTCTGCAAGATCACGCCTTATCGTATCTTCAGAAACATCCAATTGCCTGCTCAGTTGAGATGACAGTACTTTGTTGTGCAGGTTAATTTGCTTGATAATAAATGTATGGCGTTCGTTCTTAAACAGGCCGCTAACAGTTGTTTCCATATTTTAAATGTAAAAAAAGATTTTGTTTTAGCATTTTATTTTTTAATTCTTCATGATCCATCATGAAGAAATAGGATAATTCCTATTTGCCTAAAATTGCTGTTTTCATCTTCCCCACACATCCGAAAAGATTAGTCTGTTCCTTTAAAGCGTAGCAATCCATTAGATTAGGAAACTGCCATTCTTTTTTTATTTTTTTAGAAGAAGAGAAGTGTAGTTTACAATGCATTACGGCAGAGGAGTACGAGGATAGTACAACATTTGCTACCTGTTTAAAATGTGTCTGGCGTACTGGTATTGAAAATAATACAATCCCAATATATTTATTTTTTTATAAATAAAATATTTGCGTTCTTTTGCGAATTTAATTAATTTACAGTTTTAAATCAGCTAAAAAACGCAAAACTCATTTTGTATGGCTTTACTAGCTTTTGATCTCGGAGGAACGAAACTGGCAATGGCGGTGTTTAATGAGGAAGGTGATATTTTGTTTAGGGAAGTATCTCCCGTTCAGGATCGTGGTGGGGCCGATGTAGGGCGGCTCATTACCGGCCGTATTTCTTCTTTGCTAGAAGACACCCGGGATAATATTCATGAAATACAATCTATAGGTATCTCAGTTCCTGGAATTTATTATGCAGGATCAGGTAAGGTGTGGGCACCTAATATTGCAGGATGGGAAGAGTATCCTCTGCTGGCAGAAGTAAAAAAGGCAGCAGGAGAAATACCGGTTACTATTGACAGCGACCGCGCCTGTTATATTCTGGGCGAACAATGGAAGGGAAAAGCTCAGGAATGTATAGACGCGATTTTTCTTGCGGTGGGTACCGGCATAGGTGCCGGTATTATGGTAGATGGGAATGTACTTCGAGGATCGCATGATATAGCCGGAGCAATAGGATGGATGGCACTTCAGCACCCTTTTGATAAAAAATTTACGCGGTGCGGATGTTTTGAATATTTTGCGTCAGGAGAAGGGATTGCAGATATGGCGAAAAGAATGTTGGAAGAACAAAAAGGTGATTATAGAAAATTTAAAGATAAATCTGTTGAAGATATTTCCTCTCATGATGTGTTTGCTGCTTATGATACCGGTGATAAAGTGGCGGTAAAAGTTATCGGTATTTGTATAGAATTTTGGGGAATGGCTTGTGCTAATCTGATAAGTTTGTTCAATCCGGAAAAGATAATTTTTGGAGGAGGCGTTTTTGGTCCCGCTGTTTCTTTAATACCCAGGATAAAAGAAGAAGCCGCTAAATGGGCTCAGCCTGTGAGTATGCAGCAAGTGAGTTTTGAATCGTCAGGATTGGGAAGTGATGCAGGATTATATGGCGCAGGATTCCTGGCACTCAAAAAACTTCATCCTTAAAACCATCGTATTGCATGTACAATAGAAAATTAATTTTTTGGGCAGCCTGCATAGGGATATTATTTTTTGGAATGGGTATTACAACATTAGGTTCTGTAAAACACGGGCTGGAACAAAAATATGTATTGGATGAAATTGCTTCCGGTACTTTATTTTCTATTTTGCCTTTTGGAATTTTGTTAGGGTCATTATTGTTCGGCCCCTTTTGTGATAAGTATGGATATAAGATTTTATTGTCTCTTACTTGTGTCAGCATGTTTATTGGCTTTGAGGGAATAGCGTATGCTCCCACACATGGTTTGTTGAAAGTGGGTATTTTTTTATTTGGACTGGGAGGGGGGGCTATCAATGGTGCTACCAGCGCACTGATATCGGATATCAGCGACAAAGACAAAGGGGCTAATTTAAGTTTGCTGGGTGTCTTTTTTGGGATCGGTGCATTGGGAATGCCTTTCCTGATAGGTATTCTCGAAAACAAATTTAATTATGAAGTGATCCTGTCGGTTGTAGGATTTGCTACCCTGGCCATCGGTATTATTTATTTACTGATAAAGTTTCCACCACCAAAACAGGCACAAGGGTTTCCTGTTGCTAAAAGCTTTGCGTTATTGAAAGATGATGTATTGCTTCTGATTTCTTTTTTCCTCTTTTGCCAAAGTAGTTTTGAAGCAATTATTAATAACTGGACCACTACTTTTCTTACCAGTGGGCTTTCTATTCCTCAAAACAAAGCCTTGTATGCGCTATCGCTTTTTGTAGTGGGCATGACGGTTATGCGGCTTTTACTGGGCAGTATTTTTAGAAATACGGAATTGAAAAAATTATGGATAGGTGCTTTCAGCATGTTATTTCTTGGACTCATTTTCCTGGCGGCAGGAAAATATTTTTATTTATCTGTTGCGGGTTTGATCCTTGTAGGAGCGGGACTGGCCGGCGGTTTCCCTCTGATGCTGGGACTACTGGGTAACCGGTATAAAGAACTTTCTGGTACCGCTTTCAGCCTTGCATTTACGATTGCCCTTGCAGGAAATATGATCATCAACTATGCTATGGGAATTATTGCACAGGAGTATGGGATTCAACATCTGATAACGGTCACTTTTATAGAGATGATTGTAATGGCGTTATTGTGTTATCGTATTTTGAAAACCATACCGGCACCCCAGTCTCCTCACGAAGTAAAAGGATGAAGGATGGAGGTTGAGGATTGAATATTGAGAAGAAAATAAAGATAATTGTTGCCTAAAAAAAGAATTAATAAAATAAAATCTTTACATAATGGATTTCCAAAATCTTTTTCCTTGAAGAAGATCTAGGAGAAAATAAAAAAAATATAAAATCATGCTCGCAAAACAATGGCTTACTAACACACGGGACATCATGACCCGAATTGAGGAAACACAGATGCAGAATATTCAAAAGGCTGCCGCTATCATGGCGGACTCAATCGCGGCTGAACGATGGGTACATACTTTTGGATGTGGACATGCAACCTTACCAATTGAAGAAATGTATCCCCGCATCGGTAGTTTTGTAGGTTTTCACCCGATCGTGGAATTGCCTCTTACTTTTTTTACCAACATCACCGGACAGATGGGAGTGCATCAGTTTATCTTTTTAGAAAGAGTGGAAGGATATGGTATAGAAATTATGAAAGGTTACAATTTTGATAAGCGCGATACGATGTGGCTGTTTTCTCATACAGGGGTAAACAGTGTAAATATTGATGTGGCGTATGAAGCAAGAAGAAGAGGTATGAAAGTAGTGGTGTTTGGATCAGCGGCCGAAGCCAAAGGGAAAAAGACAAAACATTCGAGCCGTAAAAATCTTTTTGAACTGGCAGATGTAGTGGTGGATACCTGTGCTCCCGCAGAAGATGCATCGGTTTCTCTAAAAAATCATGTAGATAAGATAGGGCCTGTTTCTACTATGGCATTCATCACCTGTGTGTGGATGACGATAACAACTGTTGCGGAAATTCTGGAAGAGCGCGGCGTAAAATTGTACATTCATCCTTCGCACAACGCACCAGGAGCAGGCGATTCAAAAGCACGGTTGGACGAAGCATTGGATGTGTATAAGAGGAGGATTGCAGGAGTTTGATAGTTGTAAATACGAATGGTTATATCGCAGTTTAAGGAATTTATAAAAACCTTTAATGGTCATCTTTAAGTCCAAAACTAAATTAATAATTAGAAATCATTTTGGAATTGGGTGGTGTTATCAGGAAATGTATAGCTGGTATTATGATGCTGAATTTACAATCTTCTGTTGAATCTTGTAGCTAAGTTTTGGGTATTCAATTTGTTCTTGACTATTATTCCGATAATACAGGCAATTACTAAAATTGTCAGGATTATTATTTTTACCAAATTGCTATTTAGGGTCTGTTGACCATTGACACAACGTAGAAATTTATTTTGGCTTTTGATGCGTCAAAAAAATTTAGTACTGTTTCAATTGTTATAAGCTCCGGTCAGGCGGTCTCCGTTTGACCGGAGTTTAAACTACCAATGAATGTGTGGATTCTTATTTCACCAAACTTCCCTCCAGATCCTTATTCGCCAATTGCCCGCATGCGGCATCTATGTCTTTGCCACGGCTTACGCGCAACCGAACGTTCACACGGTGTGCGGCGAGATAATCCATAAACTTTTGTGTAACTTCTTTATCCGGTTTTTCATAATCCGCATTATCAATCGGGTTGTATTCAATCACATTGATAAGATGAACCGGCACCTGCCTGTATATTTTTATAAGATCATCTGCATCCTGAATGGAATCATTTTCATTCTTAAATAAAATGTATTCAAAAGTGATATCATTTTTTGTTTTATCATAAAAATAATTCAATGCTTCTATCAACGATTGGATATTGTTGGTCTCATTAATGGGCATCAGTTCACTCCGCTTTTTATCATTGGCCGCATGAAGTGATAAGGCGAGATTAAATTTCACGCCATCGTCACCGAGTTGTTTGATCATTTTTGAAATGCCCGAAGTGGAAACCGTAACTCTTCTTGCACCCATACCAAGCCCGTCAGGAGCCGTGATGCGCTCAATTGCTTTTAGTACATTTTTGTAATTCAACAATGGCTCACCCATTCCCATAAAAACAATATTGCTCAATTTCTTTCCATACGTTTTTTCTGCCATTTCATTGAGAAAAGCAGCTTCATCATATATTTCATCAAAAGTTAAATTACGTTTTCTATCCATAAAACCGGTGGCGCAAAATTTACAACTTAGGCTGCAACCTACCTGTGAAGAAACACAAGCAGTTTGCCTGTCTTCTACCGGAATTAAAACACCTTCTACCATGTGGCCGTCAAAAGTTTTGAACCGGCTTTTGATGGTTCCGTCACTACTGTATTGCGATAAGTTGTTGGTGATGACAGGCAGAGTGAAATTTTGAGAAAGTGTTTCGCGAAGTTCTTTACTCAGATTGGTCATATCTTCAAAACTGCGGGCATGTTTTTTCCAAAGCCATTCCCACACTTGTTTTGCCCTGAATTTTTTATCTCCTGTTGATAAGAAATACTCGATCAACTCGTCTAGTGAAAGATCTCTTATATTTTTTTGCGCATTCATTTTGCAAAGATAAGCAGGCTTACCAGTAAAGAGGAAAGAAGCCGTTTTTTTTATAAAATTATATTTTTCCTGAATATAATGGTCAACTTGAGATCCTGTAGAATTTTAAATGAGATATGAAAACATTTATCTTGCACATTACTTAATTAAAATAGCATGGAAACTGTATATGTAGTTGACGCATTGAGAACTGCCGTTGGCAGGTATGGCGGTGCTTTGAGCACAAGCCGTCCTGATGACCTGCTTGCCGGAGTGATGCAAGCTTTGGTAAAAAGAAATGGAAAAATCAATGTAAATGAAATTGAAGATGTGATTGCCGGAGATGCCAACCAGGCTGGGGAAGACAATCGCAATGTAGCTCGGATGGCGGCCCTGCTGGCCGGACTACCGGTTTCTGTTGCCGGAAATACGGTAAACCGGCTGTGTGCAAGCGGGCTTCAGGCCATTATGGATGCGTCGCGTGCTATTATGTGCGGCGATGGCGATATTTTTCTTGCCGGAGGTGTAGAAAGCATGAGCCGTGCGCCTTTTGTGCTCAGCAAGTCGGAGGGGGCTTTCAGCAGGAAAGCGGAAATCTATGATTCTACCATCGGATGGCGCTTCCCCAATAAAAAACTGATTGAAAAATATTATCCTTACTCTATGGGGGAAACCGCGGAGAATGTGGCGAAACAGTGGAAAATTTCTAGACATGCGCAGGATGAATTTGCTTTTGCAAGCCAGCAGAAATATTTTAGCGCCCTGGCTGCCGGAAAATGGAAAGATGAAATTGTGCCGGTGGAAATTATAGACAAAACCGACTGTATCATCTTTGATACAGATGAACATCCACGTAATAGCTCTTTGGAAAAACTGTCACAACTGAGGCCGGCATTTGTAAAAGACGGAACGGTTACTGCCGGAAATTCTTCGGGTATTAATGATGGTGCAGCGATGCTGATGCTTGCCGGTGAAAGCACGGTAAAGAAATACGCATTGATACCTATGGCAAGAGTGGTAAGCAGGGCTGTAGCTGGTGTAGATCCGGCCATTATGGGGATAGGCCCGGTAGCCGCCACAAAAAAAGCAATACTGCGTGCAGGCATCACTGTTAGTGATTTGGACCTGATAGAACTCAATGAGGCATTTGCTTCTCAATCCATAGCGTGTATTCATGATCTGGGGCTTGATATGGAAAAAGTAAATGTAAATGGTGGCTCTATTGCAATAGGGCACCCATTAGGTTGCAGTGGCGCAAGGATAACGACTACTTTATTGTATGAAATGAAACGACGGGGTTCCCGTTATGGACTTGCCACCATGTGTGTAGGCGTAGGGCAGGGGGCTGCCATGATCTTTGAGAATCTCTCAGAAAAAGGATAGTTATTTGGTCTGTTGCTTAATTGAGTTATCGGGCAAAAAGGAATTCAATTTATTAGCCTTCTGGTGATAGGTTCGTCTGCTGATAGTTATAGCTCATAGCTCTTCAATTACCACACTTCATAGGAAAGTAATTCATTTTCTGCTTTGATTCGTTTGCCTTCCTGAATGGTTACGGCTACTGCAGCAGCAGTTATAATGGCTGTTGCCACAAATAGGAATGCGGTACAGCCTTTTTTCTTCTTTTTATTTTTTTTAGGGTTACTCATCTTCTCAGGTATTCAAAAAATTATACTGCAATTTAATAAAACAATGAATTGGAAAAAAGAGGTATTCTTATATTATGGTTAACGGCCTTTGTGATTTCCATGTTCCTGCCGGTAGTAAATTATTAAGGTATCACCATCATTTTGGGAAAGAAACTTGCAAACGTTGTTAGGGCTAATACCTGTATAAAGTGCCGCCTAATGGGTAGCAGTATCGCCATTTTTAAGTTGTGAAATCCAACCCCCGAATAAATTAGATCACCGATTAATAAACGATGATTGATATATCCTGATGAGGTGCCCAATATGGAATGAAATCTACATTTTTATTAAGATGTCTCTTTTTATTCCAGTTCTTCGTCACTGAAAGTGGTAGAACTCAGGTTGATCATACTTCCCACAAGGTCTTTGAATTCGATTTTACTTTCCATGACCTTTTTGCTAATCAATGAAAATGCTGATAATCCATGAAGAACAAATTCCATCAGTAATGCATTCTCTCTGGTGCCTGCTGTAGGATAATGTTTTTTCACAAGGCCAAAAAGCCCGTCAACCTTATAAAGCAACTGTATCTTTTCTTCGTCTTTTAATCCGAAAGATATGTTGAGACTGTTGCCTGCATCGAACCAACGGGTGATAGCTTTATAAGAGTTTTCCTCCACGACTGTTGAATCTTTACTTCTTTTCTTCTTAAATGTTTCAGGATTAGGGAAGTATTTTACAAACTGAGAGCGTATTGCTTTTTCCAACAAATTGAAAGCAACTTGATAGGGGCCTTCCTGTTCGCCTTCATACACGAGCTCTATTTTCCCTGTGATTGAAGGAATGATGCCCGATAGATCACTGATCCATACTTGTGTTTCCTTTTCTTTATTAATAAGTGTACGGCGCTCTGCAGCACTTACTGCATTTTCGTAGGCGGCGATGGTAAGCCTTGCAGAAACGCCACTCTTTTTATCTACATACTCGCTGGAACGCGCCTCGAACGCTACTTGCTCTATCAGGCGTTTTATAAGATCACTTACATTTACTCTCTTCAGTTGGTCTTTATGGATTGAAGCTTCCTGTTCAGTAATGAATAATGCGTTTTCAATAGTAGTAGGGTAGTGGGTAAGTATCTGGCTCTCTATACGGTCTTTAAGTGGAGTAACGATGGCGCCACGGTTGGTATAATCTTCGGGATTGGCCGTAAATACAAACATGATATCCAGTGGAAGCCTTAATTTAAAGCCTCTTATCTGGAGGTCGCCTTCTTCAAGGATATTAAAGAGCGAAACTTGTATGCGTGCCTGCAGATCGGGCAATTCATTAATTACGAAAATACCACGATTGCTTCGGGGAATAATTCCAAAGTGGATTACCTTTTCATCAGCATAGCTTAATTTTAAATTAGCCGCTTTTATCGGGTCTATGTCGCCAATGAGGTCAGCAACACTCACGTCGGGAGTCGCTAATTTTTCTCCATAGCGATCGCTTCGGTGAAGCCATGAAATAGGAGTATCGTCTCCTCTTTCTTCTACAAGATCTCTTGCATATTTACTCAATGGCTTAAAAGGGTCATCATTCACTTCGCTGCCTTCTATTACCGGAATGTATTCATCCAGAAGATCAATCATTTGCCTTGCCATACGGGTTTTAGCTTGCCCGCGCAATCCCAGAAATAGAATATTATGGCGCGATAGTAGGGCTCTTTCCGTATCGGGAATTACCGAATCTTCATAGCCTATAATACCCGGGAAAGTGATTTCTTTTTTGCTGATCTTCTTTATGAGGTTTTCACGTAATTCTTCTTTTACTGATTTAGGTTGGTAATTAATTCCTTTTAACTGACCTAAAGTTTTTATTTTTTTTATATCCATTTTACTTTACTCTCTTATTGAAGTTTAATTATTTTAATCAATATCAATTGTTCATTCTGCAATTTTACACCAAAAGTTTTTGTTCAAGTCCTAAAAGTTGTCTCTATTAGCGGGGATTAATACACGGTTTTTCTTTTTCCGCTTTCAAAATCCTTAAAGATAAAAGCGCCCAGCCTGTCAAGCGATGCAAAGAATGCTTTACCATTATTAGTTTCGGTAAATTCCGTTACAAACCTTTGAAGATATGGATCGCTCGCAATCATGAAGGTAGTGATAGGGATCTTTAGCTTTTTGCATTGTGCCGCAAGGTTTAAACACCGGTTTAAAATCCTTCTGTCAACTCCGAAACTGTTTTTGTAATAGCGCTTTCCAATTTTAATACAGGTGGGTTTCCCATCTGTTATCATAAAGATCTGTTTGTTGGGATTTTTTCTTCTTCTCAAAATATCCATGGCAAGCTCAAGTCCCGCAACCGTATTGGTATGATATGGGCCTACCTGCAAATAGGGTAGGTCTTTGATCTCTACCGTCCAGGCATCATTCCCAAAGACAACAATATCGAGTGTGTCTTTGGGATATTTTGTGGTAATCAATTCACTTAAGGCCATTGCTACCTTCTTAGCCGGAGTAATCCGGTCTTCACCATAGAGGATCATACTGTGCGAAATATCTATCATTAATACAGTGGAAGTTTGTGCTTTAAAATCCGTTTCACGGATTTCAAGATCACTCTCCTGCATCATAAAACTTTCTACCCCATGATTGATCTGAGCATTGAGTATGGATTCTGTGAAATCAATTTGTTCCAGTGTGTCTCCAAACTGGAAAGGGCGCGTTTCAGGATTGATCTCGTCGCCATTACCCGGCTTAAAAGTCTGATGGCTTCCTTTTCTTGATTTTTTGAGTTTTCCAAAAATCTCTTCAAGACTACGTTTCCGGATTCCCTGTTCTGTTTTGGGGGTAATTTTTATTTCGCCGTTTTGTTGATTCTCGTCAATATATCCTTTGTCTTTGAGATCGTCTATAAAATCACCCATACCGTATTCATCATTGGTAAGGTCATATTCTTTGTCTAATTCCGTAAGCCAACTCAAAGCCTCGCCTACATCACCACTGGTGTAGGTAAGCAATTGCATGAATATATCCAGCAATTTTTCAAATGAACTTTTGCTGTTTTCATTAGGATCGAATTTTGAGAAATTATTGAAACGCATGATTGATTGAAAATTAATTACTGATTACTGCAAGTTACTTTACAAACGTTTTATATTATTGTTTCCCATTGTTAAAAAAGCGTAGGGTGTTGCCCAACATTAAGGTATATAGCCCTTTCAGGGCTTGTTGTCTTGGATTATGAATTCCGTAAAATATTTAAAGCCCGGAAAGGGTGATATATCTTTGAATATGGCAACGCCATATTTAATTATGAGAGATATAGGGCTGAGGTATGCCGCCTTACAGGGCTTTAATGTTAGAGATCTTAACATTAATTCCAAACATAAAGTTCATCGTATTTCACTTTATACTTCTTAAAAAATAAACGGCATTCATCCTGAAAAGATTTTTTGCTATGATGTTCTTTTTGACAGGTAATATAATCAACTACTTTATCAACATCCTGCGGATTAACCGAGAAGGCTGCATAACCATCTTGCCAATAAAAATTCGCATATTTCTCATCTTTGGTTTTTATCCACTTACTTGAACTCTTTTTAGCCTCTTCTAATAGTTTCATCAAAGCGATTTTCTTTGAAAGGTTACAGATTATATGGATATGATCATAATGGCCGCCCACTTTTATTGGTTCACATTCCAAATCTTTACATGTGCCACCGATATATGCGTGTAAATCATTTTCTATTCCCTCTTAAATATTGGGTTCGCGGTAATTGGTACTAAAAATTATATGAATATAGACTTGATATAATGATTGAGACATAATTTTAGTTTTAATGGTTTATGACTCTCAATGATTGATGTTTTATTCCCAAATCGCAATCTCAAGTATAATATTTCCAATTGCGTTGGTTTCATAGAAACATTGCTAGAGAAGTATATCGCCCTTTCGGGGTTTTGAATATTCTGAACGTAAGTATGAAGTCTCAGAGCCAACGAGCCCTGAAAGGGCGATATACTTAAAAATATGGCAACGCCCTATTCTTTTTACTGGGTGGCATCATGTACAGGCTTCTCTTTTTTAGGCTCGGGTACATTATTGATTATGGAATTACCATTTTCAGGAGTAGCCGGTTGCGGATTTTTAAAGAAACTTTCCATGCCATTTATTCGTTGTAAAAGCTCTTGTGCGATTTGATTATCGTAGGTGAAGAATTGTTGCCTGCTATCGTCAAGGCTGTTGTAATACATTACTTGTTGTTCAAGGTCTGTCCGTAAAAGATCAGATACTTTTTTGGCCAATACGGAATCCCCGGACCGGTAAGTTGCTACTAAGAATTGATAGGATATCTGATCCTGCCTTTGTCCGCGTGAAGCCATTCCGTAAGGGAAATTCTCCTGCAACATATTCTTATCACATTCTTCCAGTAGCTTTATAGCATCTGCTTTTCTGCCATGATCAACAAGGTCATTGGCTACCTGTCCAAATTGCATTCTGATGGTATTCAAATGTCTTCTGTTTTCTTCGTCATAATAAACTCCAGGAACATTGGCATTCCCAAAAGCGAATTTCTTGGTCATCACATTAAATGCCCAGTCATCATTTACTTCAGAATTTTTTACTGGAACGAGCCTATATGTGAGCCCATCTGTTCTTAGATATTGTTGAAAACCAAGGTCTGCATAGGGAGAAGTAAAGTAAATAGGACGTTTCCAATTATTAGCTGCAATGATATTGAGAATAGCTGATTCGTTTTTCATGAGCGCTGATTTAGGAATCGTAAAATCAATTTCGCTCAGCACACTGTCGCCTGCATTTACGGTTCCATTCGCCCTCACCAGGTTCGTATCTACCGGTATCTTTACATTTTTGGTAGGGAAAATATTCAGGAAATCTGAACCGTTCTGATACATCCTTGTCGGATCGTCACTTCCTGCATAATCTTTCATCATGGTATAAAGATCGAAAGGTTTAGTCTGGTCCACTTTTGCTCCCGGAAGGTCGGGGAAGAAATAAATGGCATCTCTGTTACTTCCTATGATCTGATCAGGGGTCCATATCGCCGGTATCGGTGCGCTTTTATTGATGGCGTAACGCAACTGGTTAATGTACCAGTCGGTACCCAGCAAACTTGAGTTGATCACTCTGATGTCTCTGCGGATGCCCTGTACTTCCTGTGCATACCATAATGGATAAGTATCATTGTCGCCAAAGGTGATCAGAACTGCATTGGGCGCGCAACTTTGTAAATAATCAATGGCCAGATCCCGTGCGATGGTTTTATGGCTTCGGTCGTGATCGTTCCATTCCTGGCTTGCCATAAGAACCGGTACTGCTAGCAGGCATAAACCCGCAGCAGCGTAATTAGCTAACTTATTGCTCATGTATTTATCAAAAAGTTCCTTTACATACATCACACCAAGGCCTATCCATATTGCGAATGCATAGAACGATCCTACGTAAGCATAATCCCTTTCACGCGGTTGATTGCCTGCCTGGTTTAGATAGAAAACAATGGCAATTCCCGTGAAGAAAAATAACAGCCCGACTACAATGGCATCCTGTTTTTCTTTTTTATATTGATAAATGAGGCCCAGTATGCCGAGCAATAAAGGCAGACAGAATAATTTATTATTGGCTTTATTATGTTTCAGGGTATCAGGCATTTTACTTTGATCGCCCAGCCTTGCATTGTCCCAGAAAGGGATACCGGTGATCCAGTTTCCGTCTCTTACATTTCCTATATCTATTCCCTGAAGGTCATTTTGCTTCCCTGCAAAATTCCACATGAAATAGCGCCAATACATCCAGTTGAATTGATACTGAAAAAAGAAACTGATATTATCAGCCATAGTAGGCTTACCACTATAGGCACCCGTTTTTGGGTCTTTAGAAACATTGTTGGTAAATCCTAAATAGTAGTCCGCATGTCCCTGGTCATTACTATTATCCCACATGCGGGGGAAAAAATGAACATCGGAAGGGTCATATTGAACATCTAATTTCTTTCCTTTTTTTACATATTTATCTTTTCCTTTCACGTAGGTATCCACATATTTCTGATCGGTAGGCTGATCGGTAAAGTCCTGTCCTTTTAGGATAGGCCAATCACCATATTGTTCGCGGGAAAGGTAACCTTCGAGGCTTAAAGGATTATCTACATTAAACATGTCAATTGCCGGGTTGGCGAGAGACCGTATCATAGTGGTGAAATAGGTAGAGAATCCAAGGAGTACAAAGGCAAAACACCACATGGACAGCCTTAAAAAATTCCAGCTCTTTTTCTTTGCCAGTTGTAACATTAAATAAATAACGATGGCCAGCAGTACAAAGAAAGTGGTGAATCCTGTAAAGAAAGGTGCGCCGAAACTATTGGTGAATAATACATCAAAATTAGAGGCCAGTTTAATGGTCCATTGTATCATAGGAACCTGTACAATTCCTGTGATAACACAGGCTGCGATGAAAGCCTTGACGGTTCCCCATTTAGTCACATTGAAGCGCTTGAAATAATAGATCATTACGATAGCGGGGATAGTAAGAATTGCCAGCAAATGTACGCCTACTGCCAGCCCTACCAGATAGAAGATTAATATTAACCATTTATCTGCCGGAGTGAAATTCCCTCTTACACCTCTGAGTTTTTCCTGCGTAACAGCGTCTTCCCATTTAAGTGCCGCCCAGAAAACAATGGCGGTAAAGAAAGAAGAACTTGCATAAACTTCTGATTCCACAGCACTGTACCAGAATGAATCGGAAAAAGTATAAGCCAGAGCTCCCACGACACCTGCTGCCATGATAGTAAAAAGTTGGCCGGAAGTGAGTGGTTTTGTATTATTCTTTTCGTAAATCTTCCTTGCAAAGTGGGTGATGCTCCAGAATAAAAACAAAATGGTGAAGCCGCTCATCAATGCACTCATACTGTTAAGTCCGAGGATTGCTTTATTGGGATCCGTGAAAGGCGCCATGAAAAGCCTTCCCAGCAATATGAATAAGGGAGCTCCCGGTGGATGTGGAATTTGAAGTTTGTAAGCACTGGAAGCAAATTCGCCGCAGTCCCAAAAACTGCCGGTGGCTTCCATGGTTGATAAATAAACGAAAGAGGCTATAATCAGTATTGCCCATCCGGTAATGTTGTTGATGCGTTTGAAACTCATATTATGGATTTAGCTAAACAGGGGCAAATATAAAGCTATGATCGGTACATTTCAATGAGGTTGTTTTTTTTTACGCAAAGGATTGTTAATTCTACTCTGTTTATGAGATGTCTTTAAGACAGCTACACGGCCCGGATTGAGACACGGGTATCCCTTATAAAATATCAGAATAAAATAATTAGACAATCAGCGGCTAAACCGATAAACGAATGTACCCCATGAAACAATAAATTTTATTAGTGTGCATTCTTCCTCTAATTTTGACTTTTTATTTTATCAAAAAACGCCCCATTCTCTTCATTGAAAAAAGCATTCCTTCAACTTCACCTTGCTGTAATACTTGCGGGATTTACTGCTATTTTGGGAAAATTAATCCAATTAAATGAGGGCCTCCTCACTTCTTATCGCATGTTTTTAAGTGCTGCTATTTTGGGAGCCATTTTATTTTTCAGAAAGGAATTGAAGAAACTTTCATGGAAAAATACATGGCGGCTTTTTGGAGTAGGTGCCATCATTTCATTGCACTGGGTTAGTTTCTACGGAAGTATCAAATATTCTAATGTTTCTGTTTCGGTTACTTGTTTATCAAGTATTGGTTTTTTTACCTCTTTATTTGAGCCGCTTATCATGAGGAGGAGGGTGGATATAGTGGAAGTATTACTAGGAATGCTTGCTATTGCCGGCGTTTATCTCATTTTTAATTTTTATCCTGAATATAAAACAGGAATTATTTTCGGGATCATTTCGGCCATGCTCGCCTGCCTTTTTCCTATTATCAATAAAAGATTGCTTGATGAGTACTCTCCCAATACGGTTACATTGTATGAGATGGCCGGAGGATTTATCGCACTTTGTTTTATTCTTCCGGTTTACTTTCAGTTTTTCCCTCCACAATATTTTATTCCCACCACCACCGATTGGTTGTGGTTATTGATCCTGGCGGGCGTGTGTACGGTGTTTGCATTTAATCTCAGTTTACATGCACTGAAACATATTTCGGCATTCACTACCAATCTCACTTATAATTTTGAACCGATCTATTCGATTATTCTTGCCTTTATTATTTTTAAAGAAAATAAATTTTTAGGCCCTGGATTTTATTTTGGATTTACTTTAATCCTGCTCGCAATTTCATTACAAATGGTGAGAGTGTATCGGGAGAGAAAGAATGGTAGATTAGTCAATAAATAAATAATTGTTGGTTAAATTGAGATCCGGATTATTGATTTGTAGTAGAGATAGATGTTTGTTTTTTCTCTCATTTTGAGGTTAAAAGACTTTACAAGTAAATGATTTTAAAAGAAACTTTGGCGAATGCTTCAAACATTTTGCTCACTCCGCAATATTTTTCTTCCGAAAGTGTTACGGCTTTCAAAACCTTTGCCTCATCTTCTTTATTTACTTTGATCGAATAGTTGATAATAACAGACTCATAAATGGCAGGTTCAGTTTCTGTAAGATGCCCTTCAACCTTTATTGAGAGATCAGTAAAATTTACCCTCATTTTATTTAAAATGCTTACTACATCCAGGCCGGTGCATCCTGCAAGGGATACAAGCATCAGCGCTTTGGGCCTGCTACCTAGGTTATTGCCACCGCCTGCCGTATCGGTATCTATTTCTATGGTATGGCCATTTACATGTGCTGTAAAATTGGTTCCTCCTTTGAAGATTGCATTGATCGTATTAGCTGCCATTTTAATTTATTTGTTGACAAAAAAAGTAGGACAAACTTACTTATAAATAAGGGTTTACGCCGCTGCCGATTTGTTGTGCGCTCATAGCACCTGATTGCCGCCATAAAACTTTTCCTTCCTTAAAAAGAATCAATGTGGGTACACCCTGAATATTGAATTGTTGTGCGGTATTCTGATTTTTATCAATATCAATTTTTATGACCCTTAATTTCCCTGAATTATTTTGAGCAAACCGTTGTAATTCGGGTGCCATCTGTTTACAAGGGCCACACCATGTAGCGTGAAAATCAACCAATACAGGTTGTTTGCTGTTGATCAGTTCTTTAAATGTTTCCATGAATACATTTGTGTCATAAATTGTGCCGCTCCACCAACAGCGTATGAACTGGCAGATATTGGAAGCAGCTATGTATTATGGGCAGAGATTTTTGGGGTATTTATGCCATTAATTCGGGAAACTGCGTAAAAACCATAATTTTTATTTTTCATGTATTTGTTTCTTCCTTACCTTTGCCGTCCGAAAAAAAAGAACATTATGGCTAGAGTATGTCAGGTAACAGGAAAAAGGCCGATCACGGGAAATACTGTTTCACATTCAAATATTAAGACCCGTAGAAGGTTTTTGCCCAATCTACAGAAGAAGAGATATTTTCTGGTAGAAGAGGACAAATGGATTACTTTGAAGTTGTCTTCTGAGGCTATCCGCACGATCAATAAAAATGGTCTTTACACCGTGGTGAAAGGAATGAGGGCTAAAGGAGTTAAGATATAATTAGCAAATTTGAAAATGATTTAATGACTCTGTATTAAGAGGCATGGAGTTTTCAAATTTTCAAATTTTCAAATTAAATAAATGGCAAAGAATAGAAACAGGGTACAGGTAATTTTGGAATGTACCGAGCACAAAGCTTCAGGGCTCCCCGGCACAAGCCGCTATATTACCAAAAAAAATAAAAAGAATACCCCTGAACGTCTGGAATTGAAGAAATTCAATCCCATTTTAAAAAAGGTTACACTTCATAAAGAAATTAAATAAATTGCTCAATTTGAAAATGACTCAATGTTTCTGTTAATTGATACCATTGAATTTTCAAATTTTCAAATTTTTCAAATTTTCAAATTTATATAATGGCAAAAGCAGCAAAAACAGCGATAAAAACGAAGGATCAGAAAGCAGCAGCAGATGCAAAAAACTGGACTAAAATAGTGCGTACCGTTCGCAGCCCCAAATCCGGTTCTTACACTTTTAAAGAATCTATTGTTCACAAAGACAAGATCAAGGAATTCTTAGCAAGTTAATATTGCCTGTAAAATGATTTAAGAAAGCTATCCTGCGCATAACGCGGATAGCTTTCTTTATTTTTGTCCTTTCTTATTTAAAACGTCACGATGGGAATTTTTGATAAAATATTTGGAAAAAGGGAACAGAAGGAAAGTCTCGATCAGGGTCTCCAAAAAACCAAAGCCGGTTTTTTTGATAAGATCACTAAAGCCATTGCAGGTAAAAGCACTGTGGATGAAGAGGTGCTTGATAATCTGGAAAACGCTTTGGTAAGCGCCGATGTGGGAGTGGATACTACCGTAAAAATTATTGACAGGATAGAAAAAAGAGTGGCAAAGGATAAGTATGTAAACACAACTGAACTTAATGGAATCCTAAAAGAAGAAATTCAATCCATATTGGTAAATGCCCCGCAGGATACTTCCTATATTAATTATGAACTTCCCGCAGGACATAAGCCTCACGTGATTCTTGTGGTGGGGGTAAATGGTGTGGGTAAAACTACCACCATCGGGAAATTGGCACATAATTTTTCACTTGCCGGGAAATCGGTGTTGCTCGGTGCCGCAGATACTTTTCGCGCTGCCGCCGTAGATCAGTTAAATATTTGGAGTGAGAGGACCCATGTTCCTATTGTGAAACATGCTATGGGATCTGATCCCAGCGCGGTAGCTTTTGACGCTGTACAAAGTGGCATCGCTAAAAATGTAGATGTAGTAATAATTGATACTGCCGGGCGCTTGCACAACAAAATCCATTTAATGGACGAGTTGAATAAAATAAAAAGGTCCATTAGTAAAGTTTTGCCGGATGCTCCTCATGAGGTCATGCTGGTATTGGATGGCAGTACCGGACAAAATGCGCTGGAGCAGGCACGTCATTTTACCGTAGCTACCGATGTAAGTGCATTGACTATTACCAAACTGGACGGAACCGCTAAAGGCGGTGTGGTATTGGCCATTGCCGACCAGTTTAAGATTCCTGTAAAGTTCATTGGCGTAGGCGAAAAAGCAACGGATCTTTTGGTTTTTGATAAAAAAGAATTTGTGGATAGTTTGTTTGGAAGCCCCCTGGCCTCTGGAGGAAAATAAGGTATGATTACTTTGCTCAGCGTTCATGGCTGAAAACTCATAAAATAGATATGAAAACAAAACATAGAAAAGATAAAGTCAATATTATAACTCTCGGCTGTAGTAAAAACATGGTGGATAGCGAAGTGCTGAGCGGCCAATTGGCCGCGGCTGATATA
Source organism: Ginsengibacter sp. (assembly GCA_039937655.1). GTDB lineage: Bacteria > Bacteroidota > Bacteroidia > Chitinophagales > Chitinophagaceae > Ginsengibacter. The sequence goes on from JBDTGA010000030.1 coordinate 44,342, forward strand.
GATGTAATGCACGAAAGCAAAAAACTTGATTATAATATTGTAGTGGTGAATACTTGCGGATTTATTGATCTTGCCAAGCAGGAAAGTATCAATACCATTTTGGAACAGGTAGAATTAAAGAAACGTGGGAAGATAGATAAAGTCTATGTTACCGGTTGTTTAAGCGAGCGGTATAAACAAAATCTGGAAGAAGAGATTCCTGAGGTAGATGCCTATTTCGGAACCATGGAATTGCCTTTTTTATTGAGAAAATTTGAGGTGGATTATAAGGCAGAATTGGTGGGTGAAAGGTTATTAAGCACACCCAACCACTATGCCTACCTGAAAATAAGTGAAGGGTGTAACCGTACCTGTTCCTTTTGTGCCATTCCTTTAATGCGTGGAAAACATATCAGCCGCCCGATAGAGTCTTTGGTGGCCGAAGCTGAAAAATTAGTATCGCGCGGTGTAAAAGAAATTATGCTCATTGCGCAAGAACTTACTTATTATGGGTTGGATATTTATAAAAAAAGAGAATTGCCGAAATTACTCCATGCTTTGGCAGATATCCATGGATTAGAATGGATTAGATTGCATTATGCCTATCCCTCAAAATTTCCGATGGAGATAATTGATGCAATGAAGGAAAGAGAAAATATTTGTAACTATCTTGATATGCCTTTACAACATGCAAGCAACAGAATGTTGAAGGCAATGAAAAGGCAAATTACAAGAGAAGAAATGGAAGATATTATTGGTAAAATAAAATACAAGATTCCTGAAATTTGCCTGAGAACTACACTCATAGCTGGTTTTCCGGGGGAAACGCAGGATGATGTGGAAGAATTAAAAACTTTTTTGAAGAAAATGGAATTTGATCGTGTAGGAATTTTTACTTACTCACATGAAGAAAATACTTCTGCCCATGATTTGGTAAATGATGTTCCTGAAGAAGAAAAAGAAAGGCGTGCACAGGAGATAATGGATGTACAGCAGGAAATTTCTTATCAGAAAAATGAAGAAAAAATAGGAAAAATTTTTAAAGTAATTGTTGATAAAAAAGAAGCCGGAAAATATCTGGGCCGCACAGAATTTGACAGCGTAGAAGTTGACAATGAAGTGATCATTAATTCAGGAAACAAATTAAATCTCGGAGATTTTGTAAATGTAAAGATCACCAATGCTTTTGATTATGATCTGGAAGGAACTGTGGTGTAAGTAGGTTTTCTTAAGAGGTTTCTTAACAATATTTTACTTTTCTCTCATGTATATTTGTTGCCGAATCACAAAATATACATTATGAAAATAGGAAAACTACTCTCGTTTTTTCTTTTACTCTCCTCCTCTCTTTTTGCACAGCAAAACTTAAATGAAAAATTACCTATTGACCCACAGGTGAAAATTGGTAAACTTAGTAACGGACTTACTTATTACATCCGTCAGAATAAAAAGCCTGAACAGAAAGTGGAGTTGCGATTGGTAGTAAATGCAGGTTCTATTCTTGAAACTGATAATCAGCAGGGCCTGGCGCATTTAAGTGAGCACATGGCTTTTAATGGTACTACTCATTTTAAAAAAAATGATATCATATCTTTTCTTCAATCTATTGGCGTGGGGTTTGGAAATGACCTGAATGCTTATACCAGTTTTGATGAAACGGTTTACATTCTTCCCATACCTACTGATAAACCCGGAAATCTTGATAAGGGATTCCAGATATTGGAGGACTGGGCTCATAATGTAACCTATAAAAATGCGGATATTGATGGTGAACGTCCGGTAGTGCTTGAAGAAAGCAGACTTGGCAAAGGAGCAAATGACCGTATCAGAAAGAAAATTTTTCCTAAATTATTTGCGGGATCTTTATACGCTAACCGCCTTCCCATAGGACTGGATAGTATTGTAAAGAATGCTCCCTATGATGTAGTAAAGTCTTTTTATAAAGAATGGTATCGTCCAAACCTGATGGCGGTGATTGTAGTGGGTGATATTGATCCTGCCAAAGCGGAAGCGATGGTAAAAAAATATTTTGGGGCTATAAAGAATCCAGTGAATGAAAAGCCCAGAACTTATGCTGAAGTACCCCCTTATCAAAAAAATGTAGCAGATGTTGTTACTGACAAAGAAGCTACCAGCTATTCTTTTCAGGTTTATTATTCTGCACATAAGGTAACACCCGTTGTTACTCTTGGAGAGTATAAAAATGATCTTGTAAAAAGTATTTTTTCAAACCTTCTTAATCAACGCCTTCGTGAACTTACTCAACAGGAAAATTCTCCTTTTGTTTACGCGGGCGCCGGATTTGGATCAATGGCCCGTGGCTATGAATCTTTCCAGGCAGGTATATCAACAGGTAATAGTGATAGTCTTCGTGGTTTGCAAGCATTTGAAGAAGAACTGGAAAGAGTAAAAAAGTATGGATTTACGGAAGCTGAATTAAAGCGGGCGAAAGCTGATATGCTTAATTCTATAGATCGGGCGTTTAAAGAAAAAGATAAAACGGAATCAGGGAATTATGCCGGAGAATATATACGTAATTTTTTAACACAGGAGCCTATCCCGGGAATAGCGAATGAGGATAAGTATTATAAAGAATTATTGCCGAAAATCACTTTAGAAGATGTGAATGCGATCGGGAAAAAATTAGAGCAAAACACCCATCAATTTATTGCACTTACCGGTCCTGAACCTTCAGCAAACAAGGTTTTGCCTACAGCAAATCAGATCCTCGCGGTAAGTTCGGAAGTAAGTAGAATGGACATAAAGCCTTATGAAGAAAAAATGGTTTCTTCTTCATTGATGGATAAAATGCCGGTTCCGGGGAAAATAGTGAGCACTAAAAAGAATGCTATTTTAGGCACTACCGATTTTACCCTGAGCAATGGAGTAACCGTGACTTTGAAAACCACCGATTTTAAAAATGATCAGATATTAATGAGTGCTATCAGGCCCGGTGGTAAGAATAATTATGGCATTAAAGATAAGTATGATGCAGAATATATGATTCCCGTTATCAGTAGTATGGGAGTAGGTGATTTCTCTCCTGTGGATTTGAAAAAGTCACTTACAGGAAAAACAGCTAATGTGTCTCCTTATTTTACAGAGGTTTCTGAAGGGTTTAGGGGTAGTAGTTCTGTAAAAGATGTGGAATCCATGATGCAGTTGATTTACCTGTATGCCACTTCTCCACGGGTTGATACCGCACTGTTTAAATCTTTTATTCAAAAGAATAAGGCACAACTTGCTTTCTTAAGTGCCAATCCACAGGTGGTTTTTATTGATAGCTTTTATAATGTCGTTTATCACCACAGCCCCCTCGCTCCGGTAGCTGTACCAAAGGTTGAATACTTTGACGGTCTTAATCTTGACAGAATTATGCAGATATACAAAGAGAGGTTTGAAAATGAGGATAAAATGCATTTCACCTTTGTAGGAAGTATTACTGAGAAGGAACTCATACCTCTTTTAGAAAAATATATTGCCAGTCTGCCGGCGACTCCTGAGAAATTTAATTATGTGGATAACAAGCTGAGGCCGATTGACGGTAACAAAGAGGTGACAATATATAAGGGAAAGGAACCTAAAGCGTTGATAATGGAAGTTTATAGTGGAGAGGTTCCTTATAGTGATGCGCTGGAAATGAAAGGTAGTGCCGTGAGTGAGGTATTGAACATACGTATTATAGAAGAATTGAGAGAAAAAATTCAAGGAATTTATGGCGGAGGAACAGGCTTCCAATTTGAAAAAGTCCCGTATTCTAATTATAATTTCTTTTTGCAATTACCATGCGGACCAGAGAAATTAGACACTTTGCTGAAAGCAGCACGTGCCGAAATACAAAGCATCATTAAAAATGGCCCTTCTAAAGAAAATCTTGAAAAGGTAAAGAAGCAATGGCACGAGCAGCATAAGGTGAATTTTAAAGAAAATGGAACGTGGCTTTCGCAACTTCAGAGTTTTTATTTCCCTGGTGATAATCCTGATTATTTTATCAATTACGATAAATATGTGGATGCTCTTACCACAAAAGATGTACAGGAGGCTGCAAAGTTATTACTGTCCACGAAGAATGTGGTGACGGGAATTTTACTGCCTGAAAAGGATCAATAATAAATTACTTTCCTGAAAAAAAGCCATCTACGGATGGCTTTTTTTCAGAATAAAGTTGTGTAAAAATGAATGTGGAAGAATTAAGAAATTATGTTTTATCGTTGAAAGAGGTTACTGAAAGTTTTCCGTTTGGTGAAGACACGCTTGTGTTTAAAACCAATAATAAAATATTTTTGTTGGTCTCTTTATCATCTGCTCCATTACAATTCAACGTGAAATGCGATCCTGAATATGCCATAGAATTGAGAGAACAATATGAATGTATATTGCCGGGGTACCACATGAATAAAATGCACTGGAATACCATCATAGTGGATGGCACATTGAGCAATGCACAATTAAGACAGTTCATTAAAGATTCTTGGCAATTGATTGCGAAAAAGAAATGATTCTTTATTGATTCATTAAATGATAATTCCTGAAGAAAAGTACAATTGTTCAGAATAATGCCACTGAGCTTTTTTCATTTACATTTACACACATTTTTGCGGTGGTATGAAAACTATTGACTGGTACATAATAAAGAAATTCTTCGTTACATTTTTATTTTGCATTATTGCAATGACTGCGGTAGTAATTATAGTAGATCTCAGTGAGAAGACGGACGATTTTGCCAAAACAGGTCTCTCTTATAAGACTATTATTACCGATTATTATTTTGGTTTTTTGCCGCGGATAGATGCGATGCTTTTCCCACTTTTTATTTTTCTTGCAGTTATATTTTTTACCTCTGCCATGGCCAACCGTTCAGAGATAATTGCCATATTGAGTACGGGAATCAATTTTGGCAGGTTTCTCCGTCCGTATATTGTAGGCGGCCTTTTCTTTACCTTATTTCTGTGGTGGTGCAATCAGTATGTGTTGCCGCAGGCCAATCAAAAATGGGCAACCTTCAATGCCAAGTATATTGATTTTAATTACGGCGGATATGTAAATACTTCTACGTTACGGGATAAATATTTTAAGCTCGATTCATTTTCGTATGCGGGTCTTCGTTATTATGATACAGTGAGCAGATCGGGAAGCAATTTCTTTATTCAGCGCTTCCGTAACAATAGCCTCGTCTATAATTTACGGGCTTCATCAATTACATGGGATACCGCCACAAAAAAATGGAGATTGAACAGTGTGGTTGAGAGGAGGATTAACGGGCTCCGACAGAAACTGACGGATACTTCAGTACTTCAGATGAATTTTAATTTCAAGCCGAGAGACCTTCAGCGGGACGAATACATGAAAGATAAATTGAGCACCCCTGAATTAAATGAATTTATAAAATTAGAAAAGCTCCGGGGCTCAGGCGATGTAAATGCATTGCTGCTTGAAAAGAACAACCGGAATGCGAATCCGGTTTCAGTTTTTATACTTACGATAATAGGAGCTTGCATAGCTTCGCGAAAGATAAGAGGAGGCAGTGGGATTCATCTGGCCTTAGGCGTACTGGTGTGCGTTTTGTATATTCTGGTAGGGAGGTTTGCTTCGGTCTTTGCGTTAAAGGGAAATTTTAATCCCATAATTGCGGCGTGGCTGCCCAATGTGGCTTTTGGAATTCTCGCGTGGTATCTCTATAAAAGGGCTTCCAGATAGATTGGGCTCGGCTAGTGGTTAATGGTTATAGGAATGGTTAATTGGCTCGTTGGTTTGTCAGAGGATTCGAAATTCTTAGCTTATGCTGGTTGATTAAAGCTGAAAGCTCCAAAAAGTTTCTCCGGATAATAAGCATTCTTTCCAATAATTCTTTTGTTAGAAACGCCTGCTATAGTTAACTTTAGCGCTGTTGGAATTTTTATGTAACGATCATTCACAATTATTAATTATTTTATATTATGGGAGTAGTAAAAGACAGATTTAAAGCAAAGGCAGAGATAGTTTCTGCAGATGTAAAAGACATTGTAAAGAATTATGGAGACAGGGTTATTGGTGAAGTAAAGCTGTCGCAAATTTATCAGGGAATGCGTGGAATCACGGGATTGGTAACCGAAACCTCCCTCCTTGATGCTCAGGATGGAATTCGTTTTCGCGGATATTCTATTCCTGAATTACAACAAAAACTTCCTAAGGCAGAAGGAGGAAATGAGCCTTTGCCCGAAGGATTATTTTATTTAATGTTGGTAGGCGACTTGCCTACAGATGAAGATGCTCAGCACATGAGCAGTGTATGGCAACGCAGAAGCCATGTTCCGAATTATGTATTTGATACCATTGAATCATTGCCAGAAACTTCCCATCCAATGACGCAATTTGTGGTGGGTATTATGGCACTTCAAACAGAAAGCCAGTTTGCAAAGTTGTATGCTGAAGGGATGAGTAAGAAAGATTACTGGTCAGCTGTGTTTGATGATGCAATGGATCTGATTGCAAGGTTACCACGTATTGCAGCTTATATTTATCGCCGTAAATATAGAAATGGAAAACACATACAGCCCAATGGATTGTTGGATTGGGCCGGTAATTTTGCTCATATGTTGGGATATGAAGATGATAGTTTTAAAGAGTTGATGCGCCTATATATGACCATCCATTCGGATCATGAAGGAGGTAATGTTTCGGCACATACTACACATTTGGTTGGCTCTGCATTAAGTGACCCTTATCTTGCCTACGCAGCAGGGATGAACGGACTCGCTGGTCCACTGCACGGATTGGCCAACCAGGAAGTGATCAAATGGATATTTGAAATGCAGAGAGAAATAGGAAGCGACCTTCCTTCAAAAGAGCAAATAGAAGCGTATGTAAGGAAAACACTGTCTGAAGGAAAAGTAGTACCCGGTTACGGTCATGCTGTGTTGAGAAAAACAGATCCGCGTTTTGAAGCGCAGATGGAATTTGGTAAGAAACACATGCCTGATGATAAGCTGGTTCAGACTGTCTGGAATATTTATGAGACCGTTCCGCCTATATTGCAATCTATCGCTAAAATAAAAAATCCATGGCCCAATGTAGATGCACACAGTGGTGCCCTGCTGGTTCATTATGGTATGGTAGAATATGAATTCTATACCGTACTGTTTGGAGTAGCAAGATCATTGGGTGTATTGGCAAGCCTTTGTTGGGACAGGGCTTTAGGCTATCCTCTGGAAAGACCAAAGTCAGTTTCGAACCGTTTGGTAAGACAATGGCTTGAAGGAAAAGAAGAAATATGGGGTGATTAAAATTTGTTTTTAACTGGTTATTTCAGCTTTATATTTGCGGGCTTAAATGGGAGATTAGCTCATCTGGTAGAGCGTCCCGAAATCATTCGGGAAGGTGATCGGTAAAAAAATAAATGGGGGATTAGCTCATCTGGTAGAGCGCAAGCATGGCATGTTTGAGGTGATCGGTTCGAGTCCGATATCCTCCACAAGAAAAAGATAAGTTTCTTTAGCTCTCCGGTAATGTCAGGATGGTAGAGCGTCCCGAAGGCATTCGGGAAGGTGATCGGTTCGAGTCCGATATCCTCCACAAGAAAAAGATAAGTTTCTTTAGCTCTCCCGATTGCTATCAGGATGGTAGAGCGTCCCGAAAGCATTCGGGAAGGTGATCGGTTCGAGTCCGATGTATATCCTTCACGATAAAGAATCATTCCTCCCACTTTTTTGTCTCGTACTTCTTGCGAGACATTTATTTTTTACATACCAATTTAGTGAATAGAGCCTCTATATAGTCGACCCTTAAAAACTCTGTAATCCTTATTGTTGGAAGTTTATAATAAAGAATAGGGTGATAAAGATTGCAAGTTATTTGTAAAATCACTAAAAAGCCTGCAAATTTATGTATGCTTTCTACC
>JBDTGA010000031.1:0-36022 GCA_039937655.1 Ginsengibacter sp.
ACTTGTATTATACGGGGTCATAAAAAAACCAGCTGAAACCTGTGGTGATTCCCAGTTTGTGGCGCCTTTCACCGCTGCATCCTGTGATTGAATTTCTGCGTCATACATTTTTAAGGAAGGATAAGAATGTTCAACACTATCTAAAATATCATTCAGTTTTAATGTTTGCGCTGATGTTGTCTGAACCAGGATTTGTAAGATTAATAAGATGGTGAAGATTTGAAGAAAGCCTTGCTTATAGTTTGTTTGCTTCTTTGATTTTAAATTCGATGTATCATTTTGATGTATCATTTTTTTTGTTTTATTCATTGAATTTTACTTGACTTAAATTTCCTTGGGCCTTTAGCTCATTGCCTCAATGTTTTATTTCGATTTCTTCAATCTTTCCATATTTTTTCAATTCGTATTCTTTACTCATTAAGAAAATGAGTGGCGTTACCAGTAATGTATAAATAGCTGCGGTGATGACGCCACCCACCATTGGTAATACGATTGGTTTCATTACATCGCTGCCAACACCGTGACTCCATAAAATAGGAATCAGGGAAAAAAATGAAACGATTACCGTCATTATTACAGGACGCAATCTTTTGGTAGCACCACTTATGGTGTATTGCCTCAAGTCATTTTTCGAAATAGCCTCTCTCGAGTTTCCGCTCTTTGCAATGAGTTGCTGCATGGCATCATTCAAATAGATAACCATCACAATATTGATTTCTATGGCAAGGCCGAACAAAGCGATAAAACCAACTGCTACAGCCACCGATAAATTTACACCCCAAAAATAAATGATGTAAGCTCCCCCAATCAATGCGAATGGAATTGAAATCAAACTCAACAATGCTTCCCGTGTGGAATGAAATGCCAGGTACATACTGAAAAAAATAATCACAAGCACAAAAGGTAAAATCAGTTTTAATGTACGTTCACTGCTGATCAGGTTTTCGTATTCTCCGCTCCAGTCAATAAAAAATCCTTTTGGCATCTGGCCAATTGCGTCATTCAATTTTTGTTGTGCTTCTTTCACTGTGCTACCCAAATCTCTTCCTCTTACATTAAATAAAACGGTGCCTCTCAATAAAGCATTTTCGGAGTTAATCATTGGTGGCCCGTCAGTGATTTTTACATCCGCCAATGCCCCAAGCGGTACAGGGCCGAAACCGGATGTTTGCACTTGTAATCGTTTTAAAGATTCCATGTTGTTCCGGAAATCTTGTCCAAATCTTGCATTGACAGAAAAGCGTTGCCTGCCTTCAACCGTAGTGGTAATTTGTTCACCACCCAAAGCACTTTCTATCACAGCATTTACATCATCCACACTTAAATTATATCGCGCTATTTCTTCACGATTAAGATTAATGTCAATGTATTTGCCTCCTGTAATTGGTTCTACATACAAATCTTTAATGCCGGGAATACCTTGCAAATCATTTTTTATAACTTGTGCAAATGCGTAAATACTATCTAAGTTTTGTCCATATACTTTTACGCCAACATCAGTCCTTATACCGGTTGAAAGCATATTGATACGGTTAATGATTGGCTGTGTCCAGCCATTGGTAACACCCGGTATTTGCAATTTACTGTTGAGTTCATCTATGATACTGTCTTTCGTAACGCCCTTTCTCCATTCATTTCGTGGTTTCAGCAACACAATGGTTTCAATCATGCTGATAGGAGAATTGTCTGTTGCGGAATTGACCCTTCCCGCTTTGCCAAGAACAGATTTGACTTCCGGCTCCGTTGCAAGAATTTTGTCCTGCACCTGTAAAATTCTTTTTACTTCTGCGTTGGAAACATCGGGCAAAGTAACCGGCATAAATAGGATAGTGCCTTCGTCTAATGGCGGCATAAATTCAGTACCCAGGCTCATCACCATCGGTACGCTGACTGCAAGGGCAATAATCATTACACTGATCGTTGTCTTGCGCCATTTGATACAAGTTCGTATCACAGGCTCATACACTCTTTGTAAAAAATTGTTGATAGGATTCGTTCGTGCTGCCCTAAACTTTCCACGCATAAAAAAGGATAATAAAACCGGGGCAAGTGTTATCACCAAAATGGCATCAATAGCCATGATGAATGTCTTGGTATAGGCAAGTGGATGAAATAATTTCCCTTCCTGACCGGTCAATAAAAACACCGGAAGAAAAGAAGTGATGATGATAACGGTTGAGAAAAAAACACCGCGGGACACTTCCTTGCAGGCACGTTCTATTATTGACAAACGAACATCGTTTGGCATTTTACCCCTGGCTTTTGAAGAAGATTTCGAAGAAAAATATTTTTTAAAATTGAACATACTATTGGTTGAATGTTACTAATAATTTAAATGCCTGTTATTCTTACCCTTTAGGTGCAGGGGGTTCCCATTCCGATAAACTCCTGTGGGCATTTTCACTCATTATAATGCCGTTGTCAACTATAACCCCTATCACTAAGGCAACTCCGGTCAAAGACATAATGTTGGACGAGAATCCGAATGCATTAAGCAAAATGAAACTGATGGCAATAGAGATAGGAATCTGTATGATAATACTCAATGCACTACGCCAGTGAAAAAGAAAAATAATAACTATGATACACACAATGCTTATTTCTTCTATCAATTTATCTTTGATATTACCAATAGCTGCCTCGATCAAATCGCTTCGATCATAATCTACTTTGAACGAGACTCCTTCAGGCAGGCCTTTCTCCACATCGGCCATTTTTTTCTTTAGCAACTGGATCACTTTATCAGCATTCTCTCCATAACGCATGATCACTACACCTCCCACTACTTCACCCTCTCCATTTGCGTCAACAATTCCCAGTCGGAGATTGCTGCCCATCTGTACGATACCGATATCTTTTACACGAACAGGGATTCCATTGTTATTGGCCAGGGCTATATTTTCTATATCATGAATGTTTTTGATATACCCCAACCCCCGGATGATATACCCCATGCTGCCCATGTCTAATTTTCTTCCTCCTACATCATTGTTATTGGCACGCACTTTTTTCATTACATCCATCATAGAGATGTTGTAGAATTGCAGTTTTAAAGGATCCACCACTATCTGGTATTGCTTTTCAAAACCACCGAATGAGCCTACCTCAGCTACACCGGGAACTGTTTGCAATGCAAATTTTATATACCAATCCTGCAAAGCTCTCTGCTCTCCCAAATCCATTTTCGGGGCATCCAGATGATACCAAAAGATTTGGCCCACACCAGTTCCATCGGGACCAAGCGTAGGTGTAACACCTTGTGGTAAGAGGCGCTGTGCATAATTCAATTTTTCGAGCACCCTTGTACGTGCCCAATAAATATCCACATCATCATCAAAGATTACATAGACAAAACTCATCCCAAACATGGAAGTGGCGCGAATGTCTTTCACTTTGGGTACGCCCTGCAGATTGCTTACCAAAGGATAGGTAACCTGGTCTTCCATAATCTGTGGACTTTGACCTTGCCATTCAGTAAAAACGATTACTTCGTTTTCACTTAAATCAGGAATAGCGTCCACCGGATTTTTTTGAACAGCAAACAATCCCATAACAAAAAGGCCAGCCGCTATTAGCAAAACGATATATCGGTTTCGTATTGACCAGGAAATAATTTTTGAAATCATTGTTATTAGTTAATATTTATTAGTGAATAGTAATCACTTTATCTTATCACTTATCATTTTTCACTCATCTTCACTGAAATTTTTCTTCTACACTTCCACAGCCCATCATCTTACTGCCCAGATAAGGATTCCTGATTTCCGTAATCTCACTAAGCCACATTGCACCATCATGATACATAGGGCAATTATCACTGTATAAAGGAACGCCCGCTCCAAAAGCTTTCACCAATGAATAAACATCTTTGCTCATTACAAAAAAATGTTCTCTCTGTCCATCAATTTTACTGGTTGAAAGACTATCTGCCTCCTTTTTCAAGTTAAGTTCAGCACCGTCATACACTTTTTTTTGAGCAGCCGTAAACAGGTTTTTGTTAAAGCTTTCCATTCCATTTTTTAACTGAGAAGATGCAGCGGCAGCGGCAACTTCATCACTCTTTACCAAAGCGTTTTTTATAGTGAGATAATTTTGAACCAATGATTTCATGAAGACGGAAACACCGCTGTTAACATCCGTAAATGTTGGGGCGATTGTCTTTACATCATCATCAATATTATCTTTTCCATTTATTGCCATTTCATTATCGTGGCTCATTTTAGCGCTTTTAGCATTTGATGAAGAATTGCTGTTACAGGAAATAACAACAAGTGCTACTGCTGAGAATACAAGAATTAATTTTTTCATTTTATGATTTTTGATTGAAGTCGTTTATTAAGTTTATTCGTTTAAAATTCATCATTACGAACAGGAATGATTAATAATTGTTAAATAGAATAAATAAAAATCGGAGGTATTAAGGAAATGCCATTAGCCCGACGTTTTATTTGCCGGGTATGTAGAAGAGAGAGATTTCTAAATAAGGAAAGTACAATTGCGCTTGTAAAGAGTAGTGCCACTACTTCCCGGTGGCGAACTGTTTGCAAGGAATTTTCTGGCTAAGGATAAATAATGTAAATTATAATTATCAAAGAATACAATCGGAGAAACGAATGAAATTGATTTTTGAATATGAAAAGAAATATCGGCTACATACTGGTCATTCACCAATTTCACAAACTTCTGTTCATGTTGACAACAACCGGATTTAGCATCCGTATTTTTTGGCATCTTACATTTAGTACATCCGGACATGTCAGATTTTGTCATACTATCTGCTACTCTTTTACCATTGCAATAGTAGAAATTTACTGTTGCCCCCGTAGTGGTAGCAAAGTACAAAATAGCTAATATGGCAGCGATACACTTTTTCATGAAACGGAAGTAAAGGTAAAAATGTTTTTTGTATTATGATCATAAAATAATTGGTATCAAAAAGACCCATTCGGCTATTAATGCATAATGGAATGGTAAGTTTAAAATCTTTCCGGATAGTTCAGCTACCCTCATAAAAGTAGCCTCACAATTTAAGTATCCTGTACGATGCAAACCCTACCAGAACAAAAACGATGGCTCCCATTATTAAATCAGGAAGATTAGAAGCTGTGAAATAAACCAATATACCCGCAACAATCACACCTGCATTGGTTATAACATCAGTAGAAGTGCATATTGTACTTGCTTTAATATGTGCCTCCTTATTATTCGTTTTTTGTAATAGATACAGTGTAAGTGCATTTCCGGCCAGTGCAAGCAAAGAAATGATAATCATCGTTTTGAAGTTCGGTGCTTCTTCAAAACCCATGAATCTCCTGACAACTTCAATGATTCCCACTGAAGCCAGCAGCAACTGCAAGTACCCACTTATTTTTGCAATTCTTCTTTTTTGAAACAACGCTTTCCCTACTACAAATAAGGCCAATCCGTAAACAAGCGAATCTGCCAGCATATCTAAACTATCTGCCACTAACCCCATTGAACCGGATATAAAACCAAAAATCATTTCTACGAGAAAAAAGAAAAAATTTATTGCCAGCACCTGCCAAAGTAATTTTCTTTGATCCCCGGCTGTATTAGAAAACAACAAAGATTCCTCCTCATCTACCTCTTGTGTTTTTATCAGTGTTGAATTAAAATGTAAACTGTCAATAGCCGCTGTTATGGGCGATGCATCCCCTTCATGCATTACATATAGCTTTCGCTGAGGGATCTCAAATTCTAAAGATTTGACATTATGCAAACCTTCTATTTTCATACGGACTATCTGTTCTTCCGAAAGACAATCCATTTTTGCTATATTGTACGTTGACTTATTCATTAATATTAAACAATATTATTTAAAGGTATTCTATGCTAAAAATTAATTACCTGTTTATTTTCAATTCAGGAATCGTTAATATAAATTTTATCAGGCTCAAACTATCAATACTTCCAAATTCCTCCCCCTTTTCAAAATCACCTTCTGTCTGAGCCATTGAATTGGTGAGGTTTGCAAAGCATATAATAGGATAATTTTTTACTGCTGATAAAGCGTAAAGCGCTGCTGCTTCCATTTCTACACAAACAATATTTTGCTTTTTCATAGTATCAATGGCCCGTTGTGTTTCCCGGTATGGAGCATCCGTCGTCCAGCTACTTCCTTCAAAATAAGGACATTCATTCCCTGCTAAATAAGAATGCAAAACGGTTAATAATCCGTTGTTTAAAATTGATGGTTGGCCAGATGGCAAATAATGATAGCTGGTACCTTCATCACGAACCGCATCTGTTATTAAAGCGAATCTTTTTGAGTTGGACTGTTCTTTAATAATCCCTGCGGAGGTAATACTCATTAATAACCGGCAGCCTGAAACAAATAATTGTTCTGCAACTAAGACAGCATAAGATGAACCAACAACGCAGGGTATAATACCAATAGTTTCATTATCCAACTGAAATGAATAAAGAATAGAATGATAGCAAGCCCAGCAATTATTTTTTACAGCAAGATTATTTTTTATAAGGTAATCTGCCAGATCCCCATCGGGATCAAGTACGCAGACAGAAGGCACATCACATTCTTTTTTACTTTTTTGTCTTCTTGCTTCTCTTAACAAATTTTCAGGAAGAAATACGGAGGGATCATCATAGTACTTTTGATCTAATATATTACTCATAACGCTATCATAAAATAAATTTGACCTACAAATATATCCCGATAAAAAATCTAAATAATAAAAAATTCACTGTCATAAGATTCTTTAGGAACCAATTAGCATGTGTTTTTTTTAATAATTATACTCTAATCCGATGGCCTCGGGACACTCCATTAACGAGTTAAAAGTGAAATGCACGCTACCAATATGCACCGGTGGTAATTTGAAGCTATCTTTACAAACTTTACATGAAGACATCCAAATATAAAAATTCGCTCCTCTATAAAATAACGGGCAATGGATTAAAGAAGCCATCATACCTGCTGGGGACAATGCATGCCATCTGCGGTAAAGATTTTCATTTGCAAGAAAAAGTGCTGAAAGCATTGGGTAAATGCAGCATTTATTATATGGAAGTGGACTTGGGCAGCACATCTCAAATTCAATTGATGGAACAACAGGTATCGGTGACCACCGATATTTGGGAAGAACTTTCCATTTCAGAGAAAGAAGAGCTGGATCATATTCTGAAAAATAAATTTAATTTATCATTAGAGGAAGCAAATCAACAGCCTCCGGTAACTCTTATTAACCGCATGACCTTCGAAGCCTTTGATTGTGATGACATCAAAATGATGGAGATGGAGCTATTGAAAATAGCACAAGAAAAAGGGCTACAATCCGCAGGACTTGAAACAGCATTACAACAATTACACATTGCAGAAGAAGTATTTACAGGTAAAGAAATTTTAAGGCAATTAAAATCCACCAATACCTATAAAGGACTTTTCAATAAAATAATGAAGGCTTACCATTCCGAAAATTTGCAGCAACTTTCTTTATTGGTAACCGACACTCAGTTTATGAGTGAAAGAGCATACAAAATCATCGTGATAAAAAGGAACAGGCGTTGGGCAAAAATTATTCCATCACTGATTGCATCACAAAGTGCTTTCCTCGCTGTTGGTGCCGGTCATTTACCCGGCGAAAAAGGACTCTTACAATTGCTCAACGAAAAAGGATATAATGTAAATCCGGTCTATAGATAAACGATACACCGGCTTTTATAGAAACATTCAGTACCTGTCGTTACGATTATCTATCAAACAAAATATTCCTTCCAAAAAAACCTGTTTTCTTTTTTATTCTTTTCTACTACCCTCTTAGAATCTTGCCGTAACGCCCACATAAAAACTTCTTCCAATAGAAGGAATAATTCCAGGGCCGGGATATTCATCGGCCCGCAATGTAAAATACTCTTTACCGGCAATATTATTCATACCTGCCTTCAAGGAATAACGGCTAATTCTATATGTCAGACTTGCATCAAAAACAGTGTAAGCTGGTATATAACCAGCCACAGGATCAGAGCTTATTTTAGCATTGGTAGCATCTCCATAAGCATCCCCCACATTACTCATCTCAAAAGTGCCTGAAAATCTTGTGTCGGAATAGGTCAATCCTATTCTGTTAATATATTTCGTAGAAGCTTCTACCCTGTTACCTTTAAATTCACCACTTGTATATTTTGCATCAATCAGGGCAAGAGAATTAAAAAGACTCAATCCCTTTTTGGAACTATGATTGAGGTATTTGAGCAAATTAAATTCCACATAACTCTCCAGGCCTTTATGAACACTGTTGGCCACATTGGTACGCAAAGTATATTGATTGGCAGTACCTGCGTTTTCTAATATAGTTCCAATTCTGTTATTGTATGCCATGTAAAATAAACCCACATCAAAATTCAAATAATTCCTTACTGTACCGCGGTATCCAAAATCAGAATTAAACCCACCGGCATCTTTTAAGTTGATATCTATTTTTGAAGTAACACCAATAGGCGTTAACTCTGAATAAGATATTGGCCGGTAAGCCTGACTAATGTTAGCATACATATTGGTATAAGCAGTAGTTTTGTACTCAAATCCTACACCGAATAAAGGTTTGTATCTATTTCTGTCCTCATTAGTAAACAGCTTTACACCACTCTTCTTTTTATATCCATCACTGGTGCTTTTAATATATTCAAATCGAAATCCTGGAGTAATACTAAACTTATTATTTACCCTGAAAATATTTTCTACAAACGGAGCAATATTGGTAGTGGTAAAATCAATATTTTTCCCAAATTCCCCAGTAATTGATAAATCAAAATCGGAACCTGTAGTGCCCTCTCCTCCACTCATTTTTTTAAACCATGCATAAGAATATCTGATTCCTCCGGCAATTGTATTATCCATTTTCAAAAGATTGTAATCATTCAGCAATCTTATTTCTGTAGTTGAATTATTCATGTTTTCTATCCCTACCTCGCGGTTACTGTATTTTCCGGTTGCCGGATCAATATTATCTAAAGCTCCCGCGCCACCATCTTCATTGCGCCAAACGAGAGAACGATTACTAAACATCAAAGAAGTCTTTATATTCAAAGAAGTTTTGGGAGAAATTTTGTAATCAGCAGAAGCCGCGATAATGTTCCACGGGGTCTTCAGCCAGTTCCTGCTTCTGAAGGAAGATCTTGGGTTCGCATTAAACATACTGTCAGTAAGCCCTCCAGGCATTTTTATTCTGTTACGAAGGATGGTATATTCAATCCCGAGGTTGAATTTATCGGATGCTTTGTATTGTATTTTCCCATATCCTGAAAACTGAAGTGAATGGCTATTGGGCCTCCATCCGCTCATATATCTGAATTGCCCGAAAGCATAGTAGCTGATTTTATTAATAGTTCCGCCAACTGAATTAAATGTATTGACAAGGCCATAACTGCCAGTCGTTTCAGAAGTATAAAACTCAATCTTTTTATCCTTTGGGGGTTCATTGATCACATAATTTACCATACCGCCAAACTGTGCCCCAAACTGAAGAGAAG
The DNA here is from genome assembly GCA_039937655.1 of Ginsengibacter sp. Taxonomy (GTDB): domain Bacteria; phylum Bacteroidota; class Bacteroidia; order Chitinophagales; family Chitinophagaceae; genus Ginsengibacter. The sequence continues at coordinate 9,511 of JBDTGA010000031.1, forward strand.
CAGCACCCCTTACCATTTCTACACGACTCACCGCTTCCATTGGAGGAAGGTAATATGACTCGTTATAGCCAAAAACATCTCCACTGATATTATACCCATTCTGGCGGGTATTCATTTCTATACTTTGAATAGGATTCAATCCACGGGTAGCAATACCATCGGCGGTAAATCCTCCGGTTTCTGTTTCTACAATATTCAATCCCGGTATTCTCCCTAATATTTGTCTCGTATTATTGATGGCTTTATTGGCATCTAAACTATCAACCAATATCACTTCATTTTTTTTTCCTGCGTATATGATTCCGTTTTTCTGCTCCGGCATGTGGCCGGTCCCATTAACGGTTTTAATGGATATAACAACTTCTTTTAGGGAAATAACTTTAACGCTATCTTTTTTTTGTTGTGCTAAAAGGCCTACAGGAAATAAAATTATTAATAGTAATATAAATCGCTTCATTCTTTAAAATACTTTTTTGCAAACCTCATTTAAAGAATACCAGATCTCTTATACAATAAGGAAAACGATTTACGAAATAAGGAAATGATCTTTTCAACTTTCAAGAAACACGTTAAAAAATCAAACAAGTTCCTCTACTTTATAACCAACTTTTTCTAAAATCTTTTTTAAATCCTTTTCATCTGCGTGATCTGATGAAATCGTCAAAATCTTTTTCGGATCTTTTATATCTACTTTCCAATTGCTCTCTCCAAAAGTCTCGTTCAATACAGGAGTAACTTTTGCTATGCAAGAGCCACACATAATGTTGGTTTTAAACTGTTTTGTTTTCATTATTATAGATTTATTTTTTTAAATTCATTGTTTTGACCTGAACTCAGGTGCTGGCCGTTCCAGCATTAGCAGGCAGAAATCAGATCGCTTTAGATTTTAAGGAATTACAAAAAATTCATGATGCCCTTAAAACAGAAATAATCTTTATCTAAACCCGGTCTTACCTACCGTGACGACGCTATTTTAGCTTTATAAATTTCAGTCTTAGACTATTACTTACCACACTCACAGAACTTAATGCCATTGCGGCCCCTGCTATCATAGGGTTTAATAAATACCCGATGAATGGATATAATATTCCTGCTGCTATTGGGATTCCTATAACATTGTAAATAAACGCCCAAAAAAGATTTTGTTTGATCACCCTCACTGTTTGTTTTGATAACCGAATAGCCCTGGGAATATGATTTAAGTCAGAAGAAATCAACGTCATTTTTGCTACATCCATTGCAATATCGGTTCCTTTTCCCATCGCAATACTCACATCTGCATGCGCAAGTGCCTGACTGTCATTAATACCATCACCAACCATCGCAACTTTCTTCCCTTGTTGTTGTAGTTCTTTTACAAACGAAGCCTTTTCATCCGGTAAGGTTTCTGCTTTAAAATATTTTATCCCAACACTCTTTGCAACCGATGCAGCCGTTTTTTCATTGTCACCTGTAATCATGTAAACTTCAATTCCCATTTCCTGTAATTGTTGGACAGCCTCTTTGGAAGTGGGTTTTATTTTATCAGCGATCGCAACAGCCGCCAACGCATTTTTTTTATCAGCAAACCAGATCACAGTAAACGCATCTGAAAGCCATTTTTCTGTTTTATTTTTTAATTCCTCCGGAATGGCAATCTGTTTTTCATTCATCATCTTAAAACTTCCTGCATAATATTCTTCTTTATAGAAAATCGCTGAAACACCTGCTCCGGTAATACTTTCAAAGTTTTCAGAATTTATCTTTTGAATACTTTTTGATTGGAAATATTGTGAAATTGAATCTGCCAGCGGATGTTCCGATTTCGATTCCAAACTGTACAATACAGAAGATAACTCAGAAATGTTTACATTATTTTTCCAGACAATATCAACTACTTGTGGATGCCCTTCCGTGATAGTTCCGGTCTTATCCAAAATAATCGCATTAATACTTTTTGCCTGTTCCAGACTTTCGGCATCCTTTATTAAAATCCCATTTTCAGCACCTCTTCCCACACCAACCATTATCGCAGTGGGCGTTGCCAATCCAAGCGCACAAGGACAGGCGATTACCAACACAGTGATCATTGCAAGCAATCCATGGGTTATTCCATTTTCGCCACCAAAAATAATCCAGACAATAAAAGAAAGAACAGCCACTACCATCACTGCCGGAACAAATATTCCTGCAATTTTATCAACCAGTTTTTGAACCGGTGCTTTACTCCCTTGTGCTTCCTGCACCATTTTAATAATATGTGCCAGCATTGTATCGCCACCCACTTTTTTCGCTTCAAAAACAAAACTTCCTTTTTGATTGACCGTACCGGCAAACACTTTTTCACCTTTCTCTTTTTCGAGAGGAATTGGCTCACCTGAGATCATACTTTCATCTACAAAAGAATTACCTGAAACCACCATTCCATCAACAGGGATCTTCTCTCCGGGCTTTACCAAAAGATGGTCACCTACCTGTACTTCCGAAATCTTTATCACCGATTCTGATCCCCCCGTATCTATTTTGACAACCGTTTTCGGTTGCAATCCTATCAATTTCTTTATAGCAGAAGAAGTATTGGATTTCGCTTTTTCTTCCATCACCTTCCCCAACAAAATAAATGTGATCACGACAGCAGCAGCTTCAAAATAAACATGTGCATCCAGCCCTCTGCTTGTCCAGAATTGCGGAGACAAAGTATTGAAAACACTGAACAGGTAAGCAATACCGGTACTCAACGCCACCAGCGTATCCATATTGGCAGAACGGTGTTTCGCCTGTTTCCAGGCATTAACGAAAAATTGCTGACCAAAAATAAAAACTACCGGTGTGGCCAAAACCCACATTATATAATCAGCATAAGGAATGTTCATAAAAACCATTCCGATCAAAACTATCGGGACAGAAAAAACAATGGAAAGGATCGTGCGCTTGCGAAGTGTTTGATACTCCCTTTGTTTTTGTTTTTCCAGATTATCTGCTGATTCTTCATTGTCTTCAATGATCAAATCGTATCCTGTAGATTGCACCGATCGCTTGAAATGACTGGTATCAGCAATGGTTGGAATATATTCTACCGAAGCAGAAGAGTTTGCATAGTTCACGGCAGCATGTACAACACCTGGTTCCTCTTTCAAGGTAGTCTCCACACTTGCAGCACATGAAGCACAACTCATTCCTGTTACCGGGAATGATTTTTTAATAGTAATTATCTCTTCATCAACTTCTGGCATTTTTTCTTTTATTTTAAAGGACAAAGTTCTCTTTAATATTTCTGTTCCTGTTATATTCTTTTGTGAAAGATGTATATATTATTGGAAGTAGAAAGTCTGATGGCCTCCATCATACTTTACAAGGACCGGTCAATCCAGATCAGGGAAATTCTTCATTACAGGTTTTAATATTAAAGTAATTCTCAATCTTAAAATAATAAGAATCCGAGTGCATAAAATACTAACCTTTGGTGTTAGTAACGCAACCCAGAAACAGGGAAAGTATGGTATGGCACCAGAGTTAAAAAACTATCAGCAGAAATTCAAAATATCGGGAGAAGAAAATTAAGAATGATTAATAATTCTGTAGATCTTGCGGACCTAAAAATATCTCCGGCAAATAGGTTGGAAAAACTTTCGGGAAATCTTAAAGAATTCTATAGTATTCGGATAAACAACCAATGGAGAATAATTTTCAAGTGGAGTTCCGGAAATCTTAAAAGAAAATAGAAGAATTACTGCAGATACCGCATTGCGGCTTAGTAGATATTTTGGCAACTCACCTAAATGCTGGCTTGGATTACAAGACGATTTTGATCTGGAAGAAGAGATTTTTAACAAAGAGTCCACTCTCAATTCAATAAAATCTTTAAATAATCAAGTAGCCTAAAGATTTTCATTTTCCCCTACATCATCAATTCCATGTCTGTGTCCTACCCCCATCTTGAATTGTGTGGGAGTCATTCCGGTAATCTTTTTAAACTGCCCGGAAAGATGTTGGGTACTGCTATAACCGAGGTTGAAAGCAATCTGGCTCAACGAAAGCTCATTATAAATAAGCCATTCTTTTGTCTTCTCTATTTTTTGCAGAATGCAAAATTGTTCGATTGTGATGCCTTCCACTTCCGAAAATAATTTGCTGAGGGAAGAATAGTCTTTGAATATCTTTTGGGTTAAAAATTTATGAATGCTAAAATGTTCTTCTATATTTCCATCCTGTACTTTTTGTATCAGGAGTGTTTTTATTCTTTCAATCAATTGTGTTCTATGATCATCCAATAATTCAAAACCCACTTTCTCCAGATCTTCTGAAAATTTTTGTAATTGTTTTTTGGCGAGGGCCTTTGTCAATTCCACTTCTCCCAACCTCACATACTTTGATGGAAGATTATTTTTCTTCAAAATATTTTCAACGCTCATAATGCAGCGTGGGCACACCATATTTTTTATAAAGAGTTTCATGACACATTTTTATTCAAATTATTTATCGCGCATCGGTTTCAATGCTTCCGTCCACTTCAATAATTCATTCAGCATAATACCAACAGATTTAGTTTCAGGTTCGCTACCATGGAATATACCATTCTCATCAATCTGCTTCGCAAAAAATGGAATACTCACACCCTCAAACATGGGAACCAACTTTACAGTAGTCATCGCTAATTTACACATTTGTGCAGATCTCAACCCACCGGAAATACCACCATAACTAACCAGACCCGCAGGCTTATAATTCCATTCTTTGAATAAAAAATCTATTGCATTTAATAATGTTGGCGGCATACTGTAATTATATTCAGGAATTATGAATACAAATGCATCGGCAGCATCAATTATTTTGCTCCATTCTTTGGTATGCTCTCTGGTATATTTCTGTAAACGTGGATGAAAAGGTTCATCTACAAAAGGAAGATTTATTTCTGCAAGGTCCAACACCTCTACATTAAAAGCAGGATCTTTCTTTGCAATTTCTATAAACCAATTAGCAACTGAAATTCCTTTCCTCTCAGGTCGGGTGCTGGTAATAATGATCTTTAAGCTATACATAAACGGGATTTATTTTTTTGCTAAAATAACTTACAAATCTTTGGCCAAAATATTATTCCGGAAAATATCATCAGTCAGGTTGGCAAAAAAATCCCTGCTATTTGTTTGTTTGCTATAAAATTATTGATATACTCTTACATAATCCACAATCATCCTTTGTGGGAAAACAGTGCTTGCATCGGGGTTTCCGGGCCATGTACCACCTACTGCCACATTCAAAATAAAAAAGAAAGGCTGATCAAAAGGATAGTTTCCATTTACAGCAGTTTTATTTCCTGTGAAAAATTTATTATTATCCACATACCATTCAATTTTACTGGCATCCCATACGATGCTGAACACATGAAACTTTTGAGAAAAATCTTCCCCTGACAAAGAATAATTACCGCCGAGCTGACTACTGCCCTGGCCTACATTTCCCCAATGCATCGTTCCATACATTTTGTTGGGCTGATTGCCCAGTAATTCCATAATGTCAATCTCTCCGCTTGCTGGCCATGGGGTAGTTGAAATATTACTCCCCAGCATCCATATTGCAGGCCACACTCCTTGCCCTTTGGGAAGTATGGCCCTTATGTCCATCCGGCCATATTGGAATTCCTGTTTATCTTTTGTTTGCAACCTTGCAGATGTATAATTATTGGAACCGATCTTTTCCTGTTTCGCTTCTATCACCAGATATCCTCCTTTCGCGATATAAGAATTGCTAGGGCTATTGGTATAATATTCTAATTCATTATTTCCCCAGCCGCCGCCGCCGGTGTCATAATTCCATATCTTGCTGTCCAAAACAGAACCAGTAAACTCATCACTCCATTTCAAAGCAAGTCCCGGATAGCTTGTGGGAGCAGTATATCCGGCATCATCTATAACAAGGTTATCGCTATTACAGGTAATCGTTCCGGTACCTTTACCAGTACCGCTTATCCTGGCATTCACCGGATTGCTAAGCTGCACATAAAATATTTTTTGCACATCACATACGCTATTTCCCTTCACAGAAATTTCAATGCCGGCATTATGTTGGTTTGCGGGGATAACGAGGGTGCCCGATTTTTGCATATAATCATCACTGTTAGCGGTGCCATCAACGGTTGTGTAATCCACTTTTATTTCCTGTGACGAAACATTATCCACATTCACCGTAAAAACAAAAGTGGTCGTGGCTGACCCATCCTTTGCCTGTTTCACATCTGTTATACTCAATAAGGATTTCACAGAAGGAGGCGGCACGGGATTGCTTCCTCCGCCCTTTTTACCACAAGCGCTGCATAATAATAAGATCCACAGTATTTTTTTCATCTTGCTTTATTTTAATCTGACCATTTTTTCAAGAAACTAATTGCGCAATTATTATCATGCTTCTAAAACACCAATGTCTGAATAGAATGTGGCAGAGAAGTAACTTCTGCCGCTTTGCCATTTACCCAAATAAAATAATTAATCTTTGTATCACCCTCATTTAATACCACAGTAGCGATGGTCCCATCTTCATTTCTGAAAGCTGTTGTTTGCAATGGACTCCTGCTCGATGAACTGATAATTCTTTTAGCACCTGGATGAATGAATTTCGAAAACTGACCGATATAATAATATGAATTAGTAAAAATCAATTCACCGGTTTGTGTATTTCCATGAATCGCAGCAAAACAAAAATTGCCAACATGGTTTGGTCCACCATGCTGATCCAGTAAAATATTCCAGTCGATCCAGCCTGTTGTTCCATTATTAAAATCATGAATCATGGATTCCCCATATCTTTCACCCAATCTCCATTCATGTATTTTATTGATATCAAATAACTCGTTGGAGCCTTCAGTAAAAAGAAGATTTTTATCAGGAAAAGCTTCATGTACCAATCCTACATTATCATACATGGGCTTACCCCCGGCCCAGGTTTCATACCAATGAAATCCGATACCCCATAAATATTTTGCCGACTCCGGGTCATTTAATAAGGTAGAAGCACGCTGATAAATTAAATCGCGATTGTGATCCCATCCAATTATCTTCTTGTCCCCCAATCCTTCGTTTTTCATTACAGGGCCTAAATCATTTTTCAGAAAATCTCTCTCTTCGTCTGCGGTATAGATACAAGATTCCCATTTTTGTGTGGCCATTGGTTCATTCTGTATTGAGATACCCCATACTGGAATTCCTTCCGTTTCGTAGGCCTTTATAAATTTGGTATAATACATTGCCCAGCTATGGTAGTATTCCGGTTTCAAGCTTCCTCCGTGAAGCAGGTCATTATTGGTTTTCATAAATGCCGGCGGACTCCATGGCGTTGCAAATAAAGTTAATTTTCCACCGGCTGCTGCCATAGCATCTTTGATAAAAGGGATCTTAAATTGTTGGTCGTGATCAATACTAAATGTTTTCAATGCAGAATCACCTTCCTGAATATACGTATAACTACCACTCGAAAAATCGCAGCTACCAATATGTGTTCTTGCCAACGTGTAGCCTATCCCTTTATCTTTACTGTAATAGGCTGTTAATATTTCTTGCTGTTTGTCTTTCGGCAGCTTGAAAAATGTTTCTGCGGCAGCATCCGTTAAAGCACCTCCAATTCCAAGCATTGTTTGAAACGTCTTTGAAGGATCTACAAAAATACAAATCTGCGTTTCCAAAGGCTGGCCAAAGTCTTTAAAATGTAATGTATCGGTAGGCGTTAAACGAAAATCTGTATTTTCAGCGGTGGTATAGACGATTATTTGTTTACTACCGGCATTATATGTTTGCATGCCCGTGGCCGACGTGCCTGTTGACATTTTGTGATTGCATGCTAACAATGAAATTGAAAACAGTACCAAAATCTTTTTGTTCATTTTGAATTGTATTATGTTTTTATAATGGTAGTTATAAGATTTTTTATTATAAGGTAGGTATAATGCATTCCTTGTACCTACCTCATAAAACAAGGAATGCCTTTTTTCTATTGAAAAACCCTTACATAATCTATTTGATACGTGGCCGGAAAAATAGAATCATCAATCCCTTTTTGCCCGCCCAGGTTACCTCCGATCGCCATATTCAGAAGGAGAAAAAAAGGCTTGTCAAATGGCCACTCCTGGACTGTTTTATGCTCATTGGCAAAATGATAATATATGTTTCCATCCAGTAAAAAATCAATCTTTTCAGGTGTCCAGTCTATCGCAAAAGTATGGAATTGACTATATGGGTTTTCAATCAGAGTCTCTATTCCTCTCTGTGTTCCTTTCACATGGTTATAAGCTCCTGTATGAACCGTACCAAACACCGTATCTTTTTTAAAACCCACATGTTCCATAATATCAATTTCACCACAATTGGGCCATCCGGCTTTTTCCACATTGCTTCCCAGCATCCATCCTGCAGGCCACAAGCCACGCCCGAGCGGGAGTTTACCTCTTATCTCCACATATCCATACGTCCATTCTGCCTTCCCTTTCGTAAGCAGTCTTGCCGATGTATAAGCATTGTTACCATGATTCTCTTTTCGTGCAATAATAGAGAGTACTCCATTACCCACCACCGCGTTCGCAGTATCTGCCTCCGTATAAAATTGCTTTTCATTATTTCCCCATCCATGACCTCCTGTTTCGTAATTCCATTTGGAAGGATCCGGTAATCCTGTATAATTAAATTCATCGCTCCATACTAATTTCATCCCTTTCGTTACTGGTGATTTTTCAATCTCTTTAAATAATAATTCAGGTTCATTGGTAGTTATAAAATCCAGACCATTCGCTAAAAGAAAACTCATGTTTTTTTCATCATTTACCGTCCATGCATTCAAATCAATCTTATTCTTCTTTGCAGACTCAATCCATTCAGGGTGTATTTGAAAAACAGAATAATGATAGTCTGCTCCCTTTATGCCATCCTGTTTCAACTGTTCAGGAGACTTATCACCATTAAGGTATTGCACATTAGCCGAAGGCTCTAATCTCAAAACCTCTTTCAGCATTCCATAATCAAAGCTGATATAAGTGATCCATGCCTGCGCCTGCATAAGATGGACGGTATTCAATACTTTCTGCACAGTGGCATCGGACCATTCTTTTCCTCTTACAGAAGGCTTTATTTCAAGGATCAGCCTCGTACCTGATTGTTGCTTTATCGTAGTAAGAAAATCCTGAAGCAAAGGAAGTGGTTCTCCGTTGGAAAGGTTCTTTTTCCGCAGATCTTCCAAAGTGCTTTTTTGAACAGTAAGCCCGCCCCATTCATTATCATGATTGATTACCAGAGCACTATCTGCCGTCATGTGTACATCGGTCTCTGATCCTGCACAGTTCAATGCTATGGCTGCCTTCAATGCGGCGATAGAATTTTCAGGAGTTCCGGAATTCTTCCAGGCACCTCTGTGTGCTATTACTTTGTTATGGTGGAAATGATCGTTCAAAAGAGTAAATGTTTTTGATATAATGTTTTCGTTACCGCCTATAAACCCAATGGTAAACCGGAGTTCTTTTTTTAATAAAACTTTTTTTAAAAATTTCTTCTTCACAAAGGTGGAATTGTCTTTTGTATAAAGCCATTTCGCATTTGCACCTGAAAGGTAAATCGTGTTTTTTTCTCCCGGAAGAATAATATCCGTAAGATTACTATTGACAAGTCCTTTGTCAAAAGTATATTTTGATAATACAATTGGGTCTTCTTTCAAAAGCTGTGCTCTTCCAAAGACACCACCAAAAGCTACCAACAGAAAAGCAGAAATCATAACAGGTATCTTCATTTCAATATTATTTTATGAACAGTACCTTTTCAAGCAATATCATAAAAAGGCACTCCTCAGTTAGAATTTATTATCTATCCGGACAAAAAAAGCAACATTCAGAGTTATGAGGAGACAGGAAACTGAAAAACTGAATCAATTTCCTGTCTCACTCACAGATATTTATATACACCCGTTAAAAGTGTCATTACGGTTTCACAGTTAATTTTTGATACCATGCATTTCCGTCAATCCCTATATTACGCAAATGAATATTTGTAGGTGATATAGATAATATCTCGTAGGTATTGCCCCCTGTACCAAAATTGATAAGACCATTACCCGGTACTAAAAACTGTATTTGTGTTGATATATCCGGAGTAGAGCCTGAAGTCGCATTCATAAAGGCAAGTTTCTTTGTTTCAGAATTATCTATATCATAGCAGCCATCACCACCGCTTTTGCCATAGAAGGCGGTAGAAGCAGCAATTAAAAATGATTGCCCTTTATTATTAATGGTCATGAAAATATTATTGTTGGCATCTTTGGAAAAAGTAATTTCATCATCATAAAGGCATTCATCTCTTTGATTAGGGGTAGCTGAATAATAAGAGGGGGTAAATCCATCTGCGGGGCCTACGCCCACATGTCCGTCGGCCTCCCTGTCAGTGATCCACACCTGTGATGATCCATTGGTGAGATCCTGTATAATAAATTCAGGAATTTCAAATGAAGTCAATACAGTAACCTTTTCGCTTAGTGTAGAGGTGATTCCTCCTGTCCCTACAGCGCTCACTGTTACCGTATAATCATTCGTTCCCGGAGAAGGATAGCTATAAGTAGCGGTACCGGAAGGTGCCATCACAAAATGTCCATCACCAAAGTCTATTTTGTAATTAATAACATTCTTGGCGGTTGCGGTAACAGTTACATTTCCTGTTCCATTTCCATCCGGATTACCGGCATCCACACCTTCGACTACCGTTGCCAAAGTGAGATTAGAGGGAGTTATCAAATCTCCAAAGGTGTATTTCTCTTTTACACAACTACTAAAGGCGAAGAGTGCTACAAGAGAGATCATAATGGCAGATCTTATATTAGTTATCATGATTGTAATTTTTAAGAATAAAATTAATTAAGTGTGATGTCGTCAAACAAAAAAGTGAAGTTGGCCGAGCCATCCCCCATCGTTCCGTTATCAAATATGATTACGATATGCTGATAAGCATTTGCTGTGTTGATGGCGCTATAATCAAAGGTGAGTTCTTCCCATGCATTGGCAGTAGTAGTAGCCACTTCCTGTTGATAGTTAAGGTTGGTATTGTCTTTATTCTCAACCTTCAAAAGTACTTTGGCTCCTACCCGGGGAGAAAACACTTTCATTTTAAAAGTTTTCTTAGTTGAAAAATCAATCGGATTATCTAAAGTAAGATAACTTCCACCCCAGGTTTGTCCGGCACTTTTTACCATCTTCACTACTTTGGAACTTGTGTTGATCCCTCCTGAATTAGGATTGCTGATCACCGTGGCGAAGCCTCCGTCAAAATCGGTAAAAGCATAATTGACGGTCGCTGATTCAAAATCAAGCGGAAGCCCCAATATATTTGCGGTAGCACCACCGGATACTAATTTCACATCATCCCAATAGAATTTTTTTCCGCTTCCCGCATTATTGAAATCAAAAAATACAGATGCTTTATCAAAAGAATATGCAGGATTGAATGCCGCTGTTCCCGGCGCAGGAGTATTAAAATCAAAAACCAACGTTTCCCATGAATTGGCTACAGTTGTCAGAACTTGAGTTTCCACAGATTTAGTAGCATCATTATGATCTTCAATTTTCAATCTTACCGGAATTCCGGCAGCAGGTGAATATACCCTTATGCTCATTTTGGAGGAACTAACTGTAACCGGAATCGGGGTGGCAAATCCCAAGCCAGTACCAATGGTTGTTCCAGCCCATGTCTCTGCACCGGCAGGCTTGGTAGTGACCTTTACATTATTGGAAGCATCAGTAGGATCTACGCCATCTACCGTTTGATTTCCCCCAAAATCGGTAACGGCGTAATTGACAGAAGGATCATCAAAAGTAACCGGCAGATTGATCTGAGACAATCCAGGCATCTTGTTGGTAAGTTCTATATCATCAAAAAGGAAGGTGAAATTTGCAGAACCATCGCCCATGGTGCCATTATCAAAAATGAGCACAATGTTTTGATAAGTGTTTGAAGTATTAATGGCACTGTAATCAAATCCTATTTCTTCCCATGCATTTGCTACCGTAGTGGCAGACTCCACTTCGTAGCTTATCGAACCATCAGTGGGGTTCTCTACTTTCAACAAAACTTTTGCTCCTACCCGTGGTGAAAACACTTTCATCGTAAAGATTTTATTAGTAGAAAAATCTATCGGCGCTCCTAAAGGAATGGAAGTTCCACCATATACTTCTCCGGGGCTTTTTACCATTTTGGCAACCTTCGCACTTGTATTAATCCCGTTTGATTGAGGATTATCTATAATGGTTACAGCACCTCCGTTAAAATTATTGAAAGTATAAATCAGTGTAGAAGATTCAAAATCAAGTGGCAAAAGAACCGGATTTACAATGGTGATTTCCTTTGTAGTCTCGGTAGTGGCTGCCCCACCGCTCAATGCCACCACCCTGATAGTATAAGTTCCTACCGCAGTGTAAATATGGCTTATAGTTTCGCCCTCCAAAAAGGATACTGGTACTTCATTGGCCACATCGCCAAAGTAAACTTTAAAGAGTGTTTCATAATCCGCCTTTGCAGATACGTTCACTTTCATAGTACTGGAAATATCAACCGCTGCCGTAACTTCCAGATTTTCCGGTGCCTTAAAGGAAACCGTTAATTCCTGTGTTGCCTCGGTAGTTTTACCGGTGATACCATGCCCTACTATTTTCACTTTATATACTCCCTCTGGATATATATGCTGTACATTCTTTCCACTCATCACCTTAGCAGGGGCAGTCGTGGTATCTCCAAAATAAATATCAAAAGAAACAGCACCTTCCCCATTGGGCGTAATGGTTACCAATCCTGTATTGTCCTGAGTGATATCAAAAAGGGCAGTGAGTTTATCGGGCGATGTAGCACTTTTTATAAAAGAAGTATCATCAAAGTTGTCTTTTTGACAACCTGCCACAGCCATTAGGATAAGTAAGCCAAAAAAATATTTTATATTTTTCATGTTGTATATTTTTCAGTTTTTGAATATTAATAGCCGGGATTTTGTGTCAATCCTGAAACATCAATCTCTTGTTGCGGAATAGGGAACACTTCATTTTTACCTGTTTTAAAACCAGTGATTTTAGTGGCTGCCTGTCCGGTTCTTACGAGGTCAAAAAAGCGATCGCCTTCCATAGCAAGTTCCAGGCGGCGTTCATCCCAAATAGCCTGGGTAAGAGCACTTCCGGTGGCAGTAATATTATGTAGCTGATCACCAAAAGCACGCTGGCGTACCTTATTCAGGTATCCCTGTGCTTTTCCATCATCGGGAGAAGATTTTCTGTTATTGGCTTCAGCAGCCATCAACAGTACGCCTGCATAACGGATGATCCTGTAATTATTCAGATAATTCAATTCCAGCTGGCCTGAAGTCTGTCCTTTCCGGGGAAGATATTTCATATCGTAAAGCCCGGTATTTTTAAAGGGTGCCACCTGATAAGCGGGGCTTGTAGCAAAACCCGGGTCAGTGGAAGGATAGAAACTTTTAGCAGGGGAACCTACATTCAGAAAATAAGAAGGATTATCTACAATATATTGATCAATGTTGAGAACAGTAGCATCCTTTCTCTGGTCGCCTGTTGAATAAGCATCTGCAAGATTTTGTGTAGGCAAATTGGTACTCCATCCGGCTGCAAAAGGACTGTTGCCCTGCAATCCCCTGATGCCACATTGCTGTACCGCATAATTTCCCTGACCTCTGGTAGCACCGCCCCAGTTATAATAAGGGGAAAGGTTGGAATACTGAATTTCAAAAACAGACTCGGGACCATTTTCGCCTGACGATAAAAAGATACCTGCAAAATCAGTCTGCAACGAGAAAGGCCCGTTTACAACGTTTTCCAATATGGTGGCAGCATCGTCAAATTTATTCTCATACAAATAAACTTTTCCCAGAAGAGCCTGAGCCGCATACCTGGTAATTCTACCAGGCTGAGCCGCATTGGGAGGCAACACAGCAATGGCATTGGTAAGGTCCAATTCTATCTGTGCATACACATCTTCTTTAGGCGACTGTTTCAAAGTTCTGGAATCGGTTATTTCAAGCCTTTTATCTGTAAAGAGAGGAACATTACCAAAGAACTTAACCAGGGTAAAGTAATAATAGGCCCTCAAAAAATAGATTTCACCATAAAGTGCATCTTTGCCTGCGAATGATACTTGCCCGCCTGAGGGATTCTTATCCTTAAACTGAGTAAGGTAATTGGCTCTGTTGATTCCCTCATAAGCTGACTGCCACAAATCAGATAAAGTACCATTGGTAGAATTAACAGTATAGTCATCTATCTGCTGCAGATTCAATACATCGGATGCATTTTCGCCGCCTGCCACAGCATTATCAGAGGCAATGTCAGACACGACTACCGCCTGGTTGAGCCATTGAAGAGGTGTATATACACTCACTTCCATGGTGCGGTAATCACTTTCCGATTTCAAATAATCGAGATCGGTTACTTCGTAATCATCGTGCGGATTATAATCAACCCACTTTTTACAGGAAGAAAACACGGTGATAAAAAAGAACAGGCTGAGTATTTTAATATTATTTTTCATTTTTTACTTTTTTGGGATTGGAAATCAAAATTTAAAATCAACGCCTAAGGAATAGGTTCTTGCCTGCGGATAGCTACCACGATCTACACCGGTATCCAGAATTCCACCGGGAACTTCAGGATCAAAACCGGAATACTTCGTAAATGTATAAGCGTTTTTAACTTGTGCATATACGTGAATATTATTAAATACTTTGGCGTTTTTAATAAGTGACTGAGGCAGGGTATATCCCAGCACTACATTCTTGATCTTCACAAAAGACCCGTCTTCAATATACCTGTCGGATACCCTGATATTACTATTCACATCAGCAAATGTGAATCTCGGATCGTGGGCATCATTGGTAGTTCCGGGGCCGGTCCACCTGGCCAGAACGCCTTCATATTTATTGGAATAAATGGCATTTCTTTCATACGCCCTATACACATCGTTGCCAACAGAAGCATACGTAAATACATTGAGGTCAAATCCTTTGTAATTGAATCCCAGATTCCAACCCATCGTAAATTTGGGAAATGGATTACCTATTTTGGTCTGATCATCAGCAGTAATCACGCCATCTCCATTTACATCCACATAGCGAATGTCTCCGGGTTGTGCACCGGTTTGAGTAGGTGCTTTAGCAATATCAGCTGCTGACTGGAATAAACCATCTGTTTTGTATCCATAAAAATATCCGGGGGTAAATCCCTTCTGAAACCTGGTAGCCGTTTGTGACTGGCCGTTGAAATAACCCCCTCCGGTAATAATGGCAGTACCATCACTATTGGTGGCTGTAACCAGATTGGTAGAGGTCGTAAAAGTGAGAGAAGAATTGATCGTGAAATCTTTAGCGATCCTGTCATTATAACCAAAGGTCATATCAATACCGTTACTTTTGGTAGAACCGATATTGGCAGTAGGAATCACGCCGGTACCAAGATACAAGGATACCGAAGGCGTAAATAAAAGGCCGGATACTCTCTTATCAAAATAATCTGCACTTAAGGAGAATTTATTTTTAAAGAAAGTAACATCAAATCCTATGTTGAATTGTTTTTGTTTCTCCCATGCCAGTGCATCATTCTTATAAGAGCCTACGGTAGATCCTGCAACAAAGCTATTTCCAAAAGTATATCCATTGCTATTGGCGGTGCTTCCATAACTTGGGCCTCCATTGTCTATACTTACAAATTGCGGGTTCACATTTTCATTACCTACCGTACCATAGCTTCCTCTTACTTTTAAATAATTAATGAAGTCGGATTTGAAAAAATCTTCGTTAGAAGCCACCCATCCTAGAGAACCTGAAAAGAAATCAGCAAATTTATTCTGAGGCCCGAATGCATAAGATCCATCACGGCGTGCAGTGACTGATGCTAAATATTTTGCCTGATAATCATAATTTATTCTTCCGAAATAGGATGCATTTTTTCTGAAATATTGAGAATTCCCTGCAGTATATGCAGTAGGATTATCAGAAGTATTGGTACCGGTAGCAGCAGTGAGATCTGCAAAAGTCCATGAATTAAAAGGAACATCCTGCCTGGAACCACTTATGGCGTCTCCCCTGATCTTGGAAAAAGAAATACCCGCCACGGTTTCAAAATTATTATCATTATTAATTTTGAAATTATAGTTAGCAAAAGTTTCGGAAACATAACTTGCATTGGTACTCTTATTTTCACTCACACTATTATGCTGGCCATCTATTACGGTACCATCGGATTTCATAGTATTCTCTGTATTGAGTGGACCATAAAAGACCCATGGGGTAAAGCTCTTGCCCGTTTGATCCCAATTGGTATAACCAAAACGGGTAGTTACTGTCAGATCCTTGATTACCTTATATTGCAATTCTATCTTTCCATATAGTTTATTACCGTTAGAAACATTATGGGTATTATCTAATTTGGTAAGAGGGTTAAAGATTTCTGATAACAACAGATTGCTGTATCCATATTTTCCTACTATATCCGGATCGGTATTATACACCGGAACAGTGGGATCAAAGTTCAATGCGCTCCCTATGATGGAGTTGAATGAATTTTCCTGAACTCCCTGTCCTTTGATATTGACAAAGCTGGTATTCAGAATTAATTTTAATTTACTGGAAAGATCAAAATCCAGATTAGCTGTAGCGTTGGCCCTCTTAAAGTTTGATTTGGATCCTCCACCTACAATACCATCCTGATCCAGATATCCTCCTGAAACAAAATAGGTCATTTTATCACTACCACCTCTTGCACTCGCGTTATAAGTTTGTATAGGTGCCTGATGAAATATCTCATCCTGCCAGTTGGTTCCTTTGCCCAATACCGATAAATCGGGGAATATAATATTGCCACCGGAAGCCACACTTCCTTCATTGACAATAGCACCATATTGCGATGCATTAAGTACGCCAATAGTTTTGGCAACTTCCTGCATACCATAATTGGCACTGACATTTATTTCACTTTTTTGATTTTTTCTACCCGTCTTGGTAGTAACCACTATCACGCCGTTTCCGCCTTTCACTCCATATATAGCCGTGGTAGCGGCATCTTTCAATACACTGATTGACTGAATATCAGCGGTATTGATCGCATTAAGGTCATCCAGTGTTTGCTGAATTCCATCAATAACCACCAGAGGGTCTGTACCGGTAAATGAAGGAATACCTCTTATAAGTACGGTTGGCTTAGATCCCGGAGAGCCACCATCAATAACCGTAATACCGGAAGCCTGCCCCTGTAAAGCCTCTTCCAGGCGCACAGGCTTTAGCCTTTCGATATCGGCTGCCCTTACAGTTGAGATTGCTCCTGAAATTTTGGTAACTTTTTGTGTACCATAACCCACTACTACTACTTCTGTGAGGTCTTTCGCCAGTGTATTCAATACTATAAGTAACGGACCATCTGTAATATCTACCTCTTTTTCACGGTGATTTACGGAAGAAACGACCAGCTTGCTGGCAGTTGACGGGACAGAAATGGAAAATGCTCCATTATCATCTGTAGCGGTACCGATACGTGTGCCCTTAACGATAACTGAAGCGTTTATTACTGCCACTCCCTTATCGTCCGATACTTTACCTGTCACTGTTTTATTCTGTGCCCAGGATGTAATGCTGAATAATAAAATACATAAAGGAAGAAAAATCCTTTGGAATTTTTTTTTCATAAACGGTTTTTTAATTTAGGGTTGCTAATTTGTTTTAAGGCTAACCAAATATAAGTTAATATACCCCCTTTCAATTTAAAAACAATACATCTATACTACATCATTTTGAAGACAAAAAGACCTTTTAGCTTAAAGTTCACCACATCATTACTACATCATAAAAAGAATATTTTTATGTAATGAGAATTAACTGCTATATCATCCTTTTTCTTTTGTGTACTTCTCAGCCATCTATAGGGCAAAATACCCTGGGGTTACCACAAATCATCAATTACAGCAAAGATGATTATCACGGTGGGAGCCATACCCGGGGCATCGCTCAGTACCCGAGTGGAAAAATGTATTTTCCCAATAATGAAACATTGATCTCATTCGATGGTAATAAGGTACTACTGATTAAATGAGAATCCATTGCTGTCTTGCTTTATATCAAATCTTATCGTAATCAAGCGTGAGGAAACAGGGCAATAGTCCATTGGAAACATTTGTTCCGTTTATAAAATTACAGAAGTTAATAACCCGCGCAGAGGTCACGCTTCGAAAGTATATTGGACTGAAAGGAAAGGCCGTACAAAAAATGGCTGTGCTTTTATAAAAGCACAGCCATAAATACAGAGTATAAAAAGAAAATTATTTTATCTTTTATCCTACCAGTTTTCTACTTGTTTTTACTGATAACCCGGGTTCTGTTGTAAAACTCCATCAGATAGAATCACCTGGCTGGGAGGAATAGGAAGATGGCCTTTCTTTGATGGATCCCAGTTCATCTTATATCCGCTTGGTGGAGTATTAGCTCCTTTAGTGAATGTACCCCCACCATTATAAAGTGGCCCTACCAAACTGGAAGCATCAATCATTTGTTTGGTATAATCTAAACCATATCTCAGAAGATCCCAATACCGTATTCCCTCTCCGCCCAATTCCACCCTTCTTTCATGTCTCAGGTTTTCGACCGTAGCTGTTCTGTCTGCAAGACCGGCTCTTTCTCTTACGCGGTTTAAATACAAATCAGCCTTACCCTGATCTACTCCCATATTCAATTCAGAAGCCATTAATAAAACATCTGAAAAACGAATCGTATGGATATTTTGTCC
Organism: Ginsengibacter sp.; assembly: GCA_039937655.1. Lineage (GTDB taxonomy): Bacteria > Bacteroidota > Bacteroidia > Chitinophagales > Chitinophagaceae > Ginsengibacter. Next base: position 28,268 of record JBDTGA010000031.1, read on the forward strand.
CCAATTGATAGAGTTTAATCCTGAGGGAGTGAGGTATTCTGTTGATGTATTATATTTATTATTAAAATACCCAGTATGTTGCCATCCTTTTATAAGACCGGGTGCTACACTCTGAGAATTCAATGTTAAGATGGTCGCATCTCGTCTTGGATCTGTAATCGGACTTGTTTCAAACTCCTCGTAGAGGGATTCTGTAGGAACTGCATTACTAAAACCGGCAGTATAAGGATCGCCATTTACCCCTCTCGGCCCAAAATAAAGTACGTTATAATTCCCTTGTGCCTGGTATTGGTTACTGGTACTACCGACTTTTAAAGCGAGAGAACTACAATCCACTTCCCAAACAGATTCCATACCCATTTCATTTTGTTTTCTCCATATATCAGAATAATTTGGGAATAGGTTGAAGATACCTGAAGTGATAATCTCGTCCAGATTGGTACGGGTTTTCGCTGCATCTATCACTACGCTTCCTGCCTGAAGATCTTTACCATAAACACCTTTACAAAAAAGATAAACACGGGCCAAAAGGGCTTCGGCTGAATAATAGGTTGCGTGTCCATTACTGGTTTTCATTGACGTTTTTGGAAGATATATCATGGCTTCCACCAGGTCTTTGGCAATCTGGTTATACACATCCTGCGGAGCTGATTGTGGTTGATTATATTTATTAGGATCCAATAACGGTTCTGTAACCAGAGGAATGTTTTCATACCATTTTACCAATTCAAAATAGTAGCTTGCTCTTAAAAATTTTACTTCAGCAGAGGTTTCATTTTTGAAATCATCGCTGGCTGCTACACGGCCTATATTGGCCAAATAAGTATTGGATCTTGCTACCCCCTGGTAAAGAATATTCCAGATACTTTCATAGGTAATATCATTCTGATTGAACGGTGCGCCATCTGTAGCCTGAAAATTATCAATTCCTTTTACACCCACTGCATCAGAAGAACTTCCTCCTCCTGAGTAGGCATCATCAGAAGCCGCTTCTTCAAAGCCCATGATGGGTGAATGGCCGTGGTTGATATTGCCCCATTGCGAAACACGATAAATAGCTGCCAAAGCCTGATTGGCCTGTATTTCAGTTTGAAAGAAATTGGTTTCCTCTATTTGTGATGGAGGTGAAACTTCTAAAAATGATTTGGAACAGCCTACTGATAAAATCACCAGAAATGCTATTGGAATTATTTTTTTATTATTTGATTTCATAATAAAGATTTATTAATGGAAAAAGATTATAATTTAACGTTTACACCAAAACGGAAAGTTCTGGATTGTGGATACACTCCCCTGTCAATACCGAGTGAAAGAGGGCTGGTAGCTCCAATTTCAGGATCGAATCCTGTATATTTCGTAAAGGTGAAAGCATTATCCACGCCTACAAATACCCTTACACTACTAATGAGGGCTTTACCGGTAATGGCATTGGGTAATGTGTAACCAAATTGCAAATTTTTGACCCTTACAAAGGAACCATTTTCCAGTAGTAAAGTAGAAACGGTAGAATAGTTTTTATTAGGATCGTTACTTATAAAGCGTGGATATTTAGCACCCATATTGTCTGAAGTCCAGGAATCAAGCATGGTTGCAGGCATATTAGAAACGGTTTTATCGAAACGGTAATTACCATTAAACACCTTCTGGCCAAACATTCCAATTGTAAATATGCTTACATCAAACCCCTTATAGGAAAGATTGATCGTGAAACCTGTGCTGTACTTAGGATTAGGATCTCCCAGGTAAACCCTGTCATTGTCATTAATTTTACCATCATTATTGGCATCTACAAAAATTAAATCCCCCGGTGCTGCTTTAGGTTGTATTTTATTCACAACCTGAGTTTGAGGGTTAGTATAAGTATAATTATCTACCTGGTCCTGTGTCTGGAATATGCCATTGGTTTTCACTCCCCAGAAATAACCTATCGGCTGGCCCACTGCCATACGGGTAATACTTCCCAGGTTAATGTAGTTAGCCCCGGAGATGGTTTGAGAAGCATTATTAATTTGAGTCACCTTATTTACATTATGCGAAATATTAAAAGACAAATTAATAGCAAGGTCTTTTCCTATTTGATCCTTGTAATTAATACCCAGCTCGATACCGGAATTTCTCACATTACCTCCATTTACAAATGGCGCTCCGTATCCAACAATATCAGGAATTGCCGGCCTTATTAGTAAATCTTTTGTTGTCTTAATATAATAGTCAGTTGTCAGTGCGATTTTACCATCCAACAGTTCGATATCTAATCCGATATCTGTTTGTTCACTGGTTTCCCATTTAAGGTTAGGATTAGAAATAACACTTAAGGAAGCGCCACTAACTAAAGTCTCTACGCCGCTGTTATCAAGGAAGGTATATTCATTTCCATTTGTATTGATGGTAGATGCCCATGGGAAAGAACTTCCAAGGCTTTCGTTACCATTTTGTCCCCAGGAAGCCCTGAGTTTTAAAAATGAAATAGGTTTTGATTTAAAGAAATCTTCTCTTGAAATAACCCATGCTCCCGAAACGGATGGGAAGGTAGCATAAGGATTGTTGCGGCCAAATCTTGAAGAACCGTCTCTGCGGATAACGCCGGTAAACAGATATTTAGAATCATAGTCGTAAGTAATCCTTCCAAAATAAGATGCAAGCCTCCTCGCATCAGCGCCGCCACCATTGGCACCTGTAGCAGGTGTTATAGTAGCTACATCAAGATAGGCCAAGCCAGGAGCTATCGGGGAAGGGTCAGTTCTGTTGCCACTCAAGTCTTCATAAAAATATTTGTAAGCAGACTGGCCGGCCAATGCTTCAATGTTGTGCTTATTCACGTGAAAAGAATAAGACAATACATTCTCTACCTGCCAGCTATAACTGCGTGAGAAACTCTTGCTAACCGATGTATAATTTTGTGAGGACGTTGCTGTTAAAAAAAAGATGGGTGTCATCCCGTTGCTCATATTATACTGCAAATCGGTACTAAAGGTTGACCGGAAAGTAAGTCCCTTGAAAGGATTTAGTTCGCCATAAACGTTTCCAAGTAGTTTATCAATTTTATTATTACCATTAATTATAGCCAATTGAGCAAGGGGATTTGGAAAGGTTGCCAAAGGGGAAATACCATAAACTGATGAACCATTTTTTACTGCATTCGGGTTATAATCGGCCAGTTTTGCAGGATCTGTTTCATACAAAGGGGTTATAGGATCTATATTGAAAGCATTTCCCAATGCCTGGCCACCCTGGTCACCATTGTCGAATATAGCTGCCCTTTCGCTGTGAATATAATTCAAATTGGTACCTACTTTTAAAAAGTTGGTTAATTTTTGATTCAGGTTTAAGCGGCCTGTGTAACGGGTGAAATCAGAATTTTTTCCACCAATAATACCTTGCTGACCTAAATAAGAGAAAGAAGCCAGATAGGTTGACCTGTCATTTCCGCCACTTGCAGAAATCTCGTGACTAACAATCGGCACACTTTCCTGGAATATTGCATCCTGCCAATTGGTGCCAATACCTAACGAAGAAGGATTGGGATAAGGAACCGGATTAGCCGGATTAGCGTTTAAAGAACCCGTATTCATCATAGTAGCATATTGTGTTGCATTAAGTTCAGGTACTTTGCGCCACGCATTTTGTAATCCGTAATAACCATTATAGGTTAATACAGGTTTTCCTGCTTTTCCGGATTTTGTAGTAATTAATATTACACCGTTAGCTCCCCGTGCTCCATATATGGCAGCAGACGCAGCATCTTTCAATACATCAATTCTTTCAATATCTCCGGGATTAATATATTCGATACTACTTACCGGGAAACCATCTACAATATATAAAGGATTGGGATCGGTATTGGTACCTGTACCACGTATGCGAACCATGGGTTGCGACCCCGGTTGCCCATTTTGGTTGAGTACCATTACACCCGGAGCATTTCCCTGTAATGCATCGTCAATACGGGTAATAGATAGTTTGCCAAGAGTTTGGCTGGAAACACTTGAAATAGCGGTAGTCAGGTCTTTCTTCTTTTTAGTTCCATAACCAATAACCACTACATCAGCTAAATCGCTATTGGCAGGTTGTAGCACTATGTAAAGCGACGTGGTTGTGATGTTTACTGTTTGATTACGATAGTTAACGGCAGAGATTTCTAACGCCTTTACCGATTCTGGAACTGAAATGCTGAAACTACCACTTTGATCGGCGGAGGTTCCAATATTAGTTCCTTTTGCTAAAACGGAAGCACCTACAATACCGCTCCCGCTTCCATCCACTATCTTTCCTGTCACAACTTTATTTTGAGACCACGACACCGAACTTAATAATAAAGCAATTAAAAGAAAAGAGGTTCTTTGAAAAATCTTTTTCATACGCAGTTTTTTAATTTGGGATTACTAATTTTTTTTTTGGTAAATCAAATATAGGTTAACATTCCTTTAACCAACAAAAAATACTACATCTTTACTACATCGTTTTTAGGATAATGCTGCTTTTCAGCTAAGCTTTTACCACATCATTACTACATCATAAAAAATAATATCTTTATGTAATGAGAATTAGCTGCTTTATCATCATTTTTCTATTGTGTGCCTTTCAATCTTCAATAGGGCAAAATACCCTGGGGTTACCACAAATTATCAATTACAGCAAAGATGATTATCACGGAGGGAGCCAGACCTGGGGCATCGCTCAGGACTCGAGTGGAAAGATGTATTTTGCCAATAATGAAGGATTGATCTCATTCGATGGTAATTACTGGAAAGTATATCCGTTGCCTAATAAAACGATCGTGCGTTCATTAGCCATTGATGCCGATAACAGGATCTATGTAGGAGGCCAGGACGAAATGGGATATTTTTTGCCCGACTCAAGAGGTGTTTTACAATACACTTCGCTCAAAAACCTCATCCCAAAACAATATGAAAGGTTTGCCGATATCTGGAAAATCGAGGTCTTTAATAAATCGGTTTTCTTTCATGCCTCAGATAAGATATTCAATTACCAGAATAATGCTATAAAAGTTTTTCTGCCCAAAGAAGAATGGCAATATCTAAATAAAGCAGATAACAGGCTATTTGCCCAGGAAAAGCAAACCGGAATGATGGAATACCGTGACAACGAATGGGCCCCCTTAAAAAATAACCGTCTTTTGAAAGGTGCCATCCTTTCGGGCATTATCAAAACCGGAGAAGACACCCTATTGATCACTACCAAGAGAAACGGATTTTTTCTGTTGCTCAACGATTCCCTTATCCGGTACGATCAACAACCCAAAACTATCAGCAGCCAGGTTTATACTTCTTTAAAAATGAATCAATCGGAAATGGTCGCTGGTACTATTTCGGCAGGATGCTTATTTATGGATTTCAGAGGCAATATCGTTCAGAAAATCTCCAGTTCCGAAGGATTACAAAACAGTAATGTACTCTGTGTTTTCCTGGACAAGGATCATAATTTATGGGCAGGGCTTAATAACGGAATCAGTTTTATAGCTTACAATTCGGCCATTAAATACATAAAACCCAACAAGGCCAATGAATTGCCGGGCTATTCTTCCGTCATTTTTGATAATCAATTATTCATCAGCACTTCTGATGGCACCTACGTGGCGCCTTTGTACAATTACAATAAAGACTACAGCTTTTCAAAAAGCGATTTTACCCTCATCAAAAATACTGATGGCGAAGGATGGAGATTGCAGGAGGTGAACCAGCATTTATTGCTTTGCCATAACGACGGAACTTTTGTAATAGAAAATGGAGTAAGCATTCCTATAGCCAAAGGTACCGGCTCCTGGCTTTTTGAGCCTATGTCACGGGTGGTGCCTTCACAAAATATTCTTGTAGGCACCTACACCGGATTAAAAATGATAGAATATGAGAACAACCGCTTTTTCGATAAAGGAAACATCAATGGGCTTTATGAATCATTCCGTTTTATGGCCATTGATAATAATAATACCATCTGGGCATCCCATCCCTACCGGGGTATTTATAAACTCAATTTATCATCCGACCATAAAAACTTTACCTATCGCCTGTTTACCGAAAAAGATGGCCTCCCTTCCACCCTTGAAAATTATGTTTTCAAAATAAAAAACAAAGTCGTTTTTGCCACTTCAAAAGGCATCTATGAATTTAACCCCGATAAAAACACTTTTTTCCCCTCACCATTTCTAACACCCGTTTTTCATGACATGGATATCCGTTACCTGAAAGAAGACAATGATGGTGATATATGGTTCTGCAGCGGGAAAAAGATCGGTGTCGTGAGCTTCAATAATAACTCTGCCGATCATTCTTTCAGGATCACTTATTTTCCTGAACTTACGGGAGAGATACTCTCGGGTTTTGAAAACATATATCCGTATAACAAGGAGAACATTTTTATTTCTTCCGAAAAAGGGGTCATCCATTTGAACTATGTAAAATATGCAGCTACCAAATTGCAGATAAAAGTTTTATTGGGACGTGTAAGTGCGATCGGCAAAACAGACAGTCTCATCTTTGGTGGTTACTTTCATCAAAATCGCTATGCCGTAGATGAGCAGGCTGAAAATGAAATTTACCACTTGCCCAAAAGATACAATTCATTTCATTTTGAATATAGCTCCCCCAATTATGGATTGCAAAAAAACATTGAGTACAGTTATCAGCTCAAAGGATACGATTATAAATGGAGCGAATGGTCGCCAAAGACAGAAAAGGATTACACCAACCTACCTGAAGGGAAATACACCTTTTATGTAAAAGCACACGATAACCTGGGGCACGAATCCAAAATAATTTCTTATGTTTTTTATGTAAACCCTTCGTGGTACAATACAATATGGGCCTATATCTTATACTTTGCCCTCTTTGGCCTTCTGTTGTATTTAATATACAAATGGCAGGAAAAGAACTTATACCGGCAGCAACAAAAATTTGATCTGGAACAAAAAAGATTAAAAGAACTACACCATTTAAAACTGGAAAAAAGTGAGAAAGAGATTATTAAACTCCAGAATGAAAAACTGGCCAATGAAGTAAAATTTAAAAACAAGGAACTCGCCGATGCCACCATGCACCTTGTAGAAAGAGACAGCGCCCTGGTAAAAGTAAAAGATGAATTGCAGAAATTATATAAAAAAACCGGCAATAATCACGACATAAAAAAAACGCTGCTGCTGCTGAAAGATGTAGAGCAAAATAATTCCAACTGGGAACAATTTGTTTCCCATTTCAATGAAGTAAATAATGATTTTTTGAAGAAGGTAAAAAAACAATATCCTTCCTTATCGGGCAATGATATCAAAGTGTGTACTTATCTAAAATTGAACCTGTCATCAAAAGAGATTGCTCAATTAATGAACATCTCTGTACGTGGGGTAGAAATAAGCCGTTACCGTTTGAGAAAAAAATTAGATATCCCTCAGGGAGAATCGTTGAACGATTTTTTGAATAAGGTAGATTGAGCGGCTTCCTTCCCGACAGGTAATGGATTATATTAGGAGGAAAAGAAAAAGACTGCGAATAACTGAAATTAAGCTAACATAATCTCAATCTTTAATTACCATTTATGGAGACCATACAATTAAAACATTGTATCATCGTGGGCAGGAATGTATTGGTATTTACCTTGAGAGGAATGCGCTATTGCAAATGTTATCTTATACAGCACCCAGGGCAACCATTCAACAGTTGCTACAAAAACATCCGCCACCGGCAAATAAAAATCTGCATGTACAAAAGGTATTGCAGCGAATAAAAACCTGCCGTACTTCAGCAT
>JBDTGA010000032.1:0-40849 GCA_039937655.1 Ginsengibacter sp.
GCAGGCAATGGAGCTTTGGCTATTCAGGGGAATGTGAAGTTAGTGAAATTGGCAGGTGGGGAGATTGCCTACCACCAGGGAGTTAAAAAAGTAAGCGGGAAAATGGAATACAATACTCTCTCAAACCCGAAAGGAAGTAAAGTTATTAATATGGTACTGGCAGATGGCAGCAGAGTATGGCTCAATGCCGGTTCGTCATTAACTTACCCTGTTTCGTTTTTAGGTAATGAAAGAAAAGTAGCTGTTACAGGTGAAGCTTATTTTGAAGTGACGCATGATAGGGCTAAACCGTTTATCGTCAATAATGATTCAATGAATGTGCGGGTTCTGGGAACAAGTTTTAATGTGAACGCCTTTAAAGATGATGGCAATGATATTAAGGTAACCCTATTGGAGGGGTCAGTGAAAATTAAGAATGGTAATGTAACGGGATTATTAAAACCAGGGCAGCAAGCGGTGGTGACTAAAGAAATAAAAGTGGTAAACGATGTGGATTTGGATTTGGTAATGGCATGGAAAAACGGTTATTTCCAATTTGATAATGCCAGTCTTCAAAATGTATTAAAACAAGTATCCCGATGGTATGGTGTTGAAGTCGTCTATGAAGGAAAGAATAAACCACGGGAATTTGTGGGAGAAATGGAAAGGACTTTGAGCTTATCGGAAGTGCTTACAATTTTAGAGAAAAATAAAGTACATTTTAAAATTGAAGGGAAGAATCTGATGGTGATGGCTGATTAATTGTACTTCAGAATATTAAAAATGATAAACCAAAAATATAACAAACATTCTCAAGAGTAAGTAAAATGAAAACAGGAAAGTGTTGAACCCACTTCCCTGCCAATAGTTTTAATTATTCAAATTTAGAAATCTTGAACAGAATTACTATTTTTTAATTAAAACCGAACAAAGTTATGTATTTTAAGGCCAACTATCACCAGTGTGAGCTTTTCAAAAAAATGCTGCTGTTTATGACATCGAATCCGTTGTTCCGGGTTAGAGACCATCGCAACAGCAAAAGAAAAATTTTTCTTGCGATGAAAATTACAACCTACTTTTTGCTTTCGGCATGCCTTAGTGCAAGCGCAGGTGGGATCGCACAGAAAGTAACTTTATCACAAAAAAATGTGAAGCTGGAAAAAGTTTTCCGGGAAATCCGGAAGCAAACAGGCTACGTATTTTTTTACGATGCCCGCGTATTGGAGGGAGCCAAATCCGTAAACGTTAATGTGAAGGATGCATCTGTTGAAGAAGCATTAAAAGAAACACTTCAGGGTCAACACCTTGACTTTTCTATTGAGCGCAAAACGGTTACAATTGTTCAAAAGCCAGAAGTCGCTAAGCCAATCGTGGATGTCAGTCCATCTATTCTGCTTAGTGTAATTAACGGAACGGTAAAAGATCAATTGGGAAATCCTCTTGCCGGAGTATCAGTAATCATAAAAGGAACAAGGAAAGGTGTCACCACCAATACGGATGGTAGTTTTAATATTGATGCCAATGTAGGAGAGGTATTGGAATTTACATTCGTTGGATATCAGAAAAAAAGTGTAACGGTTGGTCAGGTTAATAACCTTACTGTGGTGATGGAAATTGAAGTTTCAGTAGGGAATGAAGTAGTGGTAATAGGATATGGTACACAAAAGAGAAGTGACTTGACCGGTTCAATAGCGACGGTTGATATGAAAGAGATTACAAATGTTCCGGCAACCAACTTCCAAACTGCCATTCAGGGTAAGGTTCCTGGTGTAACTGTATCTACGACTTCAGGCGGCCCTGGAGCAACACCACAAATTAAAATCAGAGGTACCGGATCTATTGGTGCAGGAAATGATCCATTATATGTGATTAACGGGATCCCGATGCCAGACAATGCTAATTTAAATATTCCAATCAACAGGCAGACAAACACAGCATTCCAGGCTACGCCTCCAAGCCCCTTGTCAGCAATTAATTCTCATAATATAGAATCTATCAATATTTTGAAAGGACCATCAGCAACAGCTATTTATGGTTCCAGAGGTTCTAACGGTGTTATAATTATTACTACGAATCAAGGTCAGAAAGATGAGAAGCCCCAGGTGAGCCTTAATGTTTATACCGGCACGCAGAACGCTGCACATTTACCACACATGATGAATTCTGCTGAGTTAATTGCCTATACTGAGGATTCAAGGAATAATTATTATTTACAAAGATATAATCCGACAGATCCAACAAGCTCAAATTATAATCCAAGTTATAATCCGAAAAATAATGCCGGAAGACCACTTGGAGACGATAATACGTTGATCCCTGACCAGTATATCAATTGGGATGGCAAAACAAATGTTGATTGGCTAAAAGAAGTATTAAGTCCAGCCGCTATTTCCGATTATAATTTATCTGTTTCAGGAGGTTCAGGCCGCAGTACCTATTTCATGTCAAGTGAATACTTTGACCAAAAAGGTACCATTAAAGGGTCATCCTTCAAAAGATACAGCTTCAATGCCAGTTTGGCCAGCGACGTAATTAAAGACAGATTGAAAATAGGTTCTAATGTGATGTTGTCTTACTCCAACTCACATCAACTACCGGCGAATGCTCCTTATTTTGCACAGCCGCCGGGAATTATCTATTCTGCATTAGTTACTTCTCCTATAGTAACTCCATATAACTCTGATGGTACGCTAAACCAATTGAACGGTCAGGCGCATCTGACAGCCGGAAACGGTACGGCAGGTGGTACTACTGATGCCAGCAACCCGCTTGCAATCATGAAATCAATTATAGACCATGTCGGACATACGAACGTGATTGGAAACATTTATGCACAACTCAAACTAAGGGATGATCTTAATTTTGAAACATCATTGGGAGGAGTCATTGATAATTTTGACAGGATGTTTTTCCTGAATAATGTTTTGTTATATAGGACCGCTACACTTCCTGCACCTTATGCACAGCAGAGTGCTGTCAGGAGATTGAATTGGAGTACAACTAATACATTTAATTATTCTCCGAAACTTGGAAGTGATCATTCCTTAAAAATACTGGCCGGTTTCGCTGCCCAGAAAAACATAGTGCAGGGGCAGGCTGTTTATTCAGACCATCAGCCAGATGATAAAGTACCAACCGTTAATGGTGGTATCATAACCGGAGGTATGGGATTAAAAAGCGAGTGGTCGCTGGTTTCCTATTTGGGTAGAGTGAATTATGCTTACCGAAATAAATACCTGTTTACAGGTACTATCAGATCGGATCGTTCCTCAAGATTTGGTGTGAACAAGCAAACCGGCGTATTCCCCTCCGGAGCTGTAGCATGGAGAATAGATCAGGAACCAGTCTTTAGTTCTGTCAGATTTATGAACCAGTTTAAGGTTCGTGCAGAATACGGTCTGTCAGGTAACTTCAATATTCCGGATTATGGTTCCTACTCAATCCTCGGTCAGGCGAATTACGTTTTGGGAGGTGCCGAAGTAAGTGGCCTTGCTCCAATTTCATTTGGGAACAGCCGTCTTACATGGGAATTATCCAGAGAGGTGGATTTAGGTTTTGACATGGGATTCCTGAATAATAGAATAGGACTCACTTTTGATTATTACAGAAGGAATACGAAAGACCTTTTGCTGAATGTTACAGTCCCTTCTGCCCTTGGCTTTACTTCAGTGTTAACCAATATCGGGAGAGTTAGAAATGAAGGTGTAGAACTTTCTATAAGTTCGAGAAATTTTACCAGAGATTTCCAATGGACTACCGAGATTAATTTTGCTTCCAATAGAAATAAAGTGTTGGAATTAGGACCCGAAAATGCTCCCATTCTTACTGCAGGCGCAGCCGGACTTAGGAATATCACTCAGGTTGGATCTCCTATTGGTAGTTATTACGGATATGTTGCTATGGGAGTTTATATGTCGGATAAGGAAATTCAGGATGCACCGCCAGATGCTCTGGCGCCCGCTCCAAAACCTGGTGATCTGAAATATAAGGATGTGAATGGGGATGGTAAGATAACTACCGCCGACAGAACTGTTCTGGGAAGTTATGAACCTAAGTTCACCTATGGTATGACCAATAACTTTGGTTATAAAAGTTTTGACTTGTCAATTTTTGTTCAGGGAGTATATGGCCGCAAAATTTTGAATTTGACAGCACGCCATTTGGAAAATGGTGAAGCTAATTTTAATAGCTATGCTATAGAAAATGAAAGATGGAAATCAACTGCAGAACCGGGAAATGGTTTGATTCCAAGAGCTGACCGCAACTCAAGTCTGCATGGCAATAATAACAGAGAGTCGTCATTCCAGGTTCAAAGCGGATCTTATTTCAGGTTAAAAAATGTTAACCTGGGATACACTTTCAAAGATCTGAAAAAAACCATTAAGTCAGTAAGGCTTTATGTGCAGGGGGATAACATAGCCATATTCACTCCTTATATAGGATTCAATCCTGAAGTAAGCCTTCAGCCTAATAATAGCCTGGCACAAGGAGAAGACTATGGTGCTTATCCTTTATCACGGACTTTTACAATTGGTGCCGACATCCGATTTTGAATTCAATTATTAACTTTTTATCATGGATACAATGAAAAAGAAAAAAATAATTTACTTATCATCTGTTATGCTCGCGTGGTTTCTGATTGGTTCGTGCAGCAAAGACTTTACTGCACTTTCACCAGTTTCACAGCGTAATACAACAGATTTTTACCAGAGTCAATCTGATTTTAACACCTCAGTTATGGGAGCTTATGTATCCCTTCAGCTCAATGGAAATTTCAGGCAGGGGATTCCCGTAGCTTTTGAGATGCAATCAGATAATGCTTTTAACGGAGCAGGGGCAACCGGAGTTTCTCAACAATACGAACAGGTAGATCTGTTTCAACAAATTGCTACTGGTACCTTTCCTGAATTGGTATGGAGCGATGCTTATAAAGGGATAGACCGATGCAATAATATTATTAAGTTTATTGATAAAGCAACCTTTGACCCGGCATTGAAGAATCAATACAAGGGGGAAGCGCTCTTTATTCGGTCACTTTTGTATTATAATCTTGTGGTTATTTTTGGAAATATTCAGTCAAAATTTGATGTAACAGATGGAATAAACAGGGCGCTTCCACAGGTGGATGCCAATACTATTCTCAACCAGATAGCCGGAGATTTGTCTAATGCAGCGAGTTTGCTGCCTCCGGGTTATTCGGCAGCTGATAAAGGGAGAGCTACCAGTTGGGCTGCCAAGTCATTGGGGGCAAAAGTCTTGCTGACTGCCGGTAAGAAGGCAGAAGCAAAGACATTGTTGAGTGATATTATTAATAACGGCCCTTATCAGCTTTTGACTAATTATGCAGATATCTTTGGCACTTCACATAAAAATAATGCTGAGTCAATCTTCGAAGTTCAGTATAAATCCGGAGGAAGAAATTTGGGAAGCATGTACACCAACATGTTTGTGAATCCCAAAGGAGACCAGATAGGCGCAGGTGGTGGAAATATTCCATTTACAATAACAACCTCTATCAGGGATGAATTTGAACCGGGAGATAAAAGACGGGCTGTTTCAATTGTTGACACAGATCCTGTACAAGCCTGGTGGATAGTTCCAAAATATATAGGCAATGTTTCAGGTAACCTGGATGGGGATGCAAACTGGTTTGTAATGAGATTTGCTGATGTTATTTTAATGATGGCCGAAGCAGAAGGTGCACCGGGTGGATATACTTATATTAATCGAATAAGGACAAGAGCCGGACTTCCTTCAATAGGCCCAAGTGCTACTGAAACATTTGAAGAACAGTTATTGCATGAGAGAAGGGTGGAATTTGCATTCGAAGGACAAAGATGGCCCGATTTACTTCGTTTTGGCGTGGCAAAAAAGGTTATGGCAAAAGCCTTAACAGACAGAACAGGATTAACTTTTACAGAAAATAATATTAAACTTGTTTTCCCTATTCCACAACAGGAAATTGATAACTCGACCAATTTAGTTCAGAATCAGGGTTATTGATTTAATCTCCTTTGTGAATATTGTGTGTTGGTATGATTAAAAATTAGGTGATTAGATTATCCTTTTTAGTATTTATATGGGTGTATTTCAAATTGTTGCACCACTTCGCCTCTACTCAAAGGGAGAGGGGAATAAGGGGGTGAGGCAATAAAAGGTTAGCGGCAATTTGAAATGTACCCGTTTATATGGCCAACCGCTTTTTTAAATAAGGTCGGCTAAAAGGAGTAATAAAACAGGATGATCAAATCAATAAATAAACCCTTAAATAGAATTGTTCTTTTTGAAAGAATAGACTTTTTGTAGCCGTTTCTCTTGTTTAGCAAAGTATTTATAATGCTAAGTATAGAATGAGAGGCCTCCTTTTTCAGGTTGAATTTTTATGACCGGTTCCTGAATAGTAAGATTGTGAGGAGGAATTGAAATCAGATAGATTCGATGCCTTTATTATTAAAATTTAGTCTTTATGATCCCTCCATTTTAGTTCTTTTGAATAGCTTTTAGCGGCGTGAAAAAATGTTCAATTTATAAGTTATTAAATTTCGTGGTATGTATATTGAAAATGTTAGAAAAAAATATTTCACACTATTTTTCATTCTATGCTGTTTTGTAGTTACCTCTTGTTTCTCGCAAAGTGTCCGGACAAAATCGCCGTCTCCTGCAAGTAATAAAATCCCTATAACTGTTGAAAATAATCGCGTGGGTTCTCCTTTAAATTTCGGGATCCCCTTTCCAAAAGGTGCTTTGTATTCACCTGAAAATGTAAGGGTGGTAGATATAAATGGTAAGGTTGTACCATCCCAGATTACCGAAGTCAATACATGGCAACCGGCTAATAACAGTATCCAATGGATCTGGGTGTTCATTTTTTCTAACGGAAGTAATAAATACTTTATAGAATATGGACAGGGTATTCGTCGCGAAACTCCGGTAGAAGATAAAATCGTCGTTTCAAATCATTGGGTAGAAGGAGGGAAAATCAGGGTGAATACAGGTAAAATAAAGTTTTATCTGAAAAAAGGGCTTGGTGGTTTTATTAATGATGTACAGCTTGATCTGAATAATGATAATTTCAGTGATACCAGTAAAATAGTAGGAAATATAGAGGGTGGACGAGGCGCTTTCGTTGATATTCTTGACGATGAAGGATTGGATTTATCGAAAGCAGAAATCACAGGAGTAAGAGAAGACAAGGGGTCTGGTCCCATGCATGTAATACTGCATGTTGATGGCATTTATCATTATGAACATAATACGGACGCCCCTTTTGAAATGCATATTCATGTTTATGCAGGGCAGTCGTACATTAAGGTGCTTAATACCATGATTTATACCGGAGTCCCTACCAAACATCCTCTCCTGGAAGGTGAACATGCATTAATTGCAACAACGCTGGATACTGTTATTATCAATGAGGATTCTCTGGCATTGGCCAGAGATAAAAGATGGGTTGAACCAAATGATCAAATAGCCCAGATGGGTTTAAATCTTAAATACAATCTCACGGGACCAATCAGATTCGCAACTTCTTACCGGGAAGGAAGCTGGTGGGAAGACGGTACACAAAAATATTATGAAACAACACTTAATAACGGACAAGACGCTTCCATATTCCAGACAGGACTAAACCCTACCCGAATGCCACCGTTACCTCATTCATCTGGTACCAGTAGAATTGATGGCTTTAACGCCACGGTAAAAAAAGGTGGAAAGGTTGAAGCGCAGAGTGAAAAATCGGATGGTTGGATAGATATTACAGATAAAAAGTGGGGAATAGCTGTTGGAATCCGAAATTTTTTTAAGGAATTTCCGAAAGAAATTGACCTTGATAACCCCAATAGTATGCTCCATTTATATGCATGGACTCCCAACGCCGGCCCAATGAGCTTTGCGCGGTACAATGATGATCAGAAAGGTGAGGGTATGTTTGATAACCTCGCTCAGGGACTTGCAAAAACAACTGAAAATATTATTTACTTTCATGGAGCAACAGAATCACCCAAAAATACAGAAGCCGTTTTAAATTATTTCCTTGATCCTTCAACGCCACATGCTGAACCCAAATGGTACGCTGACAGCAAAGTGTGGGGAGATATTGCGCCCGCAAACAATAGTCATCAGGACCTGGAACGGGGCTTAAAATATAAATATCAATGGATGCTTTACAATCAGAATTGGGAGCCGTGGTACGGCATGTGGGATTATGGTGAGTTAAAGAATTATTACTATGATGGAAACTGGTATGAATGGAGTGGAAATGAACCCGCGCAGGACTTTATGTGGTGGTTGGAGTTTATTCGTACCGGTGACAGAAATGCTTTTATACAAGCTCAGGCCATGAGTCGTGTCACCATGGATGTAGATCAGATACATTGGCCTAAGACACAAAAATATATTGGAGATAGTAATCCGGCAATTGATTTCTGGGAAAATCAAAAATTACCAAAGGGGAGTCCCTATGTGGGGATGGGGCGCAGGCACAGTGAACAGCATTGGGTAGCAGCACTCAGCGCTCACGTATGGGTTCCGGGATGGATTATGGATTATTTCCTGACCGGCGAAAACAGAGGATTGGAAGTTGCCAAGGAAACCGGCGATTTATATTTGCGGAGGATATGGGGTGACCATGGTACTACAGGGAGACGATTGTATCTTTCTGTCTGGAACCTGGATTGGATATATAATGCCACAAAAGAATCTGAATATGGTGATGAGCTTGAATTTCGTGTAAATAAAATGTTGAAATTGCAGAAAGAGCAACAAGGTAATCTCGTTTTGGACAGATACGATTATTCACAAGCGTACGCTTCACATGGTTTGGATCAATACTTAAATTTTACCGGTAAGAATGCAGATGAAGTAAAGGCTGCAATTGTTGAAAATGCCAGGCGTCTGCGCGATTTACCACCATGGGGCCATGAATACGAATCTTATCTGGCCACCATTCATCCTGTTCTCTTAGGCTATAAATATACCGGAGATAAAAGTTTTCTGGAAGAAGCAATTCATCGTTCGCAATTTCTCAAAATGAATCCGTTGCCTACAGAAATTAAAAACTATAAAAATCTGGATGCACTGGAAGGTGCTTTGGAGAAAGCAAGTAATTTGCCTAAAGAAACAGAGCCTTATGAGATGAGAGGTGAAAAGGATCCAATCTGGAAGTTCTCAAGTGGAATGCGTGTATTTGGCTGGACTCATATTTATAATGTTCCCTGGGTACTATATTGGCTTGAAAAAGAAAAGTCCGGTCCCAAAAAATAAAATTTATTTTGATTGTAAAAAGAAATTAATCGTTTTTCAGATAAAGGGTTAATTCGATTAATAGGTAAATGACAAAAAATGAGAATTAACTATGAGGAGAGAGACAAATTGAGGATAGTTTATTTTTCTCTATACAATATCTGGCCATGAAAAAAAGAGTAAGCCTCTTCGCGGGGTTAATGATTTTCTTAGTTTTAATACTTCTCCCTCCTCCTGAAGGGCTTACAGTTGAAGGCTGGAAGACAGCAGCGGTAGCGATTTTAATGGCTGTCTGGTGGATAACGGAAGCTGTACCCATTCCGGTAACGGCATTATTACCGATTGTCCTTTTCCCGATATTAAAGGTACTTCCTGTTGAAGAGGCAACTGCCTTATATGCAAACCCCATTATATTTTTATTTATGGGAGGATTTATTCTGGCCATAGGTATGCAACAATGTAATCTGCATAAACGGATTGCACTTAATATCCTCCATCTTCTGGGAGCTAAACCCAACTCTATCGTTATCGGATTCATTGTGGCATCAGCAGTTATCAGCATGTGGGTAAGTAATACGGCAACCGCTCTGATGATGTTACCCATTGGAGTATCGGTAATGGAATTATTAGACGATAGTGACTTACACTCCGGGAACTTTAAGAAGGTACTTTTGTTAAGTATTGCCTATAGTTGCAGTATAGGTGGCATGGGCACATTAATTGGTTCACCTCCCAACGCTCTGTTGGCAGGTTTTGCAAAAACGAATTTCGGTTACGAGATTTCCTTTTTTGATTGGATGAAAGTGGGTATTCCGATTATGATAGTTTCTCTTCCATTAATGTATATTCTGTTGACGAAAATTATTTATCCGATTCGTTTGAAAGAATTGCCGGGTGGAAGAAACCTGATAAAAGATCAACTTTCACAATTGGGTAAATTCTCGAAAGAGGAGAAAAAAGTTACTATTGTTTTTTGCGCAACTGCTTTGTTATGGATAATAAGCCCGGTTCTAAAAGATTGGATACCTTGGATATCCGATGCTGGTATTGCAATGACAGGAGCTTCTGTTTTATTTGTATTGCCAACGCGTTTGAAAGAAAGAAAATATATTCTGGAATGGCAGGATACTAAAATGTTACCCTGGGGTATTTTAATATTATTTGGTGGAGGATTGAGCCTCGCAAATGGTATAGGGAAAACCGGGCTGGCAAAATGGATTGGCGGAAGCATTGTTTCCCTTAGCTCTTTATCACTCGTTCTTATCATTGCTGTGGCATTGATAATTATTTTGACAGTGACGGAATTAATGAGTAATACTGCTGCAATAGCTACTTTTTTACCAATAGTTACTTCCGTAGCAATTGGTTTGGGACAGAATCCTTTGATGCTTGCTTTACCTATTACTTTTGCAGCAAGCTGTGCTTTTGTGTTACCGGTTTCTACTCCTCCCAATGCGATCGTGTATGGAACAGGTAAAATATCAATAAGTGAAATGGCAAAAGCAGGTATCTGGCTTGACATACTGTTTTTGTTTATCATACTTTTAGCCGCTTTTACCATTATACCTTTTGCGTTTGGTATTAAATAGAAACAGGTTTTGCCGGTATTGTAGGTTGCTATTCTTAATGGTTCATGAGAACTTTTAGAACAAACTTTGCATACTCTGATAGTGATATTCTTCATACAAATTACTCCCTGATAATAAAGGCGGGAAAAATAAAAAAAGTTGTAAAAAATGAAAATGAAGTATTGAATTCAAAAATTGGAAATCAGACTGAAGGTGTCAATCTTTATTTATTTTCAGTATTCCGATGGCCTCGTATAATACCAGGTATATTTTTAATTTAGTCCAATGGATCTTCTGGTATAAATTTCCTAATAAACTCCTTTGGTAAAAAAATAACCGGTTGCTTTAGCAACCGGTTCGGGTAAATAAAAAATTAATTATATCAAACTTTAATTATCTACGGGTTTCAAAAACGGGAAATAATACGTGAGGTTCTCCTTGGTCAGTAATGCTCCATATTGAGAATCTTCAAAAGCTTCGACATATTTTATCATGGAAGCTGCCTCTTTTCCGTATAGTTCAACTAATTTGTCACGGTATAAAAATGCGCCATTGGACTCCTTTTTATACTTATCTCCTAACCATTTACGACGTGCTACGGGATCTTTTGGAACCTGATCCAATTCACCTGTGTTAAAAGGTAGCCATTCATAAAACTGGGATACATGTTTGTCAAACATGTCTATTTTTGTTTCAATTTCATCACCAATGTCAATAGCCACATCGTCCTTAAATGGTTCCGGATGTTCAAAGCGGTCGCTGGCCCATAAGAATAGAGGATTTTTTGTGAGGATAGGTACGTCGGGTACTATTTTAGGTACTGTAACCATATAAGCAGCATCCAAAACAAGCTGGCCGGTATTTCTGTGGTCGGGATGATAGTCATAGGGCCGCGGCGAAATAACAATATCTGCTTTTTGTTCTCTTATAAGTCTAATAACTTGTTCTCTGTTTTCATAAGTCGGCATTAACTTTCCGTCATGATTATCTAAAGTGATATACCTGACTCCTATAACCAGACCAGCCTGACGGGCTTCCTCACGACGGATTTTTGCTAGTTTTTCGGCTGGAATAGTCTGATGACCTGCATCACCATTTGTTAGTGACACCATCAAAACATTTGCACCGGCCTTTACCCATTTGGCAGCCACTCCTCCTGCCATATCTTCCGCATCATCAGGGTGTGCGCCGATGATAATTACATTTAATTTTTTGTTTTGAGTTTGGGCGTTGACAGAGCATGTGAGCATAATAGCTAATAATAGTAAAAAAGGATTAAGTCCTTTTTTACAGAGATACCTGAACTTGCCGTTTGGCAAGGCTTTGCTGATTTTCATTTTTAAGAATTTAGAGTGTAAAAAATGGAAAGAGTTGACTGTTTAAAGATAAAATAAAAAGAAATATTCTGCAAATTTTATTAAGGAATTTTAGAAGGATAGAAAATTGAAATTTCATTTAATCAAGATCCTTATACCTAAACAGGATTTGATTTACTTTTCTGTAGTTATACTGCGCAAGGGGCAAAACCGTGAATCTTCAATTTTAATAAAACAAGTTGATTTATTATAAAGAATGCGAAGCATTTTTCCTTCGAGATCTTCGTGTCCTCAGTCTGAGGCGGGCAGGTTCGTGGTTCAAATGATTCTTCTTTTGCTGCGCGAAAGTTTTTTACCCCGTAGGATTAAAAAGTTCACTGCTAATAACTAAATTCTAATCCATTTAATCAAACGGGGTAAACACTAAGGGCACAAAGAACACGAAATATTATTTCTGCGAAATAATTTAATAAGATGCCAATTCTAATAGCTCTTATGGCAATCTGTCTTCCATCAGATTTTTCTAAGCATTGTCTTTAAAAAAATCACTAATTTGTCCCTTATGAGCTATAATCAGCGCGTGAGCTTCTGTGTCAAAAGCATTATACTGTATATTCTTAGTTTGTTTATAATGGTATTACTTTTGGCTTTTTTGTATCTGGCGTATGCTGTCTTGTAGTGTTCAGGAGCATGATAAACTTTAATTGCTCCCTTGTTTTTTATTCAAAAAGATGGCCCGATTTTAATATTAACTTTGGATGAGTAAAGTATCGTAAAGTACTCAAAAATGAAATAGTTTAACTATGTGCTGCCGATGTTAGAAAATTTATCAGATAGAATATTACTGGAAGCTGCCGATGAACAGGTAGGCTTTCGAACTTTATACGAACGTTACTGGGAAGCGCTTTACAAAAAAGCCTTTCATCGTTTTGGAAACAGTGCCGATGCAGAAGATGCAGTGCAGGAAATTTTTATAAGTATTTGGCGAAATAGAAGTACCATTCAAATTGAAGAAACGCTCTCGCCTTATCTTTTTACCGCTTTAAAATATTATATCATTAAACAAGTTTATCTGAAAGCCAAACGAGGAATTCAAGTGAACTTGTCAACAGAAGATCTGGAGTATGTTGAAATTACTACCGAAGAACTTCTCCAATATAAAGAACTTCAATCAGTGATTGCCGGTAAAGTTGATGAATTACCAGAAAGGATGAAGGAAATTTATCGCCTGAGCCGGGTTGAAAATTTGCAAATTGCGGAAATAGCTGCTAAGTTGAATATTTCTGAGCAAACTGTCAAGAATACACTCACCACTGCTTTGAAGAGGTTGAGGGAAAGTCTCTCACAATATAATTACCTGTGTATTTTTTTTCTCTGATAGTTAAGAAATCCAGTGATAATTACTTCTTTCACTGCTTTTTATATTTTAAACAAACAGTTTTCTTTCTTCTTCTTTCTGAAAAATAATTACTAGTACACTAGTACTGAATATCTATTTATGGTATATAGTATAGTGGAGGATGGTGTTGTTTGGTAAAATTTTTTAATTAAACTATTGAAAAAAGATAAGGGCATACGATTATTACATAAATATCTCTTTGGTAAACCCACCTTTGGAGAAAAGGCGAAAATAGACAAGTGGTATGAAGCAACAGATGAAAGCAAGGTGGTTGCTGACCCAAATGAATTGTTGAAGATAAAAGAACGAATCTATTTGCATACCCGGAACAAGCTAACCTCCGGCGCGAGGGTGGTACCCTTTTTTAAAAAAACCTTCTTCCGTATAGCGGCAGCAGCATTTGTAGCTGTATGTATTACAAGCGCTTATTTTTTGTTTTTTAAAAAGCCAAATTCTTCCGGATCAATTGCAGGAGTGAATTCAATTCCATTAAAAAATGATGTAGCAGCTCCTGCTACTAATAGAGCGGTGCTGACTCTTGCGGATGGTTCATCTATAATACTGGATAGTGCAGGCATTGGGTCTTTGGCAAAACGAGGGAATACCTTAATATCGAAAGTGGATAGCGGTAAAATATTTTACAATAGTAGTTCCCATTCGACAGCTAAAATTCAATTCAACACCCTGACAGTCCCTAATGGAAGTAAGCCAATGCAGATAGTTCTGGCAGATGGAAGTAGAGTTTGGGTGAATGTAGGTTCGTCTGTTACCTATCCTACAGTATTCGGAGATAACGAAAGAAGGGTGAAAATAACAGGTGAGGTTTATTTTGAAGTTACTCATCTAACTCTTAAAGAGGGGTACAAAAGAGTTCCATTTATCGTGTCAGCGACCTCTCATTTGGGAGATGGAAAAGACGTAGAAATCCAGGTACTGGGTACACACTTCAATGTGAATGCGTATAACGATGAAAATTCATTAAGAGTAACGCTCCTCGAAGGATCAGTAAAAGTAGCGCAGGGTGAGGGGAGATCAATTTACATTAAACCGGGGCAGCAGGCTGAACTCAACCCTCGGGGAGCAATAGGAATAAATACAGATATTGATACCGACGAAGTGATAGCCTGGAAAAACAACTGGTTCAATTTCAATAGCCTTTCAGTTACTGAGATTATGCGGCAAATAGAAAAGTGGTACAACGTTTCTGTCACTTATGAAAATAGAGTACCTGATAAACATTTTTCAGGGATCGTCAGCCGCAGCAATAATTTATCTGAAGTGCTGAAGATAATGGAGAAGGCAGGAATAAAATTTAAAATTGATGGAAGAAATATAACGGTTATGTAAGCTAAAAGCTAAAAGCCAGGAACTTCGCAACAATTGAAACGGGTTGACTAAAAAAACCGCTCCGGGAGCGAACCGAAGCGGAATAAATTGGGTCAACTTAATTATAACAATCATTGGAATGACTTATTATTTTTAACCCAAAAAACAAA
Source organism: Ginsengibacter sp. (assembly GCA_039937655.1). GTDB lineage: Bacteria > Bacteroidota > Bacteroidia > Chitinophagales > Chitinophagaceae > Ginsengibacter. Next base: position 14,999 of record JBDTGA010000032.1, read on the forward strand.
GTTATGCAATCAAGGGCACACTTTACTTTAGCCTCGCTAATAGACATTCAAAAAGCAGGTTGGAGATTATCGGCTCAAATGCTATTAAACAGGAAATGGAAATGGTTCGACCTGAATTTTCGTTTCATTTCCCGAAAACAAAATTGGTTAGTAATGAAACTCACAGCTATCTTATTACTGTCAGCATGTTTGCAGGTAAGCGCAAATGGCTTTTCGCAAGACATTAGTCTCTCTGCAAAAAATGTAACTCTGCAAAAAGTTTTCAGGCAGATTCATAAACAGTCGGGCTACCAGTTTTTTTATGAGGATGGGATGCTCAATAAAGCTGGCCGGATCAACATCAACGTAAAAGATATGCCACTTGAAAAAGTATTGACTATTTGTTTTAAAGGCCTCCCCCTATCATACTCTATCACAAATAATGTGATTACAGTAAATTTAAAAACAGAGGATCCTGTTCAGAGGATGGAGGCTCCGGTATTTATTAGTATACAGGGCGTGGTAAAGGATGCTCAGGGTAACCCTCTGGCGGGGGTATCGGTAATAGTGAAACGGACTCAGAAAGGCACAAGTACAGGAACTGATGGAAGGTTTACTATTGATGCTAACGTGGGAGATGAATTGGAATTCACAATGATTGGATATCAGAAAAAAACTATAACAATTGGCCAGAATAGAAATATTACAGTTGTAATGGAGATTGAAGAGACAACTGGCAATGAAATTATAATTATTGGATATGGCACACAGAAGAAATCAGATGTTACCGGCGCAATTTCTTCTTATACACCAAAGGAGGACGAGGCAGCCAGAAGTGTTTCGGTAGATGAAATGTTGCAGGGAAAGATCCCGGGAATGAATGTAACTAATTCTGCTTCCGGACCAGGCGCGGCATCTTCGGTAATTATAAGAGGTGCTAATTCGTTGAGAGGAGATAATCAGCCATTGTACATCATTGATAACATTCCCCAGTCGTCAACCGGGCAATTTGCAGGCAATGTAGCCGGTGATAATCAGATTCCTGAAAATCCTCTAACTACTTTAAATCCAAACGACATTGAAAGCATACAAGTATTGAAGGATGCATCAGCTACTGCAATTTATGGTTCCCGTGGCGCAAATGGGGTGATCATCATTACTACCAAAAAAGGAAAATCGGGCAAAGCGAAAATCACTTTTAATACGAACGTTACTACTGCTTCAGTCACCAGGAAAAGGGATATGTTGAACTTAAAAGAGTACGCCGATTTTAGAAATCAACAGGTAGGCGGAGGCAATGCCAATTCTTTTTATTTTGATGGCGGACAAATCAGGTATGTTTTCTCAGGAGATACCTATGATCCAACTGACGATAGTAGCTATCATATCCTCACAGAAAAAAACTGGCAGAACGAAATCTACAGGAATGCTATTTCTAACAACAATAATTTGTCTATTAGCGGGGGATCCGGAAAAACTACCTACTTTTTATCTGCCAGTTACAAAAACATTCAAGGTATAGTGAAATCAACGAATATGCAGATCGGGGATTTACGTTTAAATGTCAATACAGAGTTATCAAAAAAGCTGAAGCTTTCAGTAATGTTAAATGGTGGAATTAGGGGAAATAATATGATGACAGGTGGTGATACAAGAGGTGGAGTGTCGGGTTCCATAATTTCTACTGCTGTTTACTCAGCACCATTTATATATCCGCAGGATGACCCTATTTTAAACAACGATTTAGATGCGCGGACTTCTGTACTTTCCTGGCTTTCAGACTATGACGATTTAACGAATGAAAAAACTTTCAGAGCATCAACAGAATTAACCTGGAAAATTTCAAACATGTTTTCTTACAGCTTTAGATCCGGGGCAAATATCACTTTGCAGGATAGATCAAGGTGGTTTGGACTTCAACTTTTTCAGGGACTTAATAATAATGGATTTTTAACTACCTCAAATTTGAACAGAAATAATTATACAGTTGAAAATCTTTTAAACTTTAATAAAAAAATTGGAGATATTGTAAACATTACTGCGTTGGCGGGAGTTACCTATGACAAGTATTCTTTCTTAAATAAATTGGTTAGTGGTAACAACTTCCAAAACTTCATTCTGAAAACAAATGGGATGAATTTTGCCTCTAATGTTACCGTTTATCAGCCTTTTCAAAAGGATTACCAGTTAATGTCGTATTTGTCAAGAGTAAATCTTTCGTTCTTAGAAGATAGGTTTATTGCTACAATCAATTTTCGTGCAGATGGTTCCAGCAAATTTGCTCCTAACAACAGATGGGGTTATTTCCCGTCAATGGCTATAGCATGGAGAATGGAAAATGAAAAATTTATTCAGAATCTGGACTGGATCAATCAACTTAAGCTTCGTATAGGTTATGGTAAAACCGGAAGCCAGGCGATTGACCCTTACTCCACACTTTCATTTTATTCTCAAAATTCTTATTATGCAGATAATTTAGGTAACAGGTTATTAGCAATCAATGTAAGCGGCTTGCCAAATAAAGATTTGAGGTGGGAAAGCACCTCTTCTTATAATGGTGGAGTTGATTTTGCAGTATTGGATTCCAGGATCTCAGGATCATTGGATGTTTACTATAAAGAGACCAATAATTTATTGATAAGTAGAGATATTCCACCTTCTACATCGTTCACCAACGTAATAATTAACCAGGGTGCATTGAGCAATAGAGGAGTAGAATTGAATTTGAATGGTGATGTAATCAGAAATAAAGATTTGAATTTTTCGATTGGAGGTAACATAAGTTTCAATACTCCAAAAATTATAAAATTAGGATTACCACAAAGTACATTTGGCAAGAGCAGCTATGTAGCTTATCTCGGTAATGCAATCGGGGATCATTATGGCGTGGGAAATATTTTCATCCAGGGGCAGGCTCCAGGGTTATTTTGGGGATATAAAACAGATGGTATTTATCAAACAGGAGAGAACATATCTATAAAAAAAGATCTTCTGAACAGTGTGCCTACACCGGGTGCTATAAAGTTTGTTGATCAAAATGGAGATAGTATTATCAATAGCAGTGACATGACAATCATCGGTAATCCTAATCCGAAATTTACTTACGGATTCAATGCTTCACTACGATATAAAAATTTTACGTTAAATGCTAATTTTTACGGTGTTTACGGAAACCAGATTTTAAATGCAAATCTTCGGGATGAGGCTACTCCCTCAAAGCAATCGCCTAACCTGAGAGAAAATGCGCTTTTAAATGCATGGACTCCCACCAACGCAAGTAACACGTATCCTTCACTTACTCAAAATATTCCAAATGTGGTAATGGACAGGTATATTGAAAATGGAAGTTTCCTGCGTATGTCCAACTTAACATTGGGTTACACTTTACCCCAGTTTATTCCATCTAAAATTGGTCTGAATAGTATCAATGTTTATGCGACCGGAACCAATTTATTTCTTATCACTAAATATTCAGGAAATGACCCGGAAGTTAATTCATTTGCTTTTGATGGGTTAAGGCCGGGAATTGATTATAATTCATTCCCCAATGTTCGTTCATTTATTTTCGGGTTGAACATCAAATTTTAATCTTTCAGAAATAAAAATATTATAATAATGAAAAAACTAATCATATTACTTTCAGCCGTTTGCTTTTTTACTTCGTGCAAAAAGCTTTTGGATGAGAATCCGAAATACTCTATCAATAGCAAAAATGCATTTAACAGCACTGCTACTACTCAAATGGCTTTAGACGCGTGTTATGGCTATTTAATAAGCTGGAATGCGTATGGACAAGCTTATTTTGAATTAACTCTTGGAGCATCCGGAGAATCATGGTCACAAACGAATGGTGGTGACGGTGATCAGTTAGCATCTTTAAATACGTTGACATCTAATGGTACTTTAAACCAGGTCTGGAATGGATTGTATAAAGCCATTGGCGAGTGCAATGCTTTTATTCAAAATGTAAACGGCGGCACATTAACTAATGATCAAAAAAATTATTATGCTGCACAAGCTAAGTTTATAAGGGCGTTGTGTTATTACAATTTAGTGGGTATTTGGGGCGACGTGCCGCTTAGAACAACTCCTTCAGATATTTCAAGTCTTAGTTTGGCACGTACACCAAAAGCTGATGTAATAAAACAAGTCGCCGGAGATTGGGTTTTTGCTGCTCAATATTTGCCTGCTTCACTTAATCCTACCGAACAATCATTATCTGTACCTACGCGGTATGCCGCTTATGCGTATCTCGCAAAATTGTATTGGACTCTCGGGAGCAACGATAACACATCGTCTTCCCCTAATTGGGCCATTGCTAAAAAATATGGAGATTCGGTTTTAAATGCTAAAGTCTATTCTTTAGAACCAAATTTTTCGAATCTCTTTAAACCTGTTCCGACCAATTCCAAAGAAATGATTTTTAAGCTAAATACTTCCACTAATCTTAGTGGTTTAGGGCCACGATTAAGTTGGTTATTAGCTCCTTCCAATTCTACAACTGGAATTTCATGGGGCCGATATAAAGCTTCGAAGTCGCTTTACGATTTTTTTAAAGGAACTTATCCTGATGACCCACGGCTCAATGTAACATTTCAAAGTGTTTTCTCCAACGTAAAAAATGGCTCCACGAACTACGCCTATCCTTATATTTCTTATAAAAAGACAATAAACGGAGTAAGCCAAACGGTGGTGGCTTCTATTAATTATTCAATATTACAAGATCCTACTAATCCTACCATTGACGAGTTAAATCAGCAAGATCCGCAGTTTGTAACAAAATTTACCGCTGCCACAGGGAATAATGAGGGTTGGGCTTATTATAATAAATATGTTGATCCCAAAGCCACTGCACAATTAAGTAATAGTCAGGTTTTAGTGTATCGTTATGCAGATTTCCTTTTGTTGATGGCAGATGTTTATAATGAAATGGGGCAGAAAGATGTTGCGGTTTCGTTGATTAATCAGGTACTTTCCAGAGCAAGAAATTCAGCCAGTCCTGCTTCTGTCTATCCGCAAGACGTTACGGTTGCAATGTCTCAGGCCGATTTAAGGGACAAAGTATTTAATGAAAGATTATTTGAGCTTGCAGGGGAGCCTGATATGTTTTTTGATACCCGAAGCCGTGGTGTAGAATATTTCAGAAAAATTTTACAGAGAAACAATGATCATCACGTCACTTATACTTTTGCAACCAACCCAAATATTGGAAGGCACAATTTTAAGGACAGGCTATTTAATGCCGGAAACATAACCGATGATTTTCTGAAAAAGAATTTAGTACTACCTATTCCTCAGTCAGAATTGAATACGAATGATAAAATTACAACGGCTGATCAAAACTATGGATACTAAAAAAAATAAAGTATATCCACAATAAAAGGAGCAAATAAGAAAAAGTTGTGAAATTGAAAATAATTTATTTTTTACCAGTCTTATTCCTGTGCCTTTGCTCTTTTGCACAGAGTAAGGATAAAAAAGTTGTGGTGGGATATTTAACCATATCCAGACAACATAGTTTTGATTGGAATGATATAGAATACAAAAACCTTACTCATATTGTTCTGGCATTTATGGAGCCGTTTTCTTCAACAGATCCCTCTTTACGCTACCATAACCGGGTAGATGATTTTGATAAATATGATTTAAAAGAAAAGACATTTACCGGATTTGCATCCAAATTAATTATGGAAGCACATAATAATAAAGTAGGTGTAATTTTAGGATTAAGTGGCGGATTTGATTTACATGCTTCCGATTTGAAAGGGTTATTTGCAGATGATAGTTTAAGAGCCGCTTTTGTAAAAAATATTTTGGCTTTATGCAATAAGTATAATTTCGATGGTGTGGATCTGGATTATGAATATCCGTCATCAGCAGGAGAGGGGGACAACATCACAAAATTTGCAAGGGACCTCTATAGTGCCGTACAGTCAGATAACAGATTAAATAGATCGAGACCATTTACAATAACGCTTGCCGTTCCGAAATTGGATGGAATAGGCCGGTTTTTTGATTTCGAAACACTTGCTGGTTATTGCGACTGGTTTAACGTAATGACCTACGGTTATAATGCTGGCTGGACAAAATATGCTGGATTTAACGGTCCTTTATATCCTCACCCTTCTGCTATTGCGGCAGGGGATGATGAGAGTGTAAGCAAATCCATGTATGATTATTTCCATTTGCAAAGAAAGGTTCCCTTGCATAAATTGGTTATTGGCCTGGGCTTTTATGGGTGGATCAATAGAGGATATACAGAATTGTATGGAACGAAGTCTGGATCTGTATCGCTAAGTTATGCAAGCATTGCTGAGAGGTATTTGAATGATACCGATTGGATTTATAATTGGTCTGATGCTTCAAAGGTTCCTTATTTAACCAACAAGAGAACCAAAGAAATGCTTACTTACGATAACGAAAAATCTATTGGCATCAAATGTGATTATGCGATTGAAAAAGGATTCAGGGGAGTGATGATATGGGAGTTGTCAAGAGGATATCTTTGGTGGAAATCAAAGAATGCACAGCCATTACTTGAAACGATTGGAATAAAATTTAAATCTCTCATTAAATGAAGTTTGTATAAGTAATGAAGAGGATTATAGTTGGGTTCTTTGCAATATCAATGATAAGAAAAGTGAAATAATAATATTTTAAAAATAAGAAATGAGATTATTTGTTTGCTTACTGGCTTCATTCCAATTTTTATTTCCTTCCTGCGCGAAATCCCAAAAGTCCGGATGGAAGCTCATTTGGAGCGATGAATTTTCAACAGATGGTAAACCTGATCCAGGTAAATGGAGTTTCTCAGGCCGTGGCAAAGCCGATTGGAAATGTTATTGCGCCGATGATACGGCTACTGCTTTTGTAAAAGGCGGCTTTCTTTATCTCAGCGGAATTCTATCAAAAGATCCTTCTGATACGGCCCGGTATAAAACAGGATGTATTCAAACAAAAGGGAAATTCTCTTTTAAGTATGGAAAACTGGAAGTGCGTGCAAAACTATCACAGGGGCAAGGTTCCTGGCCGGCTATCTGGCTGCTTGGCGAGAATGGTAACTGGCCAAATAATGGAGAAATTGACGTGATGGAACATCTGAATTTTGATACTGTTTTTTATCAGACCATGCATAGCTATTATATTGATGTCCTGAAACATAAAGATGATCCGAAATATTTTACTACTGCGCCTTTTAAAGCAGGAGAATTTAATACCTTCGGTATGGAATGGTATCCTGACAGAATTGATTTATTCATCAACGGGCAAAAAACATTTTCTTATCCCAAAATTCCAAATGATACTACCGGGAAGCAATGGCCTTTTGATCAACCATTTTATATAATATTTGACCAGGCATTGGGAGGAAATTGGCCGGGGCCTGTAAATAACAATGACCTTCCTCAACGAATGATTGTAGATTGGGTAAGAGTGTATGAATAAACAGAGACTATGATTTTATAAAAGGACTACCCGGATTTCTAATTCTCATTTTTATGCAAATATTTTATCTGATGAAATACAAATTTTTATTGATGCTTCTTTTCCCTGTCTTGTTTACTCAGGCACAGAAAAAAAATTATGCGGTCATTTTACCAACAGATTCAGAATCGGATATCATCTTCAAAGCGGCGAATGTAGTTCCTTCTCCAAGGCAACTACGATGGCAACAATTAGGGCTTACGTGCTTCTTTCATTTTGGCGTAAACACTTTTACGAACAACGAATGGGGAACAGGAAAAGAAGATCCAAAAATCTTTAATCCAACGAAATTAAATGCAAGCCAATGGGTAAAAGTGGCTAAGGACGCAGGTTTTAAACAGGTAATACTTACCGCCAAACATCACGATGGATTTTGCCTATGGCCAACAAAGACTACAGAACATTCCGTAAAAAATAGTCCCTGGGAAAATGGGAAAGGCGATGTAGTAAAAGAAGTAGCGGAGGCTTGTAGAAAACAGAATATGGGGTTCGGCATTTATCTTTCTCCCTGGGATAGAAATTCGCCTTTTTATGGTACTGATAAGTACAATGATTTTTTTGTAAAACAACTTACTGAATTGCTTACTAACTATGGGCGTATAGACGAAGTTTGGTTTGATGGAGCCAATGGTGAAGGCCCGGATGGGAAAAAGCAGGTGTATGATTTTGATCGCTGGTACAAAGTGATCAGGGAATTACAACCCACTGCCGTGATTGCTATCATGGGGCCTGATGTGCGCTGGGTGGGTACAGAAACCGGTTATGGGCGTGAAACAGAATGGAGTGTGGTTCCCGCCAATAATCTGGATCAATTAGCAGTCTCATCTAATTCGCAAAAGAGCATAAATTTTAAGCCTGCAGGAGATATGAGAGGAGATGACCTCGGCAGCCGCGATAAAATTGCGAATGCAAAAGGATTGGTGTGGTATCCCGCAGAGGCAGATGTATCTATAAGGCCGGGATGGTTTTATCATCCTGACCAGAATGATAAAATAAAATCTCCTGAAAAATTGCTGGATATTTATTTCCATTCCGTAGGAAGAAACTGTGTGCTACTAATGAACCTGCCGCCCGACAAAGAGGGATTGATCAATGAAGCGGATATAAGAATCCTGAAACAATGGACTAAATTAAGGGATGATATTTTTAGAAATAATTTTGCTAAAGGAGCAATAATTACTTCCTCAAATGGTATCAATTCAAAGGGGATTTTAGATGGTAAATACGAAACCTGGTGGACTACAAAAGGAAAAGATACCACTGCGATAATTGAACTGACATTAAAAAATAAATCCACATTCAATGTGCTAATGCTTCAGGAAAATATAACAGTGGGGCAAAGAATTGAAAAATTTGAACTGGATTATTGGGATGGAAGTGAATGGAAAAAAGCAACTGAAGGAACTACTGTTGGGTACAAAAGATTGTTACAGTTTGGTGATGTTACCACCGGTAAAGTAAGGTTGAAAATTCTATCGTCAAGATTGAACCCAACGATTGCGGAATTAGGTCTCTATTATCAATCGAATGCTGAAAAAAATTAAATACTCATAAAAAAGTAAATTATGAAACACATTTTAATAATTATTCTTTCGTGCTGCATTGTAAGTTCATGTGCAGATCAAAGTACTAAAAAAGACAAAAAGGATGACAGTCGTCCCAACATCATTTTTGTCCTCAGCGACGACCATGCCTATCAGGCCATCAGTGCTTATGGAGATAGTCTGAATCATACGCCTAATCTTGATCTTCTTGCAAAAGAAGGAATGATATTTAATCGTGCTTTTGTAAATAATTCATTGTGCGCTCCAAGCCGCGCTGCTATTCTTACCGGAAAGTTCAGCAACATGAATGGCATCAAAGGAAACGGTGATGAAGTGTTTGATGGCTCTCAGGAAACATTTCCTAAATTACTACATCAGGCGGGATATCAAACTGCTATGATTGGTAAATGGCATTTGGTTTCTAATCCTACGGGTTTTGATTTCTGGAATATTCTACCGGGGCAGGGAGATTATTATAATCCGGATTTTATTGATTCTACCGGTACAAAAAGAGTAGAAGGCTATGTAACGGATCTTACTACTGATAAGGCAATTAACTGGTTAAATAATCGTGATACCACAAAGCCATTTTGCGTGCTGGTATGGAACAAAGCTCCCCATCGTGACTGGATGTCTGCAGTTAAATACCTCCATGAATTTGATAGTGTAAAGATTCCGGTCCCTGCTACTTTTTTTGATGGTTATGCCACACGTACCCGTGCAGCACATGAGCAGAAAATGGAGATTTCCAAATGGCTGGCACCTAATTATGATTTGAAAGAAAATTTAGGGATTACTAAAGAAACCGAAAGATTGGATTCCAATTGGATGGCGATTTTTGGACGATTAAATCCGGATGAGCAAAAAGCTTTTATCGCAGCTTATACCCCCAAAAATGATGCTTTCAAAAAGACCAATCTAACAGGAAAGGAATTGGCCATCTGGAAATACGAGCGGTATATGAAAGATTATCTGCGAACCATTCAGTCTGTAGATGATAATGTAGGGCGGTTGATGGATTATTTAAAAGAAAAAGGGCTGGATAAGAATACCATTGTCATCTATTCATCTGACCAGGGATTTTATCTCGGAGAACATGGATGGTTTGATAAACGGTTTATGTATGAACAATCTTTTCGTACACCCCTTATTGTTAGGTGGCCGGATGTAATAAAACCCGGAAGCATCAATAATGACTTGGTAATGAATCTCGACCTTGGAGAAACTTTGCTGGATGCGGCTCACGTGAAAATTCCTGCCGACATGCAGGGGAGAAGTATGTTACCGATTTGGGAGGGAAAAACACCCGATGACTGGCGCAAATATGTGTATTATCATTATTACGAATCAGGCGGCGAACATAATGTGGCGAAACATATCGGTGTTCGTTCAGATAAGTATAAGCTGATATACTATTATGAAAATAATGATTGGGAGTTGTACGATTTGCAGAAGGATCCTAATGAATTGAATAATGTATATAACAATCCTGCTTACATGCAAATACAACAGAATTTAAAAAAGGAATTGAATCAATTAGCAGAACAATATAAAGACGCGGAAGTAGTGAAGATGAATATTGGTAAATAGAATTCCGATGAACGGAGAATTTCTACAAATCAATGAATTTTAAATCAAAGATGAAAAGATACCTGTTTATTCATTTCGTAATTTTGATTACAAGTGTTTTCTCTGTTTCCTCAACACTTTTGGCACAAGAGAATACTAATGGGATTCCGGTTCCCAATAAACAACAACTTGCCTGGCAGAATGCAGAGTTGGGTGTTATATTTCATTATGACCTTCATGTTTTTGATTCTTCACAATATGTGCAATCAGAAAATAGGGTTACGCCTATTGCTGATTATAATATTTTTAATCCTGCTAAACTGGATGTGGATCAGTGGGTGATTGCAGTAAAAGATGCAGGTGCAAAATTTGCATTATTAACGGTAACACACGAAACCGGCTTTTCATTATATCAATCAGATGTAAATCCATATTGCATGAAAGCATTGAAATGGGAAAGCGGGAAAGGTGATATTGTGCGGGACTTTGTAGAAGCATGCAGAAGGCATGGAATTAAGCCGGGATTATACCTGGGAATAAGATGGAATTCTTTTTTTGGAGTGCATGATTTTAAAGTGGAAGGAGAAGGACAGATGCAGGAGAAGCGCCAGAAATATTATAATGCGATGGTAGAAGGTATGGTTAAGGAACTTTGTACACGCTATGGTGCTTTATTTGAGATATGGTTTGATGGTGGCGCAAGTAGCCCGGAAAAAGGGGCACCCGACGTGTTACCGATCGTGAAGAAATATCAACCCGATTGCCTGTTTTATCACAACGACCAATTGGCAGAAGCAAGATGGGGAGGTTCTGAAAGTGGAACAGTCGGTTATCCATGTTGGTCAACGTTCCCTTATCCTTTTACCGGTTCAGGAGAAAGCTCAATTCCGGATATTTCCCGTAATGATTTTTCATTATTAAAACATGGAGATTCACTTGGAAAATATTGGATGCCGGTGATGGCAGATGCACCGCTAAGAGGATACAATGGAAGGCACGAGTGGTTTTGGGAACCGGGAGACGAAAGCCATATTGAACCGTTAAATGACCTACTGGATATGTATTATAAATCCGTAGGAAGAAATGCTACGTTGATTTTGGGTTTAACGCCAGACAACACCGGACTTATTCCTCAGGCTGATGTGAGCCGTTTAAAGGAATTTGGGAATGCGATAAGGGAACGTTTTGATACCCCTTTAGCATCCGTTCAGGGATCGGGAGATAAATTGGTTATGTACTTTAAAAAGCCAGAGATGGTAAATCAAATCTTGGCCGGAGAAGATATTTCAAAAGGAGAACGCATCAGGAAATATAAAATTGACGCACTAATTAAGGGAAAGTGGAAAACAGTATGTGAGGGAACCAGTGTTGGTCACAGGCGTATCCAGAAATTTAATCCGGTAGAAACAAAAGCACTGAAATTGATAATTGAAGAATCAAGAGATATCCCGGAAATTTCTTTTAAGGCCTATTTTATTCACTCAAAAAATTAAAACATGCAAAAAATTACCCTCTTTCTTATTTTATGTTTTTTTTTCGTAAAAACATTTTCACAAATTAAAATAAATGTCGTTCCTCAACCACAATTGGTGGAAATGAAGACCGGTAATTTTGTGTTGAATAAAAATGTTGCTCTTCAGTTACAATCTAATCAGAATAGTCTTAGAAAGCTGGCAGATTATACACGGACTCAATTAGAAAATCGTTTTGGAATAAAAGTATCCTTAAATAAAAAGTCTAATAGAACTATTATTTTTTCAATCGAAAAAGATTCTTCCGACTGGGGAGATGAAGGTTATACTTTAATGATAACCCCTGGGCAGGTAAAGATTTCAGCAAACAATCCGAAAGGCATTTTTTATGGAATACAAACCCTTTTACAAGCCATTCCTTATGAGGGTAAAAAAGAAATTCCTTGCCTGTATATTAAAGACAAACCTCAGTTCGCATGGCGAGGCATGATGCTGGATGTAAGCAGACATTTTTTTACAGTAAAAGAAATAAAAGAATTCCTGGATATTCTGGCAACTTATAAAATAAACGTTTTTCACTGGCATTTAACCGATGACCAGGGATGGCGTCTGGAAATAAAAAAATATCCCAGACTTACCAGCGTGGGTGCATGGAGGATGGAACAACCTGGCGCTATTTTTTTTCATAAAGATTCCACACTAAAGGAAGCTGAAGTAAAATATGGGGGCTTTTATACGCAAAAGGAGGCAAGAGAAATGGTGGCGTACGCAAGAGAAAGGAACATCACTGTAATTCCTGAAATTGATATGCCCGGCCATTCTGAAGCCGCGCTGGCAGCGTATCCTCAGTTTACGTGCAGGCAACAGCCACAAACGGTTACCAATGCTTATGGCTCGCCTTCGGGGGCGTCGGATAATTACTGTCCGGCTAACGATAGCACCTTTACTTTTTTAGAAAATGTTCTCACTGAAGTGATGGATATCTTTCCGGCTAAATATATTCATATTGGTGGCGATGAGGTAGATAAAACAGAATGGAAGAATGACCCCAAATGCCAGGCACTGATAAAAGAAAAAAATTTGAAAGATGAAGAAGGGCTTCAAAGTTATTTCATTCATCGTATTGCAAAATTTTTGACGCAACACGGAAGGACAATTATCGGATGGGACGAAACACTTCAGGGAGGACTTGCTCCCAACGCTGTAGTACAAAGCTGGCGTGGAATAAACGGAGGGATAAAAGCAGCACAATTGCACCACGATGTGATTATGTCTCCCGCCGGCTTTTTATATTTTAACCGTTACCAGGGCAATCCAAAGACAGAACCATTGGCTGCAAAATGGACTATCAACACCTTAAAAAGAGTGTATGATTATAACCCAATACCGGCAGAACTGGACAGCACTAACAGGAAATATATTCTTGGCACCGAAGGTGCTATATGGACAGAGTTTTTCAAGACAAACAGTTATTTGCAATATATGTTATTACCCCGTTTGCTGGCACTTTCAGACTTGTCGTGGTCAGGTTCTGAAAGTAAGGATCCGATAGCTACCGATAGTCATCGGGACGGGTGGAATGATTTCTTAAAAAAGATGCCTTATCAATTCAAATTATTTGATAAAGAAAAATGGAATTATGATAGTAAGAACCTGGAGTATGAGGTGAAAAAATAAAAGAATCACTATTATTTGGCAAAATTCAAATAAAATGTGCTAAAACTCTTACTGCAACGGTTCTCTCCCCTCTCCTTTGGAGAGGGCAGGGGTGAGGTCACACAGGGTCTTTATAGCTTTAGTCTAACAACGGCATTATCTAATAATTTCTAAAATAATTTAAACTAAAAAAGTATGCTTTCAAAAATGTTCCTATCCATCCTTGGAGTGTTTTTCATTTCCTTAGGATTCGCGCAGCGAGATACGATTGCTATCAATACTGATTGGCAATTTAAAATTGACAAAGCCAATGAAGGAATAAATGGGAAATGGTTTGAAAATAATCTTTCAAATACCCGCACCGTAAACCTTCCGCATACATGGAATGTGGAGACAGGAACTGAAATGTATTATGGAATGGCCTGGTATCAGAAAAAAATGAATGTTCCCATAGGATGGAAAAATAAAAATGTGGTATTGCAATTTGGAGCGATCAATCACACTTCCTTTATTTATGTAAATGGGGAAAGAGTGGGTGAAAATATTGGTGATGGATTTGATAAATTTTATATCAATCTTAATGGAAAGTTGAATTATGGGAAAGAAAATATAATTACAGTTGCTGTTAATAATGATTATGGAAGAAACAAAGTTCCCTTTGGTAGTTCCTTTGATTGGCCCAATGATGGCGGTATTATCAGGCCTGTGTCCATTATTATTTCCGGAAAACCTGCGGCCGGTTATATTCATGCAGAAGCGAAATTAGATGTTGCTGATAGTTCAGGAACATTAAAAGTAAGACTCGGGTATGATAAGCCAGATAAAAATATCAGTTTCAAAATAACGGTGACAGAGGAAAACCAATCTACAAAAAATATTATCTCTTCCACTTCTGCTAAGCCAGCGTGGAATAATAATGAGGCTGAGGTTAACCTTTTATTTCCAAAAGTACATCCCTGGCATTTTGATTTCCCTAATCTATATCGTGTAATGGTTACCGTTATGGACGGTAAAAAAGTAATAGATAAGATAGGAACCAATGTAGGGTTTAAAGAAATAAAATTTGAAAAAGGAAAAACTTATTTGAATGGAGAGAGGGTAAAACTGATGGGTGTAGAATGGACAGCCGGTTCTAACCCCAATTTTGGCTTTGCAGAACCCGATACAGAAATCGTCCGAATGGGAAAACTGATGAAAAATGTAAATGCAATTTTTACCAGAGAACATTTTCAGCAAAGTGACGTGTTTTATGATTTTTGTGATAGGAACGGGATTATAGTACAACAGGAAGTTCCTTTGTGGGGGCCTGAAACACCTGCCAATGATACCATTCGCCGTATTGCCATGAGACAGTTGGAAACGATGGTTTGCAATTTATATAATCATCCTTCTATTTTTTCATGGGGTGTAGGAAATGAATTAAGAGGCCGTGATGCAGACATGAAGCAAATGATTGCCGACCTGATTAGTAAAGCAAGAGAACTAGATCCATCGAGACATGTAGCTTATGTGAGCAATACGCTTACCAGAAGTTTTTATAACAATCCAAAGTTTGTTCAGGATGCTGCCAGTGATGGTGATTACCTGATGATGAATGAATATGGAGGAAGTTGGTGGGATCTGCCTGTGGGCAAAATTGGTTTTTATCTTGACAGCGTACATCAAAGCTATCCTGATAAACCATTTTTTATCTCTGAGTTTGGTTTATGCGAACCCAACTTTAGAGGTGGAGATGAGAGACGGTTGCAGGATTTAATTTATCATATAAGCCTTTTTGAAAGTAAGCCTTATGTAGAAGGTGCCATTTATTTTGACCTTACAGATTATCGTACACATTATCCGGGCACCTCAGAAAATAATAAATACCGGAGGCGAATTCATGGTATTTACGATATGTATGGAAATCCTAAACCTTCGATGAAAGTATTACGCGAGTTGAGTTCACCGGTGGAAGTGCAGCAGGCACGGCAATGGGGGAAAGGGAAACTGAATTTACTCATTTTTGGAAGTATAGGATTGCCACAACATACGGTTCGGGGATACAAAGTATATTTATCAGATAGTACCGGAGATTATAAAAATAGTAAAGCTTATAATTTGCCCGATATTAAACCAGGCGAAAAGATTAATTTTGAAGTGGATGATTTATTTAATGGGGAAGGAATTGTAACGGTCGTAAACCCTTTGGGATATGTAGTTTCGCAGAAATCTTTTTATAGGACGTTAGATTAAATTTTCTTATGGCTACTCAAAGAGATAATCATTTGTTGCACTTTCAAAGTAATAAAGTAAACAAACCCGCCTATCGGCCAGGTATATTTTTCTTATTGGTTTGTGTTCTGATGTTACTGCCAATGCGGTCATTATTCGCGCAGCAAAAAACACCCAGTCATCCCAATATTATTTTCTTTCTTGTGGATGATATGGGATGGCAGGATACTTCTGTTCCTTTCTGGGACAGTACTACATCTCAGAATAAAAAATTCCGGACACCCAATATGGAAAGACTGGCGAAGCAATCTATGAAGTTTACCAATGCTTATGCCAATTCTATTTGTACACCATCAAGAGTAAGTTTACTATCTGGCATGAATGCAGCGCATCACCGGGTTACCAACTGGACAGCGTTTAAAGATCAGGCAGTTGATGGAAAGGATGATCTCTTAAAAATCCCGGATTGGAATGTGAATGGGATATCGCCAATACCCCACCAGTCAAAAAGCATATATGCTACACCGTTACCACAGGTTCTGAAGGACAATAACTATTATACGATTCAATGTGGTAAAGCACATTTTGGAGCTTATAAAACAATAGGTGCAGATCCTTTGAATTTAGGGTTTGTAAAAAATATTGGTGGCAGTGCTGCGGGCAATCCGGCTTCCTATCTGGCGGAAGATGATTTTGGGTATGATCCGGATCATTTTAGATTACAGGCAGATATTCCCAACATGAGGCAGTACTGGAAAACGCCGACATTTCTTACGCAAGATCTTACCAAAGAGGCCATGCTGGCAATGGATACAGCACGAATGAAAAAGGAACCATTTTTTTTATACATGGCTCATTATGCCGTACATCTTCCTTATAATGCTGATGAAAGGTTTGTCCAGAAATACATTGATGAAGGTTACACAAAACAAGAAGCAGCCTATTGTGCATTGGTAGAAGGGATGGACGAGAGTCTCGGTGAATTGATGGATTATTTAGATAAGAATAATCTGGTAAAAAATACCATTATTATTTTCATGTCGGATAATGGAGGATTTTCTCATCCCCCAAGAGAGGGAAAAGACAATTCACAGAATTATCCATTGCGTGGCGGTAAAGGTTCTTTGTATGAAGGAGGTATCAGGGAACCGATGATGGTATATTGGAATGGAGTTACGAAGCCGGGTAGTGTTTGCAAACAATACATGAGTATCCAGGATTTTTATCCCACTCTTTTGGGAATGGCTGGAATTAAAAAGTATAAAACGGTACAGCAAGTAGATGGGGAAACTATTCTTCCTTATTTAAAAAATGCTGATTTGGCAGATAACAAAAGAGCCTTAATCTGGAATTATCCAAACGATTGGACTGGTGGGGATTTGGGCGATGATAATTCTTTCATTACTGCTATAAGACAGGGAGATTGGAAGTTGATCTATTTTGAAAAGTATGGAAGACTGGAATTATATAATTTGGAAAACGATATTAAAGAGGAGCACGATTTATCAAAACAATTCCCTCAGAAAACAAAAGAGCTGGCCCGTATATTAACCAGTAAATTGAAATCATATAAAGGGCAAATGCCTTCTTATAAAGTAAGCGGAGAGCAGGTTCCGTGGCCGGATCAGGTACATTAATCTGTAATGGACTCCGTCTGGTTTTTTTTATCATAAAGAACGAATAGAACACAAGCACTATTTCAGAATGAGATTTCATCATGATAAAGGGTGCCCTGTTGTTGAAGTTGTCTTACCGATTGGAAGATATTTTAAAATTAATCACCCTTCTCCAGTATGAAAATTTCCTCAACGGGCTTATTAAAAACTCTGGCGATTTTTAGAGCTAAAACTGTTGAAGGAACATATTTATTGGCTTCCATTGCATTAATGGTTTGTCTGCTGACTTTCACTTTATTGGCAAGTTCTTCTTGTGTCAGATCTTTTATGGCACGTTCGATTTTTATTTTATTTTTCATCGTACACTGATTTGGAGCTTCTATACAAAATGTAGTTAAACCTGGCAATAAAAATAATCATAACGGTAAACAGATTATATAGCATAACCTGGAGAAACGCATCACCATACACGAATATGAAAGACAATAGCAACAAAATGTAATTAACTATTACAGCCCAGAGCATGGAAGATAGCCGGAGCTTTGCAATGAATTCATCCTCTTTTTCTTCTTTAGAAAAGCCAACGAGCAATGCGCCGATAATAAATAATATTCCGATAACGGTAATTGTGATATTTGTATTGATAAAAGTAAAATATTGATTTTTTTCAGGGAACGCGCCATTAATTAATGCAAAGACTTTTGTCTTAACCGGAAATGATTCGAAGTCTGTGATGATTGAAATAATACCTAAAATTATCGCAGGTATCAAAATACTCCAACCGATTCTTTTGTATTTGTTAGGTAATAATAAATTGCTTGACATGATTGATTTGTTTTTGTAAATGTAATAAGTGTTTTCCAAAAAGACAAATATACTTTACATTTAGTATGGTATTCACGACATATATTGTAATCTATGTCTTAATCTTAAATTTTAGATCCGATCTATCTGACTGGGTATGATCGAAAGGAGGCTCATAAATTTTCTCATAAGAGAGAAATAATAATTCGTTACCAATACATAGGGTAGCTCAGGCGGATGAACTTGTACAAAGTTACAGGTGGCTGAATACATGGTGAAAATGCAGTTGGGTCTATTTGCCCATTGATGCGTATATTTTGTAACTAAACCCGAAGATTGGAAGTTTAGCAGCACAATTGATTTTGCATAATTGCTACAAGTCTCGCATCTTATGTCATCTTCCCAATGGTTTTATTTTTATTACTAATGGATACCCATTCGATAAATACATATTCTCCTGGTGGTCCTTCTGATATGAAAAATGATATTGCGGTTTTCAAAATATTGTAGGTGTCAACTTTTTTTCATGTCCATAAAATAGGTGTCATGCTTTTGTAACCAAATTGAATCTCGTCACTCTATACTTATCAACGATTAACCCGAATTACTTTAATAATCGAAGAAAGATCAGCATTAATTCACAAAAAATAAAAACAAAAACCATGAAAAGAAAGTTTAAAATTCCTGCGCTGCTAATAATTGCT
Source organism: Ginsengibacter sp. (assembly GCA_039937655.1). Taxonomy (GTDB): domain Bacteria; phylum Bacteroidota; class Bacteroidia; order Chitinophagales; family Chitinophagaceae; genus Ginsengibacter. The sequence continues at coordinate 34,036 of JBDTGA010000032.1, forward strand.
GCGTTTACCCTTTTTAGCTGTAATAAAAGCGACATTGGGCATCTCCCTCCGGGTCAGGGTGATTTGCATTTACCTCCATTGGATCCGCAATTAGTTCAACAAGGCCAACAAGTATTTAGATTTTGGACTTTTGGTGATGAATCATTTTGGACAGATACATTACAAATGAACCAGGTTATAGAAAGCGCTGTAAGCCCCAAAACGGCTTTATCTGTGGGTTTAAAGGTTGATGCTACTGCTTTACCTGCTGCTGTTGTTGCTGGTATTCAAAACGGAACAATTAGCCTTGATGACCCTCAAACCACTCTTGCCTTAATATCATTAAACGCTGTTGTTGGCGTACAAGGAAAAGTAAGTACAGGCGTGGATGGTAAATTAAAGTTGGATAGAATGGGTATTACCTGCGCACTGTGCCATTCAACTGTTGATAACTCTTTCGCTTATGGTATAGGGAAGCGTTTGGATGCCTATCCAAACAGAGATCTAAACCCCGGTGCAATTATCTCATTGTCTCCTGCCTTGACCCCAGCTCAGAAAGCTATTTATGCTTCATGGGGAGCTGGCATGTACGATCCGAGATTCAATCATGATGGTTTGAGTAACCCTGTTGTCATCCCACCTGCATTTGGTTTATATGGTCTTCCTAAAGCGATTTTTACTGGTGATGGAGATGTACAACATGAACCCGCAGGACCTGTGGCTTATTGGAATAGGTATGTAGCTGTTACCCAAATGCACGGGCACGGTTATTTTGCTGATGCACGTCTTAATAATTGGGTAGTTGATCATAGACAAGGCGATGATTTGGTAACAGATAAACTTCCGGCTTTACAAGCATATCAATATTCTATCTCAGCACCGGCTGCTCCGGCTGGTTCTTTTGATGCCACTAAAGCTGCCAGAGGAAAAGTGCTTTTTGTTGGAAAAGCACAGTGTGCGACCTGCCATTCCGGACCTTTATTTACTGATGTTATCAACGGTGGAAAATTGCATCCTCAAAGCGCGTCTGTTGCAATAGATAAAGATTATGTTAACCGGTCGGCTACAAAACAATGGAGAGTTACACCACTGAAAGGTATTTGGCAACACCCTCCTTATTTTCATGATGGTTCTGCAAAGACCCTGAGTGCTGTAGTGGACAGATACAATCAAGTGAGAAGTCTTAAGTTAACTGATGCCGAAAAAGGTGATCTTACTGAATATCTGAAATCTCTTTAAGTATTAATAGTTTAAGAGATAAAATACTTAGACTAATCAGATTTTACATTTTTATATGCATCTCTTTAGGGGAACCAATCCCTAAAGAAAGGAACTCCTAAAGAGATGTTTTTTTAAGTACATGAGCTAAAGCCTGATAAAGTGGTTGCTATTTATAAGAGTCCTTGAAAATTTGGAACTGTGTAAATGATTAGAAACAAAAATTTCTATTTCGATATCACCAGGAAAAGCAGAACAAAAACGTGGAATATTCTCTAATAATTTCTGTATTGCGTTACCATTTGGTAACGTATTAATCTACTTAAATTCCTGAAAGAATGGATGCTAAATCCAAAAGAATCTCAACAATGATTATTGAGCAGTTGAATGACTTCTATTTCCCGAATTCTGGCTCCAGTTCAATAGAGTCATAGATTACAAAAGCTCTTTTATTCCTTTTTCTTATCGCCCGATAATGGTAAAAAAATATAAGAGAGAATTGAATTCACTAAATAACAGGTACATTATTGATGTACACGAAACAGGTTAATAAATGAAACGTTTAAAAAAGATTCTATTCTCCACCCGCACCATGACGGTCCTTTTGCTTTTATTTGGCATTTCCATGGCCGTTGCAACTTTTGTGGAAAATGACTATGATACACCTACGGCAAAAACACTCGTTTACAATTCGACATGGTTTGAAATCCTGATGCTGTGGCTGATCGTTTTGTTTGCAACGAATATTAAAACCTATCGCCTTTGGAAAAGAGAAAAATGGCCGTTACTGGTTTTTCACGTAGCTTTTATTTTTATGTTTATTGGAGGTGCCATCACACGATATATCAGTTTTGAGGGGCAAATGCCGATCAAAGAAAAGCAGACCACCAATGAAATTATAAGCGACCTCACTTATTTCAAACTAAATGTCACTGATGGAAAGAAAACACTCAGTTATGATAAGTATCCCTATATGATGTCTTACTTTAATGCAAAAGACACCAGATGGCCTTTCAAAAGAACTTTTAAACAAGATTATAAGTTTGACAATAAAGTGATTTCTTTAAAAACCCTTGACTATATTCCGTTAGCTAAAGACTCTGTTCAAACTACGGAATCCGGAAAAAATATGCTCAATGTTGTATCTATTGGACAGGGAGGCAGAGAGAATAATTATATTCCTGAAGGTGAAATCAAAAACATTGATGGAACAATTTTTAGTTTTAATACCCCGGCTAAGGGTGCTGTTCAACTAATGGAAAAGGATGGCGTCCTCATGATTGCGATGCCTGATGATGGACAATATATGTCTATGGAAGGACAACGAATGGGCGTAGTAACTGATTCTGCATTATTGGCCCAACATTCGGGTACCATTAAAGCAAATGAGTCTGATACACTGGATCACAGGGCACTTTACACTCTTAACGGTACCAGCTTTATCATTCCCGGAAACGCTTTCAAAGGAAAACTGATTTATTACAAGGGGGACAAAAATAACCCGATGGACAAAAATCTTTTAGGGGCTATTCAGGTAGAATTAAATTCCGGAAATGAGAGCGATACGCTCTTGATCAAAGGAGGGAAAGGCGTTACCGGATTCAATGAAACCGTAAAAATAAATGGGCTGAATGTCTCTTTGGGATTTGGTTCCAAAACACTTTACACCAATTTTTCTTTACGTTGTGATGACTTTTTGCTCGACCGTTATCCGGGGTCAAATAATCCATCATCTTATGAAAGTAAGATAACAGTAATTGATGGCGCAACACAGACACAGCATCATATTTATATGAATAATGTGATGGATTACAGGGGATACCGGTTCTTTCAGGCAAGTTATTTCCCTGATGAAAGCGGAACCATCCTCTCTGTAAATGCCGACAGGTGGGGTACCAATGTTACCTATTTGGGATATTTCTTATTGTTTTCAGGAATGTTTTTCACGCTGTTCTGGAAAGGCACCCATTTTTGGAAACTGAATGATTCATTGAAAAAAATGCACATGAAAAGTTTTATTCTTATTCCTTTTTTATTGCTTTTGGGGATGGGACTTGGAATAAATAACTCTTTCGCTCAGAGTAATACGTTCGTTAACACAGAAGGTTCGGTCACTTTCTCAAAGCCGCTACCCCGGCCAAACGCTCAGTTTGCAAAACCTGGTGAACTTGGATCCAACAGGATAGTTGACGCGGATCATGCTAAAAAATTCGGACATCTGCTGGTTCAGGATTTTCAAGGCCGGATTGAACCTATGGATACCCACACGCTGGAGTTACTTAGAAAAATTTACAAGAAAGATACCTACCAAAAAGGAGATCTTTCCCTCTCTTCAGAACAATGGTTTATTTCCATGCAGGTTGATCCCGGTTATTGGGCCAATGAACCTCTGATCAAAGTAGGCCTTAAAGGAGGTGAGAGACTGATAAAGGAAACCGGCGCCAATGCAGATGGTTATACTTCTTATGCCAATCTTGTTGACCCGAATACCGGAAATTTTAAGTTAGAGAAACAGGATAATAAGTCTTTCAGCAAGCGAAAAGCCGACCAGTCTAACTATGACAAAGGAGTTATTGAGGTGACAGAACGATTCAATATCTTCAGCAGTATTGCTTTCGGGTATTATACCCAGGTAATTCCGGTAAAAAATGATGCAGCACAAACATGGAGAAGCTGGATTTACAGTTCTAAGGATAACACTGTGGAGATTGACACGATAGCTTATGCTCTTCTAACCAATTATTTTGATGGAGTTAAAGAAGGGTTGAAAACCGGAAACTGGAATAATGCAAATAAATGTATTGACGATATCAGTGAATTTCAGCAGGTTTGGGGTAAAAAGGTAGTTCCATCGGTCTCAAAAGTCAACCTTGAAATTCTTTATAATCATCTGAACGTTTTCTTTTGGCTGATGATAGCTTACAGCTTTCTGGGGATGGGGATGATCATGCTTGGTTTTGCGGAAGTATTTTCGTCAGGGTCAAAGTATAATCATACGATTCGTATTCTGACCAAAACATTGTTGGGGATTATGATTGCAGCGTTGGCCCTTCAGGCGGTTGCTTTAGGCGTTCGCTGGTATCTTTCCGGACATGCTCCCTGGAGCAACGGTTATGAGGCGATTGTATTTATTTCAGGAGTTGGTGTACTCTCCGGACTCCTCCTTTACAGAAACCGGAATGCCTTTATTCCCGCAGCCGGAGCTTTGGTAGCCATGATTATGATGGGATTTGCCCACGGGGGATCTATGCTCGATCCGCAGATTACACCTTTGGAACCGGTTCTGAAATCCTATTGGCTTATGGTGCATGTAGGCATCATCACTTCCAGTTACGGATTCTTCGGCTTATCGGCAGTATTGAGTGTGATTTCATTGATATTGTTTGGAGCAAAGCCCACCAATAAAATACAGCATTCAATTAAGGAATTGACCATCGTTAATGAAATGGCTTTAACTGTAGGAATCTTTGCCCTTGGCGTAGGTACTTTTCTGGGAGGAATGTGGGCCAACGAGAGCTGGGGAAGATATTGGAGCTGGGATCCCAAAGAGACGTGGGCATTTATATCGGTTATATTTTATGCTGTAGTACTTCACCTGAAACTGGTTCCGAAACTTCAAGGAAAACTAACCTTTAATATTGTGAGCCTTTGGGCGATATGGTCTATTATATTTACTTATTTCGGGGTGAATTACTATCTGGTCGGGTTACATTCTTATGCTGCCGGTGACCCCATGCCGATTCCCGCGTGGATTTATATTACTGCAGCAGGAATGCTCACTTTATCTTTGGTAGCTTATTTCAGAAACAAAGCAAATAAGAAACAAAAACAGATATAGGTAAAAACAGGAAGGTATAGATATTTCTTCCCGGAGTTCTGAACACTTTCGCTACCAACCCGATAGACTTTCGGATTTATAATAAAGAATTAATTCTGATAACTATCTGTATTATGATCGCTGAACAGAATCCGTCAGTTGAAACTGTTGCTGGAATATGCGCCGATGCTTATTGTTATTATTGTTGTTATAACCGTTGCCAATCCGATAGGCTATCGGGTTTATAATTAAAAGTTCATGATTATTACTATTGCTCATTAGAGTTTTTTCGGATTGAACTACCGATGATACATTTACTACAGCTCATTGTTCACACTTCAGTTATGCTTGCATAAATGCGAATGTGGAAGTGCTTTTAATAAGATTGAATTAAAACTTCGGTCGGAATGTTTAAGCTGTCATGAATTTGCCTTATCATTTCTAAAGAAAGTTTTCTCTTACGATTCAGAATTTCACTTGCTCTGCTTTTGAGTCCGATCACATTTGCGAGGTCTGTTTGCGTGTAACCTAATTGTTCCATTCGAAATTTTATTGCTTCAACTGGGTCAGGAAAGCCAATAGGGAATTTTTCATTTTCATAGTTGTCAATCAACATTCCAAGCAACTCCAATTCGTCGCCTTTTGCTGTTCATTTCTTTGCATCAAAGATTACCTCAAGTCTAACTAAGGCTTGTTCATAGTCTTTTTTTGTTTTGATTGGCTTAATGTTCATTTTAAATTGTTTTAGCATTTATTTTATCATACTCAGCATGTGTTCCAATAAATCTTATCCAAACCATTTGGTAATCATAACTAATTTTTACAATTAACCTGTAATGATTGCCTTTAATATTGAAAACGACTCTATTATCAACTAAGAAACTTGCACTCGGATATTCTCTTTTTATTTGATTTGGAGTTGTCCATTTTGCTTTGGCAGTTTCCTGATACCAGGATTTTAATTGCTGTTCACTGCCCGGATGTGTCTCCCAAAAATCCCTCAATATTTTTTTAGCAATAATTCTCAATTCTCGGCTTTTGTCAAAGATAGACAAAGTTCCCAAATTGGGAAATATTTATTTACAATTAATAAATGGAGAGTTTGTGTAGAATTTCTGCCAACGATGCTACGGTTTTGATTTCATTGTCTAAAAACCATTTGATGAGTTGCTGATGGTCTTCATTGTAAACACCGAATTCTTTAATCTCTTCCTTGCCTTGACCGATGGCAGCAAAGTGAGAGCGGCTTCCTACGTCAATCCCCGCCGCATCGGGATTGATAACTTCCATCTTTACATTTCTGTTTTGCATAAATATTTTTTTAGAAGTGAAAAATAGGCTCTCAGAGAATGTATCTTTAACATGAAAATATTCTGAACGGGATCTCTGATATCCCGATAACTATCGGGACAGAGTCACCACTGAAGTGATCACAAAGCTTTTTTGTTTTCGGCAAAAAAGCTTTTTACATTCCAACCAGAATGACGCCCGTGCTATTACGCAACAATGCTAACATCGGCCTTACAAAGAGCATCATAAAAATAAGGTGTTTATTGAAATGGAGGGTGTATTTCTAACGTTAGCTCCAGAAGTGATTTTCGGCTGCGAAAAAAGGGGAATTGCACCCAGCAGTGCACCCAAAACGGCACCGACGTATAATCCGATAATTCCAGCAACTGCGGCTGCCACTGCTGACGCAATAAAACAAACTATATCACAAAAGATGGGGATTTTGCACGCTTTTTCGCATCCATCATGGACTGCATTGTATGCGGCTTTTCCAGCTATATATGCCCATAC